>DAIQNR010000001.1:0-54306 GCA_036788295.1 Myxococcota bacterium
CGACCCAGAATGTCTTGGAGCACGAGCCGGTCCACCTGGGCCCCAAGCTCGCCGCCGCCGTCCGCCGCGAAGTGCACGCGGTTCGTAGGCCCCGAGGTGAATTCATGGCAGTGGCGGCCGCTCGAGAGGACCGGGAGCGAGGAGAGCACCACGCTCGCGATGGGGTCCTCGATCCGCAGCTCGGCCTGCACCCCGCTGGGCAGCGCAGCATCGAAGCAGAGCCGGTACGGATGGTTCGAAAGGAGACCGAGGCCATCGGTGTACGCGCTCGTTTTCGGCCGGATGTCGAGCGCCCAGTCCGGCTGCGCCGAGACTTTGGGTAGGAACACCGCGTGCCGCCCCTGGTTGTCTCGCCAGAGCAGCCGCTCCTCTTGGGTGTCGAAGCCGAACACGGCGTTCTGCTCGAAGAGCGCGACCGAGCGAATGCGGATGGCGTCGCCCCAGGCCTTGAGCCGGATCCGAGCGGGGGATCCGGGCTGGAGGAGCGCGCTCTGCACCGTCGTCCGCTGGAAAGAGAAGCGAACCGGCTCGGCCCCGAGGTCCACCTCGATTTCGGTCGCACCCCAGTAGCCCATCGAGAGGTACTCCGCTTCGACTGCCACCCGGTAGGTCTTGGTCGGGTCCAGGTCGAGGTTTTCGCGAGTGGCGATGATCGGGATCGCGCTGGGGTTGGTCTGGTCGATGTTCGCGGGAGAGTCCTGGCGCAGCAAACCGCGGACCGGCCCCACACTGTGGTTCATCAGCGCGTCGTTGAAGTCGAAACGCACGACATCGCCGGGATTCGATGCGCTGGGCTGCTGCAGGCGCCACTGCGCCGCTTGCCGACGGCTGCCCATGTCGAAGACGAAGCTCGGGCGCCGGGTCTCGAGCCCCCGCTCCTCGATGGCCTCCTGCAGGTCGAAGACCTGGTTTGGGGACGTGGGGTCGTGAAGGCTCCGGCGGTCGAGTTCGCGGGTGTAGTCGGCGATGTTGAGGCCGAAGTCGGTGGCGACGAAGCCACCGATCAGCGTGTAAAGGGTATCGGCGTCGGTCTGACGACCCGACGGCGTGAGCTGACCGCTCGTGAGAAGTTCGAAAGCAGTTTGGTAGTGGTATACCGTGGCGCGATCCTGGTCCCGTATTGTGGCAGAACTGTCACTGATCGAGTTTGGCTCGTGCAGCCTCCGGGCCCAGAAGCTCTTGACTCTACCAACGCCATCGAAGAACGGCGCGCCCGCGAAGGTCCAGCTATTGAAACCTAACCTCCACCGATCGGATCCGGGGCGGAACCCGCCAAGCTCGATGGACTGTTGCGGCCGGCCTCCTTGGGCCCAGGGAAAGGAGAGGTAGGTGTAAGAACGGAACGCATCATTGAGCATAAGGCTGAACATGTGGGAGGCACCCAGTGGAGAGTCTGGGTGCCCATCGAGCATCTCAAACCCATGACTGAACCAATTGGCGTCGGCAATTTGGAAGGAGGTCTCTCGGAAGCGAAGCTCTCGAAGGTCGAAATCCAGGTAGCCGAAGACGAGCCCGGGGGGCGCTCCTCGGTGCTCGAGGTCCTGGCAGTAGAAGAGCTTCATGTCAGAGTTGTGGCGGCGGTCATGGCCACTGAATCGGGTGTTCGGGTCGCGGGGAATCAAGTGGTGGGTCATGAGCTCCCGGCAAGGGGCGCGAGCCTCGAAGGCGACGTCTCCCACACTTGCGGCGTCCAGTGGGCCTCGAGTCTCGAGCCGCGCGCTGAACACCGCGAAGACCTGAGCGACCGGCGCGCAACTGGCCGAAGTGGCGAGGATCCGGGGCCCGATCATGAACCCGGTGCACCGCTGCAGGCCGTTGTTGTTGAAGACGAGCTGGGCGACGGGCCAGCTCGAGAAGGTCCGGTCGGGGTTCAAGTGGTATCGGCTGCTGAGCCACCAGTTGTAGTCTCGCTCCGAGAGAGGATGATCGTCGGTGCTCGTTTCGAGCTCGCCCCCGCACCCAAGGGTTAGGCCAAGAAGGATGAGGCTCAGGGTCGTTCGACGCCTTGCGTTGGTCCGCATCGACCTGACTACGGGACCACGAGCCCGAACCTTACCCCGGGATCCGACCACCGGCGCCCTCGAGGCCATCGGCGGGCACCGCCCCGCTGGGTGATGCGGTGCAGCATTCGCAGAGGGTGGTGGAGCTGGGGCGTGCTAGCCTCTGGATGTGGACGGGGATGCCGGCGGGTCGGGGGTGTACGGGTTCCTCCAGGAGCAGCCCCTGGTGGGCCTCTTTCTGCTCATCGCCTTGTCCGCTCGGCTCGGCCAAATCCGCGTGGCCGGGATTTCGCTCGGGACGAGCGCGGTCGTCTTCGTCGCGCTCGGGTTCGGGCACTTCGGGCTGAGCCTGCCTTCGGGCCTCGGGTCGTTCGGGCTCGTCCTGTTCATCTACGCGGTGGGCCTCGAGGCCGGCCCCGGGTTCTTTCGCGCGTTCGTGTCCTCTGGCCGGGCGCTCGCCCAGCTCTCGGTGGTGATCGTCGGTGTGGGAGCGGCGGTGGCGGTCGCGCTCGCCTTTGCGTTCGAAGTGCCCGCCCCCGTCGCGGCCGGCTTGCTCGCCGGCGCGCTGACCAGCACCCCCGGGCTCGCCTCGGCCAGCCAGGCGGTCGCGAGCGCCGGGGGCGACCCGAACCTCGTCACCGTCGCCTACGGCATCGCCTACCCGCTCGGGGTCATCGGGGTCGTGGCCTTCGTGCAGATCGTGCCCCGCTTCGTCCGGGCCGAGCCGGAGGCGCCGGTCGGGCGGCGGCCCCCGATCGAGCAGATCATGGTCGCGGTTCGAAACCCGGCCGTGCTCGGGCGGCAGCTGTCGGAGCTCCGGGCGCTCGACCCGGTGAACTGCCAAGTGACCCGGTGGCTGAAGGATGGGCGGCTCGTCCCCCTTCCCCGGGACTATCGGCTCGCGGAGGGCGACATGCTGCTCGTCGTGGCCGACGCCGACGACGCCGAGCTCGCCGTCACCCTGCTCGGCGAACGGAGCGACGCCACCATCTCGCTCGACACCGAGCGGGAGCGGGCCCAGGTCGTCATCACCGCCCCTGCGCTGTTCGGAAAAGCCCTGCGGGACCTGAACCTCCCCGCCGAATACGGAATCACCCTGTCCCGGGTGCAGCGCCACGACGTCACCTTCGTCCCGAGCGGCGACCTGCAGCTCCGCCCTGGCGATCAAGTGTTCGCGGTGGGGGCCCCGGCCGCCATCGAGCGGTTCATGGCGATGGCGGGGCACCGGGCTCGGGCCCTGTACGAGACCGACCTCGCCTCCTTCGCGATCGGTCTGCTCTTCGGCCTGCTGCTCGGGTTGACCCCGGTGCTGCTGCCCGGAGGGGGGCAGTTTTCGCTCGGCCTCGCCGGCGGGCCGCTGATCGCTGGCCTCGCCCTTGGCCATTTCGGGCGAATCGGAAGCATCACCGGCTACGTGCCCCGCGCCGCTCGCCTCTTGATGACCGAGCTCGGCCTCGCCCTGTTTCTCGCCGAAGCGGGGACGAGCGCGGGCAAAGGGCTCGCCGCCACGCTCGAGGAGCAAGGTCTAGGGCTTCTATTGATGGGCGCCGCCATCACCGCCAGCTCGCTCTGCGGCGGGTTCGTGGTCGGCAGGCGGTGGATGAGGCTCGGGCTGTTGCCCGCGCTCGGCGGCCTCTGCGGGGGCATGACCAGCACCCCCGGCATCGGCGCGCTCACCAGCCGGTTCGACGCGGAGGCGGCGGTGAGCAGCTACGCCGCCGCCTACCCGGTCGCGCTCATCATGATGGGCGCGTTCGCCCAGCTCCTCGTCACCGTGCTCGGTTGATCCCGGTCGACGGAGGACCGACCACGGTGCTACCCGCCCGCAGTGTTTTTCGAGGGCCCGGAGAAGAAGGTCGAGATCGGGTTGCGGGCGGAGGGACCGGACCTCCGCCTGCTCGAGCGCCGGTTCTGGGAGGCGCGCGTGGCGGAGGCCGGCGCGGTCATCCTGTCCGAGATCCAAAACGACCACGTGACCGCGTACCTGCTGTCCGAATCGAGCCTCTTCGTGTTCGCGCGCCGAGTCTTGATGATCACCTGCGGCCGCACCACGCTCGTGACCGCAACCGAGGCCATGCTCGACGCGTTCGGCGAGCAGGCCGAGTACCTCGTGTTCGAGCGCAAGAACGAGCATTTCCCCGAGTACCAGCGCACCGGCTTTCTCGACGACGCCGCCCGCATCGCCGCTCGCCTGCCCGCGTCGGCGTGGCGGTTCGGCACCCCGGACAGCCACCGCATCCTCCTCCTCACCAGCACCGCGCCGTTCACCCCCGACCGCCGGGAGCGAACGCTCGAGATCCTCATGCACGGGATCCACCCCGAAGCCTCCCGCCTGTTCGGACCGGACCGGGCCGGCGCCCCCAAGGAGCAGGCGTTTCGGTCCCTGTTCGCCGGGTTCGAAGTGGACGAGCACTTCTTTGCCCCGGCCGGCTACTCCCTCAACGCGATCCGCGGTTCGGACTACCTCACCGTTCACGTCACCCCTGAGGACATCGCCTCGTACGTGAGCTTCGAGACCAACCTCGACTTCGGCGACGACCCAGGTCCGTGGGTGGACCGGGTCCGGGCGGTGTTCGAGCCCCGCTCGCTCGACGTCATGACCTTCTCCGCCACGCCGGTGACGCCCTTCGAGCTCCCGAACCACCAGATCGTGGCCTACAACGAGCATCCGCTGCCGTGCGGATTCCACGTGTCCTTTCGCCACCTCGAGCGGGCCCCCGAGGGCCCCTGCCCCGCCTTTCCGCTGCCGCTCGGCTGACTCCGACATTTTGGGGGGTTTTCCGGACGCCGGTCGTGGCACCCTCCGGTCCCGCCGCCAAGGCCGACAGAGCCCGCCATGACCAGGCTGCTCGCCCCGCACCTGCACGACGACCTACCGCTCGCGTTCTTGCCGCTGGTGGAGGGCCTCGCCCGGTTTCAGATCGACGTCCTGCGGGCCCGGGCAGGACCGGCCGACCTCGAGGCGCTGCGGGCGGACATGGAGCGCCTGCTCGACGACGGCCGACGGCTCGCCGCCGGCACCGATCCGGTCACCGAAACCGAGCTTCTGCCCGCGTTCGCGGCCGGGGCGCTGCGGGCCACCCAGCTCTCGCGCACGGTGGAGGGAGCCCCTCTTTCGTTCGGAGGGACCGCTCGGGCCGAGACGAAGACGCTCTACCGGTTTCGACCGGACCTCGAACCCGAAGACGCACCCCGGGTCCGGGCCGCGCTCGACCGGATGGCGGCGCCGCTCTTCGCGGTGGCGGCCCGGGTCGCCGACGCCGAGGCGACGCTCGAGGTCCGGCGGTCGGTGTGCGCCGCCCTTTACGCCGCCCACCCGGTCCACGACGCCGAAGACGCGGCCCGCCTGTTTGGTCGCCTGTATCCAGACAGTCCACTTCGAGCCGGGGAAGCATTCGTCCTGCCCACGGCCACCGCGCTGGTCTTCGTGGTGCCGTTCGAGGGGGATCGCTTGCTCGAGCCGGCGGCGCCGCTCGCCGGTCGAGAGGCCGAGATCAGCCGCTTTCTCGGCCAGCTCTCCCGATTTCAGCAGCGCTACTTCGCCCACTTCCCGATGTTTGGCTGCTTTCGGGGCGAAGACGCCGATCCGGCGCTGCTCGAAGAACTATCCGAACGGACAGGTCTTTCGACCGGCCGCGTCGCGGAGCTCCTCACCACCCAGGTAGCGACGCTGCCCGCCGCCCACCTCGAGCAATACCTCGTTCACGACGCGTGGGGGCATGGCTGGCAAGCGGCGCTGTTTCATTTCGACGAGGCCTACCGGGCGGCCGCAGACTTCGAGCGGCTGCCTCCGCTCGGGCAGCGGTTCGGCGAAGACTCGCTGCTCGATCTGGCCGTCTTGGCGACCACGGATCCCGCAGGAGCTGAGGCCCGGTTCGGCCGCTACCTCGACGCTTGCGTCGCGCCCCGTCTGCACCTCGCGCTCGGCGGGCTCGTGGCCGAAGTGCTCGCCGACGTGATCGAAGCGAAGCTGTGCCTCACCGTCCCTGATCTCGAGTTGCCGTCCTCGAGCTTCTTTCCCGACCGCCCGACGAAGCTCGATCTCACCCTGGCCGACCTGCCCTATTACATCGAGGCGGCGACCGCCGCGTTTTTCCGCCTCGGCACCGAGGAGGGAGAAACGGCTCTGGCCGAGGAGCTGAATCGCGAAGCCGCGCTTTCTGCCTCGGGCGCCGAGGCGGCCGCGGTTCTCTCCCGGCTCGCGCGGGACCAGCTCGCCGGGCGCTACAAGAGCCGTCCCCAGGCCGGCGCCCAAGACGGACGGTTGGCGGTGAACGCCGCCGGCCGCCTCGCGCTCAACTTTGTTGCCCTTCAGTCGGCGCTCGACCCGGCCTTCGAGCGCGCCGTCGAGCTCGGTTTGTCCGACGTGCTCCTGTTTTCGCTCGCCTCCTTTCTCGAAAAGAACTGGGTCGAGCGGTTCTGGCTGCTCGACGAGGCGGCGACCGGCTTCGTGCCCCTGCTCGAGCGGCTCGCCGAACAGCTACGCTGAGCCCGTCCGCTGAGGACATTCGAACCTACCGGGAGCGAATGCAATCTTGGTCGGTTCTCGGCCTGCGCGGGGGAAAGACGTGATCCGGCGCGGGCCGAGGCGGAGTGGGACGCGGCCATGACGGCGCCAAAGGCCGAGCCGTAGCCGCGAGCGCCGACCCGCGGAGCCTCGTCCTGGGGGGTTCGAGCTTCGTCCCCGGCTCCGGAGGCTTCGTCTCCGGCTCCACAAGCTTCGTCCCCCGCTCCACAAGCTTCGTCCCCCGCTCCACAAGCTTCGTCCCCCGCTCCACAAGCTTCGTCCCCCGCTCCGCAAGCTTCGTCCCCGGCTCGGGTAGCTTCGTCCCCGGCTCCGGAAGCTTGGCGCGCCGTTTTGGAGCTTGGGCGCGCGGATTTCGAGGCCTCTCGGACCGGCGACCGAGCGCCCAGAGCGGGGCGGAGTGCATCCGCTTCAGGGGACGAAGCTTTGACGAAAGGCGCTCGAGCTTCCGGAGGGGGCGACGAAGCTTCCGGAGGGGACGACGAAGCTTCCGGAGGGGGCGACGAAGCTTTCGGAGGGGACGCCAAGCTCCAGAACCCGCGCCCAAGCCTTTTTCCTTCGGCGCGAAGATGGCGACGATGTAGGCAGGGGTGAGGCGAGCGATGAACGACGCGAGGTGGGAAGCGCTGCTGTCTGCGGAACGCCACCTGCAGGCGATCTTGGACGACGCGGTGCTCGTAGGGGCCACGGCCGCCGCTCTCTACGCCCCCAGCACCGGGTGAGCCTCGACGGAGACCCTGTCCTCGGTGACCTCCGATCAAATTCATCCCGTCCGCGGGCGGTCAGAGAATTTCGAGGCCGTGCTCGCTCGGCTCGAGGCGGAAGCGGGCTGGACCACCGCCCGCTGCCCCACTTCTTCTGGCTCGCGGCCATGCGGGCCCTGGGAGAAGAGGTCGACCTGCGCGCCGTGGCCCCGCCGGAGGTCTGGATCGATTGAGCTCGGCCTTCGAGGGTCCAGGGGGTACGAACCGGTCGTCCGCGCACGGGAACGGATGCTACGCTCGGGCAGCGATGAAGGCCGTGCTCCGACTCCCCCGCGCCGCTACCTACGCGGAGTACCTCGCCGTCGAGCGCAGCAGCGCGCGTCGCCATGAGCTCCTCGACGGCGTCATCGTCGCGATGGCCGGAGGCTCGGACGAGCACAACGCCCTCGCCGGGCGCATGGCGATGGTGATCGGGCTCCGCCTGCCCGAGTCGTGCCGGTACTACTCGCCGGATCAGCGCTTCTGGATCGCCGCTCGCGTTCGAAGTCGCTACGCCGACGGGTCCGTCATCTGCGGGCGGCCTGAGCATCCGCCCCACGACGGACAGGCGAGCACGAACCCGCTCATCGTCATCGAGGTACTCTCCCCGAGCAGCGCAGGTGATGATGAAGGAGACAAGCGAGAAGACTTTGAATCGCTTGATGCGCTCGAATCCTATGTCATCCTCGACCAGGACCGCCGGCGCGTGCGGATCTACCGGCGAGGCGAGGACCGCGCCTTCCTCCGGGCACCCGAGACCATCGAGCACGGCGCCTGCTTCCGTCTTTCCGGCCTCGTCGGGCCGCCCATCGAGGTCGATGAGATCTATCGAGGGATCCTGGCGGCCGACGGCCGCTCGCTCCTTCGCTGAAGGGCCGTGACCGGCTTTGGTCATCCGGTTCGAGCGGGTCGCCGAACCGGTTCGCGGAGCGGACGCGTCGCGCTACGCTTTCGGCGTGGACCCGCACCGAATCGGCGAGCTCCGCTCGATCGCGTACCACCGGGTGGTGCGGGACCGGCTCGACGGCCCCGCCCTCGCCCGGGCCCGGGCCCGGGCCCAGGCGGCCACCCGCGGCCCCGGGGCGCACCTTGCCCAGCGCTGGCTCGAGCTGCTCGACGGCCCGCCGGAGCGCCTCGCCGAGGCCCTGGTCGAGGATTCCGCGGAAGCGGCTGCCCTTCGAACCGCCACCCCGTTCTCCGGCTTCCTGTCCCCCAAAGAGCGGTGGGGGCTGTGGCGAACCGTTCGTTCCGAAGCGGGTGGCCCATGAACCGGCGGCAGCTCGAGCACCTCATCCGCGCCGCGGGCGCCATCGCCGAAGACGACGAGCTCGTCATCATCGGCAGCCAATCGATCCTCGGCTCGCGCCCCGATGCGCCGCCGGACCTCGCTTGGCCATCCGAATCGAAGCTCTAGAAGAGGTCGAGGTAGAGGGCCGCGCCGACGGTGACGCTGAACACTTCGAGCTCGACGTCGAGGTCGGGACCAAACGTGTTGGCGAACTGGGTCCACGTGTAGTCCGCGGTCAGGTCGAGCATCGGAGCGGCGCCGGACATCACGATCGTGTAGCCGACGGCGACGCCCAACGGGATCGAGATCGTGTCTTCGGCGGCGTCGAAGTCCAGCACGTTGATGCCGCTGCGCAGACCGCCCCAGAACGTATCGGAGAGCTGGAACGCGAGCAGGAACGGAACGCCGAGGCCTACCGCCTCCGCGGGATCGAAAACCGCGTTCACGACGACTCCGGTGTCGAGGCGCATGGTGTCGCTGAGGCGAAAGAGCGCCGGGAGACCGAAGCTCATCCCGAATCCATCTTCCGTAGGGATGACGGCCGCGACCTGCGCAGCGAGCTCGAAGTTCCCAGTCACGAACCGGTAGCGCGTGTAGGCGCCCATGTTGCCAAAGCCCGAATCCGGCGATAGGCGCAGCGGCGCGAACAAGATACCGGCCTCTAGGTTGTCGATGATGCCAACCGAGGCACCTATCCCGAGACCGATCGCCGTGTCGCGTCCCGTGCCGCGTACGTGATCGAGCAACAGGCCGCGCCGGCCACCGCCTAGAGCGGGGATGCCTGGCGAGTCGGTGATGCCGAATCCGGCGTTCGAGAGGTCCAGCCGGACGGTGCCCGGTTCCAAGGTGAGTCCGCGGTTGGCGTAGGGGATGGGGTTGCTTCCGACCCCCGAGCCTCTGCCTCTGGTGCCCGCCGTGCCGCCCTGAGCGAACGCGGTCTGGACCGATAGGCCGAGAAAGAATGTAATGAGTGAGATCTTTTTCAACATCTAGATGTGTTCCTCTTCATGGGCAAGCAAGGCATCTTGCGCCTCCGCATGCTCGCTCCATTTCTAGCAGGTTCCGATCCGGAACACACCAAGGAATGACAGCGACCGCCAAAGACGACGTTTTCGTCATCATCGGCGGCGCCGGGGAATGAAACGTCAGGCGACTTGCGCGGTCCGGGCTCGGCTCGGCCTCAACACTTCACCGAGCTCGAGGTCGATGGCGTGGTCAAGGCCCTCTTCGAGCCGCATGCGCTCCGCTGCCTCGCGAAGCTGCGTCCCCACCTCGGGGGCGGTCGGGTTCGCGACCACCTGCAGGTACACTTCCTCGAGCGAGTCGGCCATGGTGAGCATGGCCGTCTCCACCTCGGTCTGGCGCGCGAACAGCGTCACCTTTCGGTCGATGAGGGCCTGCAGGTCCGCTTGCGTCTTCATGAGCCGCGCCCGCTCGGCTCGGCTCGTCGCCGCCTCGACTTGGGCCGAGACCTGCTCGAGCCGGCCCCGCAAGGTCCGCTCGTCGATGCTGTCCCGCCGGTCGCTGATCGTGAGCTTCGCGAGCCAGTAGCCAAGAAACTTCACGGTCGCGTCGTCGAAGGCCTCCACGTCGCGGTCGGACAGCTGGGTGTCGTGCTTGTGGGCCATGCGCGAGAGCGACTCGAGGCGCTCTCGCATCCGCTGGTATTTCGCCCACATCGGGCCCTGCTCCCCGCCGGTGCGGACCTCGATCTCATCGAGCAGATGCTGCCGGACTTGCTCGCGGCCTCGGGCCCGGGCCCGCTTGTCCACCCACTCCCGAAACCCGGGGTGGCTCGGGATGAACAGCGCCGCGATCGCCTCTGCCGCGCCGAACCCGATGATCGGCAGCAGCCCCACCCCGAGGCCGAAGGGGATCGAGACCAACGCGCCGGCGAGCACCGCGGACAGCGCCGCGTAGCCGTTGAACGGGTGGAGGAGCATCTCGAGGAGGTAGGACGGCTTCTTTTCGTTCCTCGCGTTCAACGGTCCTCCTCAGACGGTCACCCGAACCTGGCCCCGCGGACCGGCGTTGTCATGCAAGACTTCGAGGATCCGCTCCTCCATCTTCACCGGCTCGGTCGAGCGCTGCCACAGAGCGGACCGAGGGCGAGGCTCCTCGATCGGGAAGTCGAGCGCGATTTTCGCGGGCTGGCTCGACATCACCACCACCCGGTCGCCGAGCGTCAGCGCCTCGGTGATGTCGTGGGTCACGAACACCACCGAGCACGGGCGTTCCTCGTGAAGCGCATGGAGCAGCCGCTGCATCTCGTCTCGGGTCTGGGCGTCGAGCGCCCCAAACGGCTCGTCCATGAGCAGGATGCGGGGCCGGAGCACCAGGGCTCTTGCGAGCGCAACCCGCTGGTTCTGCCCCCCGGACAGCTGCGAGGGGCGAAGCTTCGCTCGGGTCCCGAGACCGACCGCATCGAGGATGTGCTTCACCCTCTCCCTTCGCTCGTCCAAAGGGATGCGCGCCTTCCACAGGGCCATGCGAAACGGAAGGAAGACATTCTGCTCGACGGTGAGATCCGGCCGGTTCGCGTACCGCTGAAACACGGTGACCACATCGTCGTGGGCGCCGGTGCAGGGGACCCCGTCGATGAGGACTTCTCCGGAAGTGGGCGACTGCACCCCGATCGGCCGCACCCCGCCCATCATCCGAAGCACGGTGGACTTTCCGCACCCCGACGGTCCGAGCAGCATCGTGATCTTCGGTCCGTCGAGCGTGAGGCTGATGTCGTCAACCACCCGCAGCGGCCCCGATCCGTCGGGCCTTGGGTACTCCTGCACGATGTTTCGAAGCTCGATGGTGGGCCCGCTCATGCCTCGGTCTCCCAGGGGAACAGCCGGCGCTTGAGCGCCATCAGTCCGGCGTAGGTCAAGAGGGCGAGCCCGATGATGACGAAGATGCCCGCGAACACTTGATCCATCGCGGAGAACCGCCGGGCGTTCTGGATGAGCTGCCCGAGGCCGCGCTGCGCGTTCACGTATTCGGCCACGGTGATGTAGGTCCACATCACCGAGACCGCCACGATGATCCCATCGGCGATGCGCGGCATCGCCATCGGCAGCACGGACAGTCGGATGGCCTCGAACGGGGTCGCGCCGAGATCCCGGGCGCTCACCCAATAGCTCGAAGGCACGGACCGGACCGCGTCCCGCACCATCGGGATGAGATACACCACCGCGCCGAGGCTCAAAAACACGATCTTCACCGTCTCGTCGATGCCGAGCCACATGACCAGGATGGGCAGGACGGCCACGATCGGGGCCGAGCGAAACGGATCCACCAACGGAGAGAGCACCGCGTTCACCCGGGGCGAGGAACCCATCAGGATGCCGAGCGGGAGCCCGACCACCGCCACCACGAGCCCGGACACGACGATCCGGCTGACCGAATAGTACGTCGCGACGAGCAACCGCGATTCGCCCCGGGCGTCGGGCATGATGAGCTGCCCGAACGCCTCCGCCACGTGCCACGGCGCCGGGAGCCGCACCTTCTCGACCAGGCCGAGACCGGACACGAGCGACCACACGACGAGCACGACCACGACCCCCACGAGCCCGAGCAGCTTTCGGGTGCGAACGGGGACATCTTCATAGGGGTTCCACATGGCTCAGCGCGCGAGCACCGCGATGCGGGTGGTGCGGTTGGCGGCCCGGCACTCCTCGAGGCTCATGCCCTCCGACGCCGGGTTCTTCTCGTTGCACAGCGGCTTGTCCGGACCGTTGCCGACGATGAGGAAGCGCTCCTTCGGGAACTCCCATTGGTCCACCAGGTACTTCACGACCGCATCGGCCCGCCGCTTCGACAGGGCCATGTTGAGCCCCCGGCCCCCGGTGGAGTCGGTGTTGCCCGACACTTCGAAGTACGCGGAGCCGTTGTTCTCGATGAGCGGCACCATCTCCTCGTCCACCGTCTTCTCCGCCCGCTTGCTGAGCTCGGCCTTGCCCACCGCGAAGCTCACCGTCACCGGCTTCGTCACCGACGGGGCCTTCTTGGCCGCCGCCTGCGCCTCGTCTGCGGCGAACGTGAAGGTGGGCTTCTTTGCCTCGTCCCTGGCCGATGGCTTCGCCGCGAGCAGCCGCTCGATGTATTTCAGCTCGATCGAGTCTTGGGGGTTGATGACCGGCGAGCTCGGGTTCGCGAGCGCGCCGGCGGCCCGATAGATCTGGTCGAAGCGGCGGTAGACCCGCTCGTAGTGGTTCGTCTCCCCGGTCATGCCGAGAATGCGGGCGTTGTCTTCGAGCCCGGTCCACACCAGGTTGTCGAACAGACCCATCACGAACGCCTTGCCCTCGTTCTTCGCGAGCAGCTGAAAGAATTCCTGGGTGGCCACCAAGGCGTCGTAGGCGTCGGTCGGGTTCTTCTTCGCCGCGGCCACGCCCTCCATCCAGCCCTCGACGAACCCGTGGATCACCTTGTCGTTCTGCGGGTCGGACAGGATCGCTTGGTTGCAGACCATGACGTCGTAGATGAGGTTCGTCGCGGTGCGGGTCGAATAGATGACCCGCGACCCGCTCGTGTTCTTGACCGCGAGGGAAAGATCCGGATCCCACAACGCGGCGGCGTCCACCGCGCCGCTCTCGAACGCCGCGCGCACCCCGGCCGTTCCCTCGTCGGCGTTGATGAAGATGTATTGGACCTGCTGCTTCTTTCGGGCGGACAGGCTCGAGTTGTCGATGGCGTCGATGACCATGCCGTGCGACGGCGTGAACTCGAGCAGCGCGATCTTCTTGCCGGCGAGATCCTCGACCCTCTGGATGGCTGGGTCGCGAGCGATGATCGCGTCGCCGCCTTGCGTGTTGTCCACGATCACGACCGCGCGGCCATCGAGCCCGGCGTTTCTCAGGTTCGGCTGCTCCTGGGCCCAAAAGTCGCTCGTCCGCCACGCGCAGTGGGCCGCGTTCGAGGTGAAGATGGTGGCGAGCGCGGGGATGTCGTCCTGGATGACGAACTCCACCGCCACCCCGAGCCGGTCGTAGATCGAACCGGGCTGGGTCTTCAGCGATTTGCCGTTCGCGACGAGCGCCGGGGCGTAGCCATGAAAGCTCACGATGGAGACCTTCAGTGGGTTGCCCGGGCTCCCGAGCGGCCCGCCTCGGCTCGGCCGGGGCGGGGGCGTCGCCGGCTTCGCGCTCTCCCCGCCCGCGGCCGTCGGCGGTGATCCTCCGCCGCTGTCGCCGCTGGTCATGTCGGCGACGAGCTGCTTGCCGCCCAGGTTCCACGCCAGGGCGCCGGCCCCGGCAAGAATGGTGATCGAGATGAGCCCCTTCGCGAGGGGGGTGAGCTTCGCCATCGGTTCACATGCTCCCTGTCGGTGTCGCGTTGCCAAACAGCGCCTCGAGCTGGCGGAGGCGGCCCACCTCGGCGTCGAGCCGGGCCTTCTCCCGCGCGGCGGACTCCTTGGTGGCGGTGAGCTTGCTCTGCACCGCCGCTCGCTCTTCGGCGACTTTGGTCAGCTCCTCCTGAAGGAGCTGTTCGAGTTCTTGGATCTGCCGGCGAATCTCCGCCGTCGCCTTCTCCTGGTACTCCGCCGTGGCGGTCAGCTGCTCGGATGCGTGCTTCTCCGCCTCGGCCACGATCCGGTCGAGCGATCGGGCCTCGGCCGCGAGCGCGGCCACCTTTCGCTCGGCGTCGAGCAGCGGATCCTCGATCGACCACCGGTCGTCGGCGGCGTCGAGCGCCTCCACCGCGGTGCGGCGGGAGACCGGGTCCATCGCCTCGAGCCCAGCGAGCAGCCGCAGCAGCTTCTCGGCCGAAAACGGCGACGCCCGCACGCCCGCGCGCTCGTAGATTTGGTCGAAGTCCTGCTGCTCCTGGATCTCCGATGTTCCGGACGACCCGGGCGCCGGTTGGGCCGCGGCCCGGACCGGTTCGGGGACCACCGAGGCAGAGGCCACCAGCAGAGCGTCCGGGTCCGGCACCTCCGGAGCCGGAGCGGCCCGCCGACGGGGCCCCGGATCCTCGCCGGCCGCGAGGCGCTCCCACCGAGCCATGTCCGGGTCCCCGCCCCCCGCTTTGGCGGCGGGAGCGGACGGATCGAGCTCGACGAGGCCGATTTTCGCCAAGGTGCGAAGGAAGCTCATCTGATCGCCCGGCCCGCTTCTGCCATGTCTCGAGAGCGAAGAAAAGGCGCCGGGCCAGCCCCGATCCGGACTCGGAGCGGCCCGGCCTCGGCACGGCCGTGATTCATGCCTTGCGGAGGGCCGAGATGCGGTCCTCGAGCGGCGGGTGGGACGACAAGAGCTGCATCCAAGCGCCGCCCCCGCGGATCCCGAACGCCTTGACCGCATCCGGGAGCTCGGCCTCGCCGTGGTCGCCCTTCAGCCGCTCGAGCGCGGCGATCATCGGGCCGGCGCCGACCAGGCCGGAAGCGCCGGCGTCGGCTCGAAACTCGCGGTGGCGGCTGAACGCCATGACCACGAGGCTCGCGAGGATCCCAAACAGAATCTGGGCCACCAGGCTCACGCCAAAGAACACCATCGTCGATGGGCCCTCGTCCTCGTCTTTGCTCACGGCCTGGGCCACCACCCAGGCCACGGCTCGGGAGCCGGCGATCACGAACGTGTTGAGCACCCCTTGGAGCAAGGTCATGGTGACCATGTCTCCGTTGGCGACGTGGGCCACCTCGTGGGCGAGCACCGCCTCGACTTCACGGCGGGACATGCCCGACAGCAGGCCCTCGCTGACCGCCACGAGCGCCTTGTCCCGCCGGGCCCCGGTGGCAAACGCGTTCAGCTCTGGCCCAGGGTAGATGGCGACGTCGGGCATGCCGATCTTCGATTTCTTCGCAAAGTCTTCCACCGTCGAGACCAGCCACCGCTCGGTCTCGGTGGCTGGGGTCGTGATGACCTTGGCTCCGGTGGTCCACAGCGCCACCTGCTTCGAGATGGCGAGCGAGAAGAGGGCTCCGCCGAAGCCAAAGATGGCGGCGAAGCCGAGCAGATGAGGAAGGCTGAGCCCCTGGCTCGAGACGAAGCGGTCGACCCCGAGGATCGACGCGACCACCCCGAGCAGGAGCACGACGGCCAAGTTCGTCACGATGAACAACAGGACTCTTTTCATGTTCTCCTCTTTTCTGGGTCCGGACGACGCCGGCTGAGGAGGTCCCTACGCACCGGGTTCACCTCGTAAAGCCTAGGGTGACCGCGTTACCGATTCGAAAAAACCATAGCATTGCCCCGTTGCGGCGCCCGGTCGTTCGGAGGGGCCACGCCGCGGTCGCTCGAGGAGCGTTTCGTGCGGTGGTCGTGGTTGCGCCGAGCCGGGGTGACCGGCCGGGGCCCATGTGAAATGCTCGGGGCATGGACATCGCGGCGCTCCGACTCGACCCCCGCCAGCTCGCCGATGTGGCCCAAACCCTCGAAGCCCGAATCCGGGAGGGTCTCGCCGCGGACGGGCGGGAGGTCAAGGCCCTGCCCGCCCACCTGGGCCCCCCGCGAACCGCGCTCGCCGGCGAAGCCCTGGTGGTGGACGCCGGCGGCACCAACGTTCGAGCGGCGTGGGTGCGGCTCGGCGAACGGGATGAGGTCCTCGCTGGGCCGGCAACGGCCACGCTGCCGGTCCGCGGCGACGACGCCCCGGGTCTCGACGCGGACGGATTCTGGCTGCTCCAAGCCGAGCTGGCCGCGAAATTGAGGGCTCCCGCTGGCCTCCCGCTCGGCTACTGCTTCTCGTACCCATCCACCGTGCACGGCGACCGCGACGCCACCCTGCTCGCGTGGACCAAAGGGGTGGACATCCCCGGCGTCGTCGGCGAGCGGGTCGGCGCCTCGCTCGCGGGCGCGCTCGCCAGGCTCGGGCTCGAGCCGGCCCGGACGGTCGTCCTGAACGACACCGTCGCCGCCCTGCTCGGCGGACCGGGGCAGGACCCGGAGCGCACGATCGGGCTCATCGCCGGGACCGGCACCAACATGGCCGCGTACTTTCGGCCGGAGGTCGCGCCGAAGCTCGGCGCTTTTGGCCCCGGACCGATGGCCGTCAACCTCGAGTCCGGAAACTTCCATCCCCCGCACCTGACGCCGATCGACGACGAATTCGACGCGACCCACGACCCGGGGCGGCAGCGGTTCGAGAAGGCGGTGTCCGGCTACGCGCTGCCCTATCTGCTCGCGCAGCTCCTCCCGGACGGCCCTGGCTTCGACCCGGCGCAAGGCTCCGAGCCGGTGGTCCGGCTCCGAACATCCGGATCGGGCCCGAAGCAGGCCGCCGCCGCCGCCCTGCTCGACCGCTCCGCCGACCTCATCGCCGCCGGGCTCGTCGGGGTCGCCCGGGTGCTCGGCGGCAAGGAGCCGGTCACCGTGCTCGCCGAAGGCGGCCTGTTCTGGAAAGCCCCCGGCTACGCCGACCGGGTAGAGGCCACGATGGCCGCGCTCGCTCCGGGCGGCCCCCGGTTCACGCTCGCCCGCCGCCCGGAAGTGAACCTGTTCGGCAGCGCCGCCGCCGCGCTCGGGGCTCAGGACTCCCGGATCTGACCGACAACGGCGAGGCCGAGCACGAAATCGAGACCGAGATTGGGCCGCCGAGGGTCGGGCGGCGGACTCGCGCCGTGCCCGGGGGCCAGCTTCGGTTCTTCCTTGCTCTGCCCCCGGGTCTTTCTTAGTGAGCGCGGGCTGCTACCGCCCATGAATGCATCCAGTCCCGCCGTTGTCCGCTTTCGCGAGGTCTGGCTTCGATCCCCGAAGACCGAGCTGCTCGCCGGCCTCGTGGTCGCGCTCGCCCTCATCCCCGAGGCCATCGCGTTTTCCCTCATCGCCGGCGTCGATCCCCAGGTGGGGCTGTACGCGTCGTTTTGCATCGCGGTGGTCACCGCGATCGTCGGCGGTCGTCCGGGCATGATCTCGGCGGCGACGGCCGCGACCGCGGTGCTCTTCGTCACGCTCGTCAAGGACCACGGGGTCCAATACTTGTTCTTCGCGTCGGTCTTCGCCGGGGTCCTCCAGGTCGGAGCCGGGCTGCTCGGGCTCAGCCGGCTGATGCGCTTCGTCTCTCGCTCGGTCCTCACCGGGTTCGTCAACGCGCTCGCGATCCTCATCTTCATGGCCCAGCTCCCGGAACTCACCGGGGTGCACTTCATGACGTACGTGCTGGTCGCGGCCGGGCTCGCCATCATCTATCTATTGCCGCTCAAGACGAAGGCTGTCCCAGCGCCGCTGGTGTGCATCGTCTCCTTGACCTTGGTGGCCGCGTTCCTGGGCCTGTTCGGGGTCGAGCTTCGCACCGTCGGGGACATGGGGACGCTCCCGAGCAGCTTGCCTTCCTTCTTCTTTCCCGACGTGCCCCTGAGCTTCGAGACCTTGATCATCATCTTGCCCTACTCCGTGGCGGTGGCGATGGTGGGCCTGCTCGAGTCGCTGATGACCGCGTCCATCGTGGACGAGCTCACCGACACCAGCTCGGACCGAAAGCGGGAGTGCGTGGGCCAGGGCGTCGCCAACATGGTCTCCGGGTGCTTTGGCGGGATGGCCGGCTGCGCGATGATCGGGCAGTCCATCATCAACGTGCAGTCGGGCGGCCGCGGGCGCCTGTCCTCCCTCTCCGCGGGCGTCTTCCTCCTCATCCTCATCCTCGGGCTCGGCGGCCTGGTGCGGCAGATCCCGATGGCGGCGCTCGTCGCGGTGATGATCATGGTCTCCATCGGTACGTTCAGCTGGGCGTCGCTCGCGAAGATGCGAACCCACCCGAAGAGCTCGAGCTTCGTCATGGTCGCGACCGTGCTCGGGGTCGTCCTCACCCACAACCTCGCCATCGGCGTCCTGCTCGGGGTGCTGCTCTCCGGGACCTTCTTCGCGGCCAAGATCGCGCAGCTGTTCCGAATTCGCTCCGAGATCTCGACCGACGGCCGCCACCGGACCTACTTCGTCGAAGGCCAGCTCTTCTTCGCTTCGACCGAAGATTTTCTCGCCTCCTTCGACTTTCGCGAGGCGCTCGACCGGGTGACCATCGACCTGAGCCGGGCCCACATCTGGGACGTTTCGAGCGTGGCGGCGCTCGACATGGTGGTGCTACGGTTTCGGCGCGACGGAGCCGAGGTCGAGATCTTCGGCTTGAACGACGCCAGCGAGACCCTGGTGGACAAGCTCGGCGTGCACGACAAGCCGGGCGCCATGGACAAGTTGATGGGCCACTAGGCCCATCGAAAGAAGAGGAGCAAACGTGGACAGAATCCTCGCATGCATCGATGGCTCGGGTTACTCGGACAGCGTCGCCGACCACTCGGCCTGGGCGGCTTCGAAGCTCGGACTTCTGGTCGAGCTGCTCCGGGTGCTCCCCCGCGCCGACACCGGGACGGATGACTTGAGCGGGAGCATCGCCGTCGGCGCCCGCCGCCGGCTGCTCGAGGAGCTCTCTCGGGTGGACGGCGAGCGAGCGAAGCTCGAGCAGCAGGAGGCTCGGCTCGCGATCGATGAAGTCCAGCAGCGAGTCACCGACCGCGGCGTGTTGGAGGTGACGGTGAGCCTTCGAAAAGGGGACCTGCTCGAGGCGATCGCCGCCCGGGAACCCACCGCGAGGCTTGTTGTGGTGGGCAAGCGAGGGCAAGACGCGGACCTCGCGAAGGGCCACCTCGGCTCGAACCTCGAGCGCGTGCTCCGCTCGGCCACCAAGCCGGTGCTGGTCGCGTCCCGAACCCACCGCCCCATCCGCCGGGTGCTCGTGGCCTACGACGGCCGCGCCGGCTCGGACCGCGCCGTATCGACGCTCGGCAGCTCCGCCCTGCTCGACGAAACCGAGATCGTGGTGATGACCGCGGGCGCGGAGAACCCAGACGCGAAAAAGCGGCTCGCCTCCGCCGCCGAAAAGCTCGCCGGGCCGGGCCGAACGATCTCCACCGAGATCCGGCCCGGCGGCGCCGACACGGCCGTGCCGGCCACGGTGGCAGCCGGCGACTTCGACCTCGTGGTGATGGGCGCCTACGGCCACTCGCCGCTGCGCGCGCTCGTGCTCGGCTCCACCACCGCCGCCATCCTCGGCGCCGTCCGCGTCTCCGCCCTCGTCTACCGCTGACCCAACGGCCGTCCGAAGAGCCGCATCGCCTGGCCACCCATGCCGGACGTTGCAGCATCGGAGCGAGTTCACCCGCAGCGGCCCCTACCGATGCGGAAAACTGGAACACATCCCCCGAAAACTCCCCTCGTACGGATCACCGCAAGACTCTTCAGTGCACTGGTTGTCAAGACCGTCAGGCCGCTCTTTGGCGCGCGAACGATCCCAAGACCTGCTCATCGGACTCCTCGCCGACGTCCTGAGGCCCGAGCAGCCCATCCGCTCCGTCACCGTGGTCAAACCTCGGCGTGGCTCACCAAGATGACGTGCATGCCGGCCTCCTCCGCCCGAATCGAAGACTCCTCCGCATCCACCACGAGTTCGAGCACAGTTCCTTCAGGGAGGTCGGTCGGTTCCTCCAAGCGCAGATGGCCATCCTTAACGACTGCCTCGAGCCCCATGCGTTGAAGCCAGCCAGGTATACAGCGCTGGGCAAGGAGAACGGTCCGAGCCAGGAGGGACGGGCGCACGGGTTCGCGCCCTTTCTGTCCAACACGAAATGCAGCCCGGCGGCTTCGAGCTCGACTCGGCCCGCTTCGGCTTCAAAGGACCGGCGAAGCGAGTCGAAAAGGCAGGATGCTCCGCCGTACCTGGTGGCTATAGGGTGAACCTCAGTCGAATGACGAGCGGCACCTCGCCGCGGGACCGGCGCCCGCAGACGTTCACGCCTGGGTTCGTTCGCAGAGGTGCGTTGCGCCTGGGCAGGGGCCGCTGCGGCCTCCTTCCCGGCAGGAGGGCTCGACTCTTGGTTCGGGGGCACGGAGTTCAGACTTCGGATGGCAGAGGACGACGGTCATGCGTAGGCATGGCTTGGTGCTGGGTGGGTCGTTCGTGCCTGCCTGGGAGTTCGAGGCAGGTCGGCGGGATAGCGGATTGGGGGTGGGGTGAGCGATGAGGGGGTGGAGGGTTGATTGGGCTTCCTCGTGGTCTTGGTTGGTTCCTTCCTTCCGGGGGATGGATGGCTTGCTGAGCTCGGGGCGGTTTGCCGTCTTCGGAGCTGCCGGGCTGGGTTCGAGGGGTTTTTGCGCGGGCTTTCGGTCGGAGAGGTCCTTTTGATGTCGGGGGCTCGGGGGGCTTCGCCGGGGGCCGGGGCCTTCCACAAGGGAGGCCCGATTTTTTTCTGGGCGACACTTTTTCTGGGGTTGACCGGCGATCCGTGGCGTGATCTAACCTAACCAATGGTTCGGAAGACTCCAGTTCTGAGCGACACCTCGTGAGGCCGGGGCCCCACCCGGCGGCCAGGGTTCAGGGGGTCAGAAATCAGGGTTCAGAATTAGGGTGAGCGGGCGCACCGGAGCCCGAGGTCGTTGTAGCGGGCGGACGGGGCGTACGCGTCGCGGGTCGACGCACGCGCGACCCGCGGCTCATAGACCCACGACCCGCCCCGGACCGAGCGAAATTGCTGCGCTTCGTCATGCCAGTCCGCCGTCCATTCCCAGACGTTGCCGGCCATGTCGAAGGCGCCGTAGGGGCTGACGGCGCCCGCTTGGCTCCCGGCCGGCCAGGTCCGGGGGAGGTTGCCCGAGACGCACCCGTCCATGTTCGCTTGGGCGCAGGTGGGGGCCGTGTTGCCCGTGGCCCAGATGCGTCCGTCGGTGCCCCGGGCCGCCTTCTCCCACTCCGCCTCGGTTGGGAGGCGCTTGCCTCGCCACTGGCGGTACGCGTCCGCCTGAAACCGATCCACGCATACGACGGGGTGGTGCGGTCCCCGCCTGCCGCAGTCGCTTGGCGCCGTGCAGGCGCCGGCGGCCACGCAGTCGTCGTAGGCCCCGGCCGTCACCTCGGTGGCGTCGATGGCAAACCGAGGTACGTCCACGGTGCGGAGGCTCCCCTCGTCCGAAAAGCACTGGCTGTCGATGGCCGCGTTGCAGCCCATCGAAAACGGCCCAGCCGGGACGTCGACCATCACCACGGCCCGGACACACCAACCTGAAGCACATTCCGTGCCGCTCACACACAAGCCTAATTCCGTGCACAACTGGCCTTGCATCCCGGGTAGCTCCAGGCAGCTCGGCAGGAGGGATGCCAGGGTGGGCGTCCATGCGAGGAGGATGGATGCGGACAGTGGGCCGTGAAGGATGGGAGGACGGCGGTCGGGGACTTTTGGTGGGTGGGGTCGTTGTGGGTTCATCGTCTATCTCGAGTCCTTCAACGAGGCGGTGAGCGCCGGGATGTAGTCGGCGCCTTCTTCGCCGAAGATGGCTAGGACCTGCCGGTCTGGGCTGAGCACGATGGTACGGGGGAGCACCAGCTTTTCGCCTTGGCTCACGCCGAAGCTCTTGGCCATCTCCCCGAATTTGTCGTGAAGCACCGGAAATTGGCCCCACAGGCTCCGCTCCTTCAGGAAGGCTCGCACCGCCGGCTCCTCCTCGGCGTGGTTCACCAATACGACATGGAGCCCGGCGGCTTCGAGTTCGGCGCGGCCCGCCTGGAGCAGCTCGAGGCCGGTGATGCACGGGCGGCACCACGTCGCGAAGAACACGAAGGCCCACGGACGGTCCGCGGGGAGTTTTTTCGGGTTCAAGACCTCGCCGTCGAGGCTCCAACCCGAAAACCACGGGGCTTCGGCTCCGACCCGCAAGGGACCGAGGGCAGCGAGCCGCTTCGTCGTCTTCACGCGGCCGACGACCTCCTGCTCGCTCGGCAAGTCGAGCGGGACGACGGGCGGCGTGGCCAAGAGGGCCATGAGCCATAAACATGCGCTCATCGAAACCTCCAGACCCAAAGAACGTGACATGCCGCGCTCATCATGGCGAGGGCTCGAGCGGCAGCGCAGCGCCAAGACCCACCCCGAGGCGCGCGGCGAGCGATTCTTCCGATACTTTGTTCCACATCTTGGCGCGGGCGTCGTCCTGGCCTCTTGGGCTCGCGCCGGCAAAACTTGGGTCCGAGAGGTCGGCTCGGGCCCACGGGGTGGCGCCGCCGCAGGGGCGGAGGTCCGCGAGCAGCCCGAGCTGGCACCGGTGCCCAAAGCTCCCCTGGCCGCAGCGGGGGCTCGCTTCGACCGTGAGCGCGAGCCCGGCGGCGCAGGCCCCGGGGCTGGCGACGACCCCGAGGCGAACCAGGGCGCGGGCCAAGAGCCCCTCGAGGTGGCCCGAAGCCTCGGGCGGGCTGGCGTCCCCCTCCCCCGCTCGCCCGTCCGCCCGCGCGGCCACCTGGACGGCGACCTGGACGGCGGCGAGCCGGGCGCTGCGAAGCTCGAGCAGCGCGCGGAGGCGCTCGAGGTCCAACTTCACCGCCGCCGGGGAGCCCCCGGCCACGGCCGCCAGCTCGAGCCCGAGCGGCCCCGGGTGGGTTCGGAGGGCCGTCCGGTAGGCGGCGACGAAAGCCAGGAGCTCCGGGGCCCGCTCGGCCTCGGCCACCGCCCGCCGAAACGGCACCGCCGCCGTCTCGTACGCTTCACCGAGCGCGGCCGAGAGCTCGCGGCGGGATCCATAGGCAAACGCGAGGTACTGCCCGTCGTGCCGGGCCGACAGTTTGGGGTCCACCCGGAGCAGCTCGGCACGAGAAAACTCGGAGCGCACTTCGACCCGCAGGGAGACGGCGCCGCTCGAGCCGACGGCGGATCCCACCCGGAGCTCCTGCTCGAAGCTCGCGGCCACGCTCCGGATCTCGGATCGGATCTGCTCGGCGACGGCGGCCCGGGCCCGGGCTTCGGCCTCGGCCATCGACCGGCCCGACTGGCCCACCGCGGTAAGGTACGAGGACGGCGGGTACGTCGGATGGGACGTAGAATCGGAAAGATGCTCAGGCAGCGGCGCGGCTGCGCAGCCCGCGCCGAGCCAAAGAAAGATGCGCGCGTTCATGGCCGCGTCGGGTAGGCGATGATCGATGCGAGGACGAGCACCCCGCCAGCGGCGATCGTCCCCAGACTGGCTGCGTGCAGGATCCGGGCGTCCGAGGCGGCGTCGTCCAGCGCCGACACCGAGTTCGCCGCGGCCACCGCGTCGTTGCCGATCAGCGAGGCCGCGGCGAATCCCCCTCCCCCCGCGGCCAGGGCTGTGAGCCCGATGCCGAGCATCCAGTTCGCGACGGTGGTCTGGGCGGCGCGACGGCTCAAGCGGTCGTGCTCGGCCCGGCGGGCGAGGACATCCTCGGGAAGCATTCTTTGGAGGCTGATCTCCCTCCGCAGCTCCTCGCCCTCGGCGATGGTGACTTTGGTCGTCACCTGCTCTGCGTCATCGGCCCGAAGCCGCAGCTCATGGGTCCCAACCAGGAGCAGGAGCTTCAACGGGGTGCGCTCCAAGAGGCGCTCGCCGTCGAGAAACACCTCGGCCGCCACCGGAACCCGCTCCTCCTCGTCCACCACCACCGCGCTGAGGTTGAGCCGGCCCTGCCTGGGCCGAGCGGTGAAGCGAAGGCTCGCGGCCTGGCCCCGCTCGACGCTGACCCGCTGCCGGGGCGCCGCGTAGCGGAAATCGTCGAGCTGCACTTCGTGCACGCCGGCGCTGACCGGCTCGACAACAGCAGGGGTGGTGCCCACTCTGCGGCCGTCGAGCAGCACGGCGAGGCCGGGCGGCTCCGATTCAATCCGCAGAGACCCGAAGTTCGGGCTGAGGCGGAAGCTGGTTCTCGCCGGCTTTCCCCCGCCGAGGGTCACCGTCTGGGTCTCAGGCAGGTACAGCGGGAGCTTGGCGACCGTCACTTGGTAGCTGCCGCCCTTTTGCGGCGGGAACTGGGCGGGGGTTCTCCGGCCGGTGGGCACCCCGTTGAGGCTGATGTCGGCGCCCGGCGGCTCGCTCGTGACTTCGAGCACCCCGTAGGTCGGCTCGAGCTCGAAGCGGAGGCGCTGGGTCGCGGTGGTGAGGTCCACTTCGCGGCGACCGGGGGCGTACAGCTCGTCCGCCGGGCGAACGACGACCACGTAGCGCCCCACCGGCTTTTCGATCTGCATCGGGGTCACCCCCTCGTTCTTGCCGTTGAGGAGCACCAGCGCACCCTTTGGCTCCGATTCGATGACGATGTAGCCCCGGTCGTCGGTCGGCGGGTTCACGATGCTGGACCCGTCGTCGCCGCCGAGCACGCTGAGCTCGCTCGTGCTGCTGCCGCCGCGAAGGCGGGCGAGCAGGCGGCCCGCGGTGGGGCCAAGCGCCTTTTCGAGCTCGCGCACGTCGTCCCCGGAGGCGGTCTCGGCGGCAAGGAATTGCCCGGAGCGGGTGTCGTGGATTCGGAGACTCGCCCGGAGCGCGAAACTGAAGCGCACGAGATCGCCGGTGATGACGTAATCGGCGCCCACCTTTCGCCCGGTCTCCACCTCGCACTCGCCTTCGCAGTCGGCGAGGTCGGTGCCGGGAGGGAGAAAATCGAGGATGTTCTCCCTGGTCATCACCTGAAACCGCTCCCCAGGGAGGAGCCGCACCGCCTGCCCCCGGAGCGCGTCGGTCAGAAAGCGCGCCTCCTGCTCGGCGAGGCCGGCCGGGTTCTGCAGCTCGAGCACCGCGACCTTCTTCGGAGACTCGGCGTTCGCCGAAGTCCCGACGAAGACCGAGACAGCGACAAGCACCGGGCTGAACGAGCGACGCATCGGGAGGGTGCTACCCGGTCCGAGCGGGCGGCGCAAGCCGAGCGTCCCACGCGCGAACCAAGTGGCGTCAGCTTTGCACGTTGGACACGGTGACGGTGCGGCGGAAGAACGCGGAGTCGCGCACGATGGAGAGCATGAACGCGGCGACGTCGGCCCGATCGATCTTCCACGTCGGCCGGTCCGAGAGCGCCGGATCGACCCGGAACTGCCCTTTGGCCGGCCCTCGGCCAAGGTGCGGGGGCCGCACGATGGTGAAATCGAGATCCGAGCCGCTGACGATGTCCTCCTGGGCTTCGTGATCCTTGAACGCGCCCGAAAGATAGTACGGCACGATGACATGGCGCATGATCCATGGCAACTCCGCCGCGGTCTCGTGCACCCCGTGGGAGGAAACGACGAGCAGCCGGCGCACGCTCGCTTCGGCCATCGCCGCCGCGATCTGCTTCGTTCCTTCGGCCCGCACGCCGCTTCGGGCCGGCGGGGCCCCGAGCGCGCACAGGACCGCATCGTGACCGGGCACGACCGCCCGAACCCGGGCCGCGTCGGTGACGTCGCCCTCCTCGACCGACAGCGCCGGGTGGCTGAGCGCCAGCCGAGCCCGGTCCCGAACGAAGGCGGTCACCCGGTGGCCAGCGGCGAGACCTTGCTCGACGAGGGCCCGACCGGTGGCGCCGGTGGCGCCGAAAACCAAGAGGACAGCTGCATCCATGGCCGGAGTCTGCACCGAAGCCACCGCCGCGGAGCATGGTGTTCTACCATGCCCCCATGCGCCCGGTGCATGATCCCCTCCGGCGGCTTCGCCAGCTCGACCTCAACCTGCTGCTCGCCTTCGACGCCCTCGCCGATGCGGGCGGGGTCACCGCGGCCGCCCAAACCCTGGGCCTCAGCCAGTCGGCGATGAGCCACACCCTGGGCCGGCTGCGCGTCGCTCTCGGCGACCCGCTGCTCGTGCGCGCCGGAGCCAAGATGGCGCTCACCCCAAGGGCCGAAGCCCTGAAGGGTCCCGTTCGAGACGCGCTGCTCGACCTCGAGCGGGCCGCGTTCTTCGAAGAAGGATTCGAACCGGGCTCGAGCGAGCGCACCTTTCGGATGAGATCGCCCGATCTGTTCGACCTGCTCATCCTCCCTCCGCTGTACCGCCGGCTGCATGAGCGAGCGCCGGGCGTCGATCTCTTGGTGCGCCCGCTCGGGGGCCCGGGACTCGAGGCCGAGCTCTCCGAGGGGATCATCGATCTTGCGGTGGTACCCGGTCGCGCGGTGGAGCCGGGCCGAGACAAAAACCAGCGAGCGGCGGCGAAAGGGGCTGCTCGAGGACCGCCACCATTGCTTCTTGCGCCGCGGCCACCGATTCGAGGGAGGCCTCGACCTCGAGCAGTATCTATCGGCGGATCATTTGTTGGTGGCCCCCGATGGAGATGGCCCGGGCCTCGTGGACCGCCTGCTCGAGCAGCAGGGCCTCTTTCGTAGGGTCGCGCTCCGGGTCCCGAGCTTTGCGGTCGCGCACCGCCTGGTCGCCGAGAGCGACCTCGTTCTCACCGCTCCGGCGAGCCTCGGGCTCGTCCCGGGCGCGCAGACCATCTTGCAGCTCGAGCCACCGCTCGACATCGCCCCCCACAACCTCGCCCTGACGTGGCACGCCCGGCAGGACCGAGACCCAGGCCTTCAATGGTTTCGGGCCGAAGTGGCGGCCACCGTCCAGTCGGTGAGGCGCTAGGAGCCGGAGCCTCCCCAAGGCCAACGCCGGGCACACCCACTCTCCCCACCAGCACCGTCCTTCGCGCGAACACACGGGCTTGCTCCTCGCCATGCAGTTCCGCATAATCCGGCGGAGCCGCGGGGACGGAGACGAAACCGGCGGGAATCCGGCATCCTGCGCTCCACCACGCACCGGCACCATTGGCGATAGGCTGCAGGTCCGGACGAGATAGGCTGCAAAGCCGAGATAGACCGAACCGCCGAATCCGTGTTCGGCCGACAGACCGGCAAGTGAACGCTTGTTCCCCCTGAGGCCGCGTGGTAGCCAACTCTGGTGAAGCCGCCGCTCCGGCTCCTCCATGCGCCCCAGAGCCTCGTTCCCTCAAAACTGGCGGTTCTACGTCGCGTGACGACTGACGACCTGATACGCTCCCTAGCGCCAGGCCAGTTGAGCGCGCTTCGAGTGAAGAAGAGCGGGCTCGTGATGAACGGGAATCACCGGCTCGCTGTCCTGATGGAGAGAGGCGTCGATGTCAACTTGCTGCCGCGAGAGGAGTTCGAGGACGATGCGAAGTGAGGTCTACTGGGTCGACGCACCCTTCGCCCATCCAGGCCGGCTGGCTGTAGCCCCGCGGCCCCGAGGAGACGACTGGCTGATAGACGAAGTCGCAGACTGGCGTCTAGCCGGGATCGATACCGTCGTCTCACTTCTCGAGAACTCGGAGGAGGCAGAGCTTGGCCTCCTAGCTGAGCGCGATCTGGTTCGTGATGCAGGAATGGCTTTCCTTCACCACCCGATAGAAGACCGAAGCACCCCGTCCTCAGTCAGCGCCTTTGGCGAACTAACTCGTGGAATCCTGCAGGAGCTTTCCGCAGGAAGGACAGTGCTAGTGCACTGCCGCCAGGGAATCGGGAGGTCTGGTCTCGTCGCTGCGGCGGTCCTCATAGCAGGTGGTTCGGGGGTGAGCAGGGCTTTCGCGGAAGTAGAGAGGGGTCGCGGCAGACCCGTCCCCGATACGCATGAGCAAAGGCTCTGGCTCGAGGATGCCGCGATGCGTTTCCCTACTGCGGCCATCCAACATGCGCTTGCACCTGACGGGGCCGGCCCGGGTCAGGAGTAGGAGTAGGAGAAGGTTACGGATGGGCCGGCCCCGCCGGTGAGCGCGATCGTGTTGGATGGGCAACGGAGGAGTGCTCGCGTGCACCACCTCCGATCGGGAGCCAGAGGGCGATCCTTGCGTATGGCGATATCCATACGCACCGCTCAACGGGCGGTGGCGCTCGAGCTCTTTGGTTGGCCGCACCGTGCGGCATCACTCGGGGCGGGTCTCAGAAGATCGTTCGGACCGGCCGAAGCCCGACGTCGATGTAGGGCTGCAACGGATCGGCTCGACTTCGGGTCGCAGCCCGGCAGTCGAGGACGTCGAATGTCCGAGCGCTGCAGCCGCGAACGATCCGGAGCGGAGCCCCCGCGGTTCCCTCGGGGTCGGTGCCCGAACCCACCGGGTAGCGACCGTACCCGTCATGAACCCACTCCCAGACGTTGCCGAGCATGTCGTAGAGGCCCCAGGCGTTCGGCTCGAGCTGGGCGACCGGCCAAACGGTCCCTCCGGCGTTTTCGCCCCACCACGCGATGGCGGAGAGCTCGCCGTAGCGCGGACCTTCCGTGCCCGCTCGGGCCGCGAACTCCCATTCGGCTTCGGTGGGCAGCCGAAAACCGGCGCAACCGACGCCGACGGCGGCGCGAAGCTCCCCGGTGCCTGGGTAGCAGATCTGCAGACCGGCCCGGCGAGACATCGCGTTGACGTGGGACACGGCTGCGTACCAGCTCATGCCCGTCACTGGGCAGTTGCCCTCGCACGGGCGGGAGGCACGGGGGGGACTTCCCAGCGCATCCCATTCCTCGCTGGTGACCTCCGTCGCCTTCATCCAGAAGCCCCGGCTCAAGGTCACCGTCCACTGGGTCTCGTCCCCAAATCGACCGTCCTCGCTGCGGGGAGAGCCCATCGTGAACGTGCCCGGCTCGATGGCCAGATAGGCGCCATGAACCCGGGGCAAGCCCCAGGGGGCGATGCATTGGTTGCCGATGCATCGATCTTCGGCCGCGGCGCACGCCCCGCAAAAGAACCCTTGCACGGCGCCGCACGCCCGGCCTTCGCAGACATCCACGCATCGCCCGGCCTCGCAGACCTCCGTCGGGCCGGCGCAGGCCCCGCAGGGCAGGCCGCAGAGCTTCGCCTCGCCGCACGCCTGCTCCACCTCGGCGACGGGAGCGCATTCGCGCCGCTCGGGGTGGCACCGAAGACCGGCCGCGCATCGGTCCGAGGGCGTGCACGGCTCGCCCTCGAGGCCGGGGTCGATGCACCCGAAGAGGAGGAGCCCGCACAGGCCGGCCCCTCGCATGCGATGAAGGTCGAGCGCCGGGCCGAAGTCGTCGTTCTTTGGGCCCATGGTACCGATCACGCCGCCGGCTCGGCGCCGCGAAGCTCGGCATGGGGTCCGCAGGCAGCCGATCTCATCGGGGTTCCATCTTTAGCAGGTACGGCTCGTTCAGAGGATCCTCCGATTTGACCTCGAGGTAGTAGCGCCCGGGCAAGAGACGGTCTTCTGGACCGAGGTCGAACTCGAGGCAGGGTCGCGGAGGATCGCTGAAACCGGTGGTCCGCGTCGCCTCTATGAGGGTTCGGCCTCGGTGGTCGAGCAGCCGGAGCCGCGGGTGGAAGAACTGGCAGTTTCGGGACGGCGGGTATAGGCTGGCTTTCAGCCCGAACTCGTCGAACCGACCGAGCTCGAACGAATACAGGTCGCGGTCCCCGAGCGGGATGCGCCCCAAGATGAGCTCGCTACTTCGCGGATCGATGGGCTCGGCGGTGCGAAGGTCGTCGTTGGGCTCCTGCTCTCGGCGCACCGCGGCCCCGAACCGACAGTTCGAGGGACAAAGGGAGCGAAATGCGTTGATGCTGCGGTCGCAGTCTTCGTTCCCGTCCACGATCGAGTTTCCGCACCGCGCGGTCTCGAGCAATCCGGCGGCGATGACCGGGTCGATGTCGGACGGACCGTCGTTCTTCAGCCGCACATAGTTTGTCCCTGGCCCCACCGAATACGCGACGCCCGGGCAGCGCGCGTTCGGCCCTGGTTCGGCCGTGAGCCGCCGAAACTGGTCGTCGAACAAGGCGGTGTCGAGCGCGCCCACCGCCGGACCGTCGCACCTGAACCTCGCGTTGTGCCCGCCCCGGACCCGGATCACGGTGAACGTGCTGGTCTCGACGACCAGCAGCTCCATGGCGCCCGGTCCAAGGGTGGTTTGGGTCTCAGGCACGACCACCGTGCCGAATCTGGGCGCCCCTGGCCCCTGGAAGCGAGCTGCGCCCGGTGAGCCCCGGCAGTCGCTCGTGCACGGGACTTCGCCGAGCTGCGGTTCGCATTGCTCGCCGGCTCGGCGCTGAACGATGCCGTCCGGACACTCCGGGGGCGTGACTTCGATGGCGATTGTGACCGATGCGGTCCCTTCGCCGTGCCGGGTGACGGCGATGTGGTGCTCGCCAGCGGCGAGGTCGTCCATCTCTTTTGGTTGCCCGGAGAGGAGCGGTTGTCCGGGCTCGGCGCTCGCGACCTCGACAAAACCTCCGTCGTGAAGGCCGAGGCTCCACGCCCCAGCGCCTCCAACCACCCGAGCCGAAATCGAGGAACCCGCGATCGGGACCTCCACCTGGACGAAACGGGTGAGCTGGGCCGGGACATCCACCGTGACCGGGACGCCCGGCACGGCCACCGCCGCCGCCCGAAACCGGCAGTCGGGCCCGCAACCCTCGGTCGGCCCGCCCTCGTCGCACAGCTCGCCCCGGTCGACAATCCCATCGCCGCAGCCCCGGACCCGCGCCGAGACCGACATTCGCGGCGCCTCGGAGAGAGGCAGGACGAGGTAGCGGCCGGGGGCGAGCGGCTCGGGGAGCAAAGCTCCGCAGCGGCCGGACCCTCCATCGAGGCGAAGAAGGGTGCTTCCCCCCGTCCGGTCGAGATCGAACAGGCCGAGCTCTGGGCAGTTGTCGTCGCCGCCCAAAGATCCAAAGACGGTGCCCGGCTCGTCGAGGCCGACCTCGACCGGAGCCGGCGGCTCGAGCTCGAGGTCGAGCGGCGGCCCCAGGTGGGTGACGAGGCCGGTGAACGCGCAGTCGGCGCCGCATAGGCCGCCTGCAGGGTCGCACTGCTCCCCTCGACCGACCTCCACGAGTCCGTTGCCGCACCCGGGAGCAATGACCTCCAGGGAGAGCTCGTAGGCCCCGGCGCTCGACCCATCGAAGCCGCGCACCTTGAGAAAATAGGTTCCCCCGGAGAGTTCGACCGCGGCCGGAAAAACCGCCGGGTCGATGCGGGCGCACGGATCTTCGATGCGGTCGTCGAGCCCATAGAAGGTCACTTGCCCTACCCGCTCTGGGTCCGGGCCCCACAGCTCGAGCTGGCTGGGAAAGCCGCAGCTCTCGTTCAGGCGCGCCGACAGGGAGAAGCCGTCCGGGACCGCGACCGAAAACCAATCGACGTCGCCCTCGGTGATCGTGCCTCGCACCATCGAACCGGGTTCGATGGCTTGGGCCTGCTCGCGCCGGTCGTTGGGTTCGAGCTCCACCCCGGTGCGCCGAACCCTCGCCTCCGCCCGGACCTTTAAACCATCCTCGCCGGTGGAAACGAGCGTGAACACCGTCGGTTCGGTGATGCGCACGGTGAAAAACGAGGCCCGCTGCCCCGGAAACTCGGTCAGCTCGGTCTCTCCCGCCAACAGCCGAAGGCGCCCCGTCGCCCGCCAGGACAACCCCACCTCGGCGACAGCCCCGGTGAACTCCTCCGGGAATGCCTCGAATCGCTCGATCGACGCTGGCTCGGGGGGCTTACGGACGGCCACGATGGCATCGGCACGGGCCACCCCCGCCTCGTTTTCGGCCCGCAGGGTAAACCGGGTGGTCTCGGTCAGGCGAGGAGAGGTCAGCACCCCGGAAGCCGAGACGGATGCTTCGAAGTCTCCATCGGAAAAGATCGAGACCGTGGCGGTGCCGGCGACCTCCCAGGTGAGATCGACCTGGCCGCCGAGCGCCACCGTCCCGGTGGAAGCGGAGAACTCGACGATCTCGGCAAGCTCCGGCGCCGGCTCGACCGGAGGCGGCACGACGGTGGGTTCGGGCGCCGGGCCGCAGGCGAGGAGCACCAGGGGGGCCAAATAGACCAGCCCGAACGGGGAAAGACCTCGCGAGATGAGCGGAGGCTCGGATGTCGTCATAGAACCCTCGGTTCGCACAGGGGACGGTAGCGAATGACCACCTCGGAGCCGAAGGCAGGGACGCTGTTCCGCTCGAAATCGACCACGTTTTGGCGCGGCCGGTAGCGCCAGCGGGTCCGGCCCGAGCTGGTGGCGCTGAGCGGGACCCCGTCGACCTCGACCGCGACGACGCTCGAAGACAGCGCCGGACGACCAAGCACGAAGCGGCGACGCTGCCCGAACGCCGCTCGCGCGACCTCGTCGATCACCGGGCCCAACCCCTCTTCGCTGTCGAACCCGGAGACGATCGACCCGATGACGCCGCCGGCGGCGCACAGGGCGCGCGCGTACGCTTGCGACTCCGGGGCGTCGTTTTGCGAGCACTCCTCGAGGAGGAGCCCGGTCAGAGCGTAGCGGTCGCGGTCGAAGGCGCCGGCGATGGCGGCAAAACCCGCCGCGTACGCTTCCTGCGGCGAAGGCGACTGCTCCGGCTCATCGCCGACGAACAGCACCGCGAAGAAGCTGTCCGTTCGCTCGAGCAGGCCTCGGTTGTAGCCGAGCAGACGGCGAGGCTGCAGCGCGAGCTCGGCGGCCAAGAACCCGGCCTCGGTTGGCGATCCCTCGATACCGAAGTTGGATGTATGCTGAAACGCCGCTTCGAAACTCGGCACCGTCGCGCTCGAAAGAACCCTCCAGCGCGAATCGCGCCGGGCCGCATCGCCTTCGGAGAAGAACCCGCACGTCCCGCTTCGAAATCCGCTCAGCGGCGCCTCGAGTTCGCGGCGGCAGGGGAGATCGACGTCCATGTTCACGAGCGCGAGGCGCAGATCGACCCCGAGCTCCGCGGCGGCACCGAGCAAGCGAGGCATACCGGCCCGAAGGTCAGCCTGAAGCCGCTCCATCGACGCCGAGCTGTCGACGACGACCAAGAGATCGACCGCCGAGAGTCCGCCCTGCCGAAACCTCTCCACCGCGAGCGGGCGGTCCACCGGACGACCGAGCAGCGTCACGTGGCCCACCCCTTGGCCGGCAACGGGCCAGGACAGGCGGCCCACCTCGGGCTGCGAGCCTGGGTCCGAGCTCGGCTGGTAGCGAACCCGCACCTCGGGGGGGTCCGCCCGGACGTGCTCGAGCGTGAAGCCTCCACCCGAGCTGACGATCTCGAGCCCGTCCAGGGTGGGCGGGAGCGCGGGGCCCCGGTGGAGCCGGATGGTCTGCGACGCGGAGCAGTTTCGGCCCACGTCGCCGAAGTCGACCGCGTCCGGCGCGACGATTGGGCTCTCGAAACCGCCCCGGCCACCGAGCGGGACCGACAAGAATGGAGTTTGAGGGTTCGAGATGAGCACCTCGAAGGCACCGTCGTAGGCCACCGCATCCTTCGGAGCAAAGCGGAGGACATGCACGGAGACTTCGCCCGGGAGCAGCAGCTGCTCCTCTTCTCCTCTTGCCCAAGAAAAAGCGCTCCCTACCGTGCGGGGCTCTCGGACCAGGCAGGGTCCCTGGCCCACGTTGCGAAGCGCAACCCCGAGCACGGTGGCCCGAAACGCGGACAGCACGCCAAAGTCGGCCCGACTCGGCGTGAACTCGAGCTCGCAGTCGGACAGCTCGAGACCGCGGCCCCGAAGATCGACGGTGACTTCCGGCCGCTCCGGGTCATCGCTTCGAAACCGCACCGAGCCCCGGGCCGGCCCGGCGGCGGTCGCCGTGAACACGAGGGGCAAGCGCTCCGTCTGCCCCGGGCTGATGAGGAGGACATCGGAGGCGGGCTCGGCCGAAAACGGCCCCTGCCCTTCAAATCCCTGCACCGTGAGATCCTGGTCCCCAACGTTCGTCAAATCGACGTGGGCCCGAGCGTCGATCCCCACCGCAGCCCGCCCGAAATCGACCGCCGCCGGCCGCACCCGGAGCGCGGGACCGCCCACCCTGGCCACAAGCGCCACCGACGCCGGAGGGACGAAGCGGCCGGACTCGACTTCGACGAGATCGAGCACCCACGAACCTTCTCGAGGCCCAAGCTCGGCGTCGCCCGGGGCCTCGAACCTCAGCGCGAAGTCTTCGGACTCCCCAGGGAGAAGGCGCCGGGGCCCAAGGTCCACCACCAAGAAGCCAGGGTCGCTCCGCTCCAGAATGTTCGACCCGGAGGTCTCGATGGCTTGCTCGCTCTCGTTTCGGCACCGGATGGACGCCGCCCGCGCCGAGCCGGGGCGCAGGGCCCCGAAATCGACCGGGTTCGGGGTGCAGCGGACGGGCGCGGTCAACGCGGTCCCGATGAACGGGACCCGCACGTCGCAGCTTCGGTCCGGGCACGGCGACCAGGTGGCGACCGCGTCATCCCGCCCGGGCGGGCCATCGCTCGCCGGGGTGTATCGAAACCGGACAACCATCCGGTCCCCGGGGCGGATCCGCTCCGGCAGGGGATCGTCGAGCGCGAAGCGGTCAGAAGGTTCGATCGACACCGCGAGCGGCGCGTCCGAGTGCGACAAGGACTCGATCTCGAGCTCCCGGGTGGCGCTGTAGCCCCGGAGCACCCTCCCGAAGTCGAGCGGCCGAGGGTGAACGGAAAAACCTTCCCGCACCCCCTCCCCGGTGACCCGCACCGTGCGCTCGCCGAGCTCGGCGGTCACGAGGACCAGATCGAACCGGAGCGGACCGGTCACGGTGAGCGGCGAAAACCGGACCTCGACCGGGACTTCGACCCCGGGCGCGACCGCGAGCGAAGCCGGGTTCGTCTCGACGGTGACCGAAGAAGGAGCGTCGGCGACGAACCGGTCGATTCGCACCGATAGATCGCCCGAATTCGATATCGGCAGGACGAGGATCCGTGATGTCCCGACCGGCACTGGGCCAAAGTCGAGCTCGATGGGGTGATCGAGCGCGGCCACGCGGCCGACCAAGCGCTCGTCATCGCAGGCAAAAGCGACGAGCGCGACGAGAGCGAAGCGCTTCATCGAGCAAAAACCTCCAGTCGGTAGATGGGATATCGGTTGGAGGACGGAATTTCGAAGAAGTAGCGGCCCTCGGTCAGCCGAAAGTTGGGGTCGCGAAACGGGAGGCTGAGGGGGCGCCCCCGTTCGTCGAACCAGCGAAAGCGATCGGCGAGGTCCCCTTGGCAGGATCCGGCGGTCGAGCACCGATTCACATGGAACGCGAGCCCGTAATCGATGTCCTCACCAACATCGAAGACGAACATGTCGCGGTCCCCAGGCGGCGCTCGTCCGAAGACCCGCTCGCCCAGGAGCGGCTCGAGCACCTCGGCGGAGCGAAAATCATCGTTGGGCTCCTGTTCCCGGCGAATCGGCCCCTGCAGCAGGCAGGTGCTCGGGTCGCACCCCACCGAACCATCGCATTCTTCGTCCGCGTCCACGACGCCGTCGCCGCACCGAGCCGCCGTGAACTGCCGCCGAATGAGCAAAGAGGCCGTGTCGGTCGGATCGAGGTTCTCCACCAGAATCGGGTACGAGCCAGCCGGCCCATCAACCCCACCGACGACGCACGAACCCTGAGAGGTTAGGCCGAGCGGCCACCCTGCTTGGTCGAAGGCCGTGAGCCGAATTCGAGGGCCCAAGCACCGGCGGACCTGCTCCCACGCGGCCGGGACCAATAGCATTTCGAAACGGCCGGTCGTGGCGGTCTCGACCGCAAGGAACCGCGGCCCCGGCGGCAGCACGAGCGGAAGGTCGTCGAGCGGCCCCTCCCGCCCGTGAACGGTCGGCAGGCTCGTCTCGAACTGGCAGTCCGCGTCACACGGGGCGTTGGTGAGCAGCGGATCGCACCGCTCCCCCGCCCGCCGCTGGAGCACTCCGTCCCCGCAGCGAGGCGGGGTGACATCGACCTCGAGGCGCGCGGTCGGACCGGCCGCGGCGCCGGTTCGAGTCACGGCGATGAGGTGGTCCTCCGCCCGTAGATCGTGGAGGTCGCCGAGACCCGATAGTTCTCTTCCTATCGCCACGTCCGCGATGAAGTAGAATGCTTGGTCGTACATGCCCAGCTTCCATCCCTCTGGGGTCCCGAGCACCCGGGCGGCGATCGAAGTCCCGGGGATCGCCACCGGGACCCGCACGTACCGAGTCGAATCGGGGGGGACCTCGAGGTCGAGCGGAACGCCGGGTGCGGCGACGGCGGCGACGCGAAGCCGGCAATCGGACCCGCAGCCGTCCGTCGGCCCACCCTCGTCGCACTGCTCGCCCCGGTCCTCGAACCCATCGCCGCAGCCTTTGGCCCGGGCCGACAACGACAGCCGCAGCGGCGCTTCCCCCTTCGGCTTCACCAAGTACCGGCCCGCCGGCAGCGGCGCTGCGGGCAGCGCGCAGGCCGACTCGCGCACCGTGCGCAGGGTCGAGCCTCCCGTCCGGTCGAGATCGAACAGCCCGATCTCGGTTCCAGCGGGGCAATCGCCGTTCGGGTCGAAGGCACGGCCGAAGACGCGGCCGAAGATCGTCCCTTCCTCCTCGAGCCGGATCTCGACGGAGACGGCGGGATCGAGCTCGAGATCGAGCGGCGGCCCGATGTGGGTCACCAGCTCTTCGACGGTGCAGTCCGCGCCGCATCCTTCGCCCGGAGGGTCGCATTGCTCCCCTCGCCCGGTCTCGACGAGGCCGTTTCCGCAGCTTGGAGGGATGAGATTCACGGTCAGACGGTAGGCCCCGACACTCGACCGGTCGAATCCCCGCACGGCGACAAAATGAACGCCCTCGAAGAGCTCCACGGCGGCCGGCTCGGTGGCGGCGTCGATGCGCGCGCAGGCGCCGTCTGGGCCCGGACCGTGGTCGAGGGCCAGAAACCGGGCCTCGAACGGTCGCTCCGGATCTGGGCCCCACAGCTCGAGCATGCTGTCGAAGCCGCAGTCCGGCTCGAGGCCCGCCTCGATCGAATGGCCTCGTGGAACCTGGACCCGAAACCAATCGACGTCCCCCTGGGTGATCGTGCCCTGAACCGGGGCCCCGGGCTCGACGGGCTGCGCGTCCTCCCGCCGGTCGTTGGGCTCGAGCTCTTCCCAGACGCGCCGCACCCTGGCTTCGCGCCGGATCTCGCTCCCATCCTCGCCGAGCGCGACCAGGGTGAACACCGTGGGTTCGGTGATGCGCACCTGATGGTACGACGCCCGCTGGCCGGGGAAATCGGCCCGCTCCTCCCCTTGGGCCAGCAGGCTCAGCTGGCCGGTGGCCCGCCAGGAGAGCCCCACCTCCACCGACTCCCCGGAGAACACCTCCGGGGTCGCCTCGAAGCGCTCGATGGCAGGCGGCTCCGGGGGCCTTCGGACGGCGACCCTGACATCGGCCCGGGCCACTCCGGCCTCGTTTTCGGCCCGCAGGGTGAACCGGGTGGCCTCGGTCAGCCGGGGAGAGGTCAGCACCCCGGTCGCAGAGACGGAGACTTCGAAGTCTCCATCGGAAGAAATCGAAACCGTGGCGGTGCCGGCGACCTCCCAGGTGAGATCGACCTGGCCGCCGAGCGCCACCGTCCCGGTGGAAGCGGAGAACTCGACGATCTCGGCAAGCTCCGGCGCCGGCTCGACCGGAGGCGGCCCCGCGGAGGGTTCCAGCGCCGGGCCGCAGGAAAAAAGAGCCACCAAGAGCGCCGACAAGGTCAGCTCGACTGAAAGACGAGTTCGGGCCGACGCGAGGGAAGCGCGAAGTGCGGTCATGGGATCCTCAGCTCGCAGCGGGGGTGGTAGCGGAGGATGACCTCCGAGCCGAAGGCAGGAACGCTTTCGGGCTCGAACTCGACCGCGTTGTCGGCCGGGAGGTAGCGCCAGCGGGTGCGGCCGCGCCGCGTGGCCTCGACGGGGACTCCGTCGACTTCGACGATGATGCTCTGGGACAGCGCGGGGCGGCGGAGCGAAAACCGCTGCCGCTGGCCGAAGGCGGCCCGGCCCACCTGGTCGAGCACCGGGCCGAAGTCGTCGTTCTCCGGGCACATGGTGCCCACCACGCCGCCGGCGCGGCGCACCGCGGCGAGGTATCGGCTGGCGCCGGCGGCGAAGCAGACTTCGTCCACCAGGATGCCGGTGAGCGTGTAGCGATCGCGGTCGAGCGCCCCGGCGATGGCCGCGAACTCGGCTTCGTAGCGGGCCGCCAGGCCCGGGGACTGCTCTTCTTCGTCGGACACGAAGATGATGGCGAAGAACCGGTCGGATCGGTCGAGCAGGCCCCGGTTGTAGCCGAGCAGCCGCCGGGGGTCGAGCGCGAGCCGGGCGGCGAGAAAGCCGGTCTCGATGGCCGAGCCAGCGACGCCCAGGTTCACGGTGTGGGCGACCGCCTCCGCGAAGCTCGGGACGGTGTCGGCGGAAAGCACCCGCCAGCTCGGGTCCGACCGCCGACCGTCGCCTTGGGAGAAAAACCCACAGTCGCCAGGGCGCGCTCCCGCCGGCGGCTGGGTGAGGTTCGCTCGGCACGGCGGCTGTGTGTCCATGTTGACGACGGCGAGCCGCAGATCGACCCCGCGCTCGCGGGCGGTGTCGAGCAGCCGCGGAAACGCGCCCGGCAAGGTCGCCTGCACCCTGGCCATCGAGTTCGAGCTGTCGAGCACGATCAGCATGTCCACCGACGAGGGCCCGCCCTGCTGGTAAAGCTCGACGATGAATGGCTCGACCGACGGCTGGCCAAACAGCGCGACCTTCGCCGGGGGAGAGCTTGATCCCGTCCGCCACGTCAGGACGCCGATCTCGGGCTCGCTGCCCGGCGAATACCTCACCCTCAGCTCGGCAAACCCATCGGGCTCGATGGGTTCTTCGGGAAGCTCGCCCTCGACGGAGAAGCTGCCCCCCGAGCTCCAGACGTCGGCCCCAGAGACGACGATTGGGCCAGGCCCTGGGTTGTAGATGCGAACCATCTCGGTGGCCCCGCACTCGGGGCTGACCTCGCCGAAATCGACCGCGTCGGGGGCCCGAAGCAGCGCTTCGAACGCACCCTGACCGCGGATGTTGGCCAGGGCGAGCGGAGCGGCCCGGTTCGAGATGGTGACCTCGAGCCCACCGCGCTCGGCCGTGTTGTCCATCGGTGTGAATCCGAGCACATACCTCGCTGCTTCGCCCGGCAACAGCAGCGCATCCTCGCCGCCGTCCTTGAAGGAGAAGGCGGAGCCCACGACCCGCGGATCCCGCACGAGGCACGGCTCCTCGCCGATGTTTCGGACCAAAACCCCCGACCCGGTGGACCGAAACGGGGCTAACGCACCAAAATCGACGGTGTCGGGGACGAACTCGATCTGGCAGTTCGATAGATCGAGGGCTCGGCCGCGCAAAGAGACTTCGACGGCGGGCCGCTCTGGGTCGTCGCTCGAAAAGCGCAGGTTGCCCCGCGCCGGGCCGGCCACCGCCGGAGTGAACGTGAGCGCCAGGCGCTCCGACCGGCCAGGGTCGATCATGAGCGAGCTCGGCGCCGCCTCGACCGCGAACGGTCCGTCGATCTGGAAGTTCTCGACCAGGAGCGGCTCCTCTCCAATGTTTCGGAGCTCGATTCGGGACCGGGCGGCGACGCCCACCGCGGTGCGGCCAAAGTCCACCGCCTCGGGATTCACCCGGAGCGCGGGGCCGCCCACCCGAGCGGTGATCGGGACCGGCACCGGGCGAAGCCGAACGCCATCGTCCGCGTCCGAGAATCTCACCTGCAGCTCTCCCATCCGGGGCCCGGTCGGCGCCATCGCCGGCACGTCGAGCCGGACGCCGATCGCGACCGAGGCGCCGGGGTCGAGGCCGAGCGCTCCGGGGTCCACGACCGAAAACGCCGGGTCGGTCGCGAGCGAGAGCGACGCGTCGGTGACCACGAGGCTGCGGTCGCTCTGGTTCATGCACGTCGTGGCCGCCGCTTTTGCCGTCCCCGGCCGGAGCGCGCCGAAGTCGATCGGGGTGCAAGTCACTGGCTCGGTCACCGCGAAGCCGGTGAACGGGACCTCCACCCGGCAGGCTTGATCCGGACAGAAGCTCCAGGTCGCCGTGGCGAGGTCGTCTCCGGCGGGACCGTCCGCGGCCGGGGTGTAACGAAACCTCACGGAGATGCGGTCCCCGGCTCGGATGCGCGCCGGCACCGGCTCATCGGGGGAAAACCGGTCAGGAGGCTCGATCGAGAGCGAGAGCGGGTTGTCCTCGAACGACACCGACTCGACGTCGAGCACCCGCGTGCTGCTCCGCCCCCGCAGGACCCGGCCGAAGTCGAGCGGCCGGGGGGACAGGACGAGGCCTTCGCGCACCCCCTCCCCGGTCAGCCGGACGGTGCGCTCGCCCAGCTCGGCGGTGACCAAGACGAGTTCCAGCTCGAGTGGGCCGGTCACCGCGCGGGGCGAAAACGTCACCTCCACCGGCAGCTCGACTCCGGGGGCGACGGCCACCGACGCCGGGCTCAGCCCGATGGCCACCGACGGAGGCGAATCGACGCGAAACCGCTCGACCCGGACGGAGATCCCGCCCGGGTTCGAGAGGGTTAGGGTTCGAGTCCGGGAGGTTCCCACCGGGACCAGGCCGAAGTCGAGGTGCTCTTCGTGATCGAGCGCGACGGTCCGAACGCCGAGAACGTCGTCGTCGCAGGCGACGAGCACGAGAAGGAGAGCGGCGGCAGATCTCATCGTTCTTCGACCTCCAAAAGGTAGGGCCCGATGGGCCCGAACCCCGAGTTGACCTCGAGAAAGTAGCGCCCGGGGGGCAGCGGGTTGTCCGGCCCGACGGTGAGTCGAGGGCAGGGTTGCTGGAAACTGCTCGTCCCCTCCGCCAGGGTTCGGCCTTGGTGGTCGAGCAGCCGGAGCCTCGGCTGAGAGGATGCGCAGTCCCGGTTCATCGAAACCAGCTCGGCGCTCACTCCGAACTCTTCGAACCGTCCAAGCTCGAGGACAAAGAGATCCCGGTCGCCGAACGCTCCCCGGCCAAAGAGCGTCTCGCCTCGCCTCACATCGATCGGTTCCGCGGTGCGAAGGTCGTCGTTGGGCTCCTGCTCCCGGCGCACCGAGGCCGCGATGCGACAATCCGAAAGACAGAGCGGTGTGCCGCTGACGCTCGGTTCGCAGTCCTCGTTCGCGTCCACGAAGAAGTTTCCGCACTCAGCCAGCTCGAGCCCGCCGGCGAGCACGACCGGGTCGATGCGGCTTGGACCGTCGTTTTTCACCTTCAGGTACCTCACTCCCGGCTCCAGCGAGAACACGACGCTCGGACAACGGGCATAGGGGTCCGGAAACGCAGTGAGCCGCCGCAGCTGGTCGTCGAACAGCGCCATGTCGAGCGCCCTCACCACCGGACCTGAGCAGGCCCTCGTCACGGGGTGAAAGCCCTGGAACACCACGAGCGTGACGGTGCTGGTCTCGACGGCGAAGAACTCTTCGTCGCCCGGCTCGAGGGGGAATTGGTTCCCCACTCCCCTGAGCTCGAAGTCGGGCGCGCGGGGCCCCTGCAATCGAGGCAGCGCCGGTGAGATTCGGCAGTCGCCCCCGCATGGGATTTCGGTGAGCAGCCAGTCGCATTGCTCGCCCGCTCGCCGCTGAACGATGCCGTCGGGGCAGGCCGGGGGCGTCAGGTCGATGGCGAGCGTGACCGCCGCGGTCCCGCCAGAGTGCCCGGTGACGGCGACGTGGTGCTCGCCAGCGGCGAGGTCGTCCATCTCTTCGGGTTGCCCAGAAAGGAGCGGTTCTCCGGGCCCGGCGCTCGCGATCTCGACAAAACCTCCGTCGTGAAGGCCGAGGCTCCACTCCGCCGCGTGGCCGACCACCGAAACCGAGAGCGAGCTCCCCGCGATCGGGACATCCACCCGAACGAAACGGGTCGAATAGGCCGGGACATCCACCGTGACCGGGATGCCCGGATCGGCCACCGCCGCCGCCCGAAACCGGCAGTCCGGCGTGCAGCCTTCCGTCGGCCCACCCTCGTCGCACAGCTCGCCCCGGTCGACAATCCCATCGCCGCAACCCCGGGCCCGCGCCGAAACCGACATCCGCAGCGCCTCCGATAGGGGCACGACGACGTACCGGCCGGGAACGAGCGGCTCCGGAAGCAAGGCGCCGCAGCGGCCTGGGCCTTCATCGACGCGAAGAAGGGTGCGTCCCCCCGTCCGCTCGAGATCGAACAGGCCGAGCTCGGGGCAGGTGTCGCCCGCCAAAGTTCCAAAGAGGGTGCCCAGCTCTTCGAGGCCGATCTCGACCGGAGCCGGCGGCTCGAGCTCGAGGTCGAGCGGCGGCCCCGAGTGGGTGACGAGGCCGGTGAACACGCAGTCGGCTCCACATAGGCCAACCGGAGGGTCGCACTGCTCCGCTCGCCCGACCTCGACGAGTCCGTTGCCGCACCCCGGGGCGATGACATCCACGGTGAGCTCGTAGGCACCCGCGCTCGACCCATCGAAGCCGCGCACTCTGAGGTAGTAGGTTCCCCCGGAGAGTTCGACCGCGGCTGGAAACACGGCCGGGTCGATGCGGGCGCACGGATCTTCGATTCGGTCGTCGAGCCCAATGAAGATGACTTGCCCGACCCGCTCTGGGTCCGGGCCCCACAGCTCGAGCTGGCTGCCAAAACCGCAGCTCTGGTTCAGGCTCGCCGACAGGGAGGCGCCGTCTGGGACCGCGACCGAAAACCAATCGACGTCTCCCTCGGTGATCGTGCCTCGCACCGTCGCACCCGGTTCGATGGCTTGGGCCTGCTCGCGACGGTCGTTCGGTTCGAGCTCCACCCCGCGGCGTCGAACCCTCGCCTCGGCCCGGACCTCCGAACCATCCTCGCCGGTGGAAACGAGTGTGAACACCGTCGGTTCGGTGATGCGCACGGTGAAAAACGAGGCCCGCTGCCCTGGAAACTCGGTCAGCTCGGTTCCTCCCGCCAACAGCCGAAGGCGCCCCGTCGCCCGCCACGACAACCCCACCTCGGAAAAGGCCCCGGTGAACTCGTCCGGAACCGCCTCGAACCGCTCGATCGACGCCGGATCCGGAGGCCCCCGAACGGCGACCGTGACCTCGGCTCGGGCGACCCCAGCCTCGTTTTCGGCCCGGAGGGTGAACCGGGTGGCCTCGGTCAGCCGGGGAGAGGTCCAAACGCCGGCGGCGGAGACGGAGACTTCGAAATCACCATCGGAAGAGATCGAGACCGTGGCCGTGCCGCTGACCTCCCAGGTGAGATCGACCTGGCCGCCGAGCGCCACCGTCCCGGTGGACGCCGAGAACCGCACGATCTCGGGCCTCTCTGGCGCCGGCTCGACTGGAGCGGGGACAACGGGGGGCTCAGACCCTGGGCCGCAGGAGAGTAGCGCGGTCATGACCGGAGCGGCCGAGGTCAGCCAAGAGGGCAGAGGAGTCGGTATCCCCGAAAGCAGAAGGGCTTGAGATCGGAGTCTCGTCACGGTCGTCTCGATTCGCACCGGGGACGGTAGCGAATGACCACCTCAGAGCCAAAAGCGGGGACGCTGTCCTCCGCGAAAGCGACTCCGTTCAAGGTGGGCAAGTAGCGCCAGCGGGACTTGCCGAAGCTCATGGCGCTGAGAGGCACCCCGTCCACCTCGACTTCGATGCTCGAGGGCTGCGCCGAGCGGCGGAGAACGAACCAGCGGCGCTGACCGAACGCAGCCCGCGCCACCTCGTCGAAGACCGGGCCGAAGTCATCATTGGACGGGCGAAGGGAGCCAATCACCCCACCGGCTTGGCACAAGATGCCGCCGTACCCACTCAACAAGGGGCGATCATCGGAACAAGCGTAGGGGAGAATCCCGGTCAGGGCGTAGCGGTCGCGGTCGAAGGCGCCGGTGATGGAGGCGAAACGAGCAATGTAAGGGATCCCTCCGTGGGGGGATTGATCTCGTTCGTCGGAGACGAACATCACCGCAAAGAATGTATCGGTCCGCTCGAGAAAACCTCGGTTGTAGCCGAGCAAGCGCCGGGGCTCGAGCGCGAGGTCGGCGGCGTAGAAGCCGGTCTCGGTGGTCGAGCCGCCGACGCCCACGTTCGACGTGTGCTGAAACGCGGCCTCGATGCTCGGCATCGTCTGCGAAGAGAGCACGCGCCACTGGGGATCGTGGCGAACCAAGTCCCCCTGGGAGAAGAAGCCGCACGTTCCGGGCAGGGCGCTGGTCGGCGACTCGAGGTCGGGGCGGCAGGGAGGGTCTGTGTCCATGTTGACGAGCGCGAGGCGCAGGTCGATGCCCCGCTCTCGTGCGGCCTCGAGCAAGTTGGGCAGCCCTCTTCGCAGGGCGGCCTGGTACGGCGCCATCGACGCCGAGCTGTCGAGGACGACGAGCAGATCGACCGCCGCGAGCCCCCCCTGTCGAAAGCGCTCTTCCGCCCGCGCATCGTTGGCGGGGCGACCGAGCAGCGTGACATGGGCGACCTCCGAACCGCCTGGTATCTGCCACGTCAGCCGGCCCACTTCGGGCTGGGAGGCCGGGTCGGAGCCGGGCTCGTAGCGGGCCTGCACCGTGAGGAAGCGGGCCGAGGCGGGCACGCGGTCGGGCAGATCGACCGAAAAACCACCGCCCGAGCTCACGACCTCGATACCCTCGAGCGTCAGGGGCGCGGATCCCACACGGTGGAGGCGAAGGGTTGCCAACCCAGCGCAGTCCCGGTTGACCTCCCCGAAGTCCACCGCATCGGGCTCGACGCGCGCGGTCTCGAGCCCGCCTTCGCCAAGCAGCGGGACGGAGAACAGGGGGGCCCGGCGGTTCGAGATCAGCACCTCGAAGACAGCTTGGTAGGCCGCCGCATCCTTCGGAGCAAAGCGGAGGACGTGGACCGATGCTTCACCGGGAAGCAACAGTCGAACCTCTTCCCCTCTCGCCCAGGAAAAGGCGGTCCCCACCACCCGAGGCTCCCGAACGAGGCAGGGTTCAGAGCCCACGTTCTGCAGGGCCACTCCAAGGACGGTGGCCCGAAACGCGGCGAGCACGCCGAAGTCGGCGGGGCTCGGCGTGGCCTCGAGCTCGCAGTCCGACAGCGCGAGGCCGCGGCCCCGAAGCTCGATCGTGGCTTCGGACCGCTCCGGGTCGTCGCTTCGAAGCCGTACCGCGCCCCGCGCCGGCCCGGCGGTGGTCGCGGTGAAGACGAGGTTCAACCGCTCCGACGCCCCCGGGGCGAGCACGAGCGGCTCCGAGGGACGTTGGACCCAAAACGGGCCGTCGGCGTGAATCGCCTGCACCGTCAGGGGCTCGTCGCCGACGTTCTCGAGCGTTGCCGCGGCGTTCGCGGGGATGCCAACCGCCGCCCGGCCAAAATCGACCGCCGCCGGCCTCACCCGCAGCGCCGGTCCGCCGACCCGAGCAAACAGCGCGACCGACGTCGGCGCGACCGGGCGGCCCCGCTCGGCGTCGGCGAGGTCGAGCCTCCACGTGCCGCGCCGAAGGCCCGACTCGACACCGCGCGGCGCCTCGAACCGGAGCCCGAAGTCTTCGGACTCCCCGGGAAGGAGGCGCCGGGGGCCGGCGTCCACCGCCGAGAAGCCAGGGTCGCTCGCCGCAGAGACGTACGACCCGTAGGTATCGAGGGCGTGGTCGCTCTCGTTTCGGCACCTTATGGACGCGGTTCGGGCCGACCCGGGGCGAACCGCTCCAAAATCGACCGGGTTTGGGGTGCAGCGCACCGCCGCGGTCAGCGCCACCCCGGTGAAGGGGACTCGCACCCTGCAGCTTTGGTTCGGGCACAGCGACCAGGTAGCGATGGCGTCGTCACGGCCGGGTGGCCCGTCCACCTCCGGGGTGTAGCGAAACCGGACGGAGATGCGATCGCCAGGCCGAATCCGCTCCGGAATGGGTTCGTCGAGCGCGAAGCGGTCCGGAGGCTCGATCGACACCTCGAGCGGTGCATCCGAGAAGGACAAGGATTCGATTTCGAGCACCCGGGTGCGGTCATGACCCCGGAGCACTCTCCCGAAGTCGAGCGGTCGGGGGTGGACAAAGAGCCCTTCCCGCACCCCCTCCCCGGTGATCCGGACCGTCCGCTCGCCGAGCTCGGCGGTGACGAGCACCAGATCGAACTCGAGCGGGCCGGTCACCGCGAGCGGCGAAAAACGAACCTCGACCGGGACTTCGACGCCAGGCGCGACCGAGAGGGAAGCCGGGTTCGTCTCGACGGTGACCGACGCCAGGGTGTCGGCGACGAAACGCTCGATTCGCACCGATAGGTCGCCCTGGTTCAGAAGGGGCAGCAGGAGGACCCGGGACGTCTCCACCGGCACCGGACCAAAGTCGAGCAGCTCGGGGTGGTCGAGCGCTGGCACTCGGCCGGTCAGCCGATCGTCGTCGCAGGCGATCAACAAAGGAAGAAGCACAGCGAGGTTTCTCATGGGACTTCGACCCCCATCGAGTAGGGGCGAGGGAACTCGCTCGAGACCTCGAGGTAGTAGCGGCCGGGGGCCAGCGGTGCAGGCAGAATCAGCCGACACGAGGAGAGCCGCGTCGCATCGGCGACGAGATTGCCTCGGTCATCGCGAAGCCGGAAGGCATGTACATCGCAGCTCGCGATGTTTGCCGCGAGCCCGACTTCGTCGCCGGGGAGTACATCGATGCTGAACAGATCCCGGTCGCCGGCCGAGACGCGACCGAACAGGCTCACGGAGCGGAGGGGAAGGAGCGGCTCCGCGGTGTGAAAGTGGTCGTTCGGCTCCTGCTCGCGCCGAAGCAAGCGGGAGGTGAACCGGCACGTCTCCGGGTCACATCCGCTCCCAGCCAGCCCATCGCATTCTTCGTTGGCATCGGTGATGAAGTCGCCGCAGCGGCTTCGCTCGATGCCGCGATAGAGTTCGAGCTCATCGGAAGACCCCGCGCACTCGTGGTTCAACAACAGGTAGAAGAGGCCTTGCTGCAGCATCAACGGCGGGCTTTGCAAGGCCCAGGAATAGGTGGGTGAGAGGGGTCGCATGGCGCCGTCGAACAAGATCAGCCCTGCCCCGCCCTGTCCGACGCAGTCGGGCCTCGGAAAACCGGATCCGACCCGAAGTCGGCTCACCGATTCCGCCTGGACGAGAAATAGAAGAGGCGTCTCGGGCTGGGGCCCGAGCGTGATCTGCTCATCGGTTCGGTCGTTTAGAGGGGCGGGACCAACGAACGGAGAGATTTGGGTCTCGGCGAGGCAGCTCTCGCGGCACGGGATGTCATCACGAAGCGGATCGCACTGCTCCCCGGCATGCCGCTGCACGATGCCGTCCCCGCACGCGGGAGGCGTGATCTGGACCTCGAGTTGGGCCGTCGCCGGCCCGCCCGAGATTCGGCTCACCGCGATGACATGATCTTCGGCCGGCCGGTCGTGGAGTCTTGGAAGCGAGGCGAGCGCCTCCCCGGGCGGCGCCTGCTCGAGGGGAAAGTATCCCCCGTCTCGAAGCTCGAGCTGCCACCCGGCCGACGACCCCAGCACCCGAGCCGAGATCGACGAACCGGGGATCGGGACCGGGACGCGGACGAAGCGGATCGAAGACGGCGGGACATCTACCCCCACGGAAGCCCCGGGGGAAGCCACCCGGACCGTCCGAAACCGGCAGTCAGGCCCGCAGAGGTCAGTCGGTCCGCCTTCGTCGCAGACCTCGCCTCGGTCGAGGATTCCATCGCCGCAGCCGCGGACCCGAGCCGACAGCGAAAGCGGCAGCGGCGCCGGACCGCTCACGGCCACCATGTACCTACCTGCGGGCAGCGCCATCGCAGGCAGCCGGCAGGCCGGTTCAGCCGGCTCGCTCACGCGGTATAGGGTTTGGCCCCCGGTTCGGTCGAGGTCGAACAGCCCGATTCCGGCTCCAGCGGGACACTCGCCGTCCGGCCCGAAGGCGCGGCCGAAGATCGTCCCTTCCTCTTCGAGGCGGATCTCCACCGGGACGGCGACATCGAGCTCGAGGTCGAGCGGTACCCCAGTGTGGGTGGCGAGCCCCTCGATCGCGCAGGCCGCCGTGCATCCCTCCCCCGGAGGGTCGCACTGCTCCCCCCGACCGGTTTCCACGAGGCCATTCCCGCAGCCGGGGGGGATGGTTTCGACCGAGAGCCGGTAGGCCCCGACGCTCGCCCGGTCAAAACCCCGCACCGCCAGGTAGTGAAGGCCCCCAAGCAGCTCCACCGCGGCCGGCTCGGTGGCCGGATCGATGCGCGAGCAAGTCTCGTCTGGGCTCGGATTGTCGTTGAGGGCCAAGAACCGGGACTCGAGCGGCCACTCTGGGTCCGGGCCCCACAGCTCGAGCAGGCTGTCGAAGCCGCAGCCCGGCTCGAGGCCAGCCAAGATGGAGTGGCCCTCGGGGACCTGGACCGCGAACCAATCCACGTCCCCCTGGGTGATCGTGCCCCGGATCGGGACCCCGGGCTCGATGGGCTGCGCGTCGTCCCGGCGGTCGTTCGGCTCGAGTTCTTCTCCGATGCGGCGGACCCGGGCCTCCTGCCTGATCTCCGTCCCGTCCTCGCCGAGCGCGACGAGCGTGAAGACCGTGGGTTCGGTGACGCGAACCTGAAAGAACGACGCTCGCTGCCCGGGAAAATCGAGCAGCTCGACCCCTTGGGACAGAAGCCTCAGCTGGCCGGTGGCCCGCCACGACAGCCCCACTTCGACCCGCTCCCCAGAAAACTCCTCCGGGGTCGCTCGGAAGCGCTCGATGGCGGGAGGCTCCGGAGGCCTCCGGACGGACACCGTGACCTCGGCCCTTGCGACCCCAGCCTCGTTTTCGGCCCGGAGGGTGAACCGGGTGGCCTCGGTCAGCCGGGGAGAGGTCCAAACGCCGGCGGCGGAGACGGAGACTTCGAAATCACCATCGGAAGAGATCGAGACCGTGGCCGTGCCGCTGACCTCCCAGGTGAGATCGACCTGGCCGCCGAGCGCTACCGTCCCCGTGGAAGCCGAAAACCGCACGATCACGGGCCTCTCTGGCGCCGGCTCGACCGGAGGCGAGACGACGGGGGGCTCAGACCCTGGGCCGCAGGCGGATATGAGGGATGCCAAAGCCACGACCGCGAACGCCGAGGGAGTTCGGGGCCGCCAACGGGACAGCCGGCTCGACTTCATCGGGCGTGGACCGACGCTCGAGCGGTCGAAACCCCGTGATCTCGAGTGGTGCAGGGCCGAAGCGAGCTTCACCGCGCCCGGCTCGGTGGCCGGGTCGATGCGATGGCGGTTCAGGGCGAGAAACCCGGCGTCGAGCGGTTTCTCTCGGTTTGGGCCCCAAAACTCGAGCCGGCTGTCAATGCTGCAGCTCGGCTCGAGACCAGCCCCGATCGAAGGGCCTGATGATGAGCCGAGGCCGCTATTCGGGGCCCTCCGGTGGCGCTCGGGTCGCTGCCAAGAAAGACCGATGGCTCGGGGAGCCGGACCGAGCGCGCGGAGCATGCCTAAGGTAGTGGCCGGACCGAGCGCTATCCGTCACCAAAAAGATCGCATCCCAATGATTCGAGACCAATGTTGCACCCATTTGGGCCTCGTTGATCGGTCCGGGAGACCTGCCGTTCAGCGACGCGGGTTCAGGGCGGTTCGATGACGAGCGGTTCCTGCGCGAGCTCGACCTCGGTTCCGGCGTGGCGCAGCGCGGCCCGGATCGGGGGCGCGTGCCACACCCCGGCGAAGCGGGCCTCGACCTCGAACCGGGCCACGAGGCTGGCGCCGGGGTGCAGGGTGGCGGTGAGGTGGTAGCCTCCAGGGCGGGCGCGGGCCCCGGGGGGGCTGACCTCGACGGCGAGGCCGGCGGGCAGAGGGACGTCGAGCAGGATGCCCTCCGCGGCGGGGGCGCTGCTCGTGACCTCGACCTCGAGGACGAACCGCTCCCCCTCGGTGAGCCGCCCCTCCCGCGGCTCCCCGCTCGGGGCCCGCCGGCGGACGCCGAGGCGAAGCCCAGGCGAGGTGCGAACGACGAGGCCGCCTTCGAGCACGAGCCCCACTTCGGCCGCGCCGGCTCCGGTGACCGTGACCTCCGGGCGGCCCGCGAGCCGATCGGACAGGTCCACCACCACCGGAGCGAGCGACGAGAACTTCGTCGCGACCTCGCCGTCCACGAGCGCCGTCCCCCAGTAGGGGCGCCGGGCGGTGCGCCGGGCCCTCGCTCCGAGGGCCAGCACCGCGAGCGCTTCCTCGGCCGGGTGGGTCCACCGGGACATGCGGGCCGCCTCGATGATCGCGGCCTCGAAGGCGGCGGCCACCGGGTGCTCTTCGGGCAGGGCCTCGAGCGCCCAGAGGGCGAGCGCGTCCACCAGGGTCCGGCTGGCCCGTCCCACCCTCTCTCCGGCGTACGGGGCAAGCGGTAGGGCCTCGAGCACGCCGGGCTCGGCCCGATCGAGCAGCCGGTCGGCCACCGCAGCGAGCGCGAGCACGTCGGGGCGGCTCGAAGACGACGCGGGCAGGCTCGCCACCGTCCGGCCCGACCTCGCGAGCAAGAACCGGGCGTAGGCGGCGGCGGCGGGGTCGTTCCCGGCCGCGACCTCCGCGAGCACCTGCCTGGCCGCGCCGGCCCCGAGCCCGAGCCCGGCGTGGGCCGAAAACGCCCGCAGCCACGGGTCCGGGTCGCCGTAGCCCCGCTCGACCTCGGCTGCGGCCGCGGCGAGCACCGCTTCCGCCCCGAGGGCTCGGGCGATCTTCGGCTCGGCCTGCCCGGCGAGCACCGCCGCCGCCGCCCGCTCCGGATCGAGCGGGCCCGGCTCGAAGAGGGCAGCGAGCGCCGCAGCGTACCGGGTCACGGCGGAGGGACCGATGACCAGCCTCGCCCGCCTCGCCCCGATGCTCTCTGGGGTGGGCAGGACCACCGGGTTCTTCCCGGTCGCGGTCGCCCCCCGACCGAGGAACGCCCGGCGGCGCTCGGCGATGCGGCGGATGGGGCGCACCACCCGAACCTCCCCCACCCGAAGCTCGAACCCGCCGTCGGGTCCGGCTTGGGCCCCAACCCTCGCGGTGGCCGTCCCGCCGGCCGGCACCGTGACCGGCGGGACGAGAGCCCGCTCCTTGAACCCTTCGCCCTCCACCGCCACCCGGACGGTCATCGAGGTCGGGTTGTCGTTGGCGAGCCGAACCTCGGCCGCGGCGGTGTCTCCGGGCCGCACCGCCGGCGGGAGCAGGACCTCCGCCGACAAGCCGTCGCCCACGAGGCGCTCGACGGAGGCGACCCCGATTCGACCGCCGGCCCGAACCACCGCGAACAGCCGAGCCCGACCCGACACCTCCGGCCAGGGGAGCCGAGCCCGCGCGAACCCGTCCGAGGACAGCCCGAGCCACGGGCTCGCCACCGCCACCCGTCCCGGGCGCCGCTCCGCCGAGCGCGGCTCCCAGCGGTCCTCCACCTCGGGGGCGGGCTCCGGGTCGTCGAGGGCGGCGGTCACCAGGGTATCGAGGGCAGCGGCGCCGGTGGGGGGCTGGGCCCACTTCAAGAGCTGGGCTTCGGTGGGGGCCGAGCGGGCCTCGACCGCGAACAGCCGGGCCACGCCGCTCCACGCCGGACCCCGGACCCGGACGGTGACGTCGATCGGCGCCCCGGGGGCGAGCCGATCCGGCGCGGTCAGCTCCACCGCGGCGAGGTCCCCATCCGGCGTCGGCGGGGGGAGGCGGGCCGCCGACCACTGTCCATCGGCCCCCACCAACAGTCCGGTCACCGCGTGGTTACCCTTCCCTACCGGGACGGTGGCCGACACCCCGGTCTCCAGAGAGGCCCGGGCCGACACCACCTCGAGGTCCTCCTCCGTGAGCAGCAGCCGCCCTGGAAACGGGAAGGCGACCTGCACGCCAGCCCTGGTCCGGTACATCTCGAGGGCGAGCGGCCGAGGCGTCCCCGGGGCGCCGCTCACCCACAGCGTGCTCGCCAGCTCGCCGAGCCGCAGCGACCACGGGCCGCCGCGCGCAGGAACGAACGGCACGGTCGCCGCCCCATCGACGAGGGCGAGGGTCAAGATCTGGGCCTCGCCCGGCACCGACAGGAGGTCCGGCACGAGGCGGCCGCGCCGAATTCGAGCGCCAGGGCGGGGCTCGAGCGGCCGAATCTCGAGCTCCACCGAGCCTTCGACCGGGCGACCCCGGGAGTCCACGACCTGCACCGCCGCGCCGAGCGGCTCACCCTCCCTGGGAGGGGCCTCGGGGAGGAGGATGGCAGCGTAGCGAGGCTCCGGGGCATGCACGAGGGTCGCTACCTCCTCTTCTCCGCCCGGGGCCGAAACCTCGAACCGGACCTCCCACGGACGGGCGCCGCCCGGCGGCTCGGGGCACCGCACCCGGCGGGCCTCGCCGTCGCCGAGATCGACCGCGACCGGCTCGAACCGGGGGGCCGGCCCCGGCGGCGGGGGCAGCCCCCCGAAGCGATCGATTCGACGGTATCGGCATCGCCCGGCGAGCCGGCCCACCCCCGGATGCGCCTCGATCACGAAACCGAGCGGGGGTTCGGCCCGGACCTCCACCCTCCGGCTCTTGTCCCCGGGGCGGCGCACGTCGAGGGCGACCTCGGCGAGGCCGTGGCCGCTGGGGTCGAGCAGCTCGAGCCGGTAGCGGCCAGGCTCGGCGTCGCCGGGGACCTCGAGCGAGGCCTGCCCGGTGCCCCTCGGCTCGACCCGCACCGAGATCTCGGCCACCGCAGGGCCCCGGGGACGGCGCAGACGGGCGGTGAGCAGAGCTGCCGTCGGCCGGCCCCGGGCGTCGGCGAGCAGGACCGACAGCTCGGCGCTCTGCCCCGGTCCGAGCGTGGTCCGGTCGGCGAGCAGGGTGGCGACGAGCCCAGGCTGGCCCGAGCCCCGCAGCGCCACCGGCCCGTCGAGAGGCAGCACCGCCGAGCGCCGGCCGTCCTGCGCCGCGACCAGGACCCCAGGGCCGTCGAGCTTCAGGCTGACCGCCCCGGCGCCGTCGCTCGTGCCTGCGGCGAGCACCTCGCCCGCGGCGCCGAACACCCGGACGCCGGCTCCGGCCACCGCCCCCTCGAGGTCGCTGACCCGCACCCACGCGTAGCCAGGGCGGCGCTTGACGGTGAGATCGAGACCGCGCCGGTTCAGGTAGCGCACGTCCCGCAGCCACGGCCGGCGCTCGTCGTGGATCTCGAGCCGGACGAGCCCCGGGCGCAGGCCGTCGAGCACCGGCGCCGGGTTGAAGCTGGTGCGTCCGGACGGGTGCGCCCCCACTCGGAGCGGCCCCGCCCCCTCCCCGAGGCCGGCCGCGGCCACCGGCCGGGGGGCGGACAGCGGCTCGTCGATCAGGATCAGGCGCTCGGGCGGGACGAGCCGGGCGGTCAGGACCAGGGTCTCGACCCCGTGGTGCTCGACCTCGAGCCTCGCCCCTGGGGGCAGATCGAGCATCGGCTCCGGGTCGAGCAGGCGCAAGGCAGGCTGCAGCGCCGGCAGCTCGACCACCCACGGCCGGGGCGGGTCGAGCAGCGGAGGGCCAATCTGCACGCTCGCGGTCGTCTCCGGGGTGAACGCGCCGAGCACCCATGGCCCGTCCGGCGACAGCGCGAGCTGAACCCTTGGACCCGCCCCCCGGACCGCGCCCACCAGGCGGCTCGGCGGGACCGGCGCCCCGAGGTCCACCGCCACCGCCCACTGGGCCCCGAACTGCACCGGCCGAACCCGGTCGATGACCGGGGCTTCGGCGTCGATGGGCACCTCCCGCGAGACGAGCTTCCCGAGCGGCGCCCCTCCTTCTGGGGTCGACAGGCCGGCGTCGAGTTCGAGCCAGACTTCGGGCGGAGCGGCGTCGATGGCGAGGTGGACCCTCTGGGCCGGGGCCGGGACCGCCGTCCAGCCTCCGGGAGCCCGGTCGGGGTGGTCGGCCCGGTGGCCGAGCAGCGCCCCGCCTTTGGCCCGGACCACGGCCGCCGCCTCCACCGCTCTGGGGTCCACCGGGTGCGAAAACCGCAGCGCGAGTCGAGCCCCCTCTTCCGTGCGCCACCCCCTCCCGTCCTCGAGCCCGAACGACGGAGTGAAAAACGACAGCGCCCGGGACCCGGACAGCGGCGCGCCCCCGAGCACGTCGGCCCGCACCGCGAGCCGGTAGCGGGTCGCGGGCGCAAACGGAGCCGACGGCTCGACGTGCAGGACCCGTGGTTCGACGAAGGTCGCCGTGCCTTCGAGCGGCGGGTGGGAGAGCAGGACCGCGTCCAGCGGCCTGGGCCGGCCGACGAGCGCCTCGGCCGCGTCTGCCGTGAACCGCATCCGAATGGGGACAGTCCCCTCCACCCGCCCCGACGGCTCGTAGCTCGAGATCCTTGGGCCCCGGGACGGCGCCTCTCCGCCCGAACAGCCGATCGAGAGCGCGGCCAAGACCCCCATGAAGGGCCCCAAGACCCCCGAGAAGGGCCCCAAGGCCGCCGAGAAGGGGCCCAAGGCTGCCGAGAAGCGGCCCAAGGCCCCCGCGAAGGGCCCCAAGGCCGCCG
>DAIQNR010000001.1:54406-147768 GCA_036788295.1 Myxococcota bacterium
CCCAAGGCTGCCGAGAAGCGGCCCAAGGCCCCCGCGAAGGGCCCCAAGGCCGCCGAGAAGGGGCCGAAGACCGCCAAAGCGGCGAGGCGCTTCATTGGCTGGCGCGGAGCAAGTGGAGCATCAGGGCCTTTTGGGCGTGCAGCCGGTTCTCCGCCTGCTCGAAGATGAGCGAGCAGTCGGCGTACATCAGGGACCCGGCGATCTCTTCGCCCCGCACCGCCGGCAGGCAGTGCATGACGACCGCCTCCCGGTCCGCGTGGGACATGAGCGCCTCGTCTACCCGGTAGCCAGCGAATATCGCCCGCCTGGCCGCCGCCTCCGCCTCCTGGCCCATCGAGATCCAGGTGTCGGTGTAGACCGCGTGGGCGCCCTCGACCGCCTCCTCGGGCTGCACCAGCTGCACCAGCGAGCCCTTGAACCCGGCCGCGTCGGCCAGCCGCTCCGGCGGAAGCCCGTAGCCGGACGGCGAGGCCACCCGGACCTCGGCCCCGAGCATCGCGAGCAGGAGGCCAGTCGAAGTGGCGACGTTGTTGCCCTCCCCCACGAACGCGAACCTCAGACCGTCGAGCGACCCGTACCGCTCCCGCAGGGTGAGGGCGTCGGCGAGGGCCTGGCAGGGGTGGCGCTCGTCGGAGAGGGCGTTGACCACCGGCACCCCGGCGTGGGTCGCCATCTCCTCCAGGGTCCGCTGCGCGAACACCCGGGCCACCATGAGCCGCACGTAGCGACCGAGCACCGACGCGAAATCGGCCGCGTCTTCGCCCTTTCCGACCTTGGTGTTGGTCCCGGTCAGCTCGACGACGTGCCCGCCGAGCTCCTGCACCCCCACCGTGAACGACACCCGCGTTCGAACCGACGGTTTTTCGAAGAACAACGCCACCGTGCGCCCGACGAGCGCGCTTCGGTACTCCCCGTGGGCCCGCTCCCGCTTCAGCTCGGCGGCGAGGTCGAGCAGGGCGAGGGTGGCATCGGCGTCGAGGTCGAGTTCGGTCAGGTAGGACGGAGCTTCTCTGGTCATGGCTGGGTCCGAGGGCTCAGGCCGGTCGTCGGTGACAAACCGGTCATCGAGGGCAGTCCGAGCAGCAGGTTCAGATTCTGGATCGCCTGCCCGGCCGCCCCCTTGAGGAGGTTGTCGAGGGCGCAGAACGCCGCGACGGTTCCGGTCCGAGGGTCGAAGTGCGCGAACACGTCCGCCTCCGGCCGGTGCAGGGTGCGCTTGGTCTCGGGCGGCGAGGTCCGCACCCGGACCGCCGGGCACCGCTCGTAGGTCGCGAACACCGCCGCTTCGACCTCGGCCTGGCCCACGCCGGGCGCGGCGGGGGCGTAGACCGCGCAGGCGAGCCCACGACGCATCGGCACCAGGTGGGGGGTGAAAGCCACCCGCACCGAGGCCCGAGCGATGCGCCCGAGCAGCCGCTCGATCTCGGGGGTGTGCTGGTGGTGACCGACCCGATAGGGCCGAACGTCGTCCGCGGCCTCCGAATACAGCATCGGCTCGGATACCGTTTTTCCCGCCCCGGTGGTCCCACTCTTGCCGTCGATGACGAGCGGGGCGCCGGGGGCGACCAGGCCGGCGCCGATCAGCGGCGCGGCGGCGAGAGCGGCGGCGGTCGCGTAGCACCCAGGGTTTGCGACCAGGCGAGCGGCAGCGATCTCGGCCTCGGGCACGAGCTCGGGCAGCCCGTACACCGCCTCGGCCAGGGACCGGGGGTACGGGTGCGCGAACCCGTACCACTCCGGGTACTGCGCCGCCTCCAGCCGATGCCCGCCGGACAGGTCGATCACCCGCAAGCCGCGCTCGAGCAGGGTCGGGACCAGCTCCGCCGCGGTCTTCGCCGGCGTGGCCAGCATCGCCACCTGACCGGCTTCGGTCGCGGCCAGGGCGGCCACATGGGGCACGAACGCGAGCTGGTCGTGGCCGGCCACCCACTCGTTTGTCGGCCGTCCGGCGAGCTGGTCGGAGCTCGCCGCCACCACCTGCACCGACGGGTGCCAGGCCAGACGGTCGAGCAGCTCGAGCCCCGTGTACCCGCCGGCCCCGAAGACCACGACCTCGGACATCACCTCTCCTTCGTCCAGGTCCGGAGCGAGGGTCAACGCCTACCTCGGCGCCGGGCCCGACGAACGCCGAGAAGGCCGAAAAGGCCGAGCCCGAGCGAGCCCGTGCCCCCGGAACGGCAGCCGGAGGCCACCTGGGACGCCGAGACCGGATCCACCACCACCGCCACCGGCAGCTCGTCGCGGCGCCCGACGGCGTCGGTCACCTGCACGGAGAAGGCGGCCAGCACCGGGTCGAAGCCCCGTCCGTACAGGACCGCGGTCCCCTCCGGCGCGCCGCGCTCCGGACCCGGGGCGAGAAAGAACCCCTCCGGCGGAGCGGTTCCGGCCGCGGGCCGCCACGCATAGGGCGGGGTCCCCCCTTCCGCTTCGAACACGTGCTCGAGCAGCTCGAGCGTCAAGAGTGCCGGCACGGGCTCCGAGCGGATGCGCAAGGTCCCCGGGTCCTCCACGTCGATGTCGAGCAGCGCGAAGTCCGGAACCCCGGCTCGGTCGGTCACCGACACTCGGGTGGGCCACCGACCCACGCGAGTCGGGGTCCCCGCGAGGCGGCCCTCCTCGGTCACCCGCAGGCCCTCCGGCGGCGGTGATTCGGCCCGCCATGTCCACGGTGACGCCCCGCCCACCACCTCGAGCGGCACGTTCACCGTCTCCCCCACCGGAAACGCGAGCGACCGGGTGGCGATCCGAAGATCCGGGGTGCGCCCGACCGACACCGCGAGCGGCACGTCGCGGGTGGCCTCCTCTGCGTCCTGCACCCGGAGCGTGAGCGCGGTTCGTCCGGTCGCCTCCGGCCTGCCCACGAGGGAGGCGCCGTCGAGCCGAAGCCCAGCCGGGAGCCGGCCATCGGCGAGCGTCCACTCGTACGGCGGCGCCCCGCCCGAAGCGACCAGTCGAGCTTCGTAGGGGCGCCCCACGAAACCTTCGGGCAGGGTGGACGTGAAGACGGCGAGCGCGGCGTTGCTCGGCACGACGGTCAACTCGACCTCTCGCTCCACCGACCGACCCGCCGACCGGATCTGCACCTCCACCGCGAACGTACCTGCCTCGGTGGGCGTCCCCGACAACCGGCGGCTCGACTGGCCGTAGCCGACCCCGGGTGGCAGCCCCGACCGCACCTCCACGTCGTGCGCGCCGTCTCCTCCCAGAGCGTCGAGCCAGGCCACATAGGGCCGGCGCAAAACCGCATCGGGCAGCCGAGCGGACACGAGCTCGAGCTCGGGCCGCTCCACCACCGTCGGCGCTGCCGCTCGCCCGAAACGTCCCCCCGGATCGAGCGAAGGATCGGCCCCGTCCGGGTCGATCTCGGCAATCAGGTACCATCCACCAGCCCCGAGACCGGCCGGCAGCGGCACGTCGAGGCGCAGCGTTCGAGTTCCCGAAGCGAGCGCCACCGGGCTTCGGGCCAGCTCGGCGCCCGCCGCGCCCCAGGGGGCCCGCCCCACCCCCACCGAAAGGTCCCAGGTCCCCGGCGGCCCGGGGTTGGCGAGGTCGACCTCGACCGCCACGGTCTGCCCCGCGCTCGCTCGGGCCGGCGCCCGGACGGCCGCGACCTGAGGCCCGGGCGCGGGCACCAGCAAAAGATCCGGCCCCTCCGCCCGGTTGTCGAACAGGTTCGTCTCCGGGACGCCCGCGTCGACCTCCACCGCCACCCGCGCGAGACCTGTCCGACCGGGCGGGATGGGCACCACCACGTCGACCCGAACCGGCGACCCGATCGGCACCGCGACCGGACCGCCGGCGACGAGCGGCGGCCCGCCGGGGTCGATGCGCAGCTCGTAGGTCGCAGACAGCGGCTCGCCGTCGGCCACGAGCCGAAACGACACCGGCAGCGGAGCTCCGCTTCGGGCCTCCGCCGCCGAAACCACCCCCTGAACCCGCAGATTCACGTCCTGCGCGTAGCCAAGGGCGGGGAACACGGCGATCCCGGTCATCGCCAGGATCGATGGGAGGGCGCGGACGAACACGAGAGCGGTTACGCCTAGCAGGCCGGACGCCAACCGTCGAGGTCAGGGGCCATCGGATCGAGGAAATGGGGCATCGAAGTCCGCTGTCGGCGATGGGATGGGGTTTCAGGGGAGCAATCGAGGTCAGGGGCTGTCGTTCTCCGCGCCCTCGACGATCCACCGGTACAGCGTCTGGTACCGGGGGTCTTGGGTGCCCACGAGCGGCTTCGATGGATGCGGCACCGGGCTCCCCGCCAGCGGCTTGAGCAAGAGCAGGCTCCGCCCCGGCTCCGCCCGGTTGACGCGGTACGTCTCCGTCCCGCCGTCCTGGGCCCGGTCTACGGTCAGGGCCCGGTGCAGGTCGGCCGGGCTCCCCCCGAAGTACAACCCACCGGGCGCGGTCTGGGCGTTCACCCCCTGAACGTGGCAGCCGGCGCAGCCAGCGCCGCCCGACGCGAAGTCTCCATAGAGAATGGGCCGCACATCCAGGGAGAAGCTGACCGGGGGGAGGTTCGGCCCGTCCCGGGTAGCGCCACCTGCGATCCAGCCATAGATGATCCGGTACGCCGGATCTTCGGTGCTCACGAACGCGAAAATCGGGTGATCCTGCTCCCCGTCGTCGGCGTACAACGGCTTCGTCAGCAGCAAGCTCCGCCCCGGCTGGGCCACGTTGACCCGTTGAGGATACCGGGCGGGGTCGAGCGAGGAGAACGCCGCCGCCGGCCCCCCATACAGGTTCATCCCGGCGGCCGGCGTGCGGCCGTCCTGGTTCGTATGGCAACCCACGCAGCCAAGCCCGCCTCGATCGACCGGAAGGAACAAGGGATACACCTGGGCGTCGAAGTCCGCGTCCTGAGGCGGCGGCGGGGGTGGGTCGTCCGGCGGCGGCACCGGGGTCCCGGTCTCAGGCAGATCGATCCACGTGAAGCCGCCTCGGTACACCGGGGCCTGGACCGGACCGAAGTACCGGCCCTGCCCGGCGGCGACGCTCACGGCCCGCGACGCCTCCCCGAGCCGTGGAATCTCGACGTACACCACGAAGAACCCACCTTGGTACGGCCCACCCGGGGCCCTGGACCGGCGGGTGGCGGTGGCCGACGGGTCGGGCTGGCCGTTTGGGGTGAAAAAGTAGGGCCCGCGCCGGGGCCAGCGGCTGTCGCCTTCCACCCGCACCACGAAGTCCCCTACGTCGGCGGCCGGCTCGCCCCCGTCGCCCAGCACCTGGCCCATCAGGATCCCGTACTGGCAGCGCCCCGGGTTTGGGGGCCGGCAGTCGAACTCCTCTTCGGCGTCGAGCCCGAACCGGGTAGACATCTGCCGGACGTGGGGCAGATAGGCGATGAGCACGTCCCGCTCGATGGGTCTTGTCGCCACCGGGACCCGGGCGTAGGTAGACAGGTATTGTGGCTTGCTCGCCCGCAACACCACTTGCCCGTTTTCGGGAACCCGAACCTCGTAGCGGCCCACCGCCCCGGAGCTTACCGGGTCCACCCCGGCCACTCCGAGCGCCTGCACCACCACGTCGTCCACCACCAGCTCGTATCCGCTGATGAACCCATCGAGCCGGAGCGTGCGACCGGACAGCCGGACCCCTTCCTCGGGTGTTGGGCCCCCGTCCACGGGCGCCGCGTCCCGTGGACCGGCGTCCGGGATCATGATGTCCCCCCCGTCCGGAGCGGGCCGGTCGTCCGGAGCCAAGGATTCGTCGCCGCAAGCGGTGGCCGAAGCGACGAGCAGCAGTGCGGTCCGAAAGCGCGCCATCTCTCAGTTCTCGTCGTAGACGTAGCCTTCCACGATCCACCGGTACAGCAGTTGGTACCGGGGGTCCGCGGTGTTCGCGAACACCTTCACCGGGTGGGGTTCGGGGTGGCCAAACAGCGGGTTCGTGAGCAGCAGGCTGCGGTCTGGGTACTGCGGGTCCTTGTTGATTCGGTACATCTCACCGGTCGCGCCGTTGTCGGTCGGCGGGGCGTTCACGATCTGCTCCCACAGCTCCCGTGGGCTGCCCCCCATGTAGAACCCACCGGGTGCGTTCTGGGCGTCGACCCCATCGAAGTGACAAGTCCGGCAGCCGGCCCCGCCCTGCGCGACCTGGTTGTAGAGCAGCGGCCGGACCTCGTTTCGAAAGCTCACTGGAGCGAGCGGCGCGTCTCGGCCGCCGCCTTCGCGAATCCATCCATAGATGAGCTGGTAGGCCGGATCCTGCTCGCTCGCGAACGCGAAGATCGGGTGGTCCTGCTTGTTCTCTTCGTACAGCGGCCGCACGAGCAGGTAACTCATGGCCGGGCTCTGGACGTTGACCCGGGACGGATACCGGGCCGGGTCGAGTGCTCCGTAGGCTGCCTCCGGCCCGCCGGCCAGGTTCATGCCCCCCGCCGGCTGGGCGCCCCCGACGTTCGTGTGGCAGCCCTGGCAGCCGAGCCCGCCCTGCGCCACCGCCCGAAACAAAGGATAGATCTGGGTGTCGAAGTCGATGTTCTCGACCGGCGGCGGCGGCGCGACCCCGGTCTCCGCTACGGTCGTCCACGTCACCGCGGTGCCGATCGACCGGAACACCGGCACGGTCCGCGGCCCGAAGTATCGGTTCACCCCTTGGCTCAGGTACGTGATCGAGACCTCGAGCGGAGCCGGCTGCCGGCCCGCCACCGGCACCTCGGCGAAGAACGCGAACAGCCCGCCCCGGTACTGCCCTTGGCCGTCCTGGTAGGTTGTCGAAGCCTGGGCGTCGGGGTCCGGGTTGCCGTTGTAATCGAGGAAGTAGGGCCCCCGCACCCGCCACGGCCCGTTCATCGGCCCGCCGCGCACCGCAAAGTCCGCCGCGCGCACCCCCGCCACCGGACGAACGTCGCCGGCGCCAGCCGTGCCGTCGTCGAGGATTCGGCCCACCACCGCCCCGTAGAGGCACGTCTGCCCGGTCAGCTGCGCGGTCTCGCACGGAAACGGCGCCCCGAGCGTCACCCCGTGGGCGGCGGCGATGGCGTTCAGCCACGGGACCTCGGCGAGGTAGAGGTTTCGGCCCTCGATGTCCCGGTCCTCGGTCCCGACCACGGTATAGGTCTGAAGGTAGCCGGGCGCCTTGCTCGTGAAGAAAAAGACCTGCCCATTGGCCGGCACCGTGATGGCGTAGTTGCCGAGGGTTGCCGGAGCCTCGCTGCTCGTCACCGGCATCCGCCGAGCGACCCCGTACGGCACCACCGCAGCCCAGCCGTGGTACCGGTTGTCGGCGGCGAGCCAGCTCCCCAGGCCGACCACCCGGCCCGAAACCGAGACCTCCTGAGGAGGAGGCGGGCCCATGTCGGGCATCCCGGTGTCCGGCGCCCCCGCGTCGTCGTGACCCATGTCGACGGCGCCCATGTCCATGACGCCCATGTCGGGAGGCGGCTGACCCATGTCGAGCGGCGGCTGGCCCATGTCGCGAGGGGGAAAGCCAAAGTCGGCTTGGACCCCGACGTCGTCCGGGGCCGGCGTGTCCTCGGCGTCTTCGCCGCAAGCGAAGAGGCCGAACGCGGCGAGGCAAGCGGTGGCGTGGGCAAATCGTCGGTGCATGGCGGTTCTCCGGTGGCGGCGACGAGAGTTGAGCAAGAACCGTTCCCGCGCCATGCGACAACCGGCGCATCCCCGAGGTGGGGACCACCGCCCCCGGCACCGGGGACGGAAGCCCTCGGACCGCCTCCCTACCGCGGCCTCTCGTAAGCCGAGCACCCATGGGACCGGTGACGGAGCGCGCCGGCCGGGTCGTCGAGCACCCCATTCACCGGACCGGCCTCGCCTGAGGCTAGACGGGACCCGAGCCGCCGAGTATGCTCTAGTGTATGCGCGATCCGGCCGAGACTGAGGACGGCTATCCGCCCCGGCCCGACACCTCTCACCTCATCACGGAGAACGACGACCCCGTGGACAACATCCCCTCCGAGAAGAACCAGAGGCTCCTGGCTTCTTCCCTGTACGCGAGCTGGGCGGGCGCGCCTCCCATCGAGATCGAAGGGGAGCCCACGGACCCCGTGCCTCGCCCGTTTCTGGCGACCGCCAACGTGGGGCTCTTCGACCGGCCGCTGAACGACCCGCTCGTTCCCGACCTGCTCGTCAGCAACGACGTTCAGCTCGGGGACCTCCGGTGGGACGATTCGGATACGAAGTCCTATTTCATATGGGACCATGGAAAGCCGCCCGAGCTCGTCGTCGAGATCGTATCGAACAAAAAGGGAGGCGAGCTCACCCGAAAGCGGCTCCGTTACGGCAAGATGCGGGTCGCCTACTACGTCGTCTTCGACCCTGGTCACTTCCTCGGAGACATCAGCCTCCGTGCCTTCAGGCTCGCCGGAGACCGACTCGAACCCCTACTCCTCCGCGAAGGGGCCCGAGTGGACATCGAACCACTCGGCCTCGAGATCGGCGTTTGGACCGGCACCTTCGAGCAGCGGCACGGGCTCTGGCTCCGCTTCTTCGACAAGCAGGGAAATCCCCTCCTCACCGGCGAGGAGAAGGCCGAAAACGAGCGCCAAAAGGCCGAAAACGAGCGCCAAAGGGCCGAAAACGAGCGCCAAAAGGCCGAGAACGAGCGCCAGAAGGCCGAAAACGAGCGCCAAAGGGCCGAAAATGAGCGCGCCCGAGCCGACGCGCTCGCGGAGAAGCTCCGATCCCTCGGAATCGACCCCGACCAACTCTGAGTGGGACCTGGCGGACAGTTCGACCGCCACCAAGACCTCGGTCGGCCCGGCCCAAACGGAATTCGGGGAGAATCCGCAACCTTTCCATCCCGTGTCGAGGTCCGAACTCCCGGGAGATGGCTCTGACCGTTTCCACCGCAACCTCTGCGTCCGCCACGGAAGGCTCCGACATCATCTTCATGGACGCGGCCGGGACCGTGGTCTTTCAACTGGTGCATGGGCTGCGGTCGCCCGCGCAAGTCCACGTCGCCTGCAAGGCCTCTGGTGCCGAGCGCCCGGGCAAGGCATGACCGGCGTCGGCCATGACGACCGAGAGCGAACCGACCTCTGGTGGCGAGCCGGCCATGCTCTCCTGGGCGCACGCTCCGCAGATGGGCTTCGCCGCCCACCAGGCCGACATCCCGCTGCTGTTGGAGATCCGGGTCCAGAACCGTTCGGACGCTCCGCTGTGCGCGCTGGAGCTTCGCTTGTCCGCGTCCCCGCCGGTCTTTCGGCCGCAGATCTGGCCAATCGACCGGATCGAGCCCTGGGCCGAACGGACGATGAAGCACCGGCGCCTCGAGGTCGAAGGCGGCCTGCTCGCCGAGCTCGACGAGCGGATGCGGTCCGACCTGCGGCTCGAGCTGTGGCAGGGCGAGTCTCTGCTCGCCGAGCGAACGAGCTCGGTCGTCGCGCTGGCCAGAAACGAGTGGGGCGGGACCTCGGCCCTCCCCGAGCTGCTCGCCGCCTTCGTGCTGCCCAACGACCCCGCGGTCGCGACGGTGCTGCAGGAGGCGAGCGCCGTGCTCGCGGCCAACGGCCGCTGCGAAGGCTTCGAGGGCTACCGCTCCGAGGACCGGCGGCGGGTGTGGGAGATGATCGAAGCGATCTGGGGCGCGGTGGCCGCCCGACGCCTCACCTACGCCGTGCCCCCGGCCAGCTTCGAACGAAACGGCCAGAAGATTCGGTCGCCCTCCGATGTCCTCGGCGGGGGCATCGCCTGCTGCCTCGACCTCGCAGTCCTGTTCGCCGCGGCCGCGGAGCAGGCCGGCCTGCAGCCGGTGCTGGCCCTGAGCGAAGGCCACGCTTTGTCGGGGGTCTGGCTTCAACCCCACTCGAAGGGGGGGCCCTTCGGGCTGACGACGGAAGACCCGATGCCGGTGCGAAAAGCGATCGACGGCAAGGAGCTGGTGCTCTTCGAGACGACCCTGGCCGCCCAATCGAGCTTGGTGCCGTTTTCGAAGGCGGCGCAGCGGGGCCGGCGCCAAGTCGAGGAGGAGGCCGGGTTCGTTTGCGCGCTGGACGTGTTTCAGGCCCGAGCCCGGCAGATCCTTCCCCTGCCCGCGAAAGGAACGAGCGTCGCGGCGACCGACGCGGGCCCCACCGCCATGCCCACGATGGAGCCGCCGCCGGAGCTTCCCGGCTTCGACTTCGGGCTCGACCTCGGGGAGGTCGTGGAGACGCCGGCCGGACGCGTGGACCGGTGGAAGCGAAAGCTCCTCGATCTCACCAAACGAAACCGCCTCCTCCACATGAAGCCGGGGCGCTTCCTCCTTCCGTTTCATTCGGTGAAGCCGAAGTTGCTCGCCGCCGCGATCGCCTCCGGAAAGAAGCTATCCTTCGTCGTGCTCCCCGAGGGCAAGGAGCGGGACGAGACCCAGTTTCAGCTTCGAACCGGGGAGGACCTCGCCGAACGCTTCGCCGAGCAGGCGATCGAGCGAAACGAGCTCGTCCTTCAGCTTCCGCCCGAGCGCCTCGATGGGCGCCTCATCGAGATCTATCGGGAAGCCAAGAAGCACCTCGAAGAGGGCGGGACGAACACCCTCTTCGTCGCCCTCGGCGCGCTGCGCTGGCAGCCGGCGGCCGAGAAGCTGAGCCACTACGAAGCCCCGCTCGTCCTGGTGCCGGTCACGCTCGAGCGAACGAGCGTCCAGTCCAAGCCGAAGCTTCAGCAGCTCGCCGGGGAAGGGGCGGCCTTCAACTCCACGCTGCTCGAATTCCTGCGGCAAGAGTTCAACCTCCAGTTCCCGGAGATCTGGGCCGAGGACGGGGAGATGGACGTCGAGCAGGTGCTCGACCTCGTTCGGCGCCGAGTGGCCGACGTGCCCGGCTTCGAGGTGCTCGAGTCCAGCGCGCTCGGCATCTTCTCCTTCGCCAAGTATCTGATGTGGAAGGATCTCGATGCCCGCGCCGAGCAGCTCGCCCAAAGCCCGCTCGTTCACCATCTCATCCACACGCCGAGGGATGGCTACGAGGGTTCGGCCTCGATGCTCGCGCCTTCGGCCGTGGACGAGGCGATCGACCCCTCGACCCTCTTTGCGCCCCTCTACGCCGACGCCTCGCAGCTGGTGGCGATCCACGCCTCGGGCACGAACGGAGATTTTGTCATCGAGGGTCCACCGGGCACGGGCAAGTCGGAGACCATCGGCAACATCATCGCTCACAACCTGGGACTCGGCCGCAGGGTCTTGTTCGTATCGGAGAAGCGAGCGGCGCTCGAGGTGGTCTACCGGCGTCTCTGCGACAAGGGCCTCGGGAGTTTCTGCCTCGAGCTGCACTCGAACAAGCAGGAAAAGCGGCAGGTTCTCCGGACGCTCGAGGTCGCCTGGGACGAGTGCACCGCGCGCACGGTGGACGAGTGGCAGCGGCGGGCGGCCGAACTGAAGGCGCACCGGGACCGGCTCAACGGCCTCGTTTCGGCCCTGCACGCCCCGGGGCCGACGAACCTCAGCCCCCGCACGGCCATCGGTCGGGTGGTACGCTACCGAAAGGTGCACCGGCTCGAGCTCGGGTGGGGACCCGAGCTCATGCGTGATGACCGCGCCGGCGACGCCGAGGGTCTCGCGGCGCTGCTCGACCTGGCCAACGAGCTCGGGCAGCAGTTTTCGAAGCTCGAGCCGGAGGACTTTCAGACCTTCTTCGCGGTCGAGCACCGTGACTGGTCGCACGGCTGGCAGGCCGACTTCGTCGCGGCCGCCCGGACCCTCGGGGCCAAGGCGAGCGAACTATCGCGCGCCGCCGAGACCTTCGCCGCCCACCTCGGGCTCGCGGCCGAAGACCAAAGAGCGCTCCGCCTCGACCGCGTGGTGGCCCTTCGTGGGCTCGCGGCCGTGGTCCCGGACGCCGCCCGCTTCGACCTCGGTTTTGCCGTTGCGCCCGACGCCCACGAAACCCTCGAGCGCCTCCGTGACGGCCTACGTTTCCTCGATGCCTACCGGGCCACCGAAAGCGAGCTGTCGTTCAGCGCGAGCGAAGCCGCGGTCGCCTCGGCCCCGGTCTCGGCCTGGCGGGAGGCGCTCCACCGGGCGAATCGGCGGTGGTGGCCGTTTTCCTGGTTCGGCCGGCGGGCGCTCGCCAAGGCCGTCGCCTCCCACTTCTTTGGGTCCACGAACTCGCAAGGCGGGGGGGGCGCCCGTCCCCGCCTCGCGCGCAAAGTCGGGCCACCCGAGGGGTTCTTCGCGGACTTCGACCGGCTCGAGATGATGAAGGCGCACCGAGCCGAGCTCGAGGCGCTCGGCAATCTGCCCAAACCGTGGCGGGGGCTCGCCACCTCCGTCGAGGACATCGAGGCGTTCCTCGAGGTCGCCGAACGCCTCGGCGCCGCCTTTCGCCGGCTCGCCTCCACCGGGGAGATCGCTTCGACCCGGGTCGCGCTGTCGAGCGCCTTCGGGGACGAGCACCGGATGCTCGAGCCGGGCCTTCCCATCGCGGAGGCCGCCGCCGACCTCGGCGCGCGCCTCGATGCCTTCAGCGCCGCCAGTGATGGGTTTTCCCGGCTCGGCGGCAGCCCCGCGGGACAGCAACTCGATGGCCTGCGCCAGCTCGCCGACGGCATCGCCGCCCGGGAGCGTCGGCTGAATCCGTGGTGTCAGTACGTCGAGGCCCGGCAACGGGCGAGGGCCGCCGGGCTCGAGTCGCTCGTCGACGCGGTGGAGGCAGGATCTGTGGCCCCGGACCAATGCGCCGAGCAACTAAACTAAAGACCGCCTACTGCGCTTGGCTTGCCCCAAAACTCATCGACAGCCGCCCGGAACTCAGAGGCTTCTCCTCGGCCCGCCACCATGATCTCATCGAGCGCTTTCGCCGGCTCGACGCCGAGCTGACCGAGCTGGCCACCGAGGCCATTCGCGCGAAGCTCGCCCCGCTCGTGCCGAGAAAGGACGACCGAGGCGCGCACCCCGGCTACAGCGTGCTCGCCCGAGAGGTGCAAAAGAGGACCGGGCACAAGCCAGTCCGCCAGCTCGTGGCCGAGATGGGGGATGCGCTGTTGGCGCTCACCCCGTGCCTGATGATGAGCCCGCTCTCGGTCGCGAAGTTCCTGGGGGCGTCGGCGCCGCTCTTCGACTTGGTGGTGTTCGACGAAGCGTCCCAGATTCCCGTTTGGGATGCCGTGGGCGCCATCGCCCGCGGGCGCTTCGCCGTCATCGTCGGCGACCCGAAGCAGATGCCCCCGACCAGCTTCTTCGATCGGAACACGGAGGAAGAGGACGAGGAAGCCGACCTCGAGAGCATTCTCGACGAGGCGCTGTCGGCTTCGGTGCGGCATTGGCGGCTCACCGGCCACTACCGAAGCCGCCACGAGAGCCTCATCGCGTTTTCGAACCACGCCTACTACGAAAACCAGCTGGTCACCTATCCCTCGGCCGACACCCGGAGCTCGGTGGTGAGCCTGCGCCGGGTCGACGGGGTCTATGGCAAAGGCAGGACGAGGACCAACCCCATCGAAGCCCAGGCCGTGGTGGGCGAGGTGCTGAGGCGGCTCCAGGACCCAAAGCTGAGCAAACTGAGCCTTGGCATCGTCACCCTGAACGCCGAGCAGCAGCGACTCATCGAGAACCTTCTCGACGAGGCCCGCCGCCGCCACCCCGAGATCGACCGCTTCTTCTCGGATGCCAGCGAGGAGCCGGTGTTCGTCAAGAACCTCGAGACGGTGCAGGGCGACCAGCGGGACGTCATCCTCCTTGGGATCGGCTACGGACCCACCGAGCCCGGCTCGAGATCGATGTCCATGAACTTTGGGCCGCTCAACCGCAGCGGCGGGGAGCGACGGTGGAACGTCGCCATCACCCGGGCGACGACCGAGCTCATCGTGTTCGCGAGCTTCGACGCCTCCATGGTGGATCTATCGAGGACGCAGGCCCGCGCGGTGCGCGACCTGAAGCATTACCTCGACTTTGCCGAGCGGGGTCCTATGGCCCTGGCCGAGGCCATTCACTCGGCCTTCGACGACCGCTACGACTCGGACTTCGAGGCCGAAGTCGCCGACGCGCTTCGGGCCCGTGGGTGGGTGGTCAAGACCCAGGTCGGGGTCTCGAGGTACCGAATCGACCTCGGCGTCGTCCACCCCGACGCCCCGGGTCGCTTTCTCGCTGGAGTGGAGTGCGACGGCGCAATGTACCATTCCCTCCCCTCCGCGCGGGACCGGGACCGAGTCCGGCACGCGGTGCTCGAGCGGCTAGGGTGGCGACTTCTTCGCATCTGGTCCACCGACTTCTTCGTCGACCCTGACCGGGTGATGAACGACGTCCACGCCCAGCTCGAGCGGCGGCTGTTCGCAGACCGCGAAAGACCGAAGAGCGATGAGCCGAATGCCGATACCTTCAATAGGCGTGAGCCTTCGCTCGAGAGCAACACCGCCCCTCCCCTTGCCCTCGAGCCCGAACCCTCCTTCGAGCCCGAACCTCAGCTCGAGGATTCTTCGGCGCCAGACCCGAGCCGGTTTTACGAGCCGATCTATCGTCCTACGCTCGCTGCCCTGGCAAGTGTCTTCATCGACGAGAACGGTCCCGTCCTTGAGCGGGTCGTCATCGAGGGGCTTGCAAGGCAACATGGCTTCCAGCGGGTAGGGAAGAGGATCCGGGAGGCTGCGAGGCTCGCGCTCGTCGATGTGCGCCCGCGAAGCGAGGACCCGAACGGGGAGTCGGTGCTATGGCCGGACGGCACCGAGCCAAGAGACATCCTCCCGTTTCGGCCGCTCGGCCGCACCTTCGGGGACGTGCCCGCGGCCGAGCTTCGCGGGCTCGCCGAAGCGGTGCTCGAGACGGAGACCGAGGACCCCGCAGCCCTGTTCGCCCGGCGCGCCCAAATGGGTCGGCTGACGTCCGGGCTGAGACGCCAAATCGAAGCGCTGCTCGCCGAAGCGCGCGGCCGGTGAGCGGGGACGCTCAGACCAGGTCGAGCAAGGCCCCCGACAGGTCGTCGAGGCGCTCGGAGATGGGGCTCCCGTCGGCGAGCGCCGCCTCGACCGCCGCCGCCGCGACCTCGAGCGCCGCCCGCTCCTCGGTGGGTTCGGACCGCTCACCGAGGACAAACCGTGCGCGAGACAGCAGGGCATCGGCAAGGCGCCGATCGTCCTCGCCTGGACCCTGGGCGCCCGACGGGTCGCCAGCCGTGAGCGCATCGATGCGGGCCGCGGCCTTTCGCCGCTCGGTGCGGGTGAGCGCGCTCGGGCCGCGCCGGATCTCGACCGAAGCTTCCCTTCCCGAAAGAACGTGTTTGGCCCTTGCGTGCAGCATCCCGGAAAGATCGAGCTGAAACTCGACCTCGATCTCGCTTCGCTCCGGCGATGGCGGAAGATGGTCCACACGGACCTCACCAAGTTCGGTGTTGTCCTCAGCGAGGTGGGCTTCCCCTTGGACCACCGGGATCTCGACGGCGCTCTGATCTTTTCGCTGCGTGAAGAAGATGGAGCGCTTGCTCGCCGGCACTACAGTGCCGCGAGCGATCAACGGGACCGCGATCAGCTCATCGAACCTATCGAGGCTGCCTGCGGCCAAAGTATGGGGTGTGATATCGACCAGTACCTCGTCGATGGCCTCGCCGGCCATCCGACCGGCCAAGATCGACGCCCCCAGGGCTACGGCGTGGTCCGCGTCCTCGGAGAGATGCACCGGCCGGTCGAGGTGGTCCTCGAGCCGAGCCTTCACGAGCGGCATCCGAGATGCCCCGCCGACGAGCACGATCCGGTCGAGGCTGCTCACGGTCCAGCCAGCGAGCTCGAGCGCGCGGTCCACCGAGGTCAGGGTCCGCTCTACGAACGGCGCGGCCAACCGCTCGAGGGCCTCTTGGGTGAGCACGAGCTCGAGATGCACGGGATCCTTGGCGTCGCCAGCGAGCTGCGCTTCGAGCAGGGCGACCTCCTGGCGATCGGACAAGGCGATCTTCGCCCGCTCGAGCGCGGCCTCGAGCCGAGCCATGGCGGCCGGGTCCGCCCGCACCACCTCTGCCCGCTTTCCGAGCTGCTCGAGCGCGTACCCTACCAAGGCCTTGTCGATGTCCGCCCCCCCGAGCTGGGTGTCCCCGTGGCTCGAAGCGACCTCGAGAAAGCCCTCATCCCGTTCGAGCACCGACACGTCGAAGGTGCCGCCCCCAAAATCGTAGATGAGCACCCTCTCCTCGGCGCCGGTGGTCTGGGTCAGGGCGGCCGCCGTAGGTTCGTTGACGAGGCGCTCGACCCTCAGCCCGGCGAGCTCGCCCGCGTCTCGTGTGGCTTGCCGCTGGTGGTCCTCGAAGTAGGCGGGCACGGTGATGATCGCCGCCTCCGGCCGGGCCAACCCCGACGACTCCACCCAGTCGAGCAGCGCTCGCAAGAGAAGGGCAGAGACCTCCTGAGGGCTCAGCTGCTGCGCCCCCAGCGAGAGCTTCTCCGAGGAGCCCATCCTCCGTTTCACCTGCTGGATGGCGCGCGAAGGGTCGAGCAGGCGCCGGTTCCTGGCCCGCCTCCCGGTTAGGACCCGGCCGCCTTCGTCGAGCGCCACCACCGACGGGAGCAGCTTCGAGCCGCGTTCATCTCCAAACAGGGTAGCCTCTCCGCCGGATACCCATCCGATGAGAGAGTTCGTGGTTCCAAGGTCGATGCCGACGATCATCGGGACAACTCCGGCACCGCAACCACAACCTCGGCCTCGCGCAGCACCACATCGCCCACGACGTAGCCCGGGGCGACGACCCGGTCGACGGTCGGCTCTACGACCCCCGAGCGACGCACCTGAGAGACAGCGCGATGCCGACCAGCGTCGAACGGCATACCCAGCGGCGCTTCCTTGTCTACCCCGAGCCCCCGCAAGGTCCTTCCGAGCTGGCTTTGGAGGATTCGCAGACCGTCGGCGTGCGGCGCGGAACGCCGAGCCCACGGGGGCCCGACCCGCTCGGTCGCCGCCGCCTCCGTGAGCCGGTCGAGACCATCGAACACCGGCAGCAGGGCCTCGAGCCAGGCAAAGCGGGCCGTCTCCGGCGGCGCTGCGGCCTCGATCTTGGCGGCGAGCGCGCCGACCGCCGCGAGGCAAGCCTCGGCCGAGGCTTGGGCCGCGACCGAAGCCCTTCCCTGGCGCTTGACCTCCTGGAGGAGGGATTCGATGGGATCGCTCATGGCAAGAGGTCCTCGATATCGAGCCGCCGCACGAACACCTTCAGAAGCTCGCGATGCAGGCGGTGCGGGTCGGCCGCTGGTGTCGCCGGCAGCTCGGGGCAGGCCACATACGGTCGGGGGTGGGAGATGAGCGACATGAGTTCCCGGGTAGGGTGGACAAGCAGCTCATAGGCGGCGCGAACCCGCTGAAACCCTTCGGGGTCCCGGTCGGGCGGGTGAGCGGCGACCAACCTTCGGTAGGCCCTTCGGATCTCCTTCGACCCTGCGTCGAGGGAGACCCCAAGGGTTTCGCGCGCCTCGGTAAAACGACGGGGAAGGCTCACTTCTTTCGACCTCGCTTTCGATTGTTCTTCTCCCGCTTCTTTTGGGCCCGATGGGCTCGTTTGGACGGCTTCGGCCTCAACGGTGCGGACTCATCGAGATCGCCCCGATAGCCATCGAGCGCATCGCGAAGCTCATCGAAAGAAGGGATGTCTGGCGGGGGAGCAACCCCACGGGCCTCCAACATCTTCATCAACTCGGCGAGCATGTCGAGGGCGCCCGGGGGAGGCGGAGGCAGCAGCTCCTCCACCTCGCCGTCTTCGATCAGCGCGAAGAGCTCGAAGTCCCCGAGCCGTTCGGCCACACTCCCGAGATCGGGCCTGGGCGGCGCCGACGAAGCCAGCGCGCGGACCGCGCGGCCCGGCACCAACGCGCCGATCCTTGGCAGCCACCACGTCCGCACCGTCGCGCTCGACGCCTGAAGCAGCAGCGTCGCCTTCTCGGCGTCGAGCTCACCACTCAGCAAGGCTTGGGCCATCGGCGGGGTGCCGGTGATCTTGAACCAGACCTCGATGACCGCCGACAGGCAGGATCGGCTCGGCTTCGACCCGAACAGCCTGGCCATGAACGCCGCGTCGTCCGGGTCCTCCCAGGCGGTTCGCGCTGCCTCGACCACCCAGGTCGCCTCCGCTTCCTTCGAAGGGAGGCGATCTCGGAGAAGGAGCAGTTCAGCGGAGGGTTCGAGATCCTCCAGTTCGAGATACGCAAAGGCCCAGTCTTCGGCCGACTCGAGCAGCCGTGGAGCCGCCCCGAGCTCGGCTTCGAGGGCGCGCAGCCGCTCGAGCGTCTGGGTGCGATCTTCGTCCCCCGTTCGGGAGGCGAGAGCGGCCCGGGCGGCCTCGATTTGCTTCGAGACCTCCTTGGTCGGAAGGTCCTTCCATTCTAGCTCCCCAATGATCACCCAGCCGAGCGTGATGGCCGGGTCGATCTCGACCGCCTGCCTGGCGGAGGCGACCGCCTGCTCCTTCTGCCCCCGGGCCAGCAGACGCCGGCCGCGCAGGGCGAGGATCATGGCTCGGGTGGTAGGATCGGGGCCATCGAGCTGCTCCGAGAGGGCCTCGGCCCTCTGCATATCGCGGGACCAGGACGGTGTGACCGGCGCGATGGTCAGCCCGAAGCAGAGCGCTGCGAGCTCGGCCTCCGGGACCCTGTGGCGGGCGACGTGTTTCAGAAAACGCGGGTACTCCTCATCGCTTCGCCGCGCACCTCCCAATATCCACCTTCCCCGCGCCACCTCCGACGGTTCGGCGCCGGCCGCGAGCGCCTGGTCGAAGCGCCGGCGAGCGTCGGCTCTGCCCTCTCCGGCGAGCGCGAACGCTTGGTGCAAGAGAAGAGGTCCTCGATCTTCCGGAGGGAGGACAGCCGGGTCGGCGTCGAGCAGGGACCTTCTGCCCTCCGAGCCTCGATGCCTCTCGGAGGCGCCCGCCGCGATTCCGCGCTTGAACGCGGCGCTCAGCTTACCGGGGACAAACGGGTTGCGGCGGTGAAGCCCGATGTGAAATCCCGCCGCCTCTTCGAGCACCGGGTCGCCTTCGGCCGCCACGACGAGCCGATGGGCCGCGCGTTCGGGCCCCCCCCAGCCGTCGGCCTGCACGTCGAGCGCGTCGAGGTGCATCTCAGCGAGCACCTTGCCTTTCCCGGCGACACCGATGGCGCGGAGCTTCGTCCGGGCCTTGCCCGTCTCCCCACTGCAGTTGTCGATCACCGCCCGGCACACCGCCGCGAGCGCCTTCGGGACCGGTCTCGTGTACCGGCCAGAAGGAGACCGGGCCTCGAGCACGGCAAGGAGCGGCTCCACAGCCCGAGCGACCCGGGGATTGCCTTCGGCGAAACGCCGCATGAGGACCGGATCGTCCACGGCAAAGGCGGCAAGCGCTCCTTCGATCGCGAGCGTTTCGTCCGTGGGTGGCGCCTGTTCGAGCAGGTCGAGCACCTCCCTCGGCCTCCCCGCTAGCCGAAGTTCGGCGCAGCGAGCCTCCAGTGACCCTGAAATGGCCCCCGTCCCCCCCGTCATCGCGCCTCGGTGGAAGGGGCTATCACCAGTGAGGCGCTTTTTCCAATACCGTCTGCCGAATGTTGGCTCGCCGCGGTCGCGCCGGTCCGGTAGGTCATCGGCCATGGGTTTCGAGGTTGTGCCGCTCGCGGCGGTCGACATCGGCGACTTCAGCCGCTGCCTCCGCAGGTCGCTCGGGCCGGCGCCGTTTCCCCTCGAGGAGCGGCTCGGTGCCCTGCTCGATCCTTCAGGGAGCTTCGTCGCGCTCGACGGGGCTACGGTGGTGGGGGTGCTCGGGGCCCTCCGCTTTCGCCTATCCACCCCCGGCGGACCGGACCTCGACGCGGCGGGGACCACGACGGTGGGGGTCCTTCCCACCCACCGGCGGCAGGGGGTGTTGACCGCGCTGATGGCGGTTCATCTCGCCTGGGCCAAAGAAATCTCGGCCGAGGCGGTGGGCCTGTGGGCGTCCGAGCCCGCCATCTACCCCCGCTTCGGGTTCGGGCTCGCTACCCGGCGAGGCGCGCTGAGCGTGCAGCGAGCAGGGGTGCTGCTGCCCGAAGCGCCGGAGCTCGAGCTCTCCTACGTCGAGCCCCAGGAAGCGGCGCCGCGACTCGAAGCGCTCTACGAGGCGCAGCGAGGGTCGCGGGCCGGGGCACCGAGCCGAAACGAGGCGTGGTGGACCTACCGGCGGTGGCAGGACGACCCGGCCGTTCACCGCCCCTTCGGCCCGGCCGAGCTGGTCGAGGCCCGGCGGGACGGGGCCGCGGTGGGCTACCTCCAGTACCGGCGGTGGGTGCGGTGGGAAGAAGGGGAGGCAAAGGATGTCGTGCGCATCGAGGAGCTGCTGGGAGATGGCCCCACCCGCCGCCGGTTGTGGCGGTTTCTCTTGTCGATGGATCTCGTGGCCGAGATTGCGGCGTTCAACCTCCCCCCCGACGACGAGATCGCGTGGATCCTTCAACAGGGCCGGGGGGCAAAGCGGGTGATCGAGGACGGATTGTGGCTCGCGCCCCTCGATCCGGCCGCCTTTCTGACCAAGCGCGCCTACCTGGCCGACGGAAGAATCGTGCTTCGGATCAAGGACGCGGGGACCTTCGCGGTCGAAGCGAGGGATGGCCGAGCCGAGGTCGAGCCCACCGGATCGGCCCCCGAGATCGAGGTCGCGACCGTGGCCGCGCCAGCCCTTCTCTGGGGGGAGTCTCGACCGGCCGTGCTCCGCGACGCGGGCCTGCTCACGGGGACGCCAGACGCGGTGCAGCGGGCGGCGCGCCTCTTTTCGACCGACCGGCGACCATGGTGTCCGGAGCGGTTCTGAAACCGCTTCGGAGGAGACCGGAGGTTCTGTCCCTGTTAACACGCGGCATGCCGACCTTTCCGGTGCGTTGGTTCGCTCTGGCCCTCATCGCTGCCCTCCTCGGCTCCGGCTGCCGGCCGCCACGCCTCGACCCGGGCCCTCCCCCGCCGGGAAAGCTCCCAAGCTTCGCGACCCCGCTGCGGCAGCAGCTCGAGCTTCGCATCGACCCAAAAAAGGAGCGGTTCTCTGGGACGACCCGGATCGACGTGCTCTTGGGCAGGGCGAGCCGCCACATCTGGCTGCACGGCAAGGAGCTGTCGGTGCGGTCGGCGCGGGTCCTCGTCCCGGGCCGGCCCCCGATGGCGGCGACGTATCGACAGAAGGGGAGTTCGGGGGTCGCGGTGCTGGTGTTCGAGCGATCCATCGAAGGAAAGGCGACCATCGAGCTGGCTTGGGACGCACCTCTAGACCGCAGCGCCGACGCCCTCTACCGGGTCGAGCGCGGAGGAAAAGCCTATGTCGCAAGCCAGCTGCAGCCCCTCGGAGCCCGAAAGATCTTTCCCGGCTTCGACGAGCCCAGGTTCAAGATCCCGTTCGATCTGAGCCTCGTGGTGCCCGAAGACGCGGTGGCGATCACGACGACCCCCGAGACCGGACGAAAGAAGGGGCCCGATGGGATGAGCCGGCGAAGCTTCCAGACGACCAAGCCGCTGCCCACGTACCTGCTCGCTTTCGCGGTCGGTCCGTACGACGTCAACGACTTCGGGTCCCTCCCTCCAAACGATGTCCGCCCCCACCCCCTGCCCCTCCGGGCGGCGGCCGGCGCCGGGCTCGGGCCCCGCCTCGCCTACGCGCTCGAGCACACCAACGGGATCCTGTCCGAGCTCGAGGCCTATTTTGGCTCCCCGTACCCCTACGAGAAACTCGATCTCATCACCCCGCCCGAAAACTTCGGGGGAGCGATGGAGAACCCGGGCGCGGTCATGTACGGGGAGTTTCTGCTGCTGCTCGACGAACGAGCGCCGCTCGCCCAGCGCCGCGCGTACACGGTGGTGCACGCCCACGAGCTCGCCCACATGTGGTTTGGCGACCTCGTGACCCCGACGTGGTGGGATGACTTGTGGCTCAACGAGGCGTTCGCGTCGTGGATGATGTTTCGAATCGCGGATGCCCACTGGCCCGAAGGCGCGTTTTCGACCGAGACCCTGGCTCGCTCGCTCGAGGCCATGTCTACCGACTCGCTCGCCTCGGCCCGAAAGATACGAGAGCCGGTCGAGCGCAACGAGTCGGTCGCCGACGCCTTCGACGCCATCACCTACCGAAAAGGAGCCGGGGTCCTCAGCATGCTCGAGGCCTACGCCGGTGAGGACAGCTTTCGGGCCGGGGTCCGCCGCCACATGGCCCGGTTTCCCCACTCGGTCGCGGACGCCGACGACTTCCTTCGATCCCTGGCCGAAGGGAGCGAAAAACCGGAGCTCGAGCCCGCGTTTCGCTCGTTCATCGACCAGCCCGGGGTCCCGCTCGTAGACGTGCGGCTCCTCTGCGGTGAAGACGGGGCGGAGCTGCAGCTCGAGCAGCGTCGCTACAAGCCGCTCGGATCCTCGACCGACCCCGCCTCGGGCCGCTGGGTCATCCCCATGTGCGTTCGGGCCGATGGGGCGCCGCTGTGCTTCGTCTTCGATACCGAAACGGCGACCCGGACCCTGCCCGCCTGCCCGAGCCTCCTGCACCCGAACGCAAACGGCGCCGGCTACTACCGGTTCGAGCTCGAACCGGAGCATTGGCGACGGCTCGCCGCCAACGCCTCGGCCCTCCCGTCGGCCGAAGCCATGGTGCTCGCCGACAGCGCGGCGGCCAGCTTCGCCGCGGGGGGAGCTTCGGCCGACATCTTCCTCGAGATCATCGCCGCGCTCGCCCGGCATCCTTCGGGCGACGTCGTCCGGCTCGCCGCCGCAACCTTCGCCAAAACCGCGGACCGCGCGCTCGACGAGACCACAAGAGCCTCTGCTCGATCCTGGGCCACCGAGCGCTTCCGCGCTGCGCTCGAAACCGCCGCCGCAAAGGACTCGGCCGAGGCGGTGCTGCTCGCGACCCAGCTCTACGATCTGCTCGTGCTGTTCGCCCAGGATGAGGCGCTCACCGCGCAGGCCCTTCCCCGCGCGGCCCGCTTCCTGGGTCTCGAGGGGGAGCCTGAGTTGGCGGCGGTGGACAAGGACCGGCTCGAGGCCCATCTGACCGTCGCGGTGCGGCGGGGAAAAGAGCCGGCGGTGGAAGCGGTGGCGAAGCTCGCACGGACGACCCCCGACCCGGCGGCCAGGCAGGCGGCGGCCTCCGCCCTAGGCCGAAACGAGGACCTCGAGGTCACGCGGTCGCTGCTGGCCGACCTGCTCGATGGAAAATATCCGCTGCGGCTTGGGCTTGGGATCTTGGCCCAGCAGCTCGGTCAGGCCGCAACCCGAAGCGAGACCTTCGCGTGGCTCGAGAACAACTCGAAGGAAGTCATCGAGCTCGTCCCTGGGACCTTTCGCAGCAACTTCGCCGGGCTCGGCGCCCGGTTCTGCACCTCCGAAGAGGCCGCGTCGTGGAAGGCGTTCATCGAGAAGAACGCGGCCCGGCTCCCCGGGTACGAGCGAAGCCTCGCCCAAGCGCTCGAGTCGATCGCCCTGTGCGCGGCGCTTCGACGAGAACGCGGACAACATCTCTTCGACGCCCTCGGAGCCAAAGCGCCCTGAATCCCTCACCGGCCGGCGACCTCTTCGAGCAGAAGCCGGCCCAGCTCCCTGGGGAGCGTCTCCGTGTTGGACACCGCGAGGTGATGTCGATAGGTCGTTCGAACCCGCTCGCAGCCATCGCCTATCCCTATCCCGATGACTTTGATGTCCCCTGCTGCGCAAGCCGACTCCACCCGCTCCTTCTGGTTCGCCACCGCCGCGCCGTCGGACAGAAAGATCACGATCTTCTGGTCGGCTCCGCTGCCCGCGAGCATCCTTTGAGCCGCGTCGAGCGCGGCGGTGTCGTTGTTGCCCCCGCCTGCCTGCAGCCGGTCGAGCATCGCCTCCCGAGCGCGGTCGTCGGCGTCCTGCTCGATCGGCTTCAGGATGGATGCCTCGGAGTCGTACATCAGCGCCCCGTGCTCGATCCCGATCTCCGAGAGCGCCTCGGCGAACACCACGAACGCCTCTTTGGCGTAGGCCATCTTCGAGCGCTCGCCGCGGCCCATCGACCCCGAGCAATCGATGCAGAGCACGAGGGCCACGCTCTTCTTCTCCGGGTGCGCCCTCCGCAGGAACACCCGCGGGTCGGCCCGCCCGGTGGCCCGCCGCGCGAAGTCCGCCTGCATCGCCCGGCGTAGGTCGTACACCCCCCCTTGGAAGTGACCGACCAGCCTCGGGAGGCTGTCTTCGTCGAATACGCGGCGAAGCTCCTCGACGAGCTCCCGGATGACGTTCTGGTGTTTCTTCTTCATCGCCGACCACGGCCCGAGCGGCGGGCGCCCGGACCTCTTCTCGAGCCTCTGCTGGTAGGTTTTCATCAAGGCGTCGAAGTCGACGCTCTCGTCGCCGCCGTACGCGAGCTCGGCGTTTGGGATCTTGGCGCAGAGGTCCCGAGCTCCCGCCGCGAGATCGCGACCGAGGCGCTCCTTGGCCGCTCGGCTCGCTGCGTCATCGCCGGCCGCCTGCTCGAGTGGGTTCTTTGGGATGGAGTTGACATCGATCGACTTCGACCCGGCGGGTGAAGCCGGGGCTCGATTCTCTTCGCTCGTCCTGGGCTCATCGGCGCCCTGCTTGCCCCGGAGCGTCGGCAGTCTTCGGGCATCGAGGTCTCTTTCGACGAGCCTCACATAGATGGGCCAGATCTCGTCTCGGATGATGCGGAACGAGCGCGCGGCCTCGGCGCCGGCCTCATCGCCGTCGAGGTCGCCAAACCGGAGGTCGAGTCCCGGCGGGAGCCGGGTCGCTTCTTCGAGAGCAGCCCCGGCCAGCTCGAGCGCGGCGTGCACCTCGGGGTCGGTGATGAGCGGATCGCGCTGCCCGCCGCTCGCCCACGCATAGATGACGGCGAGCCCGAACTGCCGGGCCAAGGGGATGCTCTCTTTGCTCTGGTTGAGCTCTCGCTGCTGCTGCCGGCGGGCTTCGATGTCGGTGAAGTCGTCATACAAGGCCCGCATCATCTTTGGGACCCCGGCGTAGCGAGCGCAGATGATGCGGTTGATGCGAACGTCTTCGACCGCGTTCCAGAGGAAATGAAAGGCGGGATTGGCGATGCGGTCGTCGGGAGGGATCCTCGAGTACAAGCGATGAGCGAGCTCGTGGCAGATGACCCCCATGTTCGAAAGTTCGCCCCGGGTCTGCAGTTCGGCCGCCGGGTAGGTAATCTGGTTCTCGTCGAAATGGTACGCCCAAGTCGGGCCGGGCACGAGCTTCAGACGAAAGTCCTTGCCGAGGGTTCGGGCCAGCTTCGCGAGCCGGCGGTGAAGGGTGCCGCTCGGCGGGCTCTCGTACCGATCCTCGGCGGGGCCGAAGCCCGGGCTTGCCGCCTTCTTCTCGGGCAGGCGGACCGAGCGCGCCCAAGGCGTCGGCTGAAACCGGTCGGTTCGGCCGATGGTCATCCGGCCCCCTCGGCCGCGGACATCGGGTGGGCGGCGGAGGCCGGCCGAAGCGCGGCGGTGGCCGCCATCGACACCCCGAACATCGACCGCAGCTCAGGCCCCGGGGTGCCGCCGGACGCGAGCAGGACCACCCGCGCCCCGGGAAACGGGCGCACGCCGCCCCGCATGGGCACCTGCCCATCGAGCACCGCGGACAGCGCCGCGCGGGCCGCCGGACCGAGGTCTGCGCCCATCAGGACCAAAAGGAGCGGGTTCTTCTCGAGGCGAGCGACGACCTCGGCGGCGAGCACGTCCTGGGTCTTCGCCTCCCGCCAGTCCACGGGCTCCACCGGCCCGCACCCGCGCCGCACCCGATGGACGAGATCGGCCAGGGGCAGCGAGCTGCCGTAGAGGAGAAAAGAGGGCGATCCGGACAGCGCCCGGTCGAACACGCAAGTTTCAGGAAGCGAAGCGGTCATGACGCCACCATTTTCGCCATCTCGAGGATGGCCTCGTTGTCGGACGGCTCCGGCGACGCCGCGTAGGTCGTCTCGACCGCGAGCAGGTACGCAGGCGCCGGCCCGAGCTGGCCTTGAAACTCCGACACGTAGTCGATCGCCTTCAGGAGCGACCGTATGGAGTAGACTGGGCGATCTCGCTCCCGGACATCGCCACCGAGCTCACCGCTCGCGTAGCTGTCCAAGATGCGTCTTTGAAGCTCGACCAGGCCGTCGATGATCGGCTCCGGCACCCCCTTCTTGGCGCCGATCGCCCGAAGGATGATCTTCTGCTCCTCCTTGTCTTCGAGCTCCGGGACCCGGATCATCGTGAAGCGGTTCTGCATCGCGAACGAGAGCTTGGCCCGGCCACCATATTTCGCGGTGGGAGGGTTCATCGCCGCGATGAACCGAAACTCGGGGTGCAGCTCGACCTCCTCGGGGGGAGCCCGCTCAGCCAGCACCAGCTTTCGCTCATCGTCGAGCACCGAGTTGAGCCGCTCGAGCAGCGCCGGAGGGGCGAGGTTGAATTCGTCGGCAACGAACACCCCCGGAGGGTTGTCTGGGCGGCTCGCGTCGAGCAGCAGACCATCTCTCCATCCGGTGGGATCGTAGCCTCCGATGAGCTGGCTCGCGTCGGTGGAGCCGTGCAGGTTCTGGCGCTGGTACGGCTGCTGGCGCAGCATCGCGAACAATTTGGCGATCGCGGTCTTTCCCGAGGCCCGCTCGCCGATGAGCGCGACGTTCTCCCCGCAGTCGAGCGCCTTTGCGAGCCGGTACAGGACCTGAGCGGTCCGCGGGGTCATGACGAGCCGTGCGCCTTCGCCCGGAACGAGCGGGTGCTCGATGCCGAGCTTCTTCACGCTCACGTCGCCGATGCGAAAGCCGTGCTGGTCCTCGGCGAGCTCGAGCTGCGCGTAGAAGTCCGGGCCGTCGTAGGGCATCGCGGTGGCCAGGACGTCCCGCACGTGGGAGATGTCGTCCTGGTCGATGAGCCCGCCGGCGTAGACCTCCTCGGTCTCCCGCCGCATCAGGGCCTCATCGGACAGCTCGCCGCCTCGAAACCGGACAAACCGCTCCGCGACCCGAAACAGATTTCTCAGCGTGAACGCCAGCCCCCCCGTGGTCCCGCCCATCTCCCCCTCGTCCGCCGCCCGTGACAGGTTGTCGTGCACCGCGACGAGCTTCGCGAGCTCCGGCAGCGCGATCTGCGTCCCGTACCGGGTCTTCATGATTGTGGTGAGATCCGAGGCGCCGAGCCCGTGGGTGTAGACGTTGTTCCAGCGCGAGCGGGTCGCGTCGGACAACCGGGCCCGCCCCGCGTACGAGGCGGGGTTCATCGCCCCGAACAGCCGAAAGTTCGGGTCGGGCCGGATGACCTCGTTTCTGTGCTCGGTGAGTACGATGTTCTCGTCGTCGTCGAAGAGGGAGTTCAGCCGCTCGAGCACCTCCGGGCGAGCAAGGTTCATCTCGTCGAGAAGAACGACCTCCCCCTTCTTCATCGCCGAGACCAGCGGGCCGTCTTCCCACCGCGGCTTCTCTCGAGCCTCGAGCACGTGCTCGATGAGCGATCTCCTTTGCATGCCCTCCACCGCTCCATAGGCTTCCCCGATCGCTTGGAGCTCGGCTTCGCTCTTCTTCTCGAGCCAGGCCCGGTCGGCGTGCCGGTCCCCGGCCACGTACCTTCCGAGCAGGTCTTCGACCTCGGTGAAGGGCGAGAGGTTGATCCGGCGGTAGGGCGAGCCCGTCTTGTAGGCGAGGTACCGAATCGCAGAGGTTTTTCCCGAGCTGGTGGGTCCCTCGAGCAGGACCGGCTGCGCCCGGCGCCACGCGGTCGCGATCAGGCGAAGGTTTCGCTCGGTGGTGCCGGTCAGGATGAGCTCCGCGTTCTCCTCTCGGGGTACCGCCTCTTCATCCTTGTCCGGTCGATCGTGGGCCTTCAGCTCGATGGACGCGACCCTCACCGTTTTCGTGCCCGGTGGAAACGGAGGCGGCCCCTGGAACGAGGGCGGCCCCACCCCGCCCAGCTCGGCATCGGCTCTTGCGAGCGGCATGACCCGCGCGAGGTCGGTCTGATGAATCTGCCCGAGGATCTCCTCGCAGAGTTGGCTCGGGTTTGCAAACCGGCTCGCCTTCTCGAGGGCCCGGACCAGCTCCGAGATCGATTTCGGCCGAGGATCGGGCCCGGACACCGCCGCCACCGAAGCGCGGACCGCTTCGTCCGCCTCCGGGTTCAGCACGGCGAGGTCTCGAGGCCGAACCAAACGCCGCACGAGCTCGGGGTCGAGCGCGCCGGCGTCGAGCTGGCGGTGAACGAAACGCCGCACATGGAGCCGCTCCAAGGAACCAGCTGGTGTTTGGGCCGCCCGGTCGATCGCGGCTTCGACGAACCCATAGGGATCGACGTCTTTGGCCACCGAAAACCCCTCGTCGAGGCTTCGGTCGTCGAGCTTCATGTCGAGGAGCGCGAGGCGGACCGGGACGGCGCCGAACTCGGGGCCGCCCTCGGACCACAGCGGACCGAGCACGAAGGACTGGTCGGACGCGTCCATCGGTCCGAGCTGGGCGGCGACCCGGCTCCAGCTCTGCGCCTGTTCAGCGGGCATCCCGAGCTGCCCGAGCGCCTGCTCGAGCCGCTTTGGCGCGACGCTCGCAAAGAGACCCACCGCGAGCGCCCCAGCGCAGAGGGGCTCGAGACCTTCGAGGCAGCTCTCGAGCCATTCGACCTGGGATGTCTCCCCGAGGCCCGCCAGGCCCACCGGGCGGAGTTTCCCCTTCGCCTTGAGCTCGACCGCGGCCAAGAGCAGAGCAAGCAACCCGAGCTCCGGCGTCGAGTCCGCGGCCAAGAGCAGCGCCTTCACCGCCTGTCGGCGCTCGGCCAGGGTCTTTGCCTTCGCCGGGTCGAGCTCGGCGAAGCGTCGTGCGTCCGCAGAGAGGATCTGCGCCCCCGCCCGCGGCCTCTCTGCCCCGAAGGCGCCGAGCGTCGTGCCTCCGAACGGGAGCGGGGAGAGATCCACCGCGAACGCCACCCCGACCCGGCGCAAGACCCGGGCGCCCTCGATGGTGACCGGGACCGCCGCCGCGAGCTCCCGGAAGTCCCGGATGTGCACCGGCAGCCGAAGCTCGGCGGCCCGGGCCACGAGCCGAAGCGCCGCGATCTTCATCGCCGGCGGACTTCCTGGTCGAAAGAGGCAGTTTGGAGGCAGCGGGAGCTGGCCGCTGGTCACCGCGGCCAGAAGCGATGGATCGGTCACCGCCAGGTCGCCGGGATCACTTGCGGCTTGGGCCGTGGCGAGCGCTGCGCCAGACGGGCTCTTCCTCCCGAGCTCGGCCGCCGGCTCCGCTGCCGAGACCGCCATCGAGCCCCCACCCGCTGGACCTGGGTCCGGCGCCTCCGGCATCTCGACCGCCTGCTCCAACAGAGGCCGCAGATCATCCGGCATCGACACCCGGTCGAGGAACGCGCGCACGCCGCCTGTCATCTCCGGCAGTCTCGCGAGCCGCCGGGCGACCTCGAGGCTTCGGTAGTAGTTGCGGAGGGACCGGGGGACGTCCACCCCGAAATTTTTGACCCGGCCGCCGAAGCTGAGTCTCGTCTCGGGCGCGCTCCGGGCGAGCCGCAGCAGCCTTCTGGCCCGTTCGAGGCGTGATTGCGGGGGGATTGAGGCGCTCACCGCCGAGCACGGCCGCGCATCCTTTCCCACGAAGACATCCTCCCTCGATGGGGGTGCTTCGATGGGTCGCGCGACCATCTGTATTTCATTCGTCGGCGCCTCGAACCGGCGAAGCCGTACGTCGCGTAGTCGGGTCATCGTTCCGACGGTAGCGGCTCCGCTGTAGGTGCGCATCCGACGTCCAACCGATGGCCGGGGAGATCTCGGACCGCGCGGCGATCCCTTGGCAACGAGCCGGTCCCGACGGGTCTCGCGAAGCGCCACCAACCATGTGGCGCGGACCTGGGTCAGGCCGGGTCGGTGGTCGCGGCGATGGATTTGAGGACCTCGGCGAGCCGCCGCGAACAAATTGGTTTGGTCAGGTAGTCGTCCATGCCCGCTTCCCGGCAGCGGGCCTCGTCGCTCGATAGGGCGTGGGCGGTCAGGGCCACGATCGGGACGCTGGCGGCCGCGTCGCCCCGGGCGCGAATCGCGCGGGTGGTGTCGAGTCCGTCGAGCCCCGGCATCTGCACGTCCATCAAGATGAGGTCGTGGATCTCTCCCCGGTCGAGCCTCTCGAGGACCTCCGTGCCGTCCTGAGCCGCCTCCACATGGTGTCCGAGCCGTTCGACCAAGGCGGCTCCTACCATTCGGTTCACCGCGTTGTCGTCGGCGAGCAGGATCCTGAGCCGCCGCACCGGAACGACAGGAGCATCGCCGGCCGAGCCCTCCCGAGGGATCTCGCTCGCGGGCGGCAGGTCGACCTCGAACCAGAAGGTGCTACCGACCCCCAGCTCGCTTTGGACGCCGATCGTCCCGCCCATCAGCTCGATCAGCCGTTGGCTGATCGCGAGCCCGAGCCCGGTGCCTCCGAAGCGGCGGGATATCGAGCTGTCGACCTGCGAGAACGAAGCGAACAGTCGAGTCTGGTCGGCAGCAGCGATCCCGATCCCCGTATCCTCGACCTCGAACCGGACCCGATCACCATCGAGGCGCCAGCAGCGAACCGAAACCCCCCCGGACTCGGTGAACTTGAGCCCGTTTCCGACCAGGTTGAGGAGGACCTGGCGAAGCCGGTGCTCGTCGCCGCTCACCGCATCGAGCTGCGACCCGGCGTCGAGGCTCAGCCCGATCCGCTTGTCCTCCGCCAAAGGGCGGGTCACCGCACAAACGTCTTCGAGGAGGCGGAGAAGCGGAAACGTCCGCCGCTCGAGCTCGAGCTTGCCCGCCTCGATCTTCGAAAAGTCGAGAATGTCGTTGATGATGGCCAGGAGGGCCTCGGCCGAGCGGCGCGCCGTCGCTGCCTGTTCGCGCTGCTCGGGGCACAGTTCTCCGCCGAGCAAGACTTCGAGCATCCCGAGCACGCCATTCATCGGGGTCCGAATCTCGTGGCTCATGCTGGCCAGGAACGTACTTTTCGCCTGGCTCGCGCGCTCGGCCTGCTCCTTTGCCGCCTCGAGCGCCCGCTCGTGCTCGACCTGCTCGTTCACCATCTCGGTGAACATGATGATCCCACCGATCTCGCCGCCGTCGTCCCGCCACGGGTACAAGCGCCAGCGCACGTGGTCGGTGGAGCCGTCTTCACGAACGAACGGATCCCTCTCCGCCGAGAGCACCTCTCCCCGGAGTGCCCGCTGGTGGAGGACCTTCCAGCGCTCGGGGATGGTGGGGAAGACGTCGTAGTGGCTGCGGCCGGTCAGGTCCTCATCCCCGAGCCCGTAGGCGCGGTTCCAGTCCTGGCTCGCCACCAGGTAGCGAAGGTCACGATCCACCATCGCGACGGCGGATGGGGTGTAGCGAACGAAGAGTTGGAGGTTCTCTTGCACGCGGGCGAGCCGCTCGCGAACCCGGACCGCCTCATCGATGGGCAGGACCTGACCCAGCATGCGGAGCGGCCGGCCGTTTGGGCCCCGCTCCACCACCGCGCCCACGGAGCGGGTCCATCTCCACCCTCCGGACAACCGGCGAAGCCGCATGTCGCAATCGAAAGGAATTCCGGGGTCGGCGAAGGCGGCCTCGACGGCGGCGACGACCTGCGGTTGATCCTGAGGATGTATGCGCTCGAAGAAGTAGGAGCCATCGAGCGGACCGGGAGGCACCGCTTCGTCGAGCATCGCGTGGAATCCGCGGTTCCACGTCAGCGCCCCGGTGGCGACGTTCCAGTCCCAGAGCCCAGCGCCCGCCGCTCGAATGGCCACTTCGAGCCGCTCGGCGCTCTCGCGCTCGGCGGTGACGTCGATGCAGGCCCCGGTGGCCAGAAGCGGGCCTCCGCACCCATCCCGCTCGCGGATCCGGCCAGACACCCGGAGCCAGGCCCAGGTGCCGTCCTTTCGGCGAAAGCGAAGGGTTCCGCTCAGGTCGGAACCACCTGATGGTCGATCGATGAGCAGGCGCTCGGCGAGGCCGTGGTCGAGCGGATGGATGAGGTTTGCCCACGCCTCGTTCCCATCGGGGAGCTCCCCCTCGGCGTACCCGAGGAGGTCGACGTACACCCGCTGCCAAGCCATCCCCTCAGCGCGTCCGCGCGCGGTCAGAAGGAGTTCAGCGCGTCCGCGCGCGGTCAGAGGGAGTTCAGCGCGTCCGCGCGCGGTCAGAGAATGCTGCGCCCACGTCGCGACGCCCGATTCACGAAGCACCCGTTCGTCCCCGCCCACCATACCCCCCCAACAGGGAGACTTCGGGCAGCGGAGCCGAAACGAGAACCGAGCCCGCCCGAATCGATCCTCGCCGTCTCGAACCGGCACGGAGCCGATGACCGAGGCTGCCCCAGGTTTCGGTGGTCGGGGGCGGGTCGCAGTGGCCCCGGTTTCAGGGCCGGCGCTTTCGTGGGAGGGTCGAGGGGTGGTGCGGGTGCGTGGTCTTCTGGGCGTCGATCCGCGGTCCGTGCCGCTGCCGCTCGGGACCGAGGTGAGCGCCACGGTCGCGCGGCCGGGGCCGGGCGGCGGGCGGGTGGTTCCCCAGGGGGCGGTCGGCCGGGTGCTCGGAGTGGACGGGGAAGAGGTTCGGGTGCAGGTGGTAGGAGTCGGGGAGGTCGTCTACCCCCGCGGTGAGCTCATCCCTCGAAAGATGGGGCAGCTTCGCTTCGCGGCGCGCCGGGCCGACGCGGAGACGAAGCTTCGCCCCTGCGTCGTGCTCGAAGCCGCGGTGGGTTCGCGGGCGTGGGGCCTCTCCGAGGCCGGCTCGGACTTCGACACGAGGGGCGTGTTCCTGTTCCCCTTTCCATGGACGACGGGGCTCGCAAACCCTCCGGATGTCGTCGTCAGCGCCGACGGCAACGAGACCTACTGGGAGCTGGGCCGGACGGTGCGGCAGCTGCTGCGGGCCGACCCGAACACGCTCGAGATGCTGTTCGTGCCCGGCGCCCGCGCCGTTGGCCCGATGCGCGGGGTTGGGGAGCGGCTGATCGCCGAGCGGGACGCCTTCGTCTCAGCCGAGATCTACGGCTCCTTTGGCCGCTACGCCCTGTCCCAGGCCAAGAAGCTCGAGCAGTCGCTCCGCCTCGCTCGCCACCGGGAGATGCTGTTCAAGTGGCTCGGCGAAGATCCGGCGCTGACGCTCGACCCACTCTCGGTTCGGCTCGCCGTGGCGACCGGCGACGATACCCCAGCCGCGATCCTCCGCGCCCGAGAATACATCAAGCAGCTCTACCGGTCGCTTCACGACCAGGGCCTCATCGACGCCGCCGATCTGGGCGCGATGGCCCGATCCGCCTCCTCGGCGTCCCTGTCCTCCGGACCGAGCTCCGAACCCGGTTCGCTCGAGCTGCCTCGGGAGCTTCGCCCGAAGAACGCGTACAACCTTCTTCGGTTGGTCGCCTGCGCCGGGCACTGGCTCGAGACCGGGGAGCCGCTCATCGAGGTCACCGGTCCCCTGCGGGACCGGCTCCTGTCCATCAAGCGGGGCGAGGTGCCGCTCGAGGACGCCCTTCGCTGGACCGAGCGGGAGGCCCAGAGGCTCGAGGCGGCGCGGGTCGAGACGAAGCTGCCGCCGCGGCCCGACTTCCGCCGGGCCGAACGCCTGCTTCGCGACGCCCGCGCCGACGCGGCCCGCGCGTTCGTCACCCACCAACCAGGGCCCTGGGGGACCGGCGCGCCGCCGCCGCCGGAGGCAGAGCCATGACCGACCTTCTCACCGCCGAGCAGGCGAAAGTCGCGGCCGAGTTCCTCGACCAGGAAAGCCAGCGCCGCGAGCACCTGGTGGTGTCGCTGTGCGGCGCCCACGCCTACGGCTTCGCTTCCGTGGACAGCGACCTCGACCTGAAGGCCGTGCATGTATCGCCCACCCGGACCCTGCTTGGGCTCTCGCCCGCTCCGACCGGCGCCGAGAAGCTCGAGCTCCGGGGCGGCGTCGAGCTCGACTACAGCTCGAACGAGGTCGCGGCCGCCCTCAACGGGGTGCTTCGTGGCAACGGAAACATGATCGAGCGGCTGCTCGACCCAAACCCTCTCGTATCCCACCCTGACCTCGCCGAGCTGCGGCCGCTCGTCGCCGGGCAGCTCTGCCGCCGAGTTCACAACCACTACCGGGGCTTCGCCGCGTCGCAGCGCTCGGCCTACCTCTCGAACCCGAGCCTGAAGAAGGGCCTCTACGTGCTCCGCACCGCCCTGACGGGGGCCCACGCCCTCCGCACCGGCGAGGTGGTGCCCGATCTATCGGTGCTCGGCCCGATGTATCGGTTCTTCGAGGTGCCCGAGCTCATCGCCGCGAAACGCGCCGCCGAGCGGGCGCGAACGCCGGCGGAGTTCGAAAGGCGGATGGAGGTTCTGTTCGACCGGGCCTTTCAGACCCTCGAGGCGAGCCGCGACGCGTCCCCGCTGCCCGAGCACCCGCCCGAGCCCGACCGGCTCGAGGCGTGGCTGCTCGACCTGCGCCAGCGCCGCTGGTGACGGCGCGGCTTCTCTTTGCGGCCGCTTCGTGGCTTCATCGAGGGCCGAACGAGGCACGAATGGAGGTCCAATCCGCCCTGATCGGCGCCTTCGTCACCGTCGCGGTGATGACCGGGATGCTGCTTCGCCGCCGGCGCCGCCGCAGCGACGTGCTGTTCGCGCTCGTGTGCGTGGTGCTCGGCGCCTGGTTTCTCGCCGCGTTCCTGCGGGGCAACTTCGGGCTCGACCCTTGGCTGCGGGTCGAAATCGCCATCGGGGCGCTCTTGCCGGCGGTGCTGGTGCAGCTGTTCGTGGATCTTCTGCCCTGGTTGCCCACCGGCGCGCTGCGGCTCCGGGTGGTGAGCTTCTCGCTGTCCGGGTTGTCCGCGCTCCTCGCCTTGTCGCCGCTTGGACATCTTCCCGAAGTGCAGGTCGGGATCACCGGATACATCGGAGCTGGGATCCTGCTCGCCGGATGGGCCATGGTCTCGGCCCCCGAATCCACCGGTCCCACGGTGGAGCACACCCGGCGCCGCTACCTCGCCGTCGGCGCCGCGCTCGCCGCGATGCTCGCCATCGGCGGGCAAGTCCCCGGCGCCCCGGCCGGATGGACCGCGGCCGGCCACCTCGCCGTCACTCTCTACGTGTTCTTTCTGTCGCAGATCATCCTGCGGGAGCGGCTGCTCGACCTGAACGAGCTGCTGGGCCGGATGCTGATCCTCGGCATTCTCGCCGTCCTGTTCGCCACGATCTCGGCCACTCTCATCGGTCTTGGCACCGACGACGGCGGGCGCCTGTTCAACGCGGTGGTGGGGGTCATCATCCTGCTCACGCTGTACGAGCCGCTGAAGGACCGCCTCGAGGCGAAGGTCATGGACCTGTTCTTCCGGGAGCGAAACCTGCTGCACAGCGTGCTCGACGACCTCGCCGCCCGCATGCACGGCTCCCTCGAGCCGGAGCGCATGGCCCAGCTCGTGGTGGACACCGTCTATGGGGCTCGGCGCGCCACCCATGTCGCCGTGTATCTGCTCGACCCGGCCGGTGCCGGCTTTGCTCGCCGCGCCCACCGGGGCCCCGAGCCCGCGCTCCGGGTCAGCGGGAGCGACATTCCCGCCCTCTGGCAAGCGATCCAGCTCGGCCGGCCGATCCTCGCCGACCACCGGGCGGCGGAAACCGCCGAAGCCGAGGAGCCGGTGCACCGGGAGCTCGTCGAGGCCCTGCGCGCGGTCAGCGCCGATCTCCTGTTCCCGTTCGTCTCCGGCAAGGAGGTGCTCGGTTTTCTCGCTGTCCGCGACGACCGCTCGGTCGAGCCGTACACCGCGAAGGAGGTGGCGCAGTTCACGAAAGTGGCCGACACCGCCGCGACCGTCATCTGGAACTCGAAGCTCGCCGAGCGCCTCCGGGAACGGGAGAGGCTCGCCGCCATCGGCGCGATGGCCGCCGGGCTCGCCCACGAGATCCGAAACCCGCTCGGCGCGATCAAAGGGGCGGCAGAGTACCTCGACCCGAAGGACGGCCCGGCCGACCCCGAGATGCTCCGGGTGATCGTAGAGGAAGTGAACCGCCTCGACTCCGTCGTGTCGCAGTTTCTCGACTACGCCCGGCCCTTTCGGGGGGTGTTCGCAAAGACGGACCTCAACGACGTGGTCCGCCGCACCGCGCGCCTCATCGCCGCCCAGCGGTCCGGCGATCGCCTCCTGCTCGAACTCGACCGCTCGCTGCCGCCGATCGAAGCCGACGGGGAGCAGCTCAAGCAGGTCATCTTGAACCTGGTCCTCAACGCGCTCGATGCGTCCAGGGAGACGCTCGCACCGGTGCGGATTCGCACCGAGAGCCTGCGCAGCCGCCGCGCGGTGGAGCTGAGGGTCATCGACGAAGGGGTGGGCATCCCGCTCGACGAGCTCGAGCGGATCTTCATCCCGTTTTTCACCACGAAGCACCAGGGCACCGGGCTCGGGCTCGCGGTCTGCCACCGAATCGTGATGAGCCACGGGGGCAGCATTCACCCCGAATCCGTGCTCGGCAGCGGCACCGATTTCGTGATTCGGCTCCCTCTCGACGCGCGCGACCGGCCGCCGGAGGCGAGGCCGCTCGACCCGCTCCCCCGGGTGCGAGCCCGCGAGCCCTCCTGAGGTCCTGAATCGATCGCGGGGGTCGGTCGAGAGGTCGAACCCGCCCGGGCGCGATGTCTGACATGAGGAGGCCCCGTGGGCATCGAGCTTCGCTACAACGCCCTGTTGATTCGCCGCCAGCCGGTGGCCGACCGCTGCCTCGCCGTGCTCGAGGTCGAGCTCGACGCGCCGCTGCCTCGGGAGGACGACGCCCCCCCGTTTCGCCCCGGGCAGTACCTGAGCGTCGGGCTCAACGACCCGGACACCGCGACGAGCCCGGACCCGAGCTTCACCCTGCGACCAATGTGCATGGCCTCGGCGCCCGAGCATCACCCGCGCCGGCTCGAGCTGCTGGTGCAGGCCGGAGGCGCCGAGTCACCCCCGTCCCTGAGCCGCCGGCTGCTCGGCCTCGAGCAAGGGGCCCCGCTGCACGTCTGCCCAGCCCCAAACGGCCACTTTCTCGAACCGGCGCTCGCGAGCGACGGCCGCCGGCTGCTCTTCGTGGGAGCGGGCACCGGGATCGCCCCGTTCATGAGCTTTTTGCGCAGCCGGCTGGCGAGGGGCGAGTCGGTGGCCGACTGCGCGCTCGTGCACGGGGCCCGGGAGCCGGTGTTCCTCGCGTTTCGCGACGAGCTGCTCGCGCTGTCCCGCGACCACGGCCTCCGCTACCTGCCCACCGTGAGCCGAACGTTCGGGCGGGAAGATCGGGAGCCGTGGGAAGGGGGGCGGCGGCGGGTGGAGGGTCTGTTCGGAGCGGACCGCGCCGAACCCACCGCGGCGCAGCTCGACCTTCGCATCCACCCCGACGAAACCAGGGTGTTCGTGGCTGGCCGCACCCACACCCTCCGCGGCATGCTGCGGGCGCTCGCCCCCAGAGGCTACCTCCCCGAGCACCGCCGCCTCCGCCGGCGGCTGTTCGGCGACCCGACCGGCGGACCAGCAGCCTCGTTGTTCAGCCTCGCCTACGACGGCGAGCCGATGCTCGACCTGAGCGAGGACGAAGGCCCGCGCCCCGGTCGCTTGAGCCTCGGGGAGTTCGCGTCCCTGTACGGAGGCGACCGGTCGCCGTCTTTTCCGGCGGAGACAGGGCAGGTAGGGTCTCGCCCATGACGGACGTTTCGAGCCACCCAGCGGTGGCGGTAATCGGCGCGGCGGTGGCCGGCGCCCAGGTGGCTCGGATCCTGGCCGACCGCGGCGCCGAGGTCGTCGTGTTCGAGCAGAACGACCGGCCGTTCGGCAAAATCGAGGACGGCCTGCCCCGATGGCACTCCGGTCTCCGCAAGAAAGAATTCGCGCGGATCCTCGGCCTCCTCGAGCACCCTCGGATCCATTTCGTCCCCCGGACCCGCATCGGATCCGACGTCGATTTCGGCGAGCTGGTCGAGGGCTGGGGGTTCTCGGCCGTGGTGCTCGCCAACGGGGTCTGGCGGGATCGCCCCCTGCCCGTTCCCGGGGCCGAAACCTACCTCGGTCGCGGTCTCGTCTACCAAAACCCGTTCATCGTCGCGTTCAACCACGCGAACGACCCCGGCTACTCCGGCCCCCAGTTCGACGTGCCGGACGGCGCGATCGTCGTCGGCGGCGGCCTCGCCTCGATCGACGTGGTGAAGGTGCTGATGCTCGAGAACGCCAGAAAGAAGCTGGCCGAGCGCGGGCACGAGGTGGACCTAGAGGAGCTCGAGAAGGCCGGGATCCCAAAGACATGCGAGGCGCTCGGGTTCGAGATGGCGCAGCTCGGACTCGCTGGGGCGACGCTCGTGTACCGGCGGCGGGCCGACGACATGCCGGTGGCCGAGGCGGCAGAAGGCGCCGATGAGGCCCGGCTCGACAAGGTTCGCGCCTCCCGGCGAAAGATCCTCGAGCGGGCGATCGCAAAGTATGGGTTTCGGTTCGAGCCGCTCAGCGCGCCGGAGGCGCCGATCGAGGAGGATGGCCGCCTCGTTGGCCTCCGCCTGCGCCGGCTCACCACCACGGACGGCCGAAAGCTCGAGGACAGCGGGCAGACGTACGAGCTGCGGGGCTCGATGGTCATCAGCTCGATCGGGAGCATCCCGGAGCCGATCCCCGGGATCGCGATGAAGGGCGAGCTGTTCGCGTTCACCGACTGGGACTTCGGGCGGCTCGACGGTCTGCCCACGGTGTGGTCGGCCGGCAACGTCGTCACCGGCAAGGGCAACATCGTCGCCTCCCGTCGGCACGCGAACCTCATCGGCGAGCACGTCGCGAGCGCCTACCTCGGGCTCGAGCCGGCGGACGGGATGGACCTCGGCGCGGTCGCTCGGGGCCGGTCCACCGAGCAGGCCGAGCTGGTCGCCGAGGCGGTCGTCCGCTCGGCGCCGCCGGTATCGGACACCGCGCGGGCCAAGATCATCGAGCAAACCCGGTCGCGGCAGGCGGCGGTCGGCTACGGCGGGGAGCTCGGCTCGTGGGTGGAGCGCCACCCCCCCGCGCTCTGAGCGCGTTCTTCGGCGCGATGCTCGCCGTCGCCGGAGCCGACCAGGCCGCAAAACTCGCCGCGGTGGCCCACCTGAGCCCGGCCGCGCACGGCGACATGGACCCGGCCGCCCGCCGGGCCGCGTTTCACCGGGCCGGCGCGCTCGAGCGCTTCGCTTGGGCCGAAGCCGCCGTTCGCGCCCGCCACCCCTGCTCCGACGGCGGCTGCCCCCGGCTGGTGGTGCTGCCCGGACGAGTCGCCTTGCGCTACGCCGAGAACACCGGCGCCGCCGGGCTCGCTTTGGCCCAAATCCCTCCGTGGTGGCGCCGGATCGTCCTGCCCGCGCTCTCTGCGCTCGCCTTGGGCGCCACCGCCGCGGGGCTCGCCGCCCTCCCCGGCCGCGCCGCCGTGCTCGGCGCCATCGCCGGCGGCGCGCTCGGCAACGGGCTCGATCGGGTCCGGTTGGGCTACGTGGTGGACTTCATCGAGATCGCCGGAGGACCGATCCTGAACCTCGCCGATGTCGCGCTGTCGCTCGGGATCTTCGTCCTCCTGCTCGGCGGGCGCGGCGGCGTTGCCCTCTCGAGAGCGGGCGGGTATGGAGGGCGCCGTGTCGCGGCGGTGGAAGATCCTGATCGGTTTGGGACTCGGCCTGGCCGTGGCCGACCAGTGGACCAAGTACCTGGCGGTGAAGCACCTCACCCCGGGCATCGCCGCCGCCAGGGCCGGTGACGTCGGCCCGCTGTCGCCCGACCGGATCGCCGAGCTGAACGCCGAAATCGGGCTGTTCGAAGGGCTCGGGTCGTTCTACTTCGAGGTCCGCCACCCATGCCGCCGGCCAGCGGCCTACTGCCCCAGTGTGGAGGTCGTGCCCGGCTTCTGGAACCACCGCTACGTCGAAAACCCCGGCGCAGCGTGGGGCCTGCTCGCAAACGCGAGCGAGTCGATTCGGGTCCCGTTTTTCCTGCTCGTGTCCCTGGGGGCGGTGGTGTTCATCATCGCGTTCTTTCGAAAACTGTCCGACGACCAGCACCTGACCATCTGGGCCCTGGCGCTCGTGTTCGGGGGGGCGATCGGCAACCTCATCGACCGGCTGCACCTCAGCTACGTCGTCGATTTCATCGATTGGTATGTCGGTACCGCCCACTGGCCCACGTTCAACGTGGCCGACGCGGGCATCAGCACCGGCGTTGGGCTGTTGCTGCTCGAGTGGGTGCTGGACGCCGTGCGGGCTCGCAAGAGCAAAGTTGAGCCCGGCGCTCCCCCGAAGCCGGCTGACCCGAAGCCGAATCAGCCCTGACCAGGACTCTTCATGCAACCGGTCCTCATCGACTTTGGCTTTCTCTGGTCCCTGTTCGGGTTCGACCCGTCCGGGGCCTTCAAGCTGCACACCTACGGCTTGATGATCGCGCTCGGCTTTCTCGTCGGGATGCAGCTCGCGGCCCGGGAGGCCCGGCGGGTCGATACGAGCCCAAACGGCGGCTTCGACACGTTCGTGCTCGACCTGACCGGGTGGATCCTCATCGTGTCGCTGCTCGGGGCTCGAGCCCTGTTCATCATCGTCGAGTGGAAAGACAGCTACGCCCAGGACCCGCTCAAGATCTTCAAGATCTGGGAGGGCGGATTCGTGTTCTACGGCGGCTTTCTCGCCGCGGTGGGTTTCAGCGTCTACTACGCCAGGAAACACGGGCGCTCATTTCTGCTCACGGCCGACACGCTCATCCCGAGCGTCGCGCTCGGGCACTTCTTTGGGCGCCTCGGCTGCCTCGCCGCCGGCTGCTGCTGGGGGATGGAAGCGCACCCCGATTTTCCCCTGTCGGTGCAGTTCCCCGCTGGCTCGCTCGTCCACTCGAGCCTCGAGAACGCCGGGGTCATCGCCCGGGGTGCGGAGCACACCCACCACCTGCACCCGGTGCAGATGTACGAGTCCTTCGGCGAGCTGATGATCTTCTTCGTGCTCATCGCCGTTCGCACCGTGAAGCGCTTTCACGGCCAGGTGCTGCTCAGCTACCTGTTTTTGTATGCGCTCCTGCGCAGCTCGCTCGAGTTCGTCCGGGCTGACGCCAACCGTGGGCTATGGCGCATCTTTGGGCTGCAGCTGAGCACCAGCCAGATCATCTCGGTGCTCGTCGCCGCCGGGGCGCTCGCCCTGCTCGTCACCGTGCTGCGAAGGCGCCGGCTCGCGCCCTCCCCGGGCTGAGCCGCTACCTACCCGCCCACTGGAGGCGAAACCAGAACCTCGCGCCCCCTTCCGGGCGGTCGGCGTACCCGATGCGTCCTCCCCAGCGCTCGACCGTGATCCGGCAAAAGTACAGGCCAAGGCCGAGCTTTCCCCGGGTCTCTCCCTGCCGGAGCTTCTGAAACAGCTCCGCCTGCCTCGGCGCCAGCACCCCGGGGCCGCCGTCGAGCACCGAGACCTCCGCTTGGCTGTCGTCGCCGGCGAGCAGCACCCTCACCTCCGAGCCCTCCGGGGCGTGGCGCAGGCCGTTGTCGAGGAGGTTTGCGAGCACCCGCTCGAGCCGGCTCTCCTCCCCGATCACCCGGGCCCGGCCCGGGGGCCGCAGGTCCTCGAGCGCGAGCCGGACCCCGTGCAGCTCGAAGCTGGGGGTGAGGTTCTCGACCAGGCGCCGGGCCACCCAGAACAGGTCCGGGGGCGTCGCCGCCGGACCTTCGGCGTCGTCGTTCTGCGCCCGAAACACGTCGAGGATCTGCTGGATGAGCGCTTGCTGCCGGTGGGCCTGCCTGAGCGCCAGCTCGATGAGCCGGCCCAGATCTTCGCCGGTCGGGGCACCGTCCTCGATCGCGGTCAGGCACCCGACGATCCCGGAGAGCGGCGACGCGAGATCGTGCACGATGGTGTGAAGCAGGATGTCCTGCTTCTCGAGCGCCCGCCCTTCCGCCCTTCGGACCCCGGTCTCCGGATCCGGCGTCTCGACCGCCACGCACCACAAGCCCTCGGGCGAAGGCACGAGGTGCAGGTCGGCGCGCGCGACCTCGGCCGGCAGCGGGACCCCCCGCAGCACCCCAGGGGCGGCGATGGCCGGGGTCAGCGCCACCCCTCGCGGCAGCCCCCGAGACGCCGGCCACCCGAACGCCGCCCGGTCTCCCCCCGGGGACCCGCCCCGACCGTCGGCGAGCATCTTCCCCCACGCCACCCGCCGGCCGGGAAAGGCGAGCAGGGCCAAGTAGCCAAACAGTGGATGCCCACCCCGCATCGGCGCGGCTTGTAGCACGGGCTGGGCCGCGGGGCCTCCCGAGCGCACATCGGTCGTGCTAGCTACGGCCCGCCCATGAAAAATGCCCTTGTCGCCTCCCTCCTCACCGCACTCCTCCCGCCGATCGCCTCGGCCCAGGAGACGATCGCCACGGAGGACATGAAGAAGAAGGTCCTCGATGAGACCGCCCCGGCCGAAGAGGGCTGGACCGCCAAAGCGAAGCTCGGAGCCACGTTCTCGATGAATCACAACGCGAACGTGGTGGGCACCGAGGACGGTCTCACCCTGCAGCTCGGCGGGCTGCTGACCGCGGAGGCCAACTATCGGAGCGGGCAGCACCGGGTCGAAAACCGGCTGTCCCTCCAAGAGATCCAGACCCGGACCCCGCAGCTCGAGCGCTTCGTGAAGTCGCTCGACCAGCTCGACGTGACCAGCACCTATACGTTTCGCTTCCTCGAGCCCCAGTGGCTCGGGCTGTTTGCGACCGCCCTGCTCAACACCCAGATCTTCGAAGGAGAGATCGTCGCCTCACAAGAGGTGCAGGTCGTGGACGCAGAGGGGGTGGAACTGGCCACGCTCGGCCTCGGCGAAAGCTTCCTTCTGACCCGCCCGTTCGAGCCGCTCAACCTCAGGCAGACGGTCGGGGTCTTCGCCGAGCCGGTGCGGGAGCCGGCGCTGAAGCTCGGGTTCAAGCTCGGCGCAGGCGCCCAGCAGATTCTGGGTCAAGGCGGCCGAACGGTGCTTCGCACCGAAGAGAATGGGGCCCGGGCGGTGGTGCAGCCGCTCGAGGACGCGGTCGTCGAGCTCGGGGCCGAGGCCCAGGTCGACCTCACCGGAGACATCGTGGATCAAGTCCTGAGCTATTATCTGTCGGCCAACGTCTTCTATCCGCCGTTCACGACCTCCGAGATCGATCGGGACTTCGGCGAGAGCATCAACCTCCGGCTGAAAGCGGGGGCGTCGCTCAAGATGACCAAGGTGCTGTCGGTGGACTATGTGCTCACCGTGCTCCGCATTCCCGCGGTCACCCTCGAATACCAAGTGCAAAACGGGTTGCTGATCAGCGCCGCCTTCGACCTCATCTGAGCGGCTGTTCTCCAGTCACGTGCACCTCTGCCCCGGGCACCGAAATGTGGCGGGGCCATGCCTCGAGCGCCGGGTTGTGGCGCAGCACCAGCGCGCCGGCCCGCAGCCCGCTCGGACCCAGCTCGTCGAGTCGCGCCATTTGGGTGGCGTGAAGGCTCACCGCTCCCCCGACCTCGGCGAGGACCGGGAACGCAGCTCGAGAGCCCCCGAGCAGCTGCAGATCCCCCCCGATCGCAGCGAGGCGCTCGAGGCCGGTGACCGGGTGGTGGGTTCGGTTGTCCACGACGAGGTGGCCACCGACCCGCTCGAGCGAGGCGAGCAGCCCGCGCATCGGCCCGCGGGGGCGCACGAGCACGGTCGCCCGCACCGAACGCAGCTTCGGGAAGATGGCGGAGACGTCGCCAGCGGCGGCGAGCCAAAGGCCCCCCTGGTGGTGGGTCAGCGCCGGGAGCGACGCTTCGCCCTCCGCCTCCACCCCGATCGAACCGAGCACCTCGGCGAGCCGAGGCAGCCGCACCACCGCGCCGGACCGCACCGTCAGCTCGAGCGTCCCGTGGACCCGCTCGAGCCGAGGAAGCTCCACCTGGGCGTCGGCGACGGTGATGCGCAGATCACCGCCGACCTCCCGCAGCGCACAGAGCCGCGCCGGACCCCGAATCTCCACCGTACCCTCTACCGTCTCGAGCCCCGGCGGGGCATCGGCGGAGGTCGCCACCCGAAGGTCGCCCCGGTGGTCGATGGAAGAAGGGAGCGCCGCCAACACCGCGATCAGGACCAACATGGGCGAAGGCCTACGATGTCAGCATATATGTGTGTAAGTGGTTTTATGTCGGAGTCGAGCGCCTGCGCCACGATGAGGCGTCAGAACACCGTCACCCTCACCGACGCCATGAAGATCCGGTTGTCGGCGTCCGGGCCGTCTTGCCTCGGGTTCACGATCTGCCGATACGCGAGGTCGAGCCCGATCTGGCTCATCTGAAGGCCGGTCCCCACCGACAAGGTGACCTGCTCGCCGTCGGGCTCGAAACCCACCCCGACCCGGAGAGGGACCCGGTCGGCGATGATCGCCCCCGCGGACAGCGCGTAGGTGGGGTCGGCACGCTCCCACTCGTGGTCGACGTTGACCTCGACGTTGAACGGGCCGTTTTGGTAGCCGAGCCCAGCTCCCCACGCCCGGGGAATCCCGGGCTGGGGCTGGTCGGTGAAGTTCTTCACCGTGGCACCCACCGCCAGGCCGTCGAAGATCATCCACAACAGGCCGAGGTCGAAGCCGAGGCCAGAGCTGCCCACCGCCTCGGGCCCAGCCTCGATCCGGTTGTGATCCATGTACCGGGTCTGAAATCCCACCGCGAAGCTCGCTCCGATCGGAATGCCGATCGCCGTGTCGAACCGCAGGCCCTCGAGCAGCCCCTCACCTCCTATGTCGTCCGGGGGCGAGAACCGTCCGTAGGTGAGGGCGACCCCACCGGCGAACGACCCGGCCTGGCCATCGGCCACGGCGAGCCCCAACCGGCGGTCGGTCTCGCGAAAGGAGTCGGCGTAGCCGAGCTCGAGGTCGTACACCTTGCCGAAGACCAGGCCGGCGGGGTTCGAGAACAGGGCTTCGGTCGTCGTCCCCAGGGCCCGGCGAGCCCCGCCGAACCCGAGCAGCCTCGCCCCTTGGTAGTCCTGGGCGGCGGCGGGACCGGCGAAACCGATGAGCCCGAGGAGGAGCGGGGGCAGCGCCCTCGCGAGCGGCGGCGAGTCGGGACGCATCGGCGCCGACAACCTAACCGAAACGGGGGGCCCCGACGGGGGAAACGCGGCACCCAAGAGCGACCGGCGCTCGGTCCGCTCGCTTGGGGACGCCGTGACACCGTGGTAGGGCCGGCCCATGCGCGGGATGCTCGCCGCCCTCGTCCTCGTCTTCGCGGCCGGTCCGGCGGAGGCGTACATCGATGGCGCCGGTCGGATCATGGAGTCGGTGGCCGCAGCTCGGGCCCAGCTCGCGATGAAGACCGCAGTCGGTGAGGGATACCGGCTCGACGACCCCAAAGTCCGGGTCGTGATGACGGTCTCGGCCAACGCCGCGCTTCGGCTCGAAGAGCGCGGCCCCGACGGCGCCGCTGTCGTCCTCGTGCGGGGGAGGGAGCGCCACCGCTTCGGCGGCAAGGAGGCGCCGCGAAGCGAGCGGATCGGCGCCGACCCGCTGTTCGAGCTGCTCGCGAACACCAAAGAGGACCCAGGGGGCCAACGCGGGCGAGCCCTGCTCGACCGGCTCGGCGTCGACGCCTCGGTCGTGCACCTCGACCGCTTCGATGGGGAGCCGGCGTTCATCATCGGAGCCGCCCCCGGTCAGCTCGACCGCCCCCAGCTGTGGGTGGACAAGCGCCGCCGGGTGCCGGTCCGCTGGCTGGTCCCGGTCAACGGCGAGATGGAGGAGGTGAGGCTGAGAGGCTACGGGATGCCGGTGGGACCCCACTTCCCAGAGACGATTCAGACCGTCCGGGCTGGCCGAACCGACAGCTACCGATTCACGCGGATTCGACTCAACGAGCCGGTCGACGCCCGGCTGCTCCAGCCCCCGAGCGGCTGAGGTCTTCGCGGTGCAGGACGCGCCCCCATGCGTGGAGCTGGTGGTGACGGTGCCGGTGGAGGGGCGGTTTCACTACCGCGTCCCCGAGCACCTCGCCGGCCACCTTCGGCTGGGTCACCGGGTGCTCGTCCCGTTCGCCGGCCGCCGGGTCACCGGGTTCGTGGCCCGAACCGACGTCGCTCCGCCCGAAAACCTCGACCCGGCGAAGCTGAAGACGGTCGAAGCCCTGCTCGACCCGGAGCCGCTCGTGCCGGAGGACCTGCTCGAGCTGGTACGCTTCGCCGCCGACTACTACCTCGCCCCCGCCGGCGAAGTGCTGAAGGTGGCCCTGCCGCCCGGCTTCACCGGGGCCTCCCGCCTTCGGGTGGTCCCCACCGCGGCTGGGCGCCGGGCGCTCGACGGCGCCGACCCCACCGGCGCGGGGCCGAGCGACCCCGGGCTGAGCGCCGCCGATCGAGCCGTGCTCGAGCGGGCCCTGAAGGCTCCGCCTCGCTCCGAGCTGCCGGCCCGGCGGGTGGCCGCGCTGCTCGAGGCCGGCCTGCTCACCGTGCGGGAAGGGTCGGCCGCATCGGACGGAGGAGGAGAGGTCGAGGTGTTCGCCCGCTCGATGGTCCCGGTGCTCGCCGAGCCGTTCCTCCGGGGCGCGAAGGCCCGCCGGTCGCTCTACGACGCGCTGTCCGACGGGCAAAAGCCCAAGGTCGAACTCGAGCGGGCGCTCGGTGCCGCGTCGGTGCGCCGGGCGGCGAAAGCCCTGCTCGAAGCGGGCGTGATCGCGCTGGTCCGCGAGATCGGCCGAGAGGCGGCCGCGCCTCTCGTGCCGCCGACGGCCCCCGAGGACCCGACTCGCCCCACGCTGAACTCGGAGCAGGCGGCCGCGCTCGACGCGATGTCGGGCGCGCTCGATGAACCTCGAGCCTTCTTGCTCCAAGGGGTCACCGGCTCGGGCAAGACCGAGGTGTACCTGGGGCTCATCGAGCGGGCGCTGTCGGCCGGCCGGGGCGCGATCGCGCTCGTGCCGGAGATCGCGCTCACCCCCCAGCTCGAGGCCCGGTTTCGAGCCCGATTCGGTGACCTGGTGGCGGTCCTGCACTCGGGGCTCCCCGACGCGGAGCGCCGCCGGCGGTGGCGAGCGCTCCGGCGCGGCGCGGCCCGGATCGCGCTCGGCCCGAGGAGCGCGGTGTGGGCCCCGGTGCAGAAGCTCGGCGTGGTCGTCGTCGACGAGGAGCACGACCCCTCGTTCAAGCAGAACACCGAGCTTCGCTACCACGGGCGGGACCTCGCGCTCGTGCGGGCGAGGCAGGCCGGCGCGGTGGCGTTGCTCGGCAGCGCCACCCCGTCGCTCGAGGCGTTGTCGCTCGTCGAGCGGGGGCGCCTGACCAGGCTGCGGCTCGACGCCCGGGTCGCCGGGCGCCCGATGCCGGTGGCGACCGTGGTCGATCTCGCCGAGGAGCGCCGGGCCATGAAGGGGCAAGATCGCTTGCTGTCCCGGGCGCTCGAGGACGCCCTCCGCGAGGGGGCGGACCGAGGCGAGCAGTCGATCCTGTTTCTCAACCGCCGGGGCTTCAACACGATCGTCCACTGCGCGGCCTGCGACGACGTGAAGAAATGCCCCCGCTGCGACGTGTCGCTGACCTACCACCGCGCATTCCGCAAGTTGACCTGCCACTACTGCGGCTTCGAGGAGCCGCTCGAGGCCCGATGCCGGGGCTGCGGCGCCCGGGACGTGGTCCCGCTGGGGGCCGGGACCGAGCGAGTGGTGCAGGCGGTGGAGCAGATCCTGCCCGGCTCCCGGGTGGCGCGGCTCGACCGGGACGTCACCGGCCGAACGGGGGAGCTCGAGGCGGTGATCGAGCGATTTCGGGCCGGAGAAGCCGACGTCCTGGTGGGAACGCAGATGGTGGCCAAAGGGCACGACTTCCCCCGGGTGACGCTGGTTGGGGTCGTGCTCGCAGACGCCGCGCTCGCGTTCCCCGATTTTCGGGCGGCCGAGCGGTGCTTTCAGCTGCTGACCCAGGTCGCGGGCCGCGCCGGGCGGGCCGACCGCCCCGGGCGGGTGATCGTGCAGACCCTGCAGCCGGAGCACTACGCCATCCAGCTTGCGCTCGCCCACGACGTGGACCGCTTCTACGCGGTCGAGCGGGAGCTTCGGCTCGACGCGTCCTACCCGCCGTTTTCCCGGCTCGGGGCGATCCGGGCCGAGTCGATGGACGCCCACCGGGCGGAGGCCGCGCTCGAGCAGCTCGCCGAGATCGCCCGCCGCCACCCGGACCCGGAGGGCCGGATCGCCGGCCCGGCGCCGGCTCCGATCGGCAAGATCAGGGACCGGCACCGCTTCCTCCTCCTGATGTTCGCGCCCACCCCGGCCCGCCTCGTCGCGTGGATGCGGCGTCTCCGGGACAGCGCCAAGGACGTGCGCGGCGCCGACCTCATCTTCGACGTCGACGCGGTGGAGCTGCTGTGAGCGACGGGTCGCGAAGGTCCGCCCGGCGCCTCGCGCTGCTCGTGGCTGCCGCGCTGCTGCTGCCCGTCCTCCTTCGGGGGCTGCTCGCCACTCCGCTCGTCGGGGGCTGGCTCGGCGACGAGGCGGCCCGGCAGCTCGCCGCCCGCACCCGCTCGGCGGTGCAGCTGTCGAGCGTGCGCTTCGAGGGGATCTTGACCCCGTGCTTCGAGGACTTTGCCCTGCACCGGTACCACGGGCCGGTCCGGGTGCGCCTCGCCACCCGACGGGCGTGCGTGCATCGGTGGCCGTCGGCGATCGGCTCGGGGCTGCGCGCCATCGAAGTGACGCTCGACTCGCCGTGGATCGAGCTCGAGGTGGTCGAGCCCACCGCGAAGCCCCCCACCGCCGCCGCCCAGGCCGGACCTCGGACCGGCCCGCTTCGTGAGCTGGCGCTCGTGTTCGACGACCTACGACTCGGCTGGCGGGGTCTGCCCCTCCCTGCCCGGCTCGCCGCCGGGAGCTTCGGTCCGATCGACGGCCGATTCCTGGTCCAGGAGCGGGCCGGGCGCCGAGCGGTGGTGCTCGAGGTCGCGCGGGGAGCCACCGAGCTGTCCGGACGGCTGTCCGCCGAGCCGGACGCGTGGGACCTCGCCGCCGGCGTCGAAGGCGACCTGGTGACCGCATTCGGGGAGTGGCTCGCGGTCGACGGGGTCCGGATCCGGCGCCTCCCCACCCGGGGGCGGGTCGGCGCCCGGTTCTCACCGTCCTCGAACGTGCTCGATCTCGACCTCGACCTCGAGCAGGCGGACATCGACGTCGAGAGCGACCTCGTGGCCAGCAGCCGGCTCGTCGGCTACTCGGCCCGCCAGCGAGCGAGGGTCCGCCTCGACCTCGCCGAGCGTCGGTTCACCACCAAAGAGGTCCGCATCGAGGTCAACGGCGTCCCCGTCGAGCTGTCGCTCGACGTTCAGAAGAGCGGGGACAGGTCCCGGTTCGACCTCTCCGCCCGCTTGCCCGAGACCGGTTTTCGCGACTTGCTGCTCAGCCTGCCCGGACCGGGCGAAGCCGAGCGGCTCGGCCCGATCCCGAGCGACCTGACCCTGACCGCGACCTTTCGGCTCACCGGCTTCGCCGACGCCCCCCGCACCTGGGTCCCGCGGGTCGAGCGCCGCTTCGCCCGGCTCCCGGGCGGTCCGACCGGTCTCGAGCGCTTCGATGGGCCGTTTCCCTACCACCCGCTCGGCCCCGAGGGCCGAGCCGAGGCGCCGGTCCTTCGCGGACCCGAGACCCCGGGTTGGTGGGGCTACGACGCGATCCCGTACCTGCTGCGGCGCGCGATCGTCGTCTCGGAGGACGCGAGCTTCAACCTTCACGACGGGCTCGACCTCGACGAGCTGCGGGCGGTCGTCGAGGACGCGCTCGACGGCGCGAGCCGGCCCCGAGGCGGGTCCACGATCACCCAGCAGCTGGTCAAGAACCTGTTTTTGAGCCGAGAGCGCAGCGCGCTCAGGAAGGTGCAGGAGGTCCTGCTGACCTGGTGGTTGGAAGACGCCCTCGACAAGCGGCGCATCTTCGAGCTGTACGCGAATCTCGTCGAGTGGGCGCCCGGGGTCTACGGCATCCACGACGCCGCCCACCACTACTTCGGGACACCACCGGACCGGCTGGACCCGCTCGAGATCGCGTTTTTGGCCTCGTCGATCCCGGCCCCGTCCCGAGCTGCCGCCTACCGGTCCCGAGGCTCGGTGCCGCGGACGCACCGGGCCCGCATGGACCAGCTGCTCGACCGGCTCCACCGCTTGGGGCACCTCGACGACGACCGCCACGCCGCCGCCCGGGCGCGCACCCTCCGCTTCTCGCCCCGCGCCGCTTCCGCCCTGCCCGGCTCCCCCGAACGTGCTACGCCGCCGCCATGACCACCGCCCACGACTTCTCCCACCCCGACATCGACGGTCGCCCCGCTTCGCTGTCCGAGCACGCCGGAAAGGTGCTGCTCATCGTCAACGTCGCCTCCCGGTGCGGCCTGACCCCTCAATACCGGGGCCTCGAGGCCATGCAGAAGGCTTACGGCGACCGCGGGCTCGTCGTGCTCGGCTTCCCTTGCAACCAATTCCTCGGGCAGGAGCCGGGAACCGAAGCCGAGATCAAGACGTTCTGCGCGACCCAGTATGGCGTGAGTTTCCCTATGTACTCGAAGCTCGACGTGAACGGCGACGGCCGCCACCCTCTGTATGCCTGGCTGTGCAGCCAGTCCACCAAGCCGGAGGGTCCGGGGGACATCGGCTGGAACTTCGGGAAGTTCCTCGTCGGCCGCGACGGCGCGGTGCTCGGCCGCTTCTCCCCGAAGACGGAGCCCGACGCCCCCGAGCTCAAGTCCGCGATCGAAGCGGCGCTCGCCGCTGGGTGATGAGCGCGCGGTAGAAGAACAGGCCCCGCAGCGCGAGGCGCGAAAACAAGACCCGGGTGAACACCGAGCCCGGGGGGTGCACGTACTCGATCCGGTCCACCACCTCGGTGCCGCCTTCGACGGGCACGAACCGGTGCTCGTGCCGCCACGCCCGCATCGGGCCCTCTTCCTGCACGTCCACGAAGCCGGTGGGCCCGACCTGCTCGTGCCGGGCCCGCCACCGGATGGGGAACGGGCCGAGCCACAGGGTGAATTCGGCGATGAGGCCCTCCGCGAGAGGACCGCCCCGGTGCACCACCACCCACATCGGCGGCGGGGTCAGGAGCCGAAGCGCGGACGGATCTCCGTGAAACGCCGCCACCGCCTCGACCGGCGCCGCGACCAAAAACCGGTGCTCGAACACCTGCACCCCGCCGACCCGCTGCCGGGGGACCGGTCCGGTCAAGTGGGAACGCCCACTTGACGTCCGCTCGATGCTGGACGAATGTCCGCTTCGACGGACGGCACCACTGCGGTGCGCTGGGCGCCCGGCCGGTGATGAAGGGTCGCAAAGGGCCGAGCGGGCCCGGGCGGTTCAACCGAGGGGCCTGGGACTTCAAAGGAAGACGGAGGACGCCAATGACCGAAAACAACTACCGGCCCGAAACCCTCGCCCTGCACGCCGGCTACGCCCCGGACCCGACGACCGGCGCCCGAGCGGTCCCGATCTACCAGACGACGAGCTACGTCTTTCGGGACACCGAGCACGCGGCGAAGCTGTTCGGGCTGCAGGAGTTCGGGAACATCTACACCCGGATCATGAACCCGACGACCGACGTCTTCGAGAAGCGAATCGCCGCGCTCGAGGGCGGGGTCGCGGCGCTCGCCGTCGCCTCCGGGCAAGCGGCCGAGACCTTGGCGCTCCTCACCCTCATGCGCAGCGGCGATGAGTTCGTGTCGGCGTCGAACCTATACGGGGGGACCTACAACCTCTTTCACGTCACGCTTCCCCGGCTCGGCATTCGGGCTCGGTTCGCCGACGCGATCTCCACCGAAGCCATCGCGGCCGCGGTCACCGACAAGACGAAGGCGATCTATCTCGAGAGCCTCGCGAACCCCGACCTCACGGTGCCCGACTTCGAAGCGATCGCCAAGATCGCGAAGGCGCATCAGATCCCGCTCATCGTGGACAACACTGCCGCGAGCCCGGCGCTGATCCGGCCCATCGAGCACGGCGCCGACATCGTCATCAACTCGGCCACGAAATACATCGGCGGGCACGGTACCGCGATCGGCGGGGTGATCGTGGACGCGGGGCGCTTCGACTGGAGCAGCGGAAAGTTCCCCGAGTTCACCGACCCGAACCCGGGCTACCACGGGATGAAGCTGTTCGAGACGTTCGGGGCGATCTCGTTCATCCTGAAGGCCAGGGTGGAGATGCTGAGGGACCTCGGCCCGGCCCTGTCCCCCTTCAACGCCCACGCGTTCATCACCGGGCTCGAGACCCTGCACCTGCGCATGGCCCGCCACTCGGAGAACGCGCTGAAGATCGCCAAACACCTGCGTGGTCACGAGGCCGTGGAGTGGGTGCTCTATCCAGGCTTCGATGACCATCGGACCCACGACAACGCTAAGAAATACATGCGTGGCGGGTTCGGGGGCCTCGTCAGCTTCGGGGTCAGGGGCGGCCTCGACGCGGCGCGAAAGGTCGCGGACGGCGTGAAGCTGTTTTCGCTGCTCGCCAACATCGGCGACACCCGGTCGCTCATCATTCATCCGGCCAGCACCACCCACCAGCAGCTCGACGAAGCGTCGCAGCGCTCGGCCGGGGTCACCCCGGAGCTCGTTCGGTTGTCGGTGGGCCTCGAGCACCCCGACGACCTCATCGAAGACCTCGACGCCGCGCTGAAGGCCGCCACCTGAGCTTTACCAGCCGCGCCGGCTGGTGTGCCCTGTGCTCGCGATGCGCCCCCGCTGCTTCGACCTCGCCCTGCCGCCGTTCGTGCTCGAGGGCGGGGCGGCTCTGCCTCGGCTGTCGCTGTCGGGGTGGTGGTGGGGCCGGTCCGAAGACCTCGGGCCGCTGCAGCGACGGGCCCGCTGCTTCGACCCGCCGACCGCCCTCGAGGTCCGAGCCGACCCTCCGCCGCCGCCTTCACAGGGGCCCGGGCTCGACCCCGGCGTCCCCACCGTCCTTCTCGTGCACGCGCTGACCGGAGACAGCCGAGCCGGCGGCGACGGGGGCTGGTGGGGCCCCATCATCGGGCCCGGCCGTGCCCTCGACCCGCAACGGGCGCGGCTGCTGTGCTTCAACAACCTCGGCGGCTGCTACGGGAGCTTCGGCGCCGCCCATCCGGACTGGCCGTGGCGGCCCGCCCCGTCCGTGGGCGAGGCCCGGCGCCGCCCCGGGCTGTGCCTTCCCGCCCCGGTCAGCACCTACGACCAGGCCCGCGCGATCCTCCGCGCGCTCGACGCACTCGGCATCGGCGAGGTCCAAGCGGCGATCGGCGGGTCGCTCGGGGGCATGATCGTGCTCGCGCTCGGCGCGCTCGACCCGAAGCGATTCCGGCAGCTCGTCCCGGTGGCCGCCACCGCGGCCGCCTCCCCGTGGGTCATCGGGCTGAACCACGTCGCCCGGCAAGCGATCCTGCTCGACCCGGAGTGGCCCACCGCTCCGCGGGGCCTCTCGGTGGCCCGGCAGATCGCACAGATGACCTACCGGGCCGAGCCCGGGCTCGAGCAGAGGCAGGGCCGGCGCGTCTTCGACGACGGACCCTGGGATCCTGGGCGCCCCTACGCCCAGCAGACCTACCTCGAGCACCAGGGCGACAAGCTCGTCGCCCGCTTTCACGCCCCGAGCTACCTGGTGCAGCTCGACGCGATGGACCACCACGACCTCCGTCGCCCGCCCCCGCCCCCGACGAGCGACGACCGCTATCCGGGCTGGACCGCCTGGACCGGACCGGGCCGCCTCGACAGCGCGGTCGATGCGATCGGGATCGACACCGACCGCCTGTTTTCGCCCGGTTCGCTCGAGGCGGTGGCCACCGAGGCCGGGGGCCGCTACCACGAGCTCAGCTCGCTGCACGGTCACGACGCCTTCCTCATCGAGTGGACCCAGCTCGACCGGCTGCTGCGGCGCATCGGCGCCCCCTTCGAAGGTTTCTCATGAACAGCTCCGACCTCTATGTCCTGAAGTTCGGCGGTTCGACGCTCGGCCGGCCCTCATCCGCGAGAGAGGCGCTCTCGAGAATCGCCCACCAAGCCGCCGAAGGCCCGGTGGTGGTCGTGGTCTCCGCGCTGGGCGACACCACCGACCGGCTGATCGAAGCCGCGGAGCGGGCCGCCCGCGGAGAGCGGGCAGCGGCGGCGGCCGAGACGGAGGCCATCGCCGCGCTCGCCGAGGCGATCGCGAAGGTGGACGGGGCCCCCGCCGTCGACCGGGCCACCATCGACGGCTTTCTCGCCCCGCTGTCCGCCCTGCTCGAAGGGGTGCATTTGGTCCGCGAGTGCACGCCGCGGACCCGCGACGTCATCCTCGGCTTCGGAGAGCGGCTCTCGGCGACCGTAGTGGCCGCGCTGCTGTGTCGGCGCAACCTCGCGAGCGCCCCGGTCGATGCCCGCCACATGGTCCTGAGCGACGACCGATTCGGCGACGCCAGGGTGGCCGTCCCCGCGACCTTGGCCCGGATCCGCGAGGCATCCGGCGCCTGGCCCACCGTCCCGGTGGTCACCGGCTTTCTCGCCCGGACCTCGAACGGGGAGGACACCACGCTCGGGCGCAACGGCTCCGACTACACCGCCGCGCTCGTCGCCCAGGCCCTCGCCGCCCGGGAGGTCCAGATCTGGACCGACGTGAGCGGGGTGCTCACCGCCGACCCGGCGGTGGTGGAGGACGCCAGGCCGATCGCGCAGCTGTCCTACATGGAGGCGATCGAGCTCGCCCGGTTCGGGGCCCGGCTGTTTCACCCTCGGACCATGGTCCCGCTCATCGAGGCCGGGGTCCCTCTTCGCATCCGCCACATGCTCGAGCCCGACGCCCCGGGGACGCTCGTGGACGACACCGGCGCCGACGACGAGACCCGAGCGACGTCGCTCGCTTCCCTCGAGGCGCAGGCGCTCCTGCACATCGAGGCTCGGGGTCCGGAGCTGGCGCAGGGCCTCGCTCCCCGGTTCTTCGAGGTCCTCGACGGCCTCGGGACCCCGGTGTGGCTCGGGACCTTGTCCGCGTTCGGGACGTCGATCTCGGCGGTGATCCCGGACCCCCAAGCGGAGGCGGCGGTGGCCGCGCTCGAGCGCGCGTTTCGGGGCGAGCTGTCCGACGGGACGCTCGACCGCATCCACCTGCGCCGCGACGTCTCGCTCGTGACCCTGGTCGCCGAGGCGATGGGTAGGACCCCAGGCGTCCTCGGAAAGCTGACCCGGGCGCTCGGGAGCATCGGCGTCAACGTGCTCGCCATGGGCCAGAGCGCCTCGGAGCGCTCGATCTCGTGCGTGGTGGCGGCCGAGGACACCGTCCCCGCGGTCCAGACGGTGCACGCCGCCTTTCACTGGTCCCACCAGGAGGTGGACGTGTTCCTGCTCGGGACCGGCACCGTCGGCCGCCAGCTGCTCGAGCAGGTCGCGCAGCAGCATGCGTGGCTGAAGCGGACTCACGACGTCGCGGTGCGGGTGGTCGGGGTCGCCAACAGTCAGCGCTACCTGTACGAAAGGTCAGGCATCGATCCCACCACCGCCAGGGAGCGGCTCGCCGCGGCGCCGGTGGCGCCGAGGGGAGCGTTCGGCCCGGTGCCGGCGTCGGCGTTGAACGAGCTCGGTCGGCACGCGCTGCCGGTGCTGGTGGACTGCACCGCAGAGTCGGGGATGGAGGCGATGTACACCGCGGCCTTCGCCGCCGGCGTGCACGTCGTCGCCGCCAACAAGAAGCCGCTGACCCTCCCCACCCCCGGCTACCACGCGCTGCTCGCCGAAGCCCGGAGGCGCCACCGGAGCTACCGCTACGAGACCACTGTGGGGGCGAGCCTCCCGGTCATCGAGACCCTGCGGGACCTCGTCCGGACGGGCGACGAGGTGAGGCTCGTGGAGGGATCGTTCTCGGGCACGCTCGGCTACATCACCGACGAGCTGTCCAAAGGCGGCGCGCTCGACGAGATCGTCCGTCGAGCGCAGGCCCAGGGGTTCACGGAGCCGAACCCACAGGACGACCTGTCCGGTCTGGACGCCGCCCGAAAGGCGCTCATCCTCGCTCGCGAAATGGGCCTCGAGCTCGACCTGTCCGACGTGGCGCTCACCCCGCTCGTGCCGAGCGCGCTGCTCGCCGAGCCAGAGCTCGACCGGTTCTACGACGGGCTCGCCCGGTACGCCCCGACGCTCCAGAGCCAGGTGGAAGCGGCGCGGGGCGAAGGGCGGGTCCTTCGCTACCTCGCCCGCATCGATCCCGGCGCCCCCGAGCGCGGCGAACCGGTGATGCGGGTGGGCCCGGTGACCGTCGGGCCCCGCGACCCGGCCGCCCACCTCCAACACGCCGAGTCCTTCGTGGCCTTTCACACCCTCCGCTACCGAGACTTCCCGCTCGTCGTGCAAGGGGCGGGGGCGGGAGGCGCGGTCACCGCGGCCGGGGTGCTCGCCGACGTCCTCCGGGTGGCCGGGAGCCTCCGAGATCCCTGATCGATGTCCGCCCGGGCGCTGGTCCGGCTGAACCTCGCGATCAGCCTCCTCCTCGTCGTTCCGCTCGGGGCGAGCAGCGTCACGAGCGGCTCGCAGCTCGCCTTCGCGCAGGCGGCGGACGCCCTGACCGACGCCTTCGTCACAGTGGCCCTCCTGCTCGCCATCCGGGTGGCCTCGACGCCGCCCGACGACAGGCACCCGTTCGGGCACCACGGCGCCGAGCCCCTCGCCGCGCTGCTCGCGGCCGCCGCCGCGGCCGTCCTCTCCGTCGAGGTCATGAAGAGCGCTTGGTCGGCGCTCGACGGGGAGGCGGCGACCGTCGGCCCCGAGCTCGGCGCGCTGTTCGGGCTCCGAATGGCGCTCCGCGGCGCGGTCGTCGCGCTCGCCGCCCGGGCCCGGCGCGCGGGTCGGACCCCGGCGCTCGATGCCCTGTTCGTGGACGCCCGAAACGACGTGGCGGTCGCCGCGGTCGCGGTCGCGGGCTGGGCGGTGGCCACCCAAGGTTGGCCCCGGGTGGATGCGTGGCTCGCCCTCCCCCTCGGGCTGTGGATCGGACTGTCGGGCCTCCTCCTCGCCAGGGAGAACGTCGCGCTGCTCATGGGGGAGGCGCCGAGCCCGGAGCGACGCGGGTCTTTCGAACGCTTGGCCGCGGCCGCCAGTGGAGGCGTGGTGCTCGGAGTCCGTGCCCGGTCCGAGGGGAGCTTGGCCTTCGTCGACGTCGAAATCGGCCTGCCCCCGGAGACACCGCTCGCGGAGGCCCACCGCGTCGCCACCGGGGTGCGGGAGGCACTCGAGCGCGACCCCACGGTCGCCGAGGCGATCGTTCGACCCCGCCCGTGGATGGCGGCGCCCCAAAATGGGGGCTGAGACCCCTCCATCCGCGCCCGGCCGACCGGTGTGAGCCGCCAGGTGTCGGATGATCTCGAAGCGGTTTTGTTGGAAGCTGCTCCCCGCCAACGGAGGGCCTTCATGCACCGCTGTTTTGCTTTCGCGACTGCCTGTCTCGCCGCTTTCGGTGTCCTCGCTTGTGACACCGCTGTCGACGATTCGCCCCCTGATGATATGGCGGCTCTCGCCGACCACGGGGCCCGACCGGACGCGGCCGGACCGGAAGACGCGGGCGCCGCGGAGGATGCGGGCCTCCCGGAGGATGCGGGCATCCCGGAGGATGCGGGCCCCAGAGAGGATGGGGCGGTCGAAAGGGACACGGGCGGGTCAGCGGACGGAGGCGGCAGCCCCGACGCAGGGACGGCGCTCGACGTCGGAATCTCGGCCGCGATCCTAGGGCGGTATGTGGACATCCCGCCCGGGACCTTCGTGATGGGTTCGCCGAGGAGCGAAGCGGGCCGCTCCATGGACGAAGAGCAGTGGACGGTGACTTTGTCCAAAGGGTTCTGGATCAAGCAGACCGAGGTCACGCGAAGGGAATGGCGCGCGGTCATGGGCTTCGAACCGCCCGATCCTTCGAACTGTGGGGACGACTGCCCGGTGGAGGGGGTCCCCTGGTACGACGCGACGGAGTACATGAACGTGCTCTCCTCGGCGGCAGGGCTGTTTCCGTGCTACACCGACGGCCCCCGCGGCCGCACATTCTTCTTCACCGTGTGCGACGGGTTTCGCCTTCCGACGGAAGCGGAGTGGGAGTACGCCGCGAGGGCGGGGACGACAGATGCGGTCTACGGGGACCTGGACGCCATCGCGTGGTGGTCGGGCAACGCCACCCAGCGCACCTACCCGGTCGCGCAGCGACAACCCAACCCATGGGGGCTGTACGATATGATCGGGAACGTCGAGGAGTGGACGAACGACATCTACGGCGAGTACCCCACGACCCCTCGAACGGACCCATTTGGACCGAGGCATACGACTCTCGGCGAACATCGGTCCTTCCGCGGCTGCAGCTGGAACAGCGGTGAGAACCAGTGCAGGGCGGCCGCGCGTCGAAGCGCTCTGTTCTCCCCAAACGTCGGACTTCGACCGGTCAAGCCGCGTGATTGACATCCGGTGGAACCGGTGCTCGCAGCGAGGCTCGAACGACGGCAGTTCAGGCCGAGCCTCCGGCGAGCCCGATGAATTCCCGATGGACCCAGGGCGAGCCGGCGTTGGCCACCGGGGTGTGTGTGAGCGGAACGAGCGCGACCCAGCGGTCGCCGAGGCGATCGTACGCCCCCGACCCTGGGCCTCGAGCCCCCGGCCCTGGGCCTCGAGCCCCCAGCACGGGGGTTGAAGGCCCCCGAAACCCCGTCGCCATCGGTCATCTGACCAGGTGCGGCGGCTGTCATGGTTCGTGCTAGGTGGGCCGAGATGTCTCGATGGCTCAGCCCGGCCCTCGCCGCGACGATCGCTACCGGCTGCACCGGGAACGTGATGACCGCAGAGCCGTCCCCGCGGGCGGACTCGCCCAATCCGCAACTCGGGGAGCCGGCCCGACCCGGGGACCCTACCCGGCCGGTCGACCCGACCAGGCCGGTCGACCCGAACCAGCCCACGGACCCCTCCGCGCCGATCCCGCCGGTGGTGCCCGGTCCGGCGGTGCGGGTGGCCCGCCTCACCCACGCTCAGTGGTCGGCGACCGTGCGGGATCTGTTCGACCTGCCGCCGAGCACCCCGAATTGGGCGGAGAACTTTCGCCTGGATCCGAACCAAGGCGGGTTCTTGTTCGGAAACCAGGCCGAATCGCTGGAGGTCGACGAGTCGCTGCACGACGCGTACGCCTCCGCCGCAGCCCAGGTCGCCAACTACCTGACCGAGGGTGATCTCTCGAGGCTCGGTCGGTGGCTGCCGACGAGCGGGGCCGACGATGCCCGCGCCCGCGGCCTCATCGAAGCGCTCGGTCCTCGGGCCCACCGCCGCCCGCTCGGACCCGAGGACGTGGACGCCTACTTCGACGTCTACCGGGTGGGCGCGGCCAACCCGGCCGGCGCGTCGCCTTTCGTCGGCGGGATCCGATTGGTGCTCGAAGCGATGCTCCGGTCGCCGCTCTTCTTGTACCGGACCGAGCTGTCCGAAGACCTCAGCGACGGGACCATCCCCCTCGATGACTTCGAGCTCGCCTCCCGCCTCTCCTACATGCTGTGGGACTCTCTGCCCGACGACGAGCTGTTTCAGCTCGCGGAGGCCGGACAGCTGCGCGAACCGGCGGTGTGGACCGCTCAGGTCAGGCGCGCGATAGAAGACCCTCGCTCGCTGACCACCGTGGAGCGCTTTCACTCGTTGCTCCTCGACTTTGGCCGGTACCAGCAGATCGCCCCGTCGAGGACCGACTTCCCCGGGGCCCCGGCCGATCTCGCCCGCCTCGCTCTCGAGGAGTCGACGCGGGTGGTGCGCGACGCGTTCTCCTCCGGAGCGGGCTGGCGAGACCTGATGACCACGACCGAAACCTGGCTCAACGAGGACCTGGCGCGCCTGTACGGGATCGAGGGCGTCTCCGGGTCCGAATTCCGCAAGGTGTCGCTCCCGTCCGGGGAGCGCCGCGGGGTGTTCACCCAAATCGGTTGGCTCGCGTCGCACTCGACGTCCCTTCAGCCTGACCCGATCCACCGGGGCGTCTACTTGACGGAGAAGATCGCCTGCAACGCGCTCGCCGCGCCCCCGTCGATGCTCCCGCCGCTGCCCGCTCCGGAGGGTCGTACCAACCGCCAGGTCGTCGCGGACCACACCGAGCGCGTCGACCAGTGCGCGAGCTGCCACTCGACGCTCATCAACCCCTTCGGCTTCGCCTTCGAAAACTACGACGCTGTGGGTTCATTGAGGACGATGGACAACTCCTTGCCGGTCGAGACCCACGCCGAGCCCTTGGTGGGAGGAGAGCGGGTCGCCGTCTCCGGCGCAATTGAGCTTGCAGAGTTGCTGGCCGAGAGCGACGCCGTCCACCGGTGCTACGCCAAGCACTGGACCGAGTTTGCGTTCGGCCGACGGTTTCGACCCCGAAGCGATGGGCCTCTCGTCCAGACGCTCGGCCAGCAGTCCCGGGGCGGCGCGTCCATTGGCGATGTCGTGGCATCCTTGCTCACGAGCCGGGCCTTCACCCATCGCAGCGCGGAGGAGCTCCCATGAAAATTTCACGACGAAGACTGCTTCGCGGCGCCGCCGGCGCCGCGCTGGGACTTCCGGTCCTCGAGAGCCTCGCCCCGCGCCGGGCCTTCGCCCAGGAGGCCATTCCGCCCTACGCCATCTTCTTCCGACAGGCGAACGGGGTGCAGCAGGCCGGCGAGAACCGCGAGATCGGCCGGGAGCCAGAGAGGTTCTGGCCGCGGAGCGTCGGTCCGCTGACCGCCGAATCGATGGCCGAGCGAGCCACCGGTGAGCTGGCGGCGTACCGTGACCGGCTGTTGCTCGTCCGGTGCAACCTCCACCCCTACGACTACGGGGACGGCCACGCCAACGGCGCGATGCAGGGCCTCACCGCTGCTGGCCCGCTCGTCCGCAGCCAGGGCGGTCGGTCCGAGGCCGGGGGGGAATCTCTCGACCACCGGATCGGGAGGGAGCTGAACCCCGACGGCAGGGACTCCCTGTTCTTGTACGCCGGACGAAACTCCGGCTGGCTCGGGGGCGCATGCATCTCGCACCGCGGTCCGGGCCAGCGGAGGGCCGCCCAGAACAACCCTTGGGCAGCCTACCTCGGCTTCGCCAGCGACGGGCAAGGGATGGCGCCCGCGGCCCAGATCGAGATCGCGAACCGAGTGCGGAGCGTGAACGACCTGGTCCGGGACCAGATGCAGCAGCTGTTCAACCATCCGCGGCTGTCCTCCACCGATAGGAATCGGCTCGACCTGCACTTTCAGGCGATTCGGGACTTGGAGGTGAACCTCGGCTGCCAGCTCGCCGAGGACCGGGCACGCCAGCTCGAGCAGCAGTCGCCCGGGTTCAACAGCACGAACGGCGACGACGTTCTGCGCACGGCGCGCCTTCACATGGAGGTCGCGGCGCTCGCCGTCTCCTGTGGCCTCACCCGTTCGGTCGCGATCCAGGTCGGAAACGGCAACGACGGCGACACCCGGTATCGCGACTTCGACGGGCAGCTGATGGAGAACTTCCACTATGTCTCCCATCGGCGCCGATCCCACGACTCATCCGGCGCGGTCATCGCCAACGCCGACATCCTCCATCACCAGGTCGACGTGCAGTTCGCGCGAACCTTCCGCCACTTGCTCGAGCGCCTGTCGGCGTATCCCATGCCGTCGGGAGGGACATTGCTCGATGCGGGGATGGCGATTTGGTACAACGACATGGGGGACGGCCCGCCGCACTCACCGATCGCAGCCCCGTTCGTGATCGCGGGGAGCGCCGGAGGCCAGCTCCGCCAGGGTGCCTACGTGAGCCTCGACCGGGGCTGGGGCAACTGGACCCATCGCCGGGTCCTGAACACGATCGGCGCCGCCGCCGGTCTGCGCAACGCAGCCGGTGAACCGCTCGATGACTTCGGTTCCTCCGAGAGCCCTGGGGGCCGCGCCCCCGAGCTGCTGGCCTGAGTGAAGGCCCTCGAGCCGTAGCCGGTTCGCGATTTCGGACGATGCCCTAAGGCCTCTCAATCGGACTGGATTCGAGATCGAAGCTTCTTTCGCTCCCCCTGCCTCTTCTTGTCTTCGAGCCGCCTCCGCTGGGCCCCTCGGCTCGGCTCGGTGGCGCGCCGAACCTTCGGGACGTACAGCGCCGAGGCGAGCAGGTCGGCCAGGCGCCGGCGGGCGTCCTCGAGGTTGCGGCTCTGTCGGCGATGGGATTCGGCGTGAATCTGGATCCGCTCGTCGCTGGTGAGCTTCGAGGCGAGGCGCCGCCGAAGGCGATCGATCACCGGCTCCGGCCATTCGAGACGAGTGAGATAGAGCTCCAGGGTGACCCGAGATTCGGTCTTGTTGACGTGCTGACCACCCGCCCCTGACGCGCGGCTGGTCCTCATGTCGAGCGCCGCATCGGGCACGACGAGGCCGTGACCAGGGACGTGAAGATCAGCCATCTTGGAGCACCAGCTCCACCGGCTCCGGCCACCGACCGAATTCGCTCTCGAACTCGATGGTGACCTGGAGGTCGCGTGGCACGGGACCGGCCAAATCGAGGCGAAGCTCCCGGCGACCGGGCTCGAGCGGCAGGGGGTGCACCGCGCTTCGACCGTTGGCCGACAGCACCCACCACGCCCGCTGCGGCCCCGCTCGAACTTCGAAGGTGAGGCGAACCTCCGGACCGCCCACCTTCGCCGCGGCCCGGCACGCCGAGCACGCCGGCCCGGCCGCACCGGGTCGGCCAAACGCCCCCCGGTCCCGCGGCCGAGCGCAAAACAGGGACCGCTCCACCTCGGTTCCGAACACTCGCACCGAGGTCCCCGCGCAGGGCCGCCCGCCCGGTGGCTCGCCCTGAATCGACCGGATCTTCGCACCCACCGAGGCCGATGCCGTCGTCACCGCGACCGGCAGCCACCGCGCCCCCTCCTCCGCCAAGGTGGCGGGCAGGAGGTCTACAGCCGGGGCCCCCGGAAACGGGACGGCGGCGTCGAGCAGCGTCTCGAGCATCGACGCTGGCCCAGCGGAAGGTTCGGAGGACCAGCGAGCCGCGACCCACCCGCTGACCGCCGCCGCCGCCGCCGAAGCCCCCTGCAATCGAGGCGAAGCCGGGGCGTACAGGCTCGGGGCGCCGCCCGGGCGCATGAGCGGGTCGGGACGCCGAGGTACGTCGCCGCTCCCCGTCGCGGTGGCGGCGCCCACCGCCACCACCAGCGGACGGCTCCCGTCGGCGGTGCCCGGGCACCCCTCCGGCGCGGCGAGCACCGTGAACCCGGCGGGATAGATCGGCGACGGCGCGCCGCCGAGGGCCCCGTCGAGATCCTGCCCGGCGGAGGCGATGACGAGCGCCCCGCTGCAAGCGGCCGCCTCGATGGCCCGCCGCACCACCTCGGTCGCCGGCCCCACTCGCCTCGGGTCCGCGAACACCGACCCCCGCGGATCCCACCCGAGGCTGAGATGCAGCACCCGAGGCCTCTTAGCCGAATCGACCACCTTCGCCACCGCCTCGGCCAGATCGGAGAGGCTGGCCCGGCCGTCGGCCCTCGATGTGACCGGCTCGATTCGAACCCCGAACCGGCAGTCGGCTCCGCACGCGTCCGCCACCACCGCGGCGACCCGGGCGCCATGATCGCCGGCGTCGATGACCACGACCTCGCCGGCGGACCCGTTGGCCTCCGCCGACGACGCATCGGGGCCCGGCGTCCCCATCGGCTCGACGACGATGCAGTCGGGCACCCCTGGACGCACCGCCGACAGCTGGCCTCGCGCAGCCCCGAGCACGGCGGCGGTCGACGCCCCGTGGAGCTCGGCCGGAATCTCGAGCCGACACACATTCCCCAACGTCTCGGGAAACCGGAGCGGCTCGGCCAAGAACCCGTTGCCCCCGAGCCCCTCGCATCCGCCTTCGACGACCAACCGGTGAAACCGGCAGCCCGGCTCCCCGGCGAGTCCGGGCACGACCGGGGTCTCGGCCGCCGGAGACCGGCACGCTGCGAGCGCCCCAAGGAGGAGCAGCCCCACCCTCGCGACGCTCATCGGCCCCCTTTTTCGCCCTTCGGGACCTCGTAGCCTCCCACGCGGCCGCCCGCGCCGCCGTCGCCGGTCGTGCGGTCCACCCGGCCGGTTCCGGCCGCAGAAGGCGGCGGAGCGGCGCCGTCCCGCTCCCCGGCCGCTCGCTCCTTCTGGCCCAGGATGGCGAGGAGATCCGCCTTGCCCACGTCCCCCTGCTCGCGGCGGAGCACCGGCTCGGGGTGGATGCCGGAGTCCATTCGGATGGCGTCGCATGGGCACGCCTCCACGCACAAGCCGCACATCACGCAGCGGAGCTCGTCGATCTCGAAGACGACCGGATACTTCTCGATGCGGCCGTCGTCGGTCTCCCCGGCGACGATGCGAATGCACCGGGCCGGACACGCGGTCTGGCACATGAAGCAGGCCACGCAGCGCGATGTCCCGTCCTCCCTGGGCACGAGACGGTGCATGCCCCGAAACCGCTCTGGGTATTCGACCTTCTGCTCCGGGTACTGCACCGTGGACGTGTATTTGTCGCCCCCGGGGAGCACGTTCTTGAAGAAGTGCTTGACGGTGCGAGCGAGGCCGCTGGCGATGCCGGGCACGTACAGCTCCTCGGTGAGCTTCGGGGTTCGGCGCACGGTCTTGATGCGCACCGTGTTGTCGGGTGGGTTCATGTCCTCGCTCATGGGTTCCTTCCTCCCCCGAGCGCGAGCACGGCGGCGGCGGTCAAGGTCAGGTTCAACAGAGCCACCGGGAGCAGCTTCTTCCAGCCGAGGTCCATCACCTGATCGTAGCGAAACCGCGGCAGGGTCCATCGCAGCATCAGCTGAAACCAACAGAAAAACAGCAACTTGAAGAGAAAAGATCCGATGCGGAGGAGGTTCGCGAGCCAGCCCGGGATCGGGAGCGGGTCGAGGCCGGGCAGGACGAACCCGGCGCCCGCCGCCTCCCGCACCGACCGGACCACCTGCCCGCTCGCGTCGAGGTCCAAAAGATACGGGACCTGCCAGCCCCCAAAGAACAAGGTGGTCACCAAACCGGCGATGACGATGACCTCGATGTATTCGGCCATGAAAAACATGCCGAACTTCATCCCGGAGTATTCGACGAAATAACCTACGATCTCGGACTCACCCTCGGCGAGGTCGAACGGGACACGCTTGTTCTCCGCGAGCGCCGCGAAAAGAAACAAGATGAACGCGAGCGGCTGAAAGAAGATGCCCCACATCGGGAGCACCCCGTACAGATGCGCGCCTTGGGCTTCGACCAGCGCGTACGGCTCGAAGGTCCCGAACACGAGCGGCAGTCCGAGGATCGAGAGCCCCATCGTGACCTCGTAGGAGATCATCTGGGCGGAGGCTCGAAGGCCGCCCATGGTCGCGAACTTCGAGCCAGAGGCGTAGCCGGCGAGCGTGACCCCGAACACCGCGAGCGAGCCGATCGCGAACACGATGAGCAGCCCGGCATCCACCCGAGCCACCTGAAGAGGGAGGAAAGCGTCGCCCACCCGCAGGTCCGGCCCCATCGGGATGACGGCGAAGGTCACGAGCGGAGGGATGAGGGCGATGATCGGGGCGATCTCGTAGAGGAGACGGTTCACTCGGACGTTCACCGTGTCTTCCTTCGTGAGCATCTTGATCGCGTCGGCGAGCGGGTGGAGCAACCCGGCGAACCGGCGCTCCTTTCCGAACAACCGGATCGAAGCCCGGTTGGGGCCGATGCGGTCCTGGATCATCGCCGACTGCCGACGCTCCGCCCAGGTGAGCGGCGCGGCGAGGCCGAGGACCAAAAAGAGCATCAGGCCGATGAGGACCATCGACCACAGGAACGAAAACCACATGGAACCCTCAGACCGCAGCCGGCTCGGCAGCGTCGGCCCGCTGCTCTGCCTCCTCGAGATGAACGCCGAACGGACCGAGGCGCTCGAGCTCCACGCCGGACAGGATGGTGCTCTTCTCCTTCAGCCGGTCGAAGGCCGCCGATGACGTCCGCAGCGACCACGCCGCGTCGAGCGACTCCGCCGTGAACGCGGCCGCGGCCAGCTCGGTTCGACGGCCCCCGATCGGGCGAAGAACGGGCCGGATCCGCTGCATCCACCCGTGGGCGTTCACGAACGTGCCGTCCTGCTCGAAGCAGCTCGCCAGCGGGAGGACCAAATCCGCCTCGGCGCAGGTTGGGTTCCAGTTGCTCGCCCAGGCCACCACCGTGGCCGAGCGCAGCGCCTCGAGCCAGCTCTCGTCCTGGTTCGGGTGGTCCGCTCCGGCCATCAGCAGCGTCTTGACCGCGCCCCGGGCGAGGGCCCGGGTCAGACCGACCGGCCCCTCGTCGTAGAGGCTGTAGCCTTCGAACACCAGCTCCGCCCCGGCCCGGTTCGGGTTTTGGTCCGCGACCCGCAGCAGCTCGTCCTCCTGGCCGTCGGGCCGGCCCAGGATCGCGTACGTATCGGCAGGGAGCACCCGCTCGGCCAGCTCGACGAAAGCGGTGGCCCCCTCCGTGGTCAGCTGCGCCGACACCGCGAGCCCTACCGCTCCATCGGTGCCGCCTACGTGGGGAGCGAGCAGGGTGGCGAGCCGGGTCGCCGCCTCCTCCCAGCCGATGGGGACGAGACGTCCGTCGTCGGCGCGGGCGTGCGGCACCGTGATCTGCGTCTCCGGGTCGTGCACGCGCTTGTAGGACATGCGGCCGGCGTCGCACATCCAGCCCTGGTTGACGTGGGGGTTGTCACGGGGACGGAGCCGCTGCAGCTCGTTTTGGTAGTGGTCGGCGACCATCGAGCAGCCGCGGGCGCAGCCGGGGCAGACCGTGTCCGCGGACTTCAGGAACCAGGGGCGCACCTTGAACCGGAAATCGCGGCTGGTCAGGGCCCCGACCGGGCAGATGTCGACCGTGTTGAGGCTGTACGGGTCGTCGAGCGGCTGCCCGGGAAAGATCCCGATCACCGCGCGGTCGCCGCGGTCGAACTGCCCGAGCTGGGGGTTGTTCGCCACTTCCTCCAGGAAACGGACGCAGCGGGTACAGTTGATGCACCGCTCCTCGTCGAGCATGACCTGAGGCCCGATGGGGATCGCCTTCTCTTTGGGCACCTTCACGTGCTCGAAGCGGGTCCCCGAGCGATCGTGGTCCATGTAGTAGTCCTGAAGCTTGCACTCGCCAGCCTGGTCGCAGATCGGGCAGTCGATCGGGTGGTTGACGAGGAGGAACTCCATCACCGCCTCGCGGGCCTCGAGCACCCGGGCCGACCGGGTGTGCACGACCATGCCGTCCCGGCACCGCGCCTCGCAGGCGGGCAGCAATTTGGGGCTCCCCTCGACCTCGACCAGGCACATCCGGCAGTTGGCGACGACGCTCAGCCGGGGGTGCCAGCAGTAGAACGGCACCTCGATCTCCGCCCCGTGGGCGACTTCGATGATGCGGTTGCCGGCCGCAAACTCGAGCTCCTGCCCGTCGATGGTCAGCCTTCCCATGGCGTCGGCACCCTCCCGAAAAGCGGTGGCGCACGCAAGCCCTTCCCTGTCCTCCTCGGAGCGTGCGGTCGCCGCGTCTTCGCGGTATGACCGCCATCGCCATGCCACGGCAAACGGTTCGCACCGCCCTCCTGCTCTGCGCCCTCGGGGCTGCCTGCTCGGACGACGAAGAGCTCGTCCCACTCACCATCGTCTCCTTCGAGTCGAGCGCCACCGAGGTGGAGGCCGGACGAACCGTCACCCTCACCTGGGCGGTGGACGGCGCGATCGCGGTGGGGGTCGAGCAGGCGTCGGGGACGCCGCCTCGGCGCCGGACGATCCTGGCCGGAGGCGCCGGGACCGGTGAGGTCGTGTCCGACCCGATCGACCTGACCACGACCTTCACCCTGACGGCGACCGGCGCCGGCGGCCAGGTGGAGACCCGCTCCCTGAACGTGAACGCAACCGGGATCAGCGTCGTGCGCTTCGAGGCCGTGCCGGCGACCATCGCCCGTGGGCAGCAAGCCACGCTCGAATGGACGCTCGGGGGCAGCCCTCCGAGCGAGGTCGTGGTCACGAACTCGGCCGGGGACGAGCTGTTCCGGATGCCGGCGCGGTTCGGCTCGGTGACGGTGGCGCCCACGCAGACCGAGACCTACACCCTGTCCGCCCAGGCCGCCGGGGTCCGGGCCGAACGCAGCGCCACCGTGACCGTCACCTCCGCCCCGCCGACCATCAACCGGTTCGAAGCCCAGGTCGTGATCGGGGGCGCGCCCCGGGTCGTGACGACGGTGGCCCGCGGCCAGACGCTCACGCTGGTGTGGGAAGTGGACAACGTTCAGGAGGTGCAGATCCGCAGGAACGGAGTCATCCGTCGGCCGTGGAACGCGGGCAGCGCCAGCTCCGGCAACCGGACGGAGGTGGCCACCGAGGACCGCAACGTGTTCCTCATCGAAGCCCGCAACGGGATGGCCCCGGAGGACCTCTCCACCCAGGAGCTGGTGGTGATGACCTCCGAGCTCCCGACCATCGATCGGTTCGAGGTGACGCCCGAGACCTACACCACGGGAAGCACGGTCGCCTCCGCGTCCTGGACGGTGCGGCTCGCCGACGAGGTGCGGCTCGAGGTCGGAGGGGTCCCGGTGCCAGGGGCGCCCACCACCCTGACCGGACAGGCCAGCTTCTCGGTGGCCGGCGCGGCCACCGTGCGCCTCGTCGCCACGAACGAGGTCGGGGAGACGGCGCAGACCAGGGAGATCGAGCTCGGCTTCGACGACCGCGAACCGAACGACACCCTCGCGACGGCCATCCCGATCCCAGCGGACGGCCTCCCGGTCCGGGGGACGCTGACCTCGACCACCGACGTCGACTTCTACCGCCTGACCGTCGGCGAAGGTCAGTTCGTGGTCGCCCGGGTGGACGACGCCGACGGCGGCGACTGCGCCGCGCTTCGGCCCCGGCTCGCCCTGTTCGATGGGGCAGGGGAGGAGCTGGGTGAGCGGAGAGGGGCCGGCGCCACGAGCTGCGCCGAGATCATCCCTCCCGAGTACGCCGGCTTCGCGGAGCGCCTCGCCGCCGGCACCTATTTCCTCCGGGTCTCGGGCGAAGGAACGGCAGAGTTGGCCGGGCGCTACTCGCTCACCGTTCGGGCGCTCAGCCCGATCGAGGCCCTGAATTCGGTGACCGTGACCCCGATCCCGGGCGCGCCCCCGGCCACCTGGAGTGTCACCGATTTTGTGGTCGCCACGACCGAATGGGGCCGCGCCGCCGACAACTTCCCCTCGATCGTCGCCACCCAGGATCAGCTTCTAGGGACCCGGCACCAGCGCGTCGGCGCCAACATCCTGACCGTGATCGGACGGCCCGCGGCCCCGTCGGTCAGCGATTTTTCGCAGGAGATGCGGACCATGGCGGCGGTGCTGGGCCTCGAAAACGAGACCCAGTTCGAAGCGGCACAGTGGCGGGCGCCCAACGGGCTCATCGCCGCCTACACGCTCGTACCCGTGGCCACGAGCACGGGGACTTCGCGGGACTTTCCGAACCCTCCGGGCGGTCCAGTGATCCCGAACCGGGTGCTTCCCATCACCGTCGCTCCCACCGTCACCCTGGGCGCGGGCGACCCGCTCGCGTTCCCCAATACCCCGCTCACCGTCCCCGGAGATCCTGCCGCCGACGGCCTGAGCCACCTCCACGTGCTCCACGCGCTGGGCGAGGCCGTCTTCCAGGAGCCGCCGGCGCTTCCGCTCGTCGTGAGCTGGGGCATCCTCCTGCAGGACAACTCGGACGCCGGCTACATCGTGCGCTTCACCACCTCGATCCGCTGACCCCTCACCTGCTTCGGGGTTCGGTCCGCGCCGCGAGCGTGGTATTTCACGCCTTCGGTGGATCGAACCGAGGGGCAAATACTGGGCGCGTACCGCATCGAGGCTCGCATCGGCTCGGGCGCGATGGGGTCGGTGTACGCCGCTCGGCACACCGAAACCGGGGCCGAGGTCGCGCTCAAGGTCGTGCACGCCCACCTTGGGGGCAAAGAGCTGGATCTTGCCCGGTTCGAGCGAGAGGTCTCGGTGGGGGCCCGCATCGGGCACCCCGGCATCGTGCGGGTGCTCGACGCAGGAAGGGACCCCGAAGGCTCCTTGTTCGTCGCGATGGAGCTGCTGCGGGGACGCGGGCTCGAAGCGCATCTGCGTCAACCGGGCTCGACGCTCGGCGACCTGGTCCGGTGGATCCGCGCCCTGTGCGAGCCGCTCGCCGCCGCTCACCGAGCCGGCGTCGTCCACCGGGACCTGAAGCCGGACAACGTCTTCGTGGAAGACCGGCCGGGCGAGGCGCCGCAAGCGAAGCTGCTCGACTTCGGGATCGCCCGGGACCTCGGGCAAAAGGCGCTGACCGCGACCCACCAGGGCCTCGGGACGCCCCACTACATGGCCCCCGAGCAAGCGACCGACGCTCGGCGGGTCACCCAAGCCGCCGACGTCTGGTCGGTGGGGATCATGCTGTTCTGGTATGGGACCGGGAGGCTCCCCTTCGACGGAGTGGGGCCCTTTGACACCGTCCTGGCCGCCATGACCGAAGCCCATCCGCCCGCCCCCGAGCTGCCCGATGCGCTCGGGCGGGTGATCGACCGGTGCCTCGAAAAGATCCCCGAGCTTCGAATTCCCGACGCCGGCGCGCTCGCGGCCGAGCTCGACGAGCTGCTCGGCGCAGCGGGCGCCGAGCTCGACGAAGTGCCGATTCCAGCGCCGGCGCCCCGCCGCCTCCGGGACGCCCCCGCCGTCGTCAGCCGCTCGGACCTGGCCGTGGGCAACGGTGCTCGCGAGCTCCTGCGGAGGGCCCGGGCCGCCGCGGCAGACCCTTCCGCAGCGCCGAGCTTCGAGACCGCCGCCCTCCCCCCGTTCGCCGAGTTGGAATCGACCGAGAAGAGGCGGCGCCCGGCGCCGCTTTTCGCTGCCGCTGCCGCGGCCGCGGTCGTCGCCGTCGGCGTCTACGTCGCCGCCGACCAGCGATCGATCGCCGTGACGGCCCTTCCGCCGGCACCGCCGCCCGAGCTCGAGCGCATGAAGGCCGACCCGACCGACCCAATCCTCGAGCCGTCTGACCCTCGGAACCGGGAAAAATCCGCGAAGCCGGGGGACGCGGCGGAGGTTTTGGCCTCGCCCGCGGACCGCAAGAAGCGGGTGAGCAATGCGGCGCGAACGGCGAAGCCGGTCGAGGCAGCGAAGCCAGCGGCCGAGGCTCCGCAGCGTCGCCTCGAGACCCCCGCCGGCCTCGACCGCGCGGCCGGTCCTCGATCCCCGCGGACTGCGGCCACGGCGCCGGCTGCGGCCACGGCGCCGGCGGAAGGGGGCCCCGAACCCGCGCCCCCCTCCATCAGCCCGAGCGAAGCCGCCCAAAACCGCACCTCCCCGAACAAAACCGCCGATTCCTCGGTCCCAAGCAGAGAGCCCGATTCCTCGGTCCCGGGCAACGACCCTGATTCCGCCGCCAAGGAGCCCGACGGGCCTCGGGCGGATCCTGGGTCCGACCCATCGACCGAAGCCGACGCCAAGAAGAAGGCGGACGAGCCCGCTTCCCCGCCCGAACCGGCAGAGCCACGGCCGAGTCCTGTGCCCCGCCCGGCTCGAGGGCCCGAAACCAAAGAAACCCCCTCCCCGAAAGACTTCGTGACCTTTTGACCATGAATGCGAAAAAGTCCCGCGGCCCTGGGGGCATCGCGGCTGCCTGTTGGCTGACGCCGAGCCTCGTCGCCCTCTCGAGCGCTCCGGCGCTCGGGTCCCCGTGGACCCTCCCCGAAGGCGAGCTCGTTCTCTCTTTGGGGTTCAACCACCAGTTCGCCGGACAAGAGTTTCTCGACAGCGGACCGGCCCGTAACTTTCCTCTGCGCGGGGCCTACAACGCCTCGAGCTTCGCGCTCGGTCTGCGGGCCGGATTCACCGACCGCATCGAGTTCGAGGCGGTCCTACCGGTGAGCGTGGTCAACTACGACTCGGACCCGGTCATCTTGCTCGAGCGACCCGCGGGCACCGGGTTCGGAGAGCTCGATTTCTATCAGCGCAATGTCATCGACCTGACCCGGAGCGTGAGCGGGGTGGCGGACTTCATCATCACCGGCCGCTACGGGTGGATGCGATCGCCGGTCGCCATTGCGACCGAGGTGCGGGTCAAGGCGCCGACTGGGTATGCGCCCCCGGCCGGCACCTTCGGGGACCGCCCCACATCCAGCGAGGCGTTCCTCGCCGACGTCGGTCGTTTCGTTGCCCCCGAAAACGTCCAGGATGACGTCACCTTGGGGGACGGGCAGCTCGACATCACCCCGAGCATGCTTTTTGGCTGGTCGCTCTCGAGCGGCACGTTCTTTCGGCTCGGGGCCGGCTTCAATTTTCGGATGGGGGACGCCGGGGACCAGGTCGTGGGCGACCTCCGGGTCGGCCAGACCCTCGGCGCGAGAGCGCTCGTGTACGCGAGCGTCCGCGGCGGCTACAGCGTGCGCCGAGGCAAGGTGATCGGCATCAGCGTGGCCGCGATCGACCCCGATCTACCGGCCACCGAGTACGGAGGCGCGACCAACCTCCTGCTCCGAGAGCTGACCCTGGACCACGACCACATCGACGTCGGCGCAGGCTTCATCGTCCGCCTCACCGACCGGCTCGAGCTGAACACCGGCTACGAGCGAACCGTGCACGGCCGCAACATCGCGGCGGTGCAGAGCTTGTCTCTCAGCCTCGCGTTTCGGGCCGAAATGGGGCGCTGAACGGTCTCTTCAAGGGCCAAGCCCCATCCCGGGCGCGAATCCATCACATCCGGGACCGGGGGTCGGCCGATGGTGGCGGGCCTACGGCACCGGTCAGGTGCCAGCCGGCGGAGACACGACGATGCGAATCGGCTGGTCGTCCGTCCGGTCCAGCCGGTCGAACACCGTGATCGTCGCGTCGAAGGACCCGGCCGACGTCGGCACGCCGATGATCCGGCCCCCCTCTCGGCCCATCATGTCTCGGTAGCGAGGCTCGAGCTGCAGCCCGGGAGGCAGCGTACCGCTGGTGACCACCCAGCCGTATCGATGCTCGCTCGCCCCCGCGTTGGCGGGCAGGGGTGCCCCACCGTTGGCGACCAGGATCGCGGTGTAGGTCGAACCAAGGGTGGCCGGCGCGAGTTCGAGCACCCCCATCACCGCCCCGGTCGCGTCGATCTCGACCGGGGTGATCGCCTCGTCCAGCACCAGCGCCACCGGCTGCGTCGACACCAGGCCGAATGAGTCTTCGAGGCGGAGCACCATCTCGAACCGCCCGCTCACCGCCGGCGTGCCCTGAAGCCGCCCGTCCGGCGTCCCCTGGACCACCGACAGGCCCCCGATCTGCGCCACCGGGGTTCGCTCCCCGTCCACGACCTGCACGAGGTCGTCGAGCGTCCACTGGTAGCCCATGGACGTTCCGCCCTGCCCACGGAGGGGAACGTCGTAGGCCTCGCCCGCACGGCCCCGCGGCAGCGTGAAGGTCAGAATCCGAAGCGGAGGCGGAGGCGGCTCCACCGCGATGAAGAAGCTCGCCCGGGCCCCGACGTTGGCCGAGTCGCGCACCTCCATTCGAAAGGTGAAGATCCCGCTCTCCGTGGGGGTCCCCTGAAACGTCGTGTTCGGGGTCCCTTCCTCGCTGAACTCGACCCCCGCGGGCAGGGCTCCAGAGACCAAGCGCCACCGGTACCCGCGACCCGTGCCCCCCCGCGCGAGGAGCTCGGCCCGGAACGGCTGGTCCACCCGAGCCTCGGGAAAGGTCGCTTCGGGGATCGTCAGCGGGGGGGTGTCGTCTTCGACCTCGATGCGGAACTGGCGCTGGGCCGACGTGCCTCCGGCGTCCACCACCTCGAGCGTGAAGCTGAAGGAGCCCCGCTGCGCCGGCATGCCGGTGATCCGCGCCGGATTCCCGGTCCGCTCGATCTCGAGCCCAGGCGGGAGGCTGCCGGAACGCACGCTCCAGGTGTACGCGGTGCCGTTCTCGGCCTCGACCTCGGCCTCGTAGACCATGGTCAGAAAGCCTTGCGGCAGCATCATCGTCGAGATCGCGACCCCGGGGGGCTGGGGCGTCACGTCGATGGTGAACGTGGCCTCCGTCTGCTGGTCGCTCACCGGGTCGCGCAGCACGAAGGTGAACGTTCCTCCGGTGCTGCCCGGTGCGGGGACGCCGTCGATGATGAGAGGCACCCCCTGCGAGTTGTGCTTCAGCCCGGTGGGCAACAGGCTGCCCGGGGCGAGGCTCCAACGGAAGTTGTCGGGGCTGCTGCCCCCGGACGCCGTGATCTCGGCGAAGAAGTATTCCCCCTGCGTAGCGCCCGGGAGGGTGACGGCCTGGACCTCCAGGGGCGGGATCGGCTCGATGATGTCACTGTCATCACCGCAGGCGATGAGGGTGATCCCGAGCGAAGCGACGAGTGTGGCGTGCAAGTGGCGGTGCATGGCGATGTGTCCCGGCGGTGACCCGCCGCGGGCGGACAATAGACGAAAGGTGGCCCCGGAAAAAAGGTCGCTTCTTCGCAGTTGCGACCGAGCCGCCTACGGCTCGAACGAACCGGCCAGACCGAGCGCCTCCTCGAGCATCGCCGCCGCAGCGTAGGCGTCCACCCGAGCCTTTCGGGCCCTCGGCGGCACCCCCTCCGCCGCGAGGCGCCGCTCCGCTTGCCACGAGGTCAGCGCTTCGTCCTGCTCCTTCACCGGCAAGTGGGGCAAAGCGGCGCGGATCGACGCCCCGAACTCCAAGGCCCGCGCCGTCGATCCGCTCTCGGACCCGTCGAGGCGGTAGGGCACCCCGAGCAAGATCTCGGTCACCTCGTGGGCCTTCACCAGCTCGGCCAGATGTTCGAGGTCGGCCTCGAGCCCTCGGCGGACCCACACCTCGAGCGGCCGAACCGTGAAGCGGAGGTCGTCGCTGAGCGCGTAGCCGATCCTCCGGGTCCCCGGGTCGATGGCCAAAATCCGTCCCGGGATCTCCATCAGGGGAAGGCGCGCTCGAGCGCGGTCTCGATGCTGGCGACGCGATCGGGGTCGCTCCGGGTCCCTGGGCCCATGCGGAACCGGGCGTAGGCCGCCGCCGCGGCCTCCGGAGCCTCGGCGGCGAGTCCGTGCTCGGCCGAGGTCAGAAGCCACGCGCCGAGCGCGGTTCGCTGGGCCGCGATGCCGTCGGCGATGGCCTCTTCGAGCCGCTCGAGCAGAAGCTTCTTCACGTTCGCTCCGGCCGAGTCCTCCTCGTCCTTCGGCAGGCTGCCCGCTCGAAGCTCGACGTCGTACCCGCCTTCGGCCGCTGCCTTGCCGCTTCGGGGGGTCTGAACGACCCAGCGCCCGGCGATGCGGCCTTCTCCGGGGGAGATGGCGCATTGCTCGACCGTGACCTCGAGCCCTCCGCCGACCTTCGGCGCGCGCGGGTCTTTCGACTTCCAAGCTTTGGTCCACCCCTCGGACAAGACGTAGCCGCCGAGGTTCGTTCGCTTCGAGAGCCCCTCCATCAGCGCGACCTGCATCGACGCCTCGATCTTCGGACACGGCTCCGCTTCGAGACCGTCCCGGCGAGGGGCCTCCACCACGAGGACCAGATTGTCCGGTTTTCCGAGCGCCGCCTCGGCTTCGGTCCGGACCGCCGCCGCCGCTCGGTCCTTCGGGTCCAAAGCGAGCGCCCGGGTGGCCTCGAGCCAAGCGACGCCGGGCTGGCCCCGCCCGAGCCAGCCCCGAGCCGAAGCCAACCGGGTCTCTCGAACTCGAACCCCGAGCTGGGCCTTTCGCTTCTGCGCGGCCCGATCCGACGGCTCGAGCTCGAGCAGCGCATCGACCGCCTTGGCTTCTTCGAGCACGGCCCCCTGATCCGCTGCCGCTTCGACCTGGGCCCGAAGCCCGGCCACCCGCAGCTGGCGGGCGAGCGCACGACCGGCCTCGGCGGTCGGTCCCGATGCGCTGGCGTAGGCGCGCTCGGCGGCTTCGAGTTCCCCTTTCGCCACCCGCTCCGCTGCTTCACCGAGCCGGAGCGCCGCCTCCGGGTCCTCCGACTCGAGGCTCGCCGCCGCAGCGAGACTTTGAGCGAGGAGCGCCCGGTCGTTGGCGCTGGCCGCCGCCTTCGCCCGGCCGAGGGCGAGGGTCACCCCCCGGGCCGACGAGGCCGGATGCACCGCCTTGGCGGCGAGCAGGCGGTCCACGCCAGCCCGCGGGTCGGCCCCGCTCTCGATCTCCCGCAAGGCCGCGGCCTCGTCCGCCTCCCGGAGCGCCCGCGCCGCGGCGGTCGCCGCGTCGAGCGCCGCCGACCTCTGCTCGGCCGAAGCGGCCAGCAGGCGACGCTCCGCGGCCGCGGGCTGCTTGGCTCCCCCACTTTCTCGGACCACCTTCCCTCCCGGAACCCGGCGCCTCACCGAACCATCGAGCGCGTCCGCCGCCGCTTCGAACGCCTCGAGCAGCTCCCCCGAGGCGGCGGACGCCACCGCCAGCTCCCGGACCGCCGCCGCCGCGCCGGTCGAGTCCCCCGCGGCGCCTCGCTCCTTCACCCTGGCGAGCAGGGCGGCGAAGGCCTTCCGACCGGCTGGGTCCTCGGGCTTGGCCCGCAGCAGATCGCGGAGGCTTCGCGCCGCCTCCATGCCCCCCGCGTCGAGCCCGGCCGACAGCTTCTGGGTCCGGAGCCGCTCGACGATCCCCGGACCTCGCTCCCTCAGCAGCCCCTCGGATCGAGCCAGCGCCTCGGAAGCCTCCGGCAAGCGGCCCTGCCGAACCCGATCGACGGCCGTAGCGACCGCGAGCCGTTGCCCGAGCGCGGCGGCCACGAGGGCGAGGCGCCGGGCCACCGCCTCCCCGTCGCCGTCGCCAGCCGATGCTTCGGCCCGGTCGAGCACCGCGGTGACCGCCGCCCTGACTTCGGGCCGGGTCGGATCGGCCGAAAACAAGGCCCGGACCGCCTCCGCGTGGTCGTCGGTCTCCTCTCCGGCCGCCAGCGCGCGGGCGGCAGCGACGCGCTGGGCGTCGAGCGCGGCCGCCACCGCCGCTTTGGCCCTGCTCCCCACCGCGGACGCCGGGTAGCCGGCGAGCGCGTCGGGAAGGCGCCCCTCGGCCAGCCGACGGTTGGCGGTCGAGACCGCCTCCTTGGCGTCAGCTGGGGTGACCACGTTGGCCGCTTCGTACCGATCGCTCGCCTCGGCGTAACGGCCGGCCGCCACCGCGGCGTCCCCCTCGGCGAGCAGCCGCTCGAGCGCCGCCGCCGCCGCCGGACCGGAGGGATCGCGAGAAAAAGCGGTCGCCAGGGCCGCGCCGGCCTCCGCTCCCCCCGCCTCCACCGCGCGACCGAGCGCCTCGCGGTCGAGCCGTCGAGCGAGCGCGTCGGACCGCGCCGCCACCCGGTCGGTGGGCGCGATCGCCTTGGCCTCGGCGTAGGCCGCCGTCGCGGCGGCGAGGTCGCCGGCCACGAGCGCGGCGTGGCCCCGCTCGAGCGCGAGCCGCGCCGGTTCGGCCGATACGCTCGCCCGGGTGGCGAGGCCGAGCAGCCGGGCCGCCTCGGCGTCGTCCTTTCTGCCCGCCGCCGCCTCGGCCGCGGTGAGCCAGGCATCGACCGCGCGCGTCGCCTTCGGATCGGCCGGGTCCCGAGCGAGCAGCTTCGCCGCTGCGTCGGCGGCGGCCGGGGTCGCCTCGGTGATCGCCCCCTCGAGCCGCGAGGCGAGCCGCGCCGCGGCCAGCGCCCGCCCGCGGGTCGCCACTGGGTGGGCTCCTCCGCCGGCAAACCCCTGCTCCGCCTCCTCGAATCGCTCGGCCCGGTGGTGCCCCGTCGCCGCGTCGAGCCGAGCCCGAAGATCCGGCTCGGCCTCGGACAAACGGAGCAGGCCGGACAGCAGCTGGGCCTCCTCCGCCGGCGAGAGCTTGCCCGTCCGGAGCCGGTCTTCGAGCAGCGTCCGGCCCTTCTGCGCAGCGTCGCTGCCGCCAAGGAGCGCGAAGCTGGCGCCGAGCACGTCGAGCGCCCGCTCCTGCCCCGCTGCGCCCCGCTTCAGGGCGGCGAGCGCCTGCTGCTCCATGGCCTCGCGGCGCAGCCGGGCCGCCTGCCTCGCCTCATCGAAGAAGCGGGCCCGTGGAGCGGCCGCGAGCCCCGCTCCGAACGCCTTCTCCGCCGCCGCCGGCTGGCCGGATTTCAGAGACTCGATGCCCTCGGCCGCAGAAGCTCGGACCCCTTCGCCGAGGTCCGAGGCCTCGAGCGCAGCCGACAGCGCCGCGGCCGCGGCCAGGTCGTCGCCACGCCGAGCCGCCCTCACCGCCTCCGCGAGCAGGGCGGAGAACGCCTCCCCTTGAAGCGAGCGCCGGAGCGTCGCGATGTCGGGCAGATCCCCCTCGAACGTGGATAGCTGCGCCAGCTGCACCACCGCCGCCGCCCCGTTCTTTCGGGCCACCCTTCGAATCCCTGCGAGCTGCCTCCTCGCCTCGGCGAGCGTCACCGCCCGAAGCGCCACCGACACCGGTGAGTCCTCCGAGAGCCCCGCCTTCTCGGCCGCCGTGCGCGCCGCCGCCGGCTGGCCCTCGCGCGCGAGCGCCACCGCCGCCCGGATCTGCTCCACGTCGGATGGCTCGAGCTCGAGATGGGGAACGAGGGCGTCGAGGCTCGCGAGCGCGCCGCGCAGGTTGTCTCGCTCCGCGAGCCGCCGCGCCTCCTCGGACCCGGCCGAGACCCGATCCCGGCGGACCGAAGCGGCTTCGGCCACGAGCGCCTCGGGAGCTCGCTCGGTGATCAGCGGATCGTAGATGGCGAGCGCCTGGTCGAGCCGGCCCGACGCCGCGAGCGCCCGGGCCCGCTCGAGCCGCTGCTGCAGGGCGGCGGCGCGGGCCTTCACCCCCCGCATCGCCGCTTCGATGTCGGGCAGCGGTCGCTTCGCCACCGCCGCGCGGTAGCGCTCGAACGCCGACGCCGCGTCCCCGGCCAGCGCGAAACGCTCCCCTTCTTCCGCCAGTACCCGCGCCTCGGCCTCGTCGAACTGGTCTTGGGTGAGGCCCGGCATCCCCGCGTCGATCTCGCGGGCTGCCTCGAGGTGGGTGAGCGCCTCCGCACCGTCCTTCCTCGCGAGCGCCTCCTTGGCGAGCGCGGCGTGGTGCGCGTAGGCCTCTCGTACCGCTTCCGCGAGCCGCCGCTTCGCCTGCTCGCTGTCCGGAAACTCCTCGACCACCACGCGAACGGCGGCGAGCCAGTCCGGCACCGTCAGACGTTCGGCCCGCGCCGACGCGAGCGCCGCTCGGGCTCCATACTCCGGATTCGCGGGATCGAGGCGCTCGGCCTCGGCCCAGGCGTCGGCCGCTCCGGCCAGGTCCGAGGCCCGCTCCCGGCGCTCCGCTTCGTCGGCCCGGTCGAGCGCCAGCGCCGCGCCCGCCCGCTGCTTCGCCTCGATGAAGCGCCGATCCCCGGGCGACTCCGCGGCAGCCCGGGTGAAGGCGGCGTGCGCATCGGTCAGGTTGCCCGCCGCCTCGAAACGGCGGCCCGCCTCGAAGTGCTGCGCACCCCCGGCGGCGCAGCCAGCGAGCAAGAGCAAGGTCGCGGTTCGAACGGCGGCCATCGGCTGGGACTGATACTCGGCAGACCCGACGCTGGCCACCCCCCTTCGAGAGCCCTCGGGCCACATAGGCTTGTGCCTCGACAAACGAAGCGGCTACCCCGCTCCCAACGTGATCGGCCAAGACCACGAAGCTCTGACGGCCCGTTTTCAGAGGATCCGATCCACCACCGAGGCGCTTTGCGCTCCGCTCGGCATCGAGGATCACGGTCTTCAGTCGATGCCGGACGCGAGCCCGCCCAAGTGGCACCTCGCCCACACCACCTGGTTCTTCGCCACATTCGTGCTGGAGGACGGCTTCCCTGACGACAGCTGGCGGTTCCTCTTCAACAGCTACTACGAGGGCGCCGGTCCCCGGTGGCCCCGAGCGCACAGAGGCGCCCTGTCCAGGCCCACGGTGGCCGAAGTGAAGGCCTGGCGCCGGCAGGTGGACGAGCTCGTCCTCGACCGGCTGCCGCACCTCGACCCGACGCTGCTCGAGCTGGGACTGCAGCACGAGCAGCAGCACCAGGAGCTGCTCGTCAGCGACGTCAAGCATGGGCTCTTGCAGCACCCCTTCCCGGTGGCGATCACGAAGATGCCCGCCGCCCCGGCCGACGCTCCCGCCCCAGGCTTCGAGCCGATCCCGGGGGGGCTCGTCGAGATCGGCCACGCCGGCCCCGGCTTCTCCTTCGACAACGAAGGCCCGATTGCTCGGGTCCACCTCGAGGACTTCGCGCTCGGCCGGAGCCTGGTCACCAACGCGCAGTTTCTCGAGTTCGTGGAAGACGGAGGCTACCGGCGCCCCGACTTGTGGCTCTCCGATGGGTGGGACGCCGTTTGCCACCACCGCTGGGAATCTCCCCTGTACTGGGAGAGGCGGGACGGCGCCTACCTCGAGCGGACCCTCGGCGGCGACCGTCCCCTCGCCCTTCACGCGCCGGTGACCCACGTGAGTTTCTTCGAGGCGGAGGCGTTCGCCCGCTGGGCTGGATGCCGGCTACCGACCGAGGCGGAGTGGGAGCGCGCCGCGCGCCGGGCGGACCCAAGACCGGACGGCACCTTTCTCGACGACGGCGCGCTGCACCCCGAAGGCCGGCCCGCGCCGGCCCACGGGGGCCTGACCCACTTGCTCGGGGAGGTTTGGGAGCACACCTCGAGCCCGTACCGGCCCTACCCTGGCTTTCAGCCGGCGGTGGGGACGGTCGGCGAATACAATGGGAAATTCATGAACGGACAATACATCTTGCGCGGCGGCAGCTGCGTCACCCCGCGGGACCACATCCGCATCAGCTACCGAAACTTCTTCGGTCCGGACAAGCGATGGATCTTCGCCGGGCTGCGACTCGGGAGGGATCGGTGAGCGGGACCTGGACCAAGCTGGACCGGGCCGCGCCAGGAGACGCCGAAGCGCAGCGCGTGTTCGCCGAGGAGGTCCTGGTCGGCCTCTCCGAGCACCCAAAGCGGCTGCCTTCTCGGTACTTCTACGACGACGAAGGCAGTCGCTTGTTCGCTGGAATCTGCGGCCTGGAGGCCTACTATCCCACTCGGATCGAGCGATCGATCCTCGATGGCTCGGCGGAGGCGATCCTCTCCCCAGTCGCCCATGAGCCGTTGAACCTAGTGGACCTCGGCGCTGGAGATGGCCACAAGACCGCGCCGCTGCTTCGATGGCTCGAGGCCCGCGGCGTCGACGCTCGCTATGTCCCCATCGACATCTCGGAGGGGGCGATGGCCGAGGCGGTCGGCTCCCTGGGGGCCCGCTTTCCCGGGCTCGAGGTCCACGGGATCGTGGCCGAATACTTCGAAGGCTTGTCCTGGCTGGCTCGGCAGACCGAGCGCCGGAATCTGGTCCTGTTCCTCGGTTCGAACATCGGCAATTTCGACAAACCGAGGGCCCGCGCGTTCCTGCGCCGGCTCTGGAACGCGCTGAACCCGGACGATCGGGTCCTCATCGGCTTCGACCTGAAAAAGGACATCGAGCGGCTCCTGCTCGCCTACAACGACCCGGAGGGCCTCACCGCTCGGTTCAATCTCAACCTGCTGACCCGCATCAACCGAGAGCTGGGGGCGAATTTCGACAAGAGCAAGTGGCGGCACTACGGCACCTACAACGTGTTCACCGGCGCCATGGAGAGTTATCTCGTCAGCCTCGAGGCGCAGGCCGTGGACGTCGAGGCGCTGGCCTACACCTTTCGCTTCGCGCCCTGGGAACCCATCTTCACCGAATACTCCTACAAGTACCTCGAGTCGGACATCGAGGCGCTCGCCGGCGCCGCCCACTTCGACGTGCAGGCCCGTCTCTTCGACCCGGACCGCTGGTTTTGCGACGCGGTCTGGCGGGTGGACAAACGCTGAGCTTGGCTCGGGTCGCCCCGGGAAGGCAGCATGCTGGGCATGCGCGCTGCGGCTGTCGTTTTCCTGCTCCTCACCGCCTGTCCGGCCGACCCACCTCCCGGTCCCGCTCGCACCGGTTCAAATCCGCCCGGATCGACCGCGCCCCCCGCCGCCAGAGGGGGGACGGACTTCGCCTCCGCGATCCGCGTCGAGCCCAGGCGGGACGCCGCTGCCGTCGTCATCGACGTGCGCCTCGAGCCCGGGTTTCACGTCTACGCCGAGGGAGAGGCGGTCGGCCGACCGCTGAGGGCGAAGATCGACGAGGGCCGAGGCTGGGAGGCGACCGGCCCGGCCCAGTACCCGGAGGGGGAGAAGAAGCAGACCTCGCTCGGCCCGTCGGTCATCGTGGAGCGAAAGGCGGAGGTCCGGCTCCCGGTCCGGCCCCTGATGGACGAGCCCGGCCCGGTCCACGGCGAGCTGCACTACCAGGTCTGCACCGACGAGGCCTGCGACCGGCCCCGGGTCCACCGCTTCAGCGTCGATTGACCACGAACTCGCCGGCGTCGAGCCGCCGAACATAGTCGCGCCAAGCCCGCACGAGCGCGGGGGCAAACAGCAGCATGATCGGGATGTTGGACCACAGCATGACCCCGGTCCCGAGCGCGGTCCAGTTGTCGAGCTCGGCGTCGGTGCGGATGAGCCCGGGCCAGCACGGCACGATGACGAGCGCGGCGTAGGCGAGGCGGTAGGCTCGCACCGGCCGCTCGCCGAGCAGATAGATGACCCCCTGCTCTCCGTAGTAGCTCCAGCTGATGATGGTGGACAGAGCGAACAGCCACGCCGCCACCGTGACGAGGATCATGCCGAGCCCCGGCGCGGCGGCGTCGAACGCCTTCGCGGTCAGGGTGGCGCCCGGGTAGTCTCGCCACACCCCGAGGACCTCTCCGGTCGAGGCAGACAGTGGGTCGAATCGAAGGCTTCCATCCTCGCCGAGCTCACCAGGCACGCGAACCGGCCGGTCCTCCCCCACCGCAACCACCGCAAAGACCCCCCCGGGCTCGAAGGGACCGGGCGCCGCCTCGGCCTCGATGCGGCCATCCGTCACCCGCGCGCCGGACAGCTCGAGGTCGGGGGGACGGTTCCACAAGCCGCTCGACAGGATCACGAGCGCGGTCAGCGTGCACACCACGATGGTGTCGATGAACGGCTCGAGTCCGGCGACGACGGCCTCCCGCACCGGCTCCCTGGTCTTCACCGCCGCGTGGGCGATCGGCGAGCTGCCCTGGCCCGCCTCCGACGAGAACAGCGCCCGCTTCATCCCCCACAGAAACGCGTAGCCGGCGCTGGCCCCGACGAACGCGCCTTGGGCCTCCGCCGGCGAGAACGCGGAGCGCACGATCTGGACGAAGATCCCAGGCAGGCTCTCGATCCGCCCGGCCAACACCAACACCGCCGCCCCGAGATACAAAACGCACATGGCTGGGACCAGCCTCCCAGCCACCCGGCCGATGCGCTCGATTCCGCCGAGGATGACCGCGCCCACCAAAACGGCGAGCACCACCCCGGAAACCAGCTCGGGCACGCCGAAGTACACCTTCGTCACCGCCGCCACGTTCCATGCCTGGAACATGTTCCCCCCCGTGAAGGTCGAGACCAACAGAGTGAGGCAGAACAGGATCGCGACGCCCCGTCCGAGCGCGGGAAAACCCATCGCGGACAATCCCTTGTCCGCGACGTACATCGGGCCGCCGTGGGGGTTTTTGGGGTCGTCCGTGTTGCGGTGGAGCATGGTCAGGGTGACCTCGCCGGTCTTGAGCGCCATGCCGGCGAACCCGATCACCCACATCCAGAACACCGCCCCGGGCCCTCCGAGCGCGATCGCGACCGCCACCCCCCCGATGTTCCCGAGCCCCACGGTCGCCGAGAGCGCGGCGGAGAGGGCCTGAAAGTGGTTGATCGCCCCGGGGTCCCCCGGGTCGTCGTAGCGACCGCGCAGCACCGCCACCCCGTGGGTGAGCGCCCGGACCTGGGAAAAGCCGGTGAGCACGGTGAAGAGCCCGCCGGCGGCGAGCACGAAGTAGAGGACCGCGTCCGCCCAGATGACCGCGTTGATGGCGTCGAGCGCCTCGTTGACCACGAAGACGCGGTACCCAGCGCCGCCGCGGTCCGCCATCGGGCGCCCGTCGCCAGTTCGGGTGGCCCTCGACCAGCGAGGGTGGGATAGCCCGGGGATGACGGAGCGGAAGGAGCGCTGGACCCTGATCGAGGTGCTCGACTGGACCCGCGGACACTTCGAGCGCGCGGGGCTGGCGAGCCCTCGCCTCGACGCCGAGATCCTGCTCGCTCACGTGCTGGGGCTGCCTCGGGTCATGCTGTACGCCCGCTTCGACCTCCCGATGAAGGGCCCGGAACTGGCGGCGATGCGCTCGCTCGTGGCCCGGCGGACGCAAGGGACCCCGGTGGCCTACCTCACCGGCACCCGCGAATTCTGGAGCCTGAGCATCGAGACCGGTCCGGATGCGCTGATTCCCCGCCCCGAGAGCGAGCTCTTGGTGGAGGTGGGACGGCGCCGAGCCCCCGACGCGAAGACGGTGGTGGACGTTGGCACCGGGACCGGCGCGGTCGCCCTCGCGCTCGCCGTCGAGCTTCCCGCGGCCAAGGTGTGGGCGATCGACTGCTCGACCGCGGCCGCCGCTCTCGCCGCTCGAAACGTCGTCCGGCACGGGTTGCAGGACCGGGTGACCGTCATCGAGAGCGACCTACTCCGGGAGCTGCCGCCGGCGGCCCGGCCGGTGCATCTATTGGTCGCAAACCTCCCCTACATCCCGACCGATGACATCGAGACCCTCGCCATGGACGTGCGACTTCACGAGCCGAGGCTCGCCCTCGACGGCGGGCCCGACGGCCTCGACCTCATCCGGCTCCTGGTCGCGTCGGCCGGGGAGGTGCTCTGTCCGGGCGGAATCATCGCGCTCGAGGCCGGGGCCGGTCAGGGAGCGGCGGTGGCGGCGCTGCTCGCGGCCGCCGGCTTCGAAGAGCTGGCGGTCGCCCCGGACCTAGCCGGCCATGACCGGGTGACTTCCGCCCGCTGGCCGGCCCGTTGACCTCACGCCAGGAGCGGCTGGCTCAGGGCTGCCTCGGCTCGTGGGCCCACCGGACGAGCAGCGGGGAGAGCGCGAGCAGAACCATCGCCGCGACGAACGCGGCGATCGCGATCTGCCCGTAGACCTCGGCGAAAACCGGCAAGCTATCCTGCGGCGCTGAGATGAAAGCCAGGCTGCCCTCCTCCCCCTGCGGACCACCGGTCAGCTGCGCGATGATCCCCGCCAGATAGTTCGAAAGCGCGATCGCGAGGAACCAAGCCCCCATCACCGAGCTGACGATGCGGGCGGGGGCGAGCCGGGTGACCATCGACAATCCCACCGGGGACAGGCACAGCTCCCCGGTTGTCTGAAGCAGGTAGCTCAGCAGCAGCCAGCCCACGAACACCATGCCCCGGTCATCCGCGGTGCTCGCCCCGTACCCCAGGATGCCGAAGCCGAGCCCCATCTGCACCAGCGCCAGCACGAACTTCACCGGCGTGCTCGGCTCCCGACCGCGGGCGGCGAGCGCGGTCCACAGAGCGGCGATCGGGAGGCCGAACAGGAGGATGAACACCGCGTTGGCGGCCTGGAACTCGGAGGCGGGCACGGTCGCGTCCGCGAGACCCATGCCCACGTTCGACCGGACCACCGTCCACGGCACGGTCGGCTCGAAGTCGGGCAAGCTCGCCACCTCGCGCAGGGCGACGAGACCGGTCATCGTGAGCCGCGGCTCGGCCTGCATGCGGCGAACGAGGTCCTCGACCTGGTCTGCGTCGTAGGGTTCGCCCTTCTTCTCCGCCTTCTTCGCCTCGACGACCCGGATCGCGGCCGCCACCTGGGTCTTCATCGCCGGGTCGCCGTTTTCGAAGCCGAGCTGCTCCTGCGACAGCATCGGTAGGTCGCGAAGACCGGGATCGGCCGGGACCGGCTCGAGCCGGAGGCGCAGCGTCTGTCCCACCTCGCTCGCTTCGACCGTTCGGCGCTCGGCGGCGAGGTCCACGTTCCGGTCGGTGAAGTTGTTGAGCGAGCTGCCCGCCTGCTCGAAGAACGCCCAGAACAGGACGGTGAAGAAGGCCATGATGACGATGACGAACAGGCGCTCCCGCTCGACCCGGTTGCACCGTACGGTCGCTTCGTACCCGATGTACGACAGCGCCACGACCCCGGTCAGGCCGAGCACCCAGCCCGAGAGCCAGACCTCGAAGAACAGGAGCCCGAACGCGGCCACGGACAGCAGCGCCCCGCCATACACCCAGAGCGCGGCCCGGCGGGCGAGCGCCGGGTCGCGAGGAGCGCCGGCGTCGCTGGGGAGCCCGCCCCGGGCGAGCGCGACGACCGCGATTGCGGCCGCGCCGAGCAGCGCCGCCGACAGCAGCAAGCGCACGAGCAGCTGCACGAGGCTGTCCTGAAGAAACGGCATCAACCCCGCGGTCAAGAGCGCGCCGCCGAGGATCAGCGCCTGCGTGACCTTGGTCGGGGCGGCAAACACCGCGACGCCGATGAGCATGCCGGCGGTCGCGAGCCCAAACCCATAGTGCCAGCCGTAGGTCTCCCCCACGTAGCCGCAGAGAATGGGCGACATGGCCGCGCCCAGATTGATGCCCATGTAGAAGATGGTGAACCCAGCGTCCCGGCGGCGGGATCCTTCGGGATACAGGGCCCCGACCATCGTGGAGATGTTGGGTTTGAAGAAGCCGTTGCCCACGATGAGCAGCGACAGAGCCCCGAAGAACGCGACCGGGGTCTCGATGGTCATCAGCAGGTGGCCCGCCGCCATCAACAGCCCGCCCAGGATGACCGCGCGCCGGGAACCGATGACTTGGTCCGCGAGCAGTCCACCGAAATACGGCGTCAAGTACACCATGGATGTGTAAGCGCCATAGATCGCGTAGGCTCTGGTGTCCTGATACCCCAAGAAGCCCTTGATCATATAGAACACGAGCAGCGCGCGCATCCCGTAGTAGGAGAAGCGCTCCCACATCTCGGCGAAGAAGAGCGTGAACAAGCCGGTCGGGTGGCCGAACAGCTCGGGGGAGGCAGCGGCGCTTTGCGGGGCAACGGGATGGGACGTGGACATCGGTGTCTCGGCGCAACGCTGCCGCCCGCCCGCGGGGACGCTGCAAAAGGCGCGCGCCACGTGTCCGTGTCCGAGCGTCCGGCTGCCGGTCAAGCCCGTTTTCCGAAGGATTTCCGGCCGAAGCGGGGAAAGGCGCCCAAAAGGCTCCCCCCGACATCCCATGGCCGTCCTCCTCCGGCCGTGGCAGCGTCTCGCTCGCATGCCCCGGGGAGCCTCCACGTCACGCGGGTCGCGCCTTCACCTCGCCGCGGTCTTAGCCGCGCTGTGGGGGCTGGCGTTCGCCGGGGACGCGAGCGCCGCCGCCGATCCGCTCGGCCTCTCCCCCGAGCATGAAGCCAAACGGCTTCGGGCGAAGGTCTGGCGACTCGAGCAGGGACTGCCCCAGAACACGGTCACGAGCATCGTGCAGGACGAGCAAGGCTACCTTTGGCTCGGGACCTTCGGCGGGGTCGCCCGCTTCGACGGGATGGGGTTCGAGGTGTGGGACCCGACCTCGGGGCTCCTCCATCCCCGCGTGTTGGCGCTCGCGCTCGGCCCGGATGGCAGCCTGTGGATCGGCCACGAGCGCCGGGGGCTGACCAGGCTCGACCCGATCACCCGCGCGGTGCGCCCGGTCCCACTTCCCTCGCCGCTGTCGTCTTCGACAGTGCACGGCCTGGCCTTCGACCGCGGCCGGCTGTGGGTCGCCACTCCGGGTGCTGCCATCCAGCTCGATCCCGGTGAGGCTCTCGCGCGAACGGTGGTGGACCCACGAATCCGGCAGCTGGCCGTAGGTTTGGACCATATCTATGTTGGAGGCCCGGGGCTGCTCGGCGCCACCAACACGTCGAGCCCGTCTTCGGATCTCGAGACCTTGGCCAAAGGACGCCGGATCCACCGGCTCGGGGAGGACCCGGACGGGAGGCTGTGGGTCCTGCACGACCGGGGAATCGACCGATGGGACGGCACCGAGCTGAGCCCGCGGATCCCCTCGAGCGAAGAGAGCTGGCATCTCGCCGGGCCGCTGTTCGGCTACGATGGTTCGCTCTGGTTTGGCTTCGGATCGAGGATCTACCGCCACCCCAGCTACCGGGATCTGGCCGATCGGTCGGACACCCGGGACATCTTGAGCTCACTCGAGTATTTCCCGGTCTCCTCCCCGGTCCGATCCCTCTACGAGGACCACGAACGCAACGTCTGGGTCGGCACGGAAGGCGGGGGCCTGTGGCGACTCACGGTGGAGCCGTTTTCGCGCCTCGGCCGGGGGGAAGGGCTCCGCGCGAGCGCCGTAGGCCCGATCGTGCCCGACGGCGCCGGCGGGCTGTGGGTAGGCAACGGGTGCGAGGGCGCCGCCCACATCGTCGGGGATCAGGTCACGGAGTACGACTTCGAGCAGGTCTGCTTGCATGCCCTCGTCCGCGACCCGGACGGGACCATGTGGGGCGGCAGCGACGCGGTGCTCCAGCGGGCGCCGGACGGGCGGATCACGACGCACCCCGTACCGGTCGGCTGCGGGGAGGTGTCCGCGCTGCGCCGAAGCCGCCGAGGCGACCTGTGGGCGGGGACGACGGGCGGCTGCGTGCTTCGCTTCGGTCCTTCCCGCTTCGAGCCGGTGCCCACCCCTCTGACCGACCGCATCCATCTCATCCAAGAGGCGCCCGACGGGACCCTCTGGTTCGGGGAGCGATCCCGGATCCTCCTTCTCAACGGGGCAACGACCAAGATGCTCGGTCCTGAGCATGGGGTCCCGATCGGATCCATTCGGGCGCTGCACCTCGCCGGGGACGACACCTGGGTCGGAAGCTACGGGGGCGGCCTCGCCCTCCTGCGGGGAGAGCGGGCGTACGCGTTCAGCCGCAGGGATGGTCTGCCGGACAACTTTCTTTCCCACATCCTCGACGACGGTCGAGGGTACCTCTGGTTCAACTCGAACCGGGGGGCGTTTCGGGTGCCGCGCTTCGACTTCGAGGAGGTGATCGCGGGCCGGCAAGAAAAGTTGCGGGCTCGGCCGCTCCCCACCGGAGAGGCCGAGTTGGGCAGCCCCTCCGCCTGGTTCGATGGGCAGCGCATCCACGTCCCCACCATCGAGGGGCTCGTCCGCATCGACCTCGACGCCCTGTGGCCCCATCCCCCTCCTCCGCTGACCTTGATCGAGCGGCCCCGCGTGGACGGGCACGAGCTCGACCCGGGCACTCAGACCGCCGTGCCTCCCGGGGCCCGCCGCTTCGACGCAGACATCAGCGCCCCCCTGCTCCGCTGGCCGGAGCTGGCCTCCTTCGAGTACCAGCTGCTCGGCTTCGATCCGGCGTGGCGGCGCACAACCCACCGAGCCATCCACTACGAGCGACTCCCCGCCGGAAGCTACCTGTTTCGGGTCCGCGCGGTGAACGAGGAAGAGCGCCACGGCCCGGTCAGCGAGATCCGGTTTCGCATTCGGCCCTACCTGGTCGAGACCACGCTCTTTCAAGGGGGATCTGCAGCGGCATTCCTGGGCCTGTTGCTGCTCGGCCACCGGTGGCGAACGAGGAAGATCAGCGCCCACAACCGAAACCTCGAGCGTCAGGTTCGGCAGCGCGAGCAGGCGGAGCGAGCCCTCGAGGACCGAGAGGCCCGCTATCGACGGGTCTTCGCCTCTTCGGTCAACGCTTTTGTCGTCGAGGACGCGGAGGGGCGGGTCGCCGACCTCAACCCCGCCGCCGAGCAGATGTTCGGCGGGCGGCGCGACGGCCTCATCGGGCGACGCACCCGGGATCTGTTCGACCCCGAGGCGCCAGTCACCGAGCCAGGGAACATCGTCTGTCTGAGGACCGACGGTCGCCGGTTCGAGGGGCGAGTCACCCGCCGAAGCATGGGCCACTCGAACCACAACCAGACCCTGCTCACCGTCGCCGACCTCAGCCCGCTGCTCGACGCGAAAGCCCAGGAGCAGCGGCTTCAAGCCCAGCTCGCCCACAGCCAGCGGGTGGAGGCGATCGGGCGCCTCGCCGGCGGGGTCGCCCACGACGTGAACAACATGCTCACGGTCGTGAAGGGCCAAGCCCGCCTCGCCCAGGAGGCGCTCGCCGAGGGCGACGTGGCCGGGGTGCAGGAGAGCCTGCGCGACATCCTCGAGAGCTCGGAGCGGACGGGGAACATCACCCGGCAGCTGCTCGCGCTGGGCCGGCGCCGCCAGGTGCAGCCGGTCGAGCTCGACACGAAAGAGCATCTCTGTGGGCTTCGGCGCATGCTCGAGCGGCTCACCCCCGATCAGGTCGTGGTGAGGTGGAGCTTCGGGCACGACCCGTGCGTCGCTCGCCTCGATCCCACCCAGTTTCAGCAGGTCGTGGTGAACCTCGTCATGAACGCGACGCAGGCCCTGCCCCGAGGAGGCACGGTCGAAGTGAGCCTGCACCGGGTGGAGGGCGAGCCCGAGCACCTCCCGCCCGGCGCGCTCGATGGAAAGGCGTGGGTGAATCTATCGGTGGAGGACGATGGGATCGGGATGAGCGAGGAGGTTCGTAGCCGGATCTTCGAGCCGTTCTTCAGCACGAAGCCCCAGGGGGAGAACACGGGGCTCGGTCTGTCCGTCGTTCACGCGATCGTTCACGACGCTGGCGGCCGATACTTCGTGGACTCGAAGGAGGGCCGCGGCTCCCGCTTCGACATCCTGTTCCCGGCGGTCGGCGGCGCGCCCCCTGCCCCCGCCGTGGAGACCAAGGACCTCCCGTCTCGCGGCGGCCACGAGCGCGTCCTCTTTTGCGAGGACGAGGCGCCCGTGCGCCGCACCACGAGCCGCATCCTCGAGCGGGCCGGCTACCAGGTCGTGACCGCCGCCCACCCGTTCGAAGCGCTCGAGCGCCTTCGTTCGGGCACCTACGACCTGCTCGTGACCGACATCATGATGCCGGACATGAACGGGCGGGCCCTAGCCGACGCCGCCCGGCAGATCGCACCCGACCTCCCCGTCCTCTACGTCTCCGGCTACACCTCCGACATCGTACGGGACATGGGCGAAAACGAGGAGTTCATCGAGAAACCGTTCACCGCCCGGGACCTGCTCTCCGTCCTCCGCCGAATGCTCGAGCGCTGACTCAGTTCGCTCCCACGGTGCCCGGGGGGACGATGATGATGACATCCCTCGTGTCCACCACGGTCACCCCGTCGGCGAGCACGTCGATGTACGCGCGGAAGAGCTGCGGGCTCGGGCCGGCCGCGACGCAGGGCGTCCCGCTCCCGTCGTCGTTTCTCGCCTCCACGTCGAATCCGAGCACGGTGCCGGGGATGGCGCCGGCCCAGGTGTCGAAGGTCCCCGCCGGGGGCCGTCGGTCCTCCCGCACCGGGGTGGGTCCGCACGCCCCGGGCCGCATCGCGGACACCGGCACCACCCGCCGGACGAAGCACGCGGTGTCGAGCGCAGGGAGCAGCGCCGGGTCGCCCCGGATCACCGTGGTGAAGTCGAAGGTCGAGAACCGGACGAGCGCCTCGATCCCGGTGACCGTCGCCACGTCGAGCCCGGCGCCGGTGCTCGAGATCTCGAATGACAGCGGGCAGGAGCCAGCCGCGGACGGGACCTGACCGGCGCCGCCCTGCCCCGTGCAGCACTGAGCGGGGGTGCAGCCGGCGGGCCGGGGTCCAAACGCCGACCACGCGCACGGCGGGACGCTGGCCCCGGTCTGCTCGGCGATGTCGTAGGGGAACGTGAAGTCCGCGAACAGCGGGTGGACGGCGCCCAGGATGCGGTCGCAATCGGCCCGGCATCGACCGACGTCGGAGGGAGCGGAGGTCTGGGCGATCGGGACGATCGTCGTCGCCGAAGTGCGGCTGGCCCCGTCTTGGGCTCGGCACGCCGTGGTGGCCGGAGCGAAGAACCCGGTCGCGGTGTTGACCCGAACGGTGGCGACGTAGTGCCCGGAGCTGTTCTGCCCGGCCCCGGTGAAGGTTCCATCCCCCGAGGCGGAAACGGCGACGTAGTACGGGCCAGGTCCGGACAAGGTAGCGAGCGCCCGGCTGTCGACCACGCCGGGACCGAGGTTGTCGTTCACGGCCAAGAACCCATTCGCGTTGGCGATGGCCGCCACCGGGTCGAGGCGTGAGTCGAACCCCTGCGCCGCGACGTCGAGCTGGACCACATCGCCAGCGACGGCCCCCTGCAGGGCAAACCAATCGACGTCGCCGCCGCCGGGGTCGATGGCGCCAAAGAACGGCGCGATGGCGCCGGTACACAGCAGCTCCGAGAACGGGCGCCCCAGCCCGGAGACCCCCACCACCCTGCCCCCGATTCCTACAAGAGCGTCCCTCACCTTCCCGGTGGTCGCGGTCTGGATCGCCGGCAGGTAATCCCTCCACGTGTGGCTCACCGCATCCGTGATGAGCACGATGATCGGCAGGGATCCGCTCCGAAATCCCACGCCCCCGATGGTTCCGTCGGCCACCCCGGGCACCCGTCCCGCCATCGGATCGAACGCGGGCACGGTCCCTCCCATCCACGGCAGCCCGGTGCCGGTGGCGATGTGGTACAGCGCCGCGTGCGCCGACTCGGGGAAGTCACCGCCGTTTCGAAGGACGAGGCCGTTGACCGCCGCCTGCGCCGCGGACGCGTCCGAGCTCACCCTCGAACCGAGGCGAAACGGCCGGTCCGCCGCCGCGGCGCTGCCAAAGGGGGCCACCGGGAAATCTTCGAAGGACGAGACCGACACCGACACGTCGTTGATGTTCGCCCGAACCCCAGGGATGATCGTGGTGGACAAGCCCAGCTGGAGGTTCGCGATCTCGTCGGCCATCGAGCCGGTGGTGTCGATGGCGATGGCGAGGTCGGCGCGGTCGATCTCGGTGTTCGTGAACGTCAAGGTCGCGGTCTGGGTTGGCCCCCCGGGCGGGAGCACGAAATAGAAGTCATCGATACCGCTCGCCGGATCGCATGGGTCGCTGCCGTAGGCGATCTCGGCAGGGTCGAGAAACCCATCCTGATCGCTGTCCGCCGCCGTCCGCTCGGTGCTGGCCGGACAGCCCGCTTCGATCCCATCGAGAAGCCCGTCCCCATCGGAGTCCACGTCGCGAAAGTCTGGGAACCCGTCGCCGTCGGTGTCCACCGGCGCGGTGGTGAGGTCCTGGTCGCCAGCCTCGATGGCGTCTGGGACCGTATCACCGTCCGAGTCGAGGTCCCGGAAGTCGGGGACGCCATCCCCGTCGAAGTCTCCGGCTCCCTCGTGAACGTCGGCGATGAAATCCCCGTCGGCGTCGAGGTCGAGAAAGTCGGGGGCGCGATCCCCGTCGGTGTCCACCGGCGGGGTCGCGAGGTTGAGGTCTCCCGCTTCTTCGCTGTCGAAGATGCCGTCCCCGTCGGCGTCGAAGTCGCGGAAGTTCGGGATCCCATCCAGGTCGAAGTCGCCGGCCCCCTCGTCGGCGTCGGCGATGAAGTCGCCGTCCGAATCCAGGTCCCGGAAGTCGGGGGTGCCATCGCCGTCGGTGTCCACCGGCGGGGTGGTGAGGTCGGCGTCCCCGGCCTCGACCGCATCGGGGATGCCATCGCCGTCCGAATCCAAGTCGAGGTGATCGGGGATCCCATCTCCATCGGTGTCCACGAGGCCGTTGCCCTCGTCGGCGTCGGAGATGGTATCGCCGTCGGAGTCGAGCGAGGCCGGGTCCGCACCGGCGTCGCCGCCGTCTGGCGGCGCTCCGTCGGTGGACGCCGCGTCGAGCCCCGGTCCGGCGTCCCCGGCCGGTCCCGCGTCCGCTCCTCCGTCCACCACCGCTCCCCCGTCCGCGCCCGGCCCTGCGTCCGCTCCTCCGTCCGCG
>DAIQNR010000001.1:147868-285113 GCA_036788295.1 Myxococcota bacterium
CCCCCGCGCTGGCCGCACGGCCGCGGTTTCGGGTCTGGCCGACCTTTTTCACGTCCGCACTGTCCGGCGCCGGCGCTTCGGGCGCCATCGACCGGGGATCGGTCAGTTCGTCAGCGCCCCTTGCCGCCGAAGCTCGGGGAGCAGAACCAGGATCGCGGCCGCCTCGTCCGGCTCGGGCTCTCCTTGCTCGAGGTAGGTCTCCAGGTCGGTGAGCGCCGGCCCAGGCAGCCCCAGGCGGGCCCGGAGAAGCCCCCGATCCCGCCTCTCCTCCGGTCGGTCCGGGGCGATCGAGACCAATCGATCCATCGATCGCAAGAGTCCTTGCGGGTCTCGACGAAGCGCGTAGGCGTTCTTCAGGTTGGTGGCCACCCGGAGCAGCACGGTGCGGGCGGACACCGAAGCGAGCATGTCCGGGTGGACCTCGGCCTTCGGGCCGCGGACCGAGCTGAGCAGCGCCTGCAGCTTGGGCAGATCGAGCGCGTGCCCACCTCCGTAGACGTCCACGTAGGTCTCGGTGGCGCCAGCCCGATGCCGGACCAGGAAATGGCCAGGAAACCCTACCCCGGCGGCGAGCGTCCCCGCCCGACGGGCGACCTCCAGCCAGACGGCCGAGAGGCTGATCGGGATGCCAACCCGGCGCTCGAGGACCTGGTCGAGGCAGCTGTTCTCCGGGGCATGGTAGTCCTCTCTGGCTCCTGAAAAACCCTCGAGGTCGAACAGGACGGTCCGGAGGGCCTCGAGCCCCCCATCGGCCGCAGACACCAGCCTCGACGCCCGCTCCCCCATCCGGTCGAGCGGCTCGAACACCGCGCTCCTCGGGAGCTCCGGCCGCTCCGTCCGAGCCATGGCGAGCAGCGCTTCGTCGAGCGGCGGGTGCTCGCCGTGCGCGGCGACCAGGGCAGCGAGCGCCTCCATCGGGTCCTGGACGGGCACGGTTCGCACGTTCGCACGGCCGGCGCCGACTCGCCAGCACGCCTTGGATCCGCCGATGGAGCGGGCTTCGGGGTACGCTGCAGGCATGGCTGGTGACCTTCCCGATGAGGTGCTTGACGCCCTCGCCCGCCGGGGCGCCGCTCCGCTCGAGGCTCTCCCCACCGAGCGCGAGGTTTTCCTCCCGAGCCTCGACGGCAGGCCGCCCGTCGCCAACCTGTGGCTCGTGCGCACGAGCGAGCAGCTCTGGCTGATCGCCGCCCGCCGGCCCAAAGCCGAGGACCCAAAGGGGCTCGCCCTGGACGTGGCGGTCGCGACCGGCGATCCGGCTTCGGTACGGGTGGACCGCTCGCCGCTTCGGACGAGCCTCGTCATCGATGAGGTGCGAGCCGGGGTGCCGGAGCCGGAGCGGGTCGCGGCCGTGGTCGAGCGGTTTTCGCGGTCGGCCGGGGGGAAGAGCCGCCGGCTCGACGCTCGCCTCGGTGACCCGCTCCCCGGCCCCGCCGTGCTCGCCCCTGGCGCCCCGCCACCGCCGGACGGCTGGCGTTCGGCGGGCGGAGAGCCGGGGGATCCGTGGCTGTTCGTGGCCGCGACGAGCACCGAGGTCCGCCTTCCCGGCTTCGTCCGAGATGTCGGCTTTCCCATCGGCCTCGCCGTCTCCGAGCGCCGGGTTCGGGCGTTTTTGCTCGGTGGCCCCCCGGGCGGGGTCGATCTCGAGGGAACGATGGCTTTTGCTCCCCAAATCGGTGGGGGACGACTGGCCGGTCCTAGCCTCCGCGTCGCTGCTCCGCTCGGGGGCGGGGGGCTCGCCGAGTTGGCGCGGATCGCCGCCCTCTCGCCGGGGCGACGGTGGGCCCACCTCGCCCTGGCCCGGCTCGACGAGGCGCCAGAGGACGCCGCGGAGGCGATCGAGGCCGCGATCGAGCGCGGACATGAGGCGGAGCTCGGCCTGCCCCTCGCCCTGGTCGCCTCCATCGCCGCCGATCTGCCTCGGGCGGCGGCCTTTCTCGAGCAAGCCCTCTTGACCGGACCGGAACCCGCCGACGCGGCCGAGTTCGCCCACCGAGTGAAGCGAGCGAGGGGACTGACGCCGGCGCGGGCCAAAGCCGTGCTGGAGCGCACGAGGCGTCCCCCGGCCGAACCTCCGAGAGGGGCGCCGTGGCCCCCCCGAACCCCGGTCGAGGTCTGGGCGCTCGCCGCGCACCGTCCCCTGGGGGCGGCTGCCGCCACCGGTCCGCTCGCTCGCCTCGAAGACCGGAGCCGGTCCCTTCGGCTCACCGCCGCGCTCGTGGACACCCCCCTGGCGTGGCGGGCCGCGGCCCACGCCGCTCGGCACGCTGGCTCGAGAGCCGAAGCCCTCGCCGCGCTCGGCCGGGCCCAGGACCTCGAGCCCTCGCCCGACGACGGGTGGCTTGCCGTGGTCTGGGCCACGGAGCGGGCGCCGCGCTCCGATCGCCCGGTCCCCTGGTGCTCCGAGGTCGAGCGGGCGCTCGAGCTCGACCCCGAGGCGACGAGCGCGGCAGCCCACGTCGAGCCCGGACCGATGCTCAGCCTCGCGAAGGCCGCTCTCGAACGTGGGCACCCCTCCGCTGGAGCCCTGCTCGAAGCGGCGGATGCCGCCGATCCAAACGCCGAGCCGGAGCTTCGAGCCGAGCGGGCCGAGGCGCTCTCGGGCGCAGCCCCGGCGCGGTCCGCCCGGATCCTCCGCCGCGCCGCCAGCTCCTGCGAGCCGCCCGATTCGGCCCGGTGGTGGTTCTCGGCGGCGAAGGGTCACCTCGCCGCCAACGAGACCCAAGCGGCGCTCGATGCGGTCCGCAACGCCCTTCGGGCGGACCCATTGACAGCAGCCCGTTGGCGGGAAGGGGCGGAGCTTCCCGGGCTCGAATGCGCCCCGGAGGAGCGGCGGTGGTGGGAGCACGTCGCCGAGGTCCTCGACCCCCGGGACCAAAACCCCGGGGGCCGGGCGCCGCTCGCAGAGCTTGGCCCTGCGGACCTCGATCGGCTGCACCCGGAAGGTCGAGGCTGGCTGGCCGCGCTCAGAAACCGGGTCCGCGTGCCTCCTCTTCCCCACCGAGACCAGCTCACCCGGGGCCTCGAGCGGCTCGACAGCCAGCCCACGTCCGCCGTCGTGGCCGAGCTGTGCGCCGCCCTCGGGCTCGAGCCGGTCCCAACCTACATCTACCGGGGCGACGACGCGTTCGGGGTCGCTGCCTGGCCGACCGAGCCGCCCGTGCTGCTGATTGGCGGGGAGCACCTCGAGCGGGCGAGCCCGCGGTACCTCGAGCCGGCCGCGCTGCGCCACGCCCTCGCGGTCGAGATCGCCCACCTCGCCGGCGGTCACCCGGTGCTCGCGCTCGACGACGGGCTGCTCGGGACGAGCCGCTCGGTGTACCAGGTCTTCGGCCGGTTCGCGGGCACGGCCGAGACCGCCGTCGATCTCATCACGCTCATCCCCGGCCTCGACCAGCTCGCGAAGATCAAGAAAGTCCTCGATCTATCCCGCAAGCTCTTTGCGGCGAAGTCCGCCGTGGACAAAGCCGGGCACCTCGCTCGCCCGCTGTACGCGCGGTGGGTCGACGAGCCGAAGCTCAAGGGCGTCAGCCGGGACGGATGGACCGGGACCGCGCTCCTTCTCCGCCTTCAAGCCGACCGGGTCGCGCTGAGGCTCGGAGGCGACCTCGCTGCCGCCGCCACCGCGGTGCTCGCCACCGGGACCCGGCCGGCAGGGCGGGTCGCGGGCCTGAAGCGCGACGGCCTCGCCGCGCTCCTCTCGAGCTCGGAGCCGGAGCGGCTCGGGGCCGACGAGGCGATCCGGCTCACCGCGCTCGTCTCCGACGCCGCCGGATGGGGTTTTGACCGATGAGCGGTTCACGGGAGCGCAAGTTTGTCGGAGGCGGGGGAGGCGAATCGGTGCTTTCAGGTGGGGGGTTTCTCGGTACTCGACAAATGGGCGTTTTGGCCCTCGAGGAGCCGGTACAAGTCCTCGAGCTGGTCTTCGAGGCTGCGCACCATCGCGATGATCGCCTTTGAATCCGCGGTTCCTAGCGCCCTCTGCAGCTCCTGGCGCTGCAGGTAGAGGTCAGCGAGCTGGGCCTCCATGGAGCCGTTGATCGGGCGTTCGGCGCTCCCGCGGAAGCCGGAGTTGAGCAAGAGGTCGGTGACGGATTCGGACGGTTTCGGCATAAGGACCCCTGTGAACCATGTGAAGACGGCGGACCGGCTCCTCACGACCCGCGAGGCGGCAGAGTTGCTCGGCGTGGGCCCCACGACCGTGAAACGCTGGTGCGACGAAGGCAAGCTCCCTGCGCTGAAGACAGCCGGAGGCCACCGTCGATACCGGGAGGCCGACGTGCTCGCGATGCGCCACCGTGGAGAAACCCACGACGGGCTGCCAGCCCGGCTCCCGCTCCTGACCCGTGCCGAGCTCGACGGGCTCGATGTCGGGGTCATCGAGGTCGATGACAGCGGCTGCGTTCTGTTCTATTCTCGGCGAGAAGCAGAGTTCTCCGGAATGAGCCCAGAGCGCGTCGTCGGAAAGAACTTCTTCACCGACGTCGCCCCTTGCACCAACAACCGCATCATCTATCAGCCGTTTCGAGAAGGGGTCGCCCGTGGCCAGCTCGATCTCACCATCGAGTATACATTTTCCCTCAAGATGTCGCCGACGAACGTCCAAATCCACATGTACCGAGACGCCGCGACCAAGAGAAACTGGATCCTGATCGACCCCGAGAACTGAGCGGCCGCGGCCGCTCCAAGGTCCCGCGGCCATTCGGCCCGTCGGCGCAGCGGATCACAGCTCGAGCCGGCCCCAGTCCGCGTCGCGCTCACCCACCTCCCGGTCGAATTCGACCGGCCGGCACCCCGGCCGCCCCGGCGCCGGGCCGAGGCGGACCCGGTAGCGCCCGTAGAGCAGGTCGGGAAACACCAAGCGCTCGCCGGACTCGGCCCGTGGCGCTCTGGCGACCCGGGTCCCGTTCGCGCTCAGCTCCACCTCGATCCCGCCCGCTTCGCAGCCGGGGCTGACCACGGCGACCGTCGCCGTGGCCGCGCCGACCGGCTCGAGCGACAAACGCACGGTCTCGTCGCCCTCGGGCATCACGAACCGCTGCCGCCCCAAGAACCGATGCTCGCCCTCACCGGTCACCGTGACCTCGAGGTTTCGGCCAGCCCGAAACCGAGCCGGCCGAAACACCACCGGTCGGGGGGCGGCGCAAGGCAGCCGAGCCGTCACCGGCGGGCTCCCGTCCGGCCGGAGCCCGCCTTCGGCCTCCGCGAGGCCCTGGACCGACACGCCCACCCGCTCGACGGCTACGTCCGGGTCGTCGCACGCGTCGAGCGGCGTCCCGCCCGGCGCCAGAAAGTTCCAGTCGAGCAGAACCTGCCCGCCAACCGGCGCCAGCACCGCCGTGTACCGATTCGCGCCTCGCTCCAGCACCCGCTGGCTGGTGCGGGTGTAGACCGGGAACGACTGCTCGGACAGCGCCCGAACGTCGACGATGTGGGGAGCGGAGACGAAGGGACGGTCGAGGCGGACCGGGCCGTCGCTGCACCGGTACCGGCCCACCGCCGGCGTTCCCCCGCCCACCGTGGCCACCGAGACCTCTACCTCGGCGACCTCGACCGAGCACGGGTCGAGCCCCCGATCCCCAAAGTTCCAGTCGAGCTCGAAGAACGCGACCTCGGGGCGAAGCGCGAGGTCCACGACGCCCGGAGCCTCGACCGACGTAGAGCCGGCGAAGAGCAGCGCGTCCTCGTCGCTCTCGAGCGTCCCTCGGGCCTCGAGGAGCAGCCGATGCTCGCCCGGGGCGGCTTGAAGCGACAGCGGCCCGCACGGCGCCCGCACGGGGAAGCCCGCCCGAGGAAAGCCCCGCTCCGGGTCTTCGAGGCGGGCAACCAGGGCCTCCACCCACGGCGCCTCGTCGCACGTTCGCTCCGCGTCCCCGAGCGAGAACCGGACGTCCACCGCGATCTCGTCCTCGAGCAGCGGACCGTCCTCCCCGCAGCCCGGACCGAGGAGCAGAAGCAGGGCCGCCGAGCGCACGAACACTCCAGCTCGGTAGCCCGTCCCGCCCGTGCCCCATGGCCCTCTGATGCACCCCCAGCGCCCCACCCGACCGTCATGCAGCAGCCGGGCCGACCCGGGCAACCGCGCACCGGCGGCGGTTCCGCCGGTTGTTCGTTCGAGGCCCCCGTGCTACCGCCCCTCCGATGTCTGGGGCCCACCAAGAGGTCGTGCACGTGGTGCTCACCACCCTGCGGTCGCTGGCCCAGCAGCCGGCCGCCGAGGCCGCGGCGCCGGCGGCCGACCTCGATCTTTGGGCCACCATCACCCACTCCGGTCCGATCGGGTTTGCCGCCTTCGCGCTGCTGGTCCTGTTCTCGGTCGTCAGCTGGGGGATCATCGCCCACAAGGCCTGGTACCTCCAGCGAGCCTCCCGCAGCTCCGAGCGGTTCCTGGCCGCGTTCTGGGAAGCAAAGCGGCTCGACCAGATCTACCAGCAGTCCGAGCAGTACTCCTTTTCGCCGATCTGCCAGGTGTTCCGCTCCGGCTACGTGGAGCTCGCGCGGCTGAAGAAGAAGAGCGGGGACGGGGAAGAGGGGCTCGGCGGCGGCATCGAGAACGTCGAGCGGGCGCTGCGCCGAAGCCAAAACGCGGAGGTGACCGCGCTCGAGAGCCTCACCCCATTTCTCGCCACCGTCGGCAGCACCTCCCCGTTCATCGGCCTTTTCGGGACGGTCTGGGGCATCATGAAGGCGTTTCAGGACATCGGACGCATGGGATCGGCCAACCTCGCCACCGTAGCCCCCGGAATCTCGGAGGCGCTGATCGCGACCGCGGCCGGGCTCGCCGCCGCCATCCCGGCGGTGATCGCCTACAACTATTTCCTTTCGAAGATCCGCGTGCTCGAGACCGAGATGGACGCCTTCGGCTCCGACTTTCTCAACATCGTGAAGCGCCACTTCTTCCGCTGAGCCAACCATGGGGATGTCCACCGGCCGGGGTCCGCGAGGGGCCATGTCCGACATCAACGTCACGCCGCTGGTGGACGTGATGCTCGTGCTGCTCATCATCTTCATGGTGACCGCCCCTCTCATCACCCAAGGGGTGCCGGTGGACCTGCCGAAGGCGGCGGCCGAGCCGCTCGAGGGCACCGAGAAGAAGCTGGTCCTGAGCCTGACCAAGGACCGGCGCATCTTCCTTGGCAAGAACGAAGACAACCCCATCCCGCTCGACGAGCTCGAGGCGAAGCTCGGCGCCAATGCCCGGCTGCAGCGGGAACGCGAGCTCTACCTTCACGCCGACCGGGCGCTCGATTACGGTTTCGTCGTGGATGTCATGGCCGCAGTGAAGAGGGCTGGGGTCGAGAAGCTCGGCATGGTCACGGACCCGGTTGAGGGCGCGGCCCGTGGGGGCCGCTCAGGCGCCGAAGGCGGGGGCCGCCCAGCGGCCGAGGGCAAAGCCGGTGGTCGCCGCTGAGCCGCGGGTCCTGCTGACGCGAGACCGGGTCCGGTCGGCGAACCGGGGCATGTCGGCCCTGATGGCCGGGTCCCTGGCGCTTCACGCCGCGCTCATCGGGGCCATCGCGGTCGCGTCGGCCCGCACCCCGAAAGAGGAGACCCGCACCGTCATCCCGGTCGAGCTGGTGACGCTCGGGGCCCCGCGCGATCCGAAGCTGCTGCCTCGAAAGGTCCGCAGCGCCCCGCCGGCGCCGGCGCCGGCCGCTGCCGCTCCTTCGAAGGACGCGGTGGCGCTCGAGGGCAAGGCCCCGACCCGCTCTCCGCCCACCAAGCGGAGCCCGCAGCTGTCCGACGCGGCCCAGAAGCTGCTCGAGACCCACTCCGACGCGCGGCTCGAGGAGGCGCTGGGCAAGCTCGAGGCCCCGGAAGGCAGCCCGGACGGCTCTCGGTTCGGGACCACCACCGACCCCGCCGCCATCGCCGCCGACGCGTACGAGGCCGAGGTGAAAGGCATCTTGCAGGCAAACTACCGCCTCCCGGACACGGTCCCGGTGTCGCAGCGCCGGTTCCTCGAGGCCGAAGTGGCGCTGTACATCGATGCGCGAGGCCGAGTCGCCCGCTTCGAGTTCCTTCGCCGGCACGAAAACGCGACGTTCATGAACGCGCTCGAGGCGCTGCTGCGAACGGTCGAGCTCCCCCCGCCGCCGGCCCACTTGGCCAAAACGTACGCGAGCGGCGGTCTCGCCATTCGCTTCACGCCCTGAGGAGCCGATTCGAGCGGGGGAGCGTGGGTGCGCGCACATGGGAAGGCGGCGAAGCCGGTTCGCGTTCACGGGGAGCCGAGGCCGCCGCTTGACCCATCGGGGCTCCGGTAGGTAGGCCCGGCCCCGTCGGTCGCTCGAGAGGCTCGCCGCCGTCGGACCCGACCACCCGGCCCCTGGGCCAAAAAGAACGGACCCTCCATGCTCGCTCGCTCGTCCCTGCTCCTCGTCGCCCTGCTCGCCTCGCCAGCCGCCGCCCAGGGCGATCGGCGCGTGATCGAGATCGGCAGCCCCAACTTTCGCCCATTCCCCATCGCGATCCCGGACGTGTCCGGCGCTCCGGGGGCAGAAGAGGTGGCCTCCACCCTGACCTCGACGCTGCGCCTCGACTTCACGCTCGCCGCGCAATTCGAAGCTCTGGACCCGAAGAGCTTTCTCGCCGACCCCAAGAAGGAGGGCATGAGCACCCCGTTCATTCGGTTCGAGGACTGGCTGAACGTCGGGGCAGAGGGCCTGGTGAAAGGCGCGGTCGAAAAGAAGGGCGACCGGATGTCGGCCGAGTTCAAACTATTCGACGTGGCGTCGGGGCGGTCGCTGCTATCGAAGACCTACACCTTCCCTCCGGGGGAGGCTCGCGACACCGCACACGCGTTCGCCGACGCGGTCGTCGAGGCCCTGACCGGCAGTCGAGGCGTCTTTCGGACGAAGATCGCCGTGGTGCGAAAGAGCCCGAACGGCCGGGAGCTGTGGGTCATGGACTTCGACGGCAAGAACCTGCGCTCGGTGACCGCCAATGGTTCGATCAACCTCCTGCCCCGATGGACCCGAGACGGCCAGGCTCTCATCTTCACGAGCTACCTGAAGCACAACCCGAACCTGTACCAGCTGAACCTCGACGGAGGCCGCCTCAGCCTGCTGTCGGCAGAGCCAGGTCTCAACACCGGCGGAGCCATGTCCCCTGACGGGAGACGCATCGCGCTCACCCTGTCGAAGGACGGAAACTCCGAGATCTACGTGATGGGCGCGAACCGCACTGGGCTCGTCCGGCTGACCACGGAGTGGGCGATCGACTCTTCGCCGACCTGGTCCCCCGACGGCACCCAGATCGCCTTCGTCTCCTCTCGGCACGGCGATCCTCACATCTTCGTGATGGGCGCAGACGGCAGCAACCCGCGCCGCATCACCGACAAGGGCCGATACAACACGACCCCCAAGTGGTCGCCGCGGGGGGACATCATCGCGTTCACCGCCCGTGACGAGCGAAACACCTTCGACATCTTCACCGTCGAGGTCGCCACCCGTCGGATCCGGCGTCTCACCCAGGACCAGGGAAACAACGAAGAGCCCAGCTTCTCGCCCGATGGCCACCACATCGTGTTCACGTCCACTCGGGAGCGCCGGTCCCAGGTCTGGATGATGGCTGCCGATGGGAGCAACCAGCACCGCCTGACTTCGGAGGGAGGCTTCTCCACCCCGGCGTGGTCTCCGTACCTCGGCCGATGATCATCCGGGGGGTCGCGCTCTTCACGCTCGCGCTCTCCTGCGCCAGCCCCCCGCCTCCGGCCTCGCCGACGCCCCCGCCCCAGCCGACGCCCAAGCCACTCGGCGCGCCTGCGCCGGCCGCGGATCCCCGACCGGAGCCGGCCGTCCGTGAGGGGGAGGAGGCTCCGTTCGAACGCCCGGAGCGAGCGCTCGCTCCGTTGTTCTTTCCGTACGACCGGGACGACCTGGGCGAGGAGGAGCGGGCCCGGCTCGACCAAGTGGCTCGGTGGCTTCAGGCGCAGCCCGCGGCCTCGATCGAGATCGAGGGCCACTGCGACATTCGCGGCTCGACGGAGTACAATCTGCACCTGGGGGAGCGCCGAGCCCGCAGCGTCATGAAACACCTCATCAGTCGGGGCGTGGATCCGAAGCAGCTCCGGATCATCTCCTACGGTGAGGAGCGGCTGGCCGACTTCGGGATGACCGAGGCCGCCCACGCTCGAAACCGACGGGCCGAGCTGCGACCCGAAATCAGAGGCGACGCGCCATGAGCACCGACTTTCGGACCTACCACGCGAGCCAAGCCCTGGAGCTGAGCGAGCTGGTCAACCTGCATTTCGCCCGGGTCCGGTACGGCTCGGCGGCGCCCCGGATCGTGCGCATGCGTGAGCCGGACGGCCCCTCGACCGACGCGGGGAGAAAGGCCAGGCAGCCGCTCGTGCTCGTCGAGCGCCCGGAGGACGAAAGCGGGCTGGTCTTCGGCTTCGTCGACCTGTTCAAGCGCAGCGCCGACCTCAAGGGCTACCCCGGGTTCAAGGCCCAGCACGAGCAGCGGTTCGGAGGGCCGCCCCCGCTCAGCCGGATCGAATACGGTCGCCTGCTCGAAGACCTGCACGCCTTTCTGCGCAGCCAGGCCATCGAAGTTCGGGTGGTGAACCCGGCCCGGGGGGCTTCCGCCGTATCTGGGGTCATCCCGGCCGCGAGGTCCGACGTCAGCCGCCCCCCCGCCCGGCCGCCGTGGCTCGCCCTGCCCCTCACGGGCGCCATCGGATTTCTGCTCGGCTACCTCTTCGCGCTGCTCGGGTGGTTGCCCGGGATTGGATGACCTTCGGAGGCGGGCGCCGCCGGGACGGTCTCGGCGGAGCCGTCGTCCCCGAGCGGCAGACGGAGCTCGAACGTGGTGCCCTCGCCGAGCGTGCTGACGACCGAGAGCTGGCCCTCGTGCTCGGCGACGATCGAGGCGGCGATGAACAGTCCGAGGCCGGTGCCCGCCGATTCCGCTTTGGTGGTGAAGCCGGGCTCGAACACCTGCTCGAGGTGGTCGGGGTGGATGCCGGTCCCGGTGTCGCGCACCGACAGGCACGCAAAGCCCGGCTCCTCCCACGTCCGCACCTCGATCTCGCCCCGCTCGGGGATGGCCTGGCGGGCGTTCATCAACAGGTTCAAGAGCACTTGGTTGATCGGGCCGGGGTAGCACCACACCGGCGAGCACGGCCCGAACACCCGCCGCACGACCACGTCCTGCTTCAGCTCGTGGTGCATCAGGTCGAGCGCGTCGTCGGCCCTGGCGGCGAGATCCACCCGCTCGAGCTCCAGGTTGCCCGGCCGAGCGAACGACCGTAGGCGCCGCACGATCTCGACCACCCGCTGGCTCGCGTCGCCCACCACGCGGTGCGCGTCGTCGAGCACCGAGAGCAGCGGGGCGACCCCGGGCTGAGCAGCGTAGTCGGGGCACGACCGCTCGAGGACCAAGCGCAGCTTGGCCAGCGCCCGCACGCCGGTGTCGTGCATCGAACGCAGCGCCCCGAGCGGGGTGTGGATCTCGTGGGCCACGCCGGCGACGAGCAGACCGAGCGCGGCGAGCTTCTCCGCCCGCATCAGCTGCTCCCGGGTCACCGCCAGCTCCCGGCGGAGCCGCTCGACCTCCGCGTCCTGCCCGCCCTCCTCGGACACCGCCCGATTCTTCGCCCCGCCGCTGCCAAGGAGCAAGCGCCACGACCGACGCGCCGCTTGCTGACTGAATCATCATTCACTATGGTCTCCGCGAGTCGGCGAAGCCCGAAGGGCGGGCTCGGCTCGGGAGGAGAGACAATGGCCGAACGTGTCGAAACCGCCGCCGTGCTCGGATCGGGCGTGATGGGCATGGGGATCGCGGCGCACCTCGCGAGCGCGGGGATCCGCACCCACCTGCTCGATATCGTGCCGAAGGACCCAGCCAAAGACCGAAACGCGGTCGCCCTAGGGGCGATCGAGAGGGCGCTGAAAGCGAAACCAGCGGTGTTCCTCGACCCGGAGGCGGCCAGCCTCGTGGTCCCGGGCAACCTCGACGACCACCTCGACCGCCTCCGCGACTGCGACCTGATCATCGAGGCGGTGGTCGAGAACCTCGCCGTCAAGAAGGCGCTGTTCGCACGCGTGGCCGAGGTGATCGGGCCCCGCGCGATCCTGGCCTCGAACACCTCTGGCCTATCCCTCGCCCGCATGACCGAAGATCTCCCCCCGGCGCTTCGGGCCCGGACCTGCGTCATGCACTTCTTCAACCCTGTCCGGTACATGCGCCTGCTCGAGGTCGTGCCCGGGGCCGACACCTCGGAGGAGACCATCCACCGGGCCACCGCGCTCGGCGAGGCGCTCGGCAAGGGGGTCGTGTTCGGCAAGGACACCACGAACTTCATCGCCAACCGGATCGGCGTATATGCGCTCAACCAGGCCGTTCACTCCATGGGCGAGGCCGGGCTGAGCATCGAGCAGGTGGACAAGATCGCCGGCGCCCCGATGGGCCGGCCGAAGACCGGCGCCTTTGCCCTCGCCGACGTGGTCGGCCTCGACACTCTCCGGCACGTGGCGAAGAACTGCTACGACACCCTCCCCGACGACCCGGAGCGGGACATGTTCTTGTACCCTCCATGGATCGAACAGCTCATCGACGGCGGCGCGCTCGGCCGAAAGTCGGGGGCTGGGTTCTACAAGAAGGTCGGAAAGGATGTCCTCGTCTACGACCCGTCGAGCAAGTCCTACCGCGCCCAGGAGAAGGTTCGCTTCGACTCGCTCGGCGCCGTACGCAACATCGAGTCGAGCGGGGCCCGAGTGAAGGCCTTCGTCGAAAAGGACGACGCCGCCGCCCGCTTCGCCTGGCAGAACCTCTCCCGCACGCTCATCTACGCCGCCCGGCTCATCCCCGAGATCGCCGACGACGTGGTGAACGTGGACCGGGCCCTCAAGTGGGGGTTCAACTGGGACCTCGGCCCGTTCGAGCTGTGGGACGCGCTCGGGGTGAAGGAGAGCGTCGAGCGGATGCAGAAGGACGGGCTCGAGGTGCCGGCGTCGGTGCTCAAAATGCTCGAGAGCGGCCGCACCACGTTCTATCACGGCCCGCTGGCCGAGCAGACCGCCTACGACCTCGTCGGCGGCCAGACCAAGCCCGTCGCCTCCGACCCGCGGCACCTGTTCTTGCCTGCCCTGAAGGAGGGCGGCACCCGGGTGGTGAAGAAGAACCTGGGCGCGAGCCTCGTGGACCTCGGCGACGGCGTGTTGTGCCTCGAAGTGCACACGAAGATGAACACGATCGACGACGACGTCATCAAGATGCTCGGTCTGGCCCGCGAGGAGGCAGAGAAGAACTTCGAGGCCCTCGTCATCGGCAACGACGGCGGCAACTTCGGCGCCGGCGCGAACCTCATGCTCGTGATGATGGGGGCGCAGTCCGGCGAGTGGGGCATGATCGAGACCGCGATCCGGGGGCTGCAGGACAGCCTGCAGGGCCTTCGATACGCGAAGGTCCCGGTGGTCGCCGCCCCCTACGGCCTGACCCTCGGCGGCTGCGCCGAGATCGCGATGGCCGCCGACGCCTGCCAGGCCCACGCCGAAACCTACATGGGCCTCGTCGAGGTCGGCGCCGGGCTCGTGCCCGCCGGCGGCGGCTGCCTTCGGATGGTCGAGCGATGGACCGGCCCGGTCGAGGGCGCCGACAACGCGGTGCTCCTCCCCTTCATCGCGGCGCCCTCCTTGAACATCGCCATGGCCAAGGTGGCCACCGGGGCGCCGGAAGCCAAAAAACTCCGCTACCTCTCCCCGACCGACGGCATCTCCCTGAACCGGGACCGCCTCCTGTACGAGGCCAAGCAGCGGGCTCTGGGGCTCGCCCGTGCCGGCTACCGCCCCCCCTTGCCGAAGACCTTCGTCGCGGCCGGGCTCGATGCCGCCAAGAGCATCGAGATGAGCATCTGGGGCATGGTCGAAGGCGGCTTCGCGTCGGAGCACGACGCGCTGGTCGCCGGGAAGGTGGTCAAGGTGTTGTGCGGGGGCAACGTCGCCGAAAAGACCCGCCTGAGCGAGCAAGACTATCTGGACCTCGAGCGGGAGGCGTTCCTCTCCTTGTGCGGCGAGGCGAAGACGCAGGAGCGGATCCAGAGCCTGCTGATGTCAGGCAAACCCCTCCGCAACTGAGCAGCGACGTCACGTCGAGAAAGGAACGGCCATGCCATTTCCCATGAAAGTTGCCATCGCCAGCGCCGTCCGGACCGCGGTCGGTCGAGCCAAGAAGGGCACGCTCAAGGACACCCGCCCCGACGATCTGGGGGGCACCGTGGTCCGAGAGGCGGTGCGCCGCGTGCCCGGTCTGTCCGGCGAGCACGTCGAAGACGTCGTCCTCGGCTGCGCGTTCCCCGAGGGCGAGCAGGGCTTCAACGTGGCCAGGAACGTCGTGTTCCTGGCAGGGCTGCCCGACACAACCGGAGGCGAGACCATCAACCGCTACTGCTCGAGCGGTCTTCAGGCCATCGCCCACGGTGCGGCGACGATCGCCACCGGCCAGTCCGACTGCGTCGTCGCCGGCGGGGTCGAGTCGATGTCCATGGTGCCGATGGCCGGCAACAAGGTCAGCCTCAACCCCACGCTCGTCGACGAGCGACCCGAAGCCTACATCGCCATGGGGTTCACCGCCGAGCGGGTGGCCCGGCGCTTCGAGGTGAGCCGGGCCGAGCAGGACCGCTTCGCGGCGCGCTCCCATGAAAAGGCGCTGGCCGCCATCGCCGCCGGCCGCTTCGAGTCCGAGATCGTCCCGGTGGACGCAAGGGTTTTCCAAAACGGCAGCGCCGAGGCGGTCCGCTTCGCGGTGGACGAGTGCCCTCGCCCCGGCACCACCGCGGAGAGTCTCGGCCAGCTTCGCCCCGCCTTCACGAAAGACGGATCGGTCACCGCCGGCAACGCCTCCCCGATGAACGACGGCGCCGCCGCGGCGGTGCTCCTCTCGGACCAGAAGCTGGCCGAGCTCGGAGTGAAGCCGCTCGGATACTTCCGGGCGTTCGCGGTGAAGGGCGTTCCCCCCGACGTCATGGGCATCGGGCCGGTGCCCGCCATTCGGGGCCTGCTCGAGCGGGTTGGGCTCACGATCGCGGACATCGACCTGTTCGAGATCAACGAAGCGTTCGCGGCCCAGGCGGTCTACTGCCAGCGCGAGCTCGGCATCCCCGACGACCGGTTGAACGTGAACGGCGGCGCCATCGCGCTCGGCCACCCTCTGGGGTGCACCGGAGCGAAGCTCGCCGCCACCCTGCTGTCCGAGCTCGGGCGCCGGGGGGGCCGCTACGGCATCGTGTCGATGTGCATCGGCGGCGGCATGGGCGCCGCCGGCCTGTTCGAACGCGCAGGCTGACCACAACCTCGCCAAGGGGGCTACAGATCGGGGCCGCCCGGCGGTAGCGTGCGCCCCCATGTCGGCGCCCGAGCCTGCCCAAGAAACCCGTCCCTCCGGCCCCATGGCCCGCTTCCTCGACGCGATCGAGGTAGCGGGCAACCGGCTCCCCGACCCAGCGGCGCTGTTCTTCGGCCTGCTGCTGGTCACGTGGATGCTGTCGGCGGCGCTGTCCCCGGTCGAGTTCTCCACGCTCGACCCCCGTACCGGGGCGCCGCTGCGGGTGACGAACCTTCTCGCCGGGCCCGAGCTCGCCCGCTTTCTCGCCGACATGGTGAAGATCTTCACCGGCTTTCACCCTTTGGGGGTGGTGCTGGTGGCGCTGCTCGGGGTGGGGGTCGCCGAGCATACCGGCTTCATCTCCGCCGGTCTGAGAAGCCTGCTCGGGATCACGCCGCGGAAGCTGCTCACCCCGATGCTCATCTTGGTCGCGATCGTGAGCCACACCGCCGCCGACGCCGGATACGTGCTCGTCATCCCCCTCGGCGCGGTGATCTTCCGGTCGGCCGGGCGCCACCCGCTCGCGGGGATCGCCGCCTCCTTCATGGGCGTATCCGGCGGCTTCTCGGCGAACTTCGTGCCCTCCGCGATCGACCCGCTGCTTCAGGGCTTCACCCAGGCGGCGGCCCGGGTCATCGACCCCGACGTCTCGGTGAACCCTCTGTGCAACCTGTTTTTCACCGCGGTGTCGAGCTTGCTGGTCATCGGTCTGGGCTGGCTCGTCACCGACCGCATCGTCGAGCCTCGGCTCGCCTCGATCCCCGTGGACGGAGACGACGACGCGGACCCAGGGATGGCCGCCCTGTCGCCGCTCGAGCGACGAGGGCTGTTCGTCTCCCTCGGCTCGGTTGCCCTGCTCGCCGTGCTGCTCACCGCTGCCGCCGCCGACCAGGGCTCCGCCCTTCGGTCGCCAGAGGGAAGCCTGACCGCGTTCACCGCCCCGCTGATGCAGGGCATCGTGCCCCTCATCTTTCTGTTCTTCGTCGTGCCCGGCGTCATCTACGGCTATGTCGCCAAGACGGTGCGCAGCCACCGGGACATCGTGGACGGCATGTCCAAAGCCATGGGCACGATGGGCTACTACATCGTGATGGCGTTTTTCGCCTCGCTGTTCATCGACGCCTTCGGCCGGTCGAACATCGGCGCGCTGCTCGCGATCGAGGGGGCCTCGGCCCTCGAAGCGGCCCGACTCCCCGCGCAAATCACCGTGCTCGGAATCATCCTGCTCACCGCTACGGTGAACCTCGCCGTCGGCTCGGCGTCCGCCAAGTGGGCGCTCCTGTCGCCGATCTTCGTGCCGATGCTGATGCGCCTTGGCATCTCACCCGAGCTGACCCAGGCCGCCTACCGCGTCGGCGATTCGGTGACCAACATCATCACCCCGCTCATGCCGTACTTTCCGCTGGTGGTGGTCTACTGCCAGCGCTACGTGAAGCGGACCGGGATCGGGACGCTCATCTCCTTGATGCTGCCGTACAGCCTGGCGCTGCTCGTGGCATGGTCTCTGTTCCTGCTGCTGTACTGGAGTCTCGGGATCCCTCTCGGCCTTCAAGCAAGCTATTCCTACGGAGGATGAGCGAAGGCCTCGAGCCGAGTTCTGGAGGGGAGATGCCGGCGCCGACGAGAGCGGCGCGGCGGCGGCGAGATTGTGACGATGAAGTGCCGAGGCGGCCGGCACCTCATCCGGTCGGTCGCTCAGAGGAGCGCAGTGGCGGTCGCCCGGGGGGCCACCGAGCGGCTCCGGCTGCGCCGACGCTTCGACTGGAGCTGGCTGGCCGGAGCCCGAACCATCCCCACTTCCTTGTACTTCAGCTCCTCCCGCAGGATCGGCTCGCCGAGCACTTCCTTCACGCACAGCAGCGGGATGTTGACCCCGCTCTTCGCGGTGAGAAGCACCGAACCAGTGCAGCGGGGAATGAGGCCGGCCACCTTCCACGCCCCGCGATTGACCCGGCGCAGCTCGATGCTGGCCGCGAACCGAACTCCGGCGACCTCGGCGGCGCGGCGGCCCAGCAGCTCGAGGGTCTCGTCGTGGGTGGTCACAGCGACCGAGCGGTCGCGGTTGTCCTTGTACTCGCTGCGAGGGACCGCCGCGAGCACGTCGCCGTCCTGGCCGGCCATGACATCGACGAACGCCACCTCACCGAACAGCGGCTCCTCCACCAAGAGCTCGGCGCTCCGGGGAAGCCGCTCGAGGTCCCGGGCCGAGGCGAACAGCCGCTGCTCCCTGCCGTCTTCCCGTCCTCGAGGCCGAACCAGCACCGGAAAAGCCCAGCCAGCCGGGTCGAAGCTGTCGTCGTAGACCGCGTGGCGGGGCACGGGGAGGCTGCCCGCGAGCTTCGCGAACAGGGCCAGGCGGTCGTCGGCGAGCGCCCGGGTATCGGCCGGAGGGACCATCAGGCGGATGGCCCGCTGCTCGAAGGCCTCTTCGTGGGCGGACAAAAGCTCGAACATCTCGTCGGTCGCGGGCACGACGACCTGGATCCGCTTCTTGAGGCAGTGACGGAGAATGGTGTCCACGACTTCGGCGCCGTCGGTCGGGGGAAGAACCAACCGGTGCCATCGCTTGACCAGCGACATCCCCGGCGCGCTGCGGTTGTGGTCGGCGGCGTGCAGGTCCACGCCTCCTTCCGTCAAAGTCCTCAGCAAGGCCAGTCCGGTCGGGTTGCTCACTCCAGCGATCAAAGCTTTCATCATAGGTCTCTCCGTCGTAGTCGGCGCAAACAAACTAAGATTCCGACCGAGCCCACAAAAAACGAAAGGGCCGGGCTGGGCCGAAGGTTCGAGGAGTCGGCTTCGCGCCTCGCGCCGCCTCCTCGATGACCCAGACCTTAACGCGATCTGGACGGCTTGGATTCCCAAATCGACCAAACTAGGGGTATTTCCGCTCAAAATCTGTCGATTTCGTCCGGAATCGACCCCGAAACCGTCCAAACCACCATGGCGAGCACCTTCCGGACGCAAAGAATGCTACGTGTTTACCCTCCATTGCAGCCGTCGCCACCCGGGAAGACAGAACTCCGCACCTCGACGGTTTCGACCCCGAGCCGAGCCGCCTTGATGCAAGAACGGCAGGAACCCAGGCCAGGGGACGGTCTGAAGCGCTCGGCCCTGATGGGCCGAGGTTGGGCCCGGACCCTGGACGGCCCCTTGTGGGTCGATGTCAGCACGCAAAAATGGGTGTCCGCCCCCGAGATGGCAGCAAAAATGACGCAACCGACTTCGTCTTCCGTCCCATGGTTCGACTTTGGTCGTCCAATCCGACGAATTAAGGGTTTGTTCGAAGCTTTGCACCAGACCGAGCCGCGTGCGGAGGGCGGAGGCACGCGGGGCCGAACGGTCGCGCCTCACCAATCGGAGCCTTGACGGGGCTCGACCAGGTGCGTACCCGTCCGCGCCGCGAGCCCGGTGCGCGGGACCGCCTCTGCCATGATCCGCACGGAAGCCTTGACCAAGTTCTTCGGGCCCCGCCGCGCCGTAGACCAGCTCGACCTCGAGATCGGCGAGCGGGAGGTGGTGGGCTTTCTCGGGCTGAACGGCGCGGGCAAGACGACCGCCCTACGCCTGCTCGCCGGCCTGCTCGCGCCCTCGTCGGGGCGGGTCTTCGTGGACGGCCAGGACATGTCCGGCCCCCGTGGCCACGCTGCCCGGGCGCGGATCGGCTTTCTGCCCGACCGGCCCCCCGTCTACGAGGAGATGACCGTCCGGGCGTACGTCAGCTTCGCCGGGAAGCTCCGCGGAAACGGCGGCTCACCGTCCAGGGTGGCCGAGGTGCTCTCCCGAACCGGCCTCGACGAGATGGCCGACGAGCCGATCGGGCACCTCTCCCACGGGTACCGCCAGCGGGTGGGCATCGCGCAGGCCATCGTCCACGACCCGGCGCTCGTCATCCTCGACGAGCCGACCAGCGGCCTAGACCCGAGACAGATCGTGGACATGCGCACGCTGATCCGGGGCCTGCGGGACGACCACACCGTGCTGCTGTCGAGCCACAACCTGGGCGAGGTGAGCGAGATCTGCGACCAGCTCATCGTCATCGACGAGGGCCGGCTGAAGGCCCAGGGGACGCCGGCGGAGCTGGCCGAGCGGCTCGAGCACGGGGCGGATCGCTACGCCATCGACGTGAGGAGCGAGGCGCCGGCAGCCGAGGCCGCGCTCCGGTCGCTCGAGGCGAACGGCCTGTCCACGGCAGGCAGGATCGAGCCGGCCGACGCGCCGGGCACCGTCACCCTCGAGCTGGTGCTCGCCGCGCCGCCCGAGCGGGTGTCCCGAGCCTTGTTCGAAGCCGGGCTCGACATCGTTCGCATGCAGCCGTCGCTGACCCCCCTCGAGACCCTGTTCGCCGAGCTGACCAGGAGGGCCGCATGAACTTCTCTCTTGTCTTTCTGGTGGTGCGCCGCGAGCTGAACCAGTCGTTTCGAACGTGGAGTGGTTACGTGTTCATCGGCGTTCTGCTCGCCATCACCAGCCTCCTGTACAACGGCTATGCGGTGGGCAGCGTCGCCAAGTTCTCGGCCGACGTGCTCTCCGACTTCTTCTACCTGGCCAGCGGCACCACGATGGCGGCAGCCCTGTTTCTGTCGATGAGGTCCATCGCCGAGGAGCGCCAGACCGGGACGTATCCGATGCTCGCCTCCTCGCCGCTGTCGGAGACCGAGGTCGTCGCTGCCAAGTTTCTCTCGGCGATGCTGATGGTGACCATCTATGTTCTCTGTACTGGCTTCATGCCTGCTTTGGTGTTCATCCACGGCAGCGTGAGCCTCGGGCACATCGCCAGCGGCTACCTCGGGCTGCTCGCGCTGGGCGCAGCCGCTACGGGCATTGGCGTGTTCGGCTCCGCGCTCGCAAAGAGCCAGCTGTTCGCCATCATCCTCTCCGCCGTGATCCTGGTTGGGCTGCTCGTGCTGTGGCTCATCGCCCGGCTCGTCCAGGGCCCGCTCGGCGACGTCATCGCGTATCTATCTCTGCACGACAAACATTTCCGGCCGTTCATGGACGGGTCCGTGTCCATCGCGAACCTCGTATACTATGTCTCGGTCGCCCTCTTCTTTCTCACCCTCGCGCGCAATGTGCTCGAGGGTCGGCGGTTTCGGAGCTGAGCCATGAACCGTCTTCACCCGGTGTGGCCGTCCTGGGCCCTGCTCGCCGCCGCCGTGCTCGTGTTCTTCGGGGAGCGGGTGTTCCCCGACGCAGGCGGCGTGAGGCTCGCTTTCGACGGCCTCGCCGCCGCTTTGATGCTCGCCGCCGTCGTCTCTCGCTTCGACCTCTTTCGCCGCGCGCCGGACGACCGGCGGCCGGTCGCGAGCGCCCTGTTCTTTGCCACCCTCGGCGTCGTGGCCGCCTTCGCCGGGTATGCGCTCATCCCGCTTGGCGCCTCCGGCCCACCGGCGACCATCATCTGGGGCCTGGCGCCGGTCGCGCTGGCCGTGTTCGCCTTTCCTCTCGCTGCGCTCGAGATCGCGGTCGCTCCGGTGGCGATGAATCCCGCCTACGAAAGGCTGCGGGTCCGGCACGCCCTCCGCCGCGGCGTCGGGCTCGGCCTCGCCCTCTCGGTGCTCTTCCTCGTGAACCTGCTCGCGTCCCGCCACGACCAGAAATGGGACCTCTCGGCCGGATCGAGCGCGGCGCCTTCGGACGCGACGGTACGGGCGGTGAGGGATCTCACGAAGGATGTGACCGTCACGCTCTTCTTCCCCCGGGCCAACGAGGTGGCGGACACCGTGGAGCGGTACTTCGAGCCGCTGACCAAGCTGAACCCCCGGCTGACCGTCGAGCGGAAGGACCACGCGCTGGCGCTCGCGGCCGCGAAGGAGACCGGGGTGACCGAGAACGGGTGGGTCGCCCTGCAGCACGACGGGAAGTCGAGCAAGTTTCGCATCGGCGAGCAGGCCCGAGCGGCGAGGAGCGCGCTGCGGCGACTCGACAAGAGCGCGCTCAAGAGCCTCGTCGAGGTCACGACCCGAAAGCGGGTCGCGTACTTCACGGTCGGCCACGGCGAGCGGGCCTACAAGACCCCCGACCGGGACGACCGGCGGACCCCGATCACGCTGCTCAAGGAGCAGCTCGAGGCGTGGCAGTTCGAAGTGAAGCCGCTCGGGGTGTCGGACGGGCTCGCCGAGCGCCTTCCCGATGACAACTCGGTGGTGCTCATCATCGGCCCGAGCCAGCCCTTCCTCCCGGCGGAGATCGAGACCCTGAAGGTCGCGATGGGCCGGGGCGCCCGGCTGCTCATCGCCCTCGAGGCCGGGCTCGACGAGCAGCCGCTCGCCGGCTTGCTCGAAGCGCTCGGGATTGCGTTCTCCGGAGTTCCGCTCGCCCACGAGCGGGTCTTCGCTCCGGTCACGCGAACCCAGCGCGACCGGTCGTTTCTCGCCACCAACCGGTTCTCGTCCCACCCCTCCGTGACGACCATGAGCCGAAACAACCAGCTCGCGGTGGTGCTCGACGGGCCGGGGGCGCTGACCCGTCTCCCCGCCGGACCGAGCGTGCCCAGAGCGTCGCTCGAGTTCGTGATGACCGCGGCCGACGAGACCTTCGAAGACCGGGACGGGGACCGAACCCGGGCTCCGGAGGAGCCCGCCGACAGCTTCTCGCTCGCCGCGGCCATCAGCCGAACGTCCACCGGGAGCGCGACCGCCGAAGCCCGCGCCTTCGTGCTCGGCGACGCCGACGTGTTCGCCGATACGCTCGCGAAGCTGGTTCAAGGCAACCTCTACCTCCTGCGGGACATCATCTATTGGCTGCAGGTGGACGAAGATCCGATCATCCCCACCGTGACCGAGCGGGACGTGAAGATCGTCCACAAGGCCGAGACGGACGCCCTGTTGTTCTACGGCACCAGCTTTGGTGCGCCCCTGCTCGTGCTCGGGCTCGGCGCGCTCGCCACCCGGAGGCGGCGGCGATGAACGAAAACCGAATCTATGGCGGGCTGTTGCTCGCGCTGCTCGTCCTCTCCTATCTATCCTGGCACCACGAACCAGACCGACCGGGCGGGCGCCGCGTTCCGCTGTCCGACATTCGTCCTGCCGAGCTCGAGCGGGTGGTCCTGTTCGCGCCGACGGCGACGGTCACCGTCACGTTTCCCACCCTCGATGGATCCCGCCGGGCCTGGTTCGAGTTCGAGACCAAGACCCGGACCCGGCGATTCGCCGGCAACGCTGCCTTCGACACCGCGCTCGAGGGTCTGGCTCGGTTCGAGGCGCTGCGCTCCCTGGGCCGGGTCGAGCCGGAGTTGCTCCAGGAGATGGGGCTCGCCGCGCCCAAGCGGCGGATGGCGCTGACCGGCCGCACCGAGCTGGTGTTCGAGCTCGGGGAGCGGACCCCAGGAGCGCGGGACTTCTACGCCCGCCGCCCCGGCGAGGCCGAAGTGTTCCTCATCCCCGGAGCGCCGATCAACGACTTCGAGACCCCCGCCGGCCGATACATGCAGCGAAAGCTGCGGGTTGCCCCTCTCGCCGACGTCGCCTCGATCGAGCTTCGGGCCGGGGAGGAATCCCGGGTGCTGCTCCACCAGAACCGGCTGTCCGCGACGGACAGCTACTGGGCGTTCTCGGACGCCCCCGACACCCCCTCCGAGGCGCTCGGGAACTATGTCGACAAACTGGAGAAGCTCAGCGTGAGCGAGTACCTCGAGCCGGACGATTTCGAGTCGGCGGCGCTCGTTCTCACCGTGCTGTGGAAGGACAAGGGCGAGCAGGTGCTCGACCGGATGGAGCTTCGCCGCCCGGGGGAGCTCAAGAACTCCCACTACTACGCCCGGTCGGCGGCCGTGGCGGCACCGGTGAAGGTCCCGGTGTTCTTCGGGGAGCAGCTCGAGAAGGACCTCTCCGTGGTGTTCGGGACCGCGCCCTGAAGGCCCGCCGGCGGACGGGGACAAGAAGCGCCGGAAACGGGGGCCGGACCAGCGGTTGTGCGCTACCCTGCCGACGTGGATGACCGGTCCTCTCCCCGTGCCAACGCCGAATCTCCGCCTGAAGACGAGCCGAGCGACCTCGAGCTCGTCCAGAGCCTGTTCGGCGAGATCGCCGATGAGGTACGCCGCACCCTTCCCGGGCAGGCCCGGCGGCTCGGGTCGAGCGCGCTCAGGGCCGGCCTGTCTTGGCTGAAGCCGGTGCACCTCGAGCGGGCAGCCGAAGCGGGCCGCATCGTGGAGGATGCCCGGAAAGTGGCCGGGCTGACGTTGGCCGACCTGGCCGAGGCTACCGGCCGGGACCCGCAGGAGATCGACGCGGTCGAGAAGGGCACGTCCACGGTGTCGTTCGAGCTCTTGCTTCGCCTCGCGAGCCTGCTCGCCCGCCACGATCCGGTCCCGTTCTTGATGAAATACCTTCGGACCTCCGATCCGGCCGTGGTCCAGTTTCTCGAGGACTGGGGGCTCGGCCGGCTGCCGGTCACCTACGAGCGAGAGCGACGCTTCCTCAACATCCTGCGGCGGCGAGACGAGGCCCGCGCCCTCGGCGACGACAGCTTCGAGCGGCTCGTCGCCTTCACCGAGCAGGCGTTCCACCTCGCCCTGCAGGAACTCTCTCCTCGCGACCGAGAAATCGCCGCCCGCGAAGCCGAGATCGACAAAGAGCGGGCCCAGCTCAACTCGGAGCGGGCCACGCTCGAAGCAGAGCGCGTCTTGCTCGACGCAGCCCGGGCCGGCGTGGACGCCGAACGACGAGCCATCGAAGCGGCCAGGGCTGACCTGCTGGTGGAACGGGCGCCCGAGGCCGACCACGCTCCGTTCAGGGCCGAACCACCGACCGCCGACGATCAGGGCACTGAGACCACCACGTCGCCGTGAGCGGCGGGTGCGCGGACCCGGATCCCCCGGGCCCGCGCGCCGGGTCAGGGAAACAAGACGGTGCCGCGCGGAGCGAACAGCAGCGTCTCGCTGGCCGGGGTCGCGCCACCGCGGTTGCCCGGTCCGCGGTCGCCGTTCGTGATCAGCATGATCCCGAGCTCCGGACCCGTCCCGCCGTTGTCGGTGACGGTCATCGTCCCTCGCTCGAACGGCCCCAGGTCGTCGACGTCAGCGGTGTACCGCTCCGCGCCGAGGGTGAAGGTCACCGCCGGAATCGCGTCCCCGGGGCCCCCGAAGTAGAAGTCGGAGGCGCCGAAGCTCAGGGTCACGCTTCGGGTCCCGAGATCGGCCGCGGTCATCCCGATCTGCTCCGCGCAGACGGTGACCACGGTGTTCGTGGTGTTGGTCGCGTGCTCGGCGAAGAAGAAGGCCCCGGTCGTCCCGGCGGCGACGTCGAACACGAGGCTCAGGTTTCGGCCGTCGAGGGTCTGGTTGAGAAGGAAGAAGTCGCCGTTCAAGATCTCGTAGTCCGTGTCCCCATCGCCGTCGGTGTCGAGCTCGGCGAAGAAGATGACCGGGAGCAGGTGCGATTGCGGACGCCAGCTCGAAAAGGCGAGCTGCACGAGAAACGATGGGTCGGCCGAGCAGAAGCCTGCTGGCACCGCGATGGTGCGAAGTCCGACCGCTCGAAGATCCGGGGTCGGCGCCTCGGTCCCCACCACCGGCGGGGGGAGCTTGTCGCTCACGGCGAGCAGCGTGAAGGCGTCGTTGTTCGCCGGCCCCACCCCGCGGTTGTTGAGGGCGACCCGCGCTTCTCCGGACCGGAAGCGGACCTTCGTGTTGGCTCGAACGTCCGCGGACTTCCGGGGGATGATGTGCCACGGGACCGAGACCGTATCGATCCCATCCTCGAAGACCAGCCAACCATCGAACTCGGTCGCGTTGAGGGTCGCCGGGTCGTTGCCCCCAGAGCCCGAGGTCATCGAGTTCGTGGGAAGCAGCTCTCCGTTCACCACGAATCGAACGACAAACGTTCGAACCTGCTTCGGAGCGAGGGTGATCCGGCTTGGGAAGTTGGGCTGCACCGCGCCGGTCGCGTCGCTCGGCCCCTGGAACACGTTCGACACTCGAACCTGGCGGCGGTCATCGGACCGGTTCCAGATCGTGAGCCGGCGAACGAACGTCTCGCGGCTCCGCGACACCGGCTGGTATCCAAAGGACAGCGTGCCGTCCTCGACTTCGTTCCAAACGAGGAGCCCGCCCTCCACGGCAGCGCGCACGTCGACCTCGCCGGCGCCGATGCGGCTGGCCGGGGCCTGAAGACCCCGGAAGTCCTCGCTCACCGAAGCGTTGGCGTAGTTCATGAGGAAGGTCTTCGTCTTCATGGGACCGAACCAGGGGTTGGCCTGGAGGAGCAGCGCCGCCGAACCGGCAACCATGGGAGCCGCACCGGAGGTGCCCCCGAACGGGCCGGTGTCGATGCCCGAGCCCGCGACCGCGGACACCGATGCCCCTGGGGCTCCGATTTCAGGCTTCAACCCGCTGTCGCCGTTGCGAGGCCCGCGGGAGGAGGAAGACACGATCGTCCCCGCCAGGGGAATGCCGAGCGCCGGATCGAACCGCACCGTGGCGCCCGAGCGGATGAGATTCGCCGAGGCCTGATCGATCATGAAGGCGGGGATGGTGATGGGGGCGCCTCCGCCGAAGGCGCCACCGAACGGGGCACCAGGGGCCACCAGCCCGATGATGCCCAGGATGCCGCCCGCGTCCTCGATGTTGCGGATCTTGTCGCTGAAAGCGCATGCACCGCGATCCACGAGCACGATCTGGCCGGCGAGCGACCCGGGCGAAAACGGAGCGCAGCCGAGCGTGTTCCCGCCCGCGCCGTCGCCGTACTGCACCACCCCGGTGATCTCGGCCGCGAGCACCGGCGCCCAAGGCTGGGCGACCGCGAGGTAGGTGCCAACTGCCGAGGCCGGCGCCGTGACCTCGAACTGATCCTGAAGGGCTGAAGGCACCGTCGTCTGCGCCACGGAGAGCGCGGTGGTCGCCGCGGCCGGCGTTCCGGTCACGTAGGGCCGGTCCCCCCCGTTGCCGGCCGAAGCCACGGTGAGGATCCCGAGCGCGGTCGCGTTGTCCACGGCGAGCGCGAGATCGTCATCGAACGGCTGCCCGTAGTTCGACCCGAGCGACATGTTGATGATGTCGACCCGGTCGCTCGTGTCGCCATCCCCGTTCGGGTCGGCAGCGAAGTCCATCCCTTGGATGAGAGCCACGCCAGAGCAGCTCGGACCCACCGAGGAGCACACCTTCACCGCGTAGAGGTCCACCCCCGGCGCCACACCGTCCGCGCCGCCGATGATGTCGGCGACATGGGTGCCGTGACCGCGGGCGGGGCCGTCGTCGATCGGATCCGGGTCGGGCAGGAGCGGCCCGTCCGGCCACTGGCTGCCCACGAAGTCGAAGCCCCCCACCACCCTCGCAGTCGGGAAGGTCCCCGGCTCGATGACATCGGGGTTGTTGGCGGCAAAATCAGCCGGGTCGCCGGAACCGCCGAAGGCGACGTGCAGGTAATCGATCCCGCTGTCGAACACCGCGACCTTGACCCCGCTTCCGTCCTTGCCCGCCGCTTGGACCGCGGAGGCTCCGATGTAGGGGACGGTCTCGGACAGATCGACCTCGTAGTTGGCGACCGGCGTGACCCGCACCACCGATCCGTCGGCCGAGAGGGACGGCAGCGCCTCGGCAGGCACCGCGAGAAAAACGGCGTTCAGCACGTGCCGGGTTCGGGCCACGACCTCGACCCCCGGCTCGCCGAGCGCCCGCTGCAGGAACTGCGCCTGCTCGGCCTCCACCAGCCCGGGCACCGCGCCGACGGGGTTCGTCGCGAGCCGAACCGAGACGAGCACCCGGCCATCCGGCCAGGTCACCGCGTAGCCTCCCGGCTCCGCCGCCCGCCGCGCCCCGATCCCCGTAACCGGGTGGCTGAGCCGGTTCCACTGCGGACCCGCTGCCAGCGCAGGAACCGCCCACAGGGACAGCATCACCGCTCCGAGTGCAAATTGTCTGGAATTCATCAAAGGCCCACCTTCCATGTCTCATTCTCGAATAGAACTACGTCATCCGCGGAGAACGTCCGCCCCCCATCGTTCCGGTGGGCGGCCTCGACCCTCCACGACGCCACACGGCGCCTATCGCTATAGCGAAAGAAGGGTGGCGGGGTCTAGCCCACCCGCACGAATTACGTAGCTCGCCCCGACGGTCAGCCTCACCCGTCTGGACTGCCAGCGGTCCGTCATGACAGAAGCGCGAGACTCACGCTCGTGGAGTCAGGCGCGATCACTCGAGCACATCCTGTACGAAATGACGCAGTTGGGAGAGTTGGGGCCGGCTCCCGCAGGAGAACTCGGTGGCATTTCCGGTGACCGTCGTTCGGTCCGCGATTCGGTAGACGGAGGCGACCAGGGCGCACTGCGAACCGCTGCGCCCGACGCTGAGGTCGAGCACCACGGTCGGCGGGCGAGCCCGTCCCACGGTGACCGGCCCCTCGAACTCATGTCCGTGGGTGTGCCGCGCGACCATCGCGATGCCTTCCGCCGCCTTCGGGTTGGCCACCACGGCCACGCCGCGCCGGGCGAGCTCGGCTTCGATCAGCGCTCGCAGCGGCTCCGCGGCGGCCGCCGCGTTCACGATCACGAACTCACCCGACAGCCGGGCTTTGACCGGCCGCACACCCAGCGAAAGTTCACCCCGATACGGAGCCGAGACCCCCGACCCCTGGGCGTCGTCGTCCTCGGCCTCGAAGTCCCTCGCCGCTGAAACGACGTCTTCACCGGGAGGGTACCTATTCGGAACCTGCGGCTCGAGAGCGCCTCGGTCGAGAGCGAGGCGACGTCCCGTCGCTGTCGGCTTCACCAGCTGAAAGCACTCCGGACCCATCCATCCCTCGTTTCGAGCCCGATGGACATGTCTCCACCCACGATGGTAGCCGTGGAGCATCAGCGTTCCCGGTAGCATAGTGGCCAGGGCCTTCGAGGCCGTGGTGGGCGCCGCGCGAAGATAACACGGCCGCCCGAGGTGGATGGTCGGTCCTCCACGGCTCTCGCCGCGCGGCTTGGCAGCGAGATAGGCCGGGACGAGAACAGCGAGGAGCCCAGCAAAAATTCTGTAGACCAATCGACCTCCACATCGGGGAACCTACCCAGCCGCGGTCGCACCACGGCCCCATCCCGCCCGAGGGCGGCTTCGCCTTCACTTCATCGATCGAACCCAGTCGTGAAGAACCGGAAGACCCGGAAGACGACTCGGTGCCGCTCCAGTAGTAGGCTCTCCCATCATCCGTGTCAAGGGTCATGTGCGCGAAGTGGGAGCTTTTCGTCATTCCCGCTGTCACGTCTTTTGCTGTCACTGTCGGACGGGTCGGTTTTGCGAACGAGCTCGGGTGCGCCCCCTGCGCACCGTGGCCCACCTGCGATTCGAATCGTGTCTCGTCGGTCACGCGGTTCCGATTGTAGCCTCGAGTCCGGTTGCTGTGACAGCATCGCCCGGCAATGGACGAAGGATGGAACGAAGCCCTACGGACGCTGCGCCTGTTGCACGTCGAGGTAGAAGCGAGCGTTCTCGGCTCGCACGACACCCCGCGCCTGCAATGCGAAGCCGTGAACGCGGTCCCCGACAAGTGGACCGAGATTCGAGCATAGCACCGGCTCGACGCAGAGCATCCCGAGACCTGCATGGGCTGCCTGGTCCTCGATGGCTGCATCGACACCGCCAGGGCCAACAGGCAGCTCGCCGAGCACGTTCTCGCACAGCACGTTCCTGGCCGAGGCCTGGGCCAAAGAGCACGGGCTATCCACCGACATGTTCGACCTCGCCTACGAGGTGGCGCGGGAGCCCATGGCCTACGAGTCGTCCTCGGCCGAGAACGAGAGGGAACGCCACGCCCTGTTCCTCCACCCGGGCCGGGACACGCGAATGCACGAAGGCGCCCGACGGCGCCACCGGGACCGTCACCGCTAGATCCAAGAGCTGAAGGCGTGCCTCCGTCGCGCACGGTGCGGTCAGCGCACTTGACGAGCTCTATGCCCGCAACAGCCAGCCCCGAGAACCCGAACAGACCCCAAGCCAACGGCCGTTGAACCGCTCGGCTCGGCTTCACTCCACCGGCCAGACCCCATCGACGATGGCAGTGCCGGTTCGAAGGGCGGGCTAAGGGCCCGGGCAGAAATTATCGACACAATCTCGCCGGCCCTCGCCGCCGCTGGCGGCGTCGCCGCTTCGCTCTCGTCGGTCACAGACGCTCGGTATGCTCCCTCCTCGCGCCACCACCAGCGACGACGATGGCTCGACGAACTTGCACCGCTAATTTCTGCCCGGGCCCTAAGTAGGAAATGGGTGTGGTGGGAGGCGGACTTGAACCGCCGACCTAGGGCTTATGAGACCCTCGCTCTAACCAGCTGAGCTACCCCACCGGTGAGGGCTTTGGGGGGTAGTCGAGCCGACTCCGGCCGGCAAGCGCTTTCTTCACTTCTTGAACAGGGCCTCGAGCTTCGACAGCGCGGAGCTCCTGTCTTCTTCCTCGGCCTTGCCTTCCCTGGGCAAGAAGTAGGTGCAGAAGTTCGCCTTCTCCTTGTCCGGCTCCCACAAGGTCGAGGACTCGCGGCACTGGTTGTGGACGTTCGGGTCGAAGAATCGGCAGTTTTTGCAGGCGTGGAGGTCCGCCCCGCAGTGCTCGCAGGTGTCGGCCCGCTTCACCTTGTCGATGAGCTCCGTCTCGCCGCCGCACGCGTGGCAAAATAGGACGGTGGGGTACATGCCAAGAGCATGGGGGCCGGGTCGGAGCCCGACAAGCGCTTTCCTCGGTGGCGCCGTGGCCGCGCGGCGAACCGGGACCAGATCAGAGGCAGGCGACGGTGTAGGTGACAGAGATGGTGGAGCCCTGGGCCGGCACCTGGGCGGTCGAGAACGATATCGTGTTCGCCTGGCCGTCGTACGTCCAGCCGTCCTGGCCACCGCTCGACGGGGCGACCCTCGTCCCGTTGACGCGCACCGAGACGGTGCTCGGCACCGGCTGAGACGACAGCGTGAACTGGCGGCGGAGGCCGAAGCTGTTTTGGCCGATGTTCGCGAGCGTCTGGCCCCAGTTGGCCGAGCAGATGCTCTCCACCACCCCGCCGGTGTTCTGGGCGACCTGGATGTACCTAGGAGCATAGATCGCCGAGCCGCCAGGCCCGCTGCACTGGGGCCTGACCGTGCCCACGATCGAGCTCGCGGAGAACATCGAGGGGTTGTTGAAGCCTTTGATGTTCCGAAAGAAGTTCTCGTAGAACTGGAGCGACTGCGGCGACTGCTCCGGCTCGTCGGACACGAAGATGATGGCCAAGGAGGCGTCTGGGCGGAGGAATCCGCCGTTGTGGGTGTTCACGAGCGGATCCGAGAGGGCGAGGTATGCGGCCTCGAAGCCCCGCTCGCTCGCCGAGCCGCGGGTGCCGACGTTCGTGTTGTTCCGAAAGGCGGTCTGCAGGTTGGGGGTGTTGCGGTCAACGATCCGGGGGTTGCCCACGAGGCGCCCGCTGCGGGCGTTCGAGCGAACGTCGGTCGTCGTCACCCCGATATGGAAGTCCACCTGCGCCGCGATCGCGAAATCGAGGAAGGTGCCCAGGTTCGCGCCGAGCAAGCGCTGGTTGTTCCCCATCGACCCGGAGTCGTCGATGACGAACAGGATGTCGGCCTGAGGGTTCGGGTTCTGGTTGAACACATCGGTGACGGTGGGGCTTATCTGGCCTTCGCCCGACAGCGGCACGGCGACCGGACCGGGGGCGGCCGAGTGCTCGACGAACAGCACGCCCACGTCGGAGCCCAGGTCGTTCGGCCGGTACCTCAGCTCGATGGCGACCGACGCTCCGGCCCTGAGGTTGTAGGGGGTGACCGGCCCGTTCACCTCGAACTCGGCCGAGGTCGTCGGGTCGAGATAGATGCGGTTGATGGTCACCGCCCGAGCGCCGGTGTTGTAGACGGTGACCGGCCGGATCGGGGACCGGCACCGCACCGGTACCACGTTGAAGTCCACTTGCGACGGGATGATGAGGACCTCGCTCGGCTGGCTCGCCCCCCGGACCGGCACCTCCCATCGGGGCTGCCCCGGGTCGTCCACGTCGAACGCCAAGCTGGCCTCGTGGAGGCCGTAGTCCGCAGGAGCGTAGGCGACGGTCAGCCTCGTCCGCTGGCCCGGCGGCACCACCACCGTCGCCGGCGGCTCGTCGGCCAGCGTGAGCTCCATCGCCCCGGTCAGCGCGACGCCCGACAGCGCGCACGGCTGCGCGCCCATGTTTCGAATCTCGACCGGGAGCCGAGCGACGCGGCCCCGCTCCACGAGGCCGAAAGTCACCTGCCCCGGCGCCACCGCGATCGAGCAAGTCGTGGGCACGCCGCCCACCCCGACCACCTCGACCTCGACTTCGGGCCGGTTGCGGTCGTCGGAGACGAGAACGAAGCGGGCACGGTCCAGACCGGGGTTGTCGGGCAAGTACCGGACCTCGAGGTTGCGCGCCTCGCCGGGGGCCAGCACCACCGGCAAGGTGGCCGGGGGGTTCTCGTAGGCGATCTCTGGGGTCATCGACTCGAACCGGATCTCCGACACGGTGAGCGGCGAGGTCCCGATGTTCTGCACCGACACCATGCGCCGGGCCGCGGTCGCCCCGATCGCGACCGTGCCGAAACTCACCCGGCCGGGAAAGGCGTCGATCCGAGGGCCCATGGTCCGGCCGCGCAGGGCCACCTGCCCCACCGACTCGTCCACGCCCGTCTCCGGGTCGTCCCAGGCGCTCGTGAACACCCGGATCTCGCCTTCGTGCTCGCCGGGGCTCGCACCGGCGTAGCGAACCTCCACCTCCAAAGTTTCGCTCGGCCCGAGCACCGCCGGCACCGGTGCGGCAGCCGTCGCTGCGAACTGGGGGTCGGATCCCGCCACCTCGACCGACTCCACCGCGATGGGATATCGGTCGGAGAGGTTTCGGACCACGAAGCTCCGGGTGGCAGACATCTCTTCGGGCACGTCGCCGAAGTCGAGCACGCCGGGGCTGACCTCGAAGATCGGCCGGATCCCTTCGCCGCTCAGCGGCACGGTAACCTGGCAGGTCGGACAGAACGAGACCTCGAGCGCGTCGGCATAGGACCGCTCTTCGTCGGGCAGGAAGAAGACCTCGAGGACCAGCTGGCCTCGGGCAGGCACGGCGGCCTCGAGCGTGGCGCCGGGCTGGAGCTGGCCTTCGGTGGGCGACACGATGCCAAAGATCACCCGGTCCTGTTCGGGGAGGGCGGGGACGCGGACCGGCTGCAAGAACCCGGTCGGGTTCTCGAGCGTGAGCTCGAGGGTGCGCTGCCGGCCGACGGTGACCGGCCCGAACTCGAGGGGCGACGGTCGGACCCGGATGTCGGGCGCAACCCCCCGAGCCACCACGGCGATCCGGGTCTCGGGACCGTTCGAGCCGTCGTGCCGGAGAACCATCGTCGCCTCCACCGCGCCCTCGGTATCGGGCATGAACCGAACGGTGAAGCTTCGGTCATCTCCGGGCGCGACCCCGAAGCCGCGCTCGTCCGGGCGGTCGAAGCGGAGCGAGAACGGGGCGCTGGCCGGCTCGAATCGGCTGGGTTCGCCGCACTCCGCTCCCTCCACGCACACGAAGAGCGTGTCGCTGCCGACGTTCGACGCAGACAGGGGCAACGTGACCGAGACGCCGAGCGGCACCTCTCCGAGGTCGATGCGCTCGATGTTCACAGAGGGATCGGCGCCGTCGCGGACCACGAGCGTGCCCTGCAGGGCGGTGATGCCCCCGGTTTCGTCGCACTGGCAGCCCCCAAACCCTAGGATGACGCCCAGGACTCCAACGCTCTTCGCTCCCTTGCCCGTCCGTCCGCCCGCCTTCTTTCGATCCATGGGTCGCTCTGCGGACATCACCATACGAGGCGACCCGGAGCGCCATCGACCCGAAGTCCGATGCTCCGACCGCTGTGGGGATTTTGCCACAGTCAGCGCCGTGGCCGATGAGGGGGTCGCTCAGAGGTCGGCGATCGCGGCCTCGACCGCGGCCCGCTCCGCGGCGGGCAGGGCGGCGCAGCCGAGCGCGGACTCGAAGGCGGCCCGGGCCGGGCGGCGCTGGCCGTCGTATTTGTGCTCGAAGCCGAGCCAAGCCCAGGCGATGGCCCCCTCGACTCCTCCGGACGGGGCGATGCGGGCGAGCGCTGCTTTTCGCCGCTCCGCGAGGGCTTCCGCCTCCGCCGCCCGGCCGAGCGCGCGCAGCGCAGTGGACAGGAGCGCGAGCGACTGCACCGACAGCAGGTCGTCGGCGACCTCGGCCGCCTTTCGCAGCTCGAAAGCGGCCTGCTGAGGTTTGCCTTGGCGGAGCAGAACCTGGGCGAGCGCCATCCGGGCGCTGCGGCTGAAGGGCTCGGCCCGGGCCCGAATCGCCGACCGAAACGCATCGGCGGCCCCGTCGCCGTCCCGCTCGATGAACAGCCGGTGAAAGCCAAGTTGCAGGCTAGCTTCGGCCGCCGCCGGCCCCTCTCCGGCGCTCAGCCGCGAGCGCAGCTCGGCCGCCACGCCCCATCGACCGCTGGCGACGGCGTGCTCGAGGTCCATGACCAGGGGATCCCTGGTTGCGGGCTGGGAGGGAGCGGTAGCGGGGGGCGGCGCCGTCGGCGGCGACGGAGAGGGGCTCCTTGGGCCGCCCCGAGGCTGGGGCGCCGGTCGAGGCCGCCTCATGGACGCCTCCATCCTCGGACCGCGGCCCGAACCGCTCCCTCCGGCGCTTCGGCGGCCACGGTGGCAAAGCGGAGCCCGCCCGCTTCGGCGAGCACGTGCAACCGGCGGCGAAGCTCCGGGTCCTCGGCGTCGGCGCCGAGCACCGCCCCGAGGAAGCCACCGGCGTCGAGCTCGGCCCAGGCCTCCTCGGCGCCCTTGGCCGCCACCACCTCGAAGCCCTCCGTGGCCAGCGCGGAGACCCAATGCGCGCCGCCCCCCACCACGAGCACGCGATCGTCCCTGGAGCCGAGGCCGAGCCCGGGGTGCCGAGAGCGGAGGTGGTTGAGCAGGGCCGGCAGCACCCCCGGCGGCAGCCCTCGCCCCCGCGCCTCCCGTTCGAGTCGCTGCAGCACCTGTCGCGGCGCCATCGCCCCTCGACCATCGGGGGGGAGAGCCAGCGCGTGGTAGCTCGTCGCTGCCCAAGCGACGGCCGCCGTGGCGTCGAGCGGCCCGGCCGACAACGAGGCCACCGCGGCCCGGACCGATTCGGGCAGGATCGCCTGCGCCTGCTGGCTCTCGGCCGACAGCCCGGCGGTGAGCAGCAGGTCGGCGGCGGCGGTCAGCGCCGACGCCTCGTCCTCCGGAACCCCGATGCGCCCCGCCACCGCCTTGGCCGTGGCCGCCGCCGGGCGGGGAGGGCCGAGCCCCACCGCCCGGACGGACAGCTCCTGGTAGGCCCGCGTCTCCTCGCCGAGGCCGAGGCGGACATGCCCCCGCAGCTCGGCGGCGACCGCTTCGAAGTCGAGGTACCGCAGGGCCGGATCGTCCGCGCCGAGGCGACGGACCACGGACGCGATCACCGAGTTGCCCTCGGGGGTCGACAGCGCCCTGGCGAGCACCTTCCCGAACGCGTACTGCTCGGAGCGGACGTCGTAGGGGTGGCCAGCGCGGTTCTCCGGGGCGACGCCTTCGGCCAGCGGGTGCATCGGACCGCCGATCGGCGACGCCCGGGAGAGATCGACCACCGAGCCGCCGAGCGCCGGGTCGCACAAGAGGTTCTCCGGACCGAGATCGGCGTGCAGCAGCCCGGCCCGGTGCAGCGCGGCGAGGGCCTCGGCCCAGTCGGCGGCCAGCGGGGTGAGCGTCTCCGGCTCGAGCGGACCCTCGCGCTCGAGACGGTCCGCGAGCGTCGCCCCGGGAAGGAATCGATGCACCGCGAAGAAGCGGACCCCGTGGCGGCCGGCATCGAGCAGGAGAGGGAGCCGGCGGTGCTCGACCCGAGCGGCGAACCGAGCCTCGCGCTTGAAGAAGCGAACCCATCCGTCCCAGTCGAGGCGGTCGTCTCGGCCGATCTCGGGGTCGAGAAGATGCACGACCACCTCGCGGCCGAGGTTTGGATCCCGGGCCCGGTAGCGGCGGCGGTGCCCGGACATGCCCAGCTCTTCGACGAGCACGTACCGGCCGAGCCGCTCGTCGGAAGGCGGCGGGCTCGTGGGAACGTCCCGCAGATCCGCCGTCCACTCGGTGCTGCCCGCGCCCTCCCCTCCGAGCGCCCGCAGGCCGAGCTCGATCCGGCGCTCGATCTGCTCGCGCTCCTCCGAGAAGTGCGCCCGCAGGAAGGCCGCGATCGCGGCGCGAATGCGGTCCGGAGGCTCTTCAGCCGCCGCCCTGAGCACCGCCGCCACCTCGCCGAGATCCGTCGGCCGGGCCTCGACCCGGGGAGCCACCATCGATTGCAGCAGATCCGCCACTTCGAGCCGAACCTCGAGCACGCCGGCGTGAAGCGGGGGCACGTTGGCCTCGGCGATCGCGGCTCTGGTTTCCTCCTCGGTGGGGCGGTGAAACGGCCGGCGACCGCTCAGCGCCTCGTACAGCGTCAGTCCGAGCGCATAGGTGTCGGTTCGGGGCACGAGCTCTCGGCCGGACCACCGCTCCGGGGCCGCGTAGGGGAGCCGAGCCGCGCTCGGACCGACCGAAGCCCGGGCCCGCCCCACCCCAAAACCGGTGAGAGACACCCGGCCGTCATCGGCGAGCAGCACGCTGCGGGGGGCGAGCGCGCCGTGCACCATGGGAGCGGGCGCCCCAGGGAACCACGGGAGCGCGTGGGCGGCGTCGAGCGCCTCGGCCAGCTCGGCCCCGATGGAGCAAACCCACCGCTGCGGCAACGCCAGGCGGCCGAGGCGAACCGCCTTCAGCACCGCGGCGAGCGACGTGCCTCGGACCAGAGGAGCGACCACGCCGAGCTCCTCACCCTCCCTGGTCGCGAAGTCGGCCGCGACCGCCGCTGGGTGCTTCAGCCGCTGGGCTGCGTTGGCTTCGGTGAGGAGCAGCCGAGAGAACCGCAGGTCCGACGCGAGCTCGGGGCGGATCCGCTGCACCGCCTTCACCGTGGGCGCGCCCGCTTCGACCCCCGCGAACAGCTCCCCCATGGAGCCGGACGCGAGGCGGGTCAGCAGCCGGAACCGACCGAGTTGCCGCATCGACAAAAGCGTAGCAGGCCCCGGCCGGCGCCGGGTACCGGCCGAACGAGCGCCGGTATCCCATCGGACGACCGGGGCCCCGGCGATCATCGAGACAGCTTGGCCCGCACCGCCGACTCGACCCAGCCGTCGATTTTGGCCCCCTCTTTCGCCGCCGCCCTTCGGGCTCGGGAACGCTCCGCCTTGGTGACGCACGGGCGGACCACGCTGCTCGGCAGGCTGGCGAGGAACGTGCGAATCGATCCGGCCTCGGGGGCATCGGGGCGGCGCTCGAGGTAGGCGCGCAGGCACGCTCCCGCCCGGCCCAGGTCTTCGCTCTTTCGAGCGAGCAGGCCGATGTTCAGAAACAGGCTGCTCGGCGGGTGGGGGAGCGCGACGTCGAAGGACAGCTCGTAGGCGAGACGGGCGTCGTCCCATCGGCCGGCCCGCTCGAGCGCCACCGCGGCCTCGAACAGGCTCCGGGCCTTCATCCGGTCCCTTGCCGGCTCCGGGCTCGGGCCGGCGACCGGCCGCTGACCCTGCCGAGCCCCCGCCTTTGGGGCCCTCGGTTCCGGTCCCGATTTCGGCGCTTCGATCGGAGGCTCGACCGGCGATGCAGGTCGCTCCGCGGCTTCAGGTCCCGCCGCGGCTTCGGAGCCCGCCGCGGCTTCGGAGCCCGCCGCGGCTTCGGAGCCTGCCGCGGCTTCGATGGTCGTTGACCCGGAGGAGCTCGGTTCTGGCGTCGGATCGGCGCCGTCCGGTGGACGCTCGGAGGTCCCAGGGTCGAGCGCGATGACCTCCACCCGCGCTTGTAGCCCGACGACGACCGCTGCAGCGATGAGAGCGGGCGGCGCCCACCACCACGGAGATGGCCACCACCGCCGCCTCGGGAGCGCGGAACTCGACCCCACGCCCGGAAGCGGCCGGGTGTCCGCCGGGACCTCGGCTTCGGTTCCCCACTCCGAACGCGGAGGCACGAAGGTGCGCCCGGTGCGCGCCGGCTCGCGCCGGGTGTCGAGCCCCGGCTCGGCGCCGGCTCCTGCGGTGCCCGAGCCGACGCGCTGGGTCGGTGGGTCGTCCGGGAACTGGAGCCGAAGGGTCGGATCGACCACGGTGGGGGTGTCCGTCGGCGAGAGCGCCCGGTTCAGCTCGGCGTCGGTGACGCGCTCGGAGCCAAATCGCTCTTCGAGGTATGCCGCCAGGCGCCGACGCGGAGAGATCGCTCCGAGCCGGGAGAGGTACCGCTCGAGGTCCTGCTGCACGGCGAGCATGGTGGGATAGCGGCGATCCCGATCTCGCTCGAGGCAGCCAGCGACGATGGCCTCGATCTCTTCGTCGAGCGAGGGCTGCATGGCCCTGAGCCGAGGGGCGTCCTCCATCGTCAGCTTTCGAACCCTGTCCTGCAAGCTGGGGCCGTCGAATGGGTTCTTCCCGCTGAGCATCTGGCAGAGCATGACCCCGAACGCGAAGACATCGGAGCGGCGGTCGACGTCGTCGCCGAGCATCTGCTCCGGTGACATGTATCCCAGGGTACCCTTGATGATGCCGGCCTCGGTCTCGGTGGCCCGACCGACGGCGTGCGCGATCCCGAAGTCGATGAGCTTGACCGCGCCCTCGAGTGTGAGCCTGACATTTTTGGGAGATACGTCGCGGTGCACGATCGACAGCGGCTCGCCATCGAGCCCGGTCGCCTCGTGGGCGTGGTGGAGGCCAGCGGCAACCTCCGCGCCGATCCAGACCGAGAGCTCGGTGGGAAGCAGCGAGCCGCGGGCGAATTCTTCCTTCAGGACCTGCCGGAGGTCGGCGCCGCGCAAATATTCGAGCACGAGGTAGACCTCGTCCTCCCTGGCCACCAAATCGAGCACTTGGCAGATGTTCGGGTGCTGAAGGCGGGCGGCAATGTGCGCCTCGTCCACGAACATCCACCGGAGCCGCTCGTCCGCGATCAAGCGGGGCAGCGGCCGCTTGATGACCACCTCGCGGCGAAACGCGTTCTCACCCCGCATCACCGCGAGGTAGATGGCCGCGGTCCCGCCCACCTGGAGCGGGCGGATGATCTCGTACTTGGCGCGTCGGGGCGGCGAAATTGGAGAATCGACGGCGGGGGGCATGGCAGTCGTCCGGCGGAGCCGCGCCGCTTCTGGACCGTGGTAACCTCACAGCCATGCGAGGCGTCAAGCCCCCGAGCCTCCCGCCGAGCTCGCCGCTGCCCTCGCGGCTCGCGAAGGCCCTCGGGACGCCCAAAGGGACGGGCGGAGCGGGCAAATCCGCGGGCCGGACGACGGGCGGCGGGCGGGCCGGCGGGGCGGGCCGAAGCGGCGGCGGCGCCAAGAGCGGGGGCGCAAGCCGAGCCAAGGGCCCACAGGTCGAGCACGAAGGGGACGAAGGGATCGGTCCAAGGGCGATCGACGCCGAGGAGGAGGAACGACTCGGGACCCTGCGAAAGCACGCCGCCGAGCTCGAGGAAGAGGTCCGGCGGCACATGCACGGGCAGGCCCACTCCGAGCTGCGCCGAGACGAGGCCGAGGACCCGCTCGAGCGAAAAGCAGGGATCGCGTTCGACGAGGAGCGGCGCAGACGCCGGCACCCCGGCCAGGACGATGAATCGGAGGAGCGGGAGGAGCGGGAGCAGGAGGAGCGAGCCAAGCTGATGGTGGGCGGCGGCGGGCCGGCTCGCGGGCCGATCGTGGACCGCATGGGGGACGAGACCCTGCTCGATCCGAACGAGATGAAGAGGATCCTCGGCCCGTCGGTGCGGTTTGCGCAGCACGCGATGATCCTGGCCGAAAAGAGGCTCGCTGGTGGTGTTCCCCGCGAAGGTGCCATCGCTTATCTCGCTGAACTGTACGCCGGTCTCGAGGACCGTGCGTACGCGGAGAAGGCGCTTCGGGACTTTGGGTCCGGTACCGGGGTGGTCGATTTGTATCCGCTCGAGGTGGTCGAGCATCTGTTCGAAAACGTGCCTGGCTTCTTCTCGAAGACCCGCCGACAGGCCCTCTTCGGCGGCCAGCTCCGGGTTCGTATGCGCCCCGGAGCCGAGGTCTTGCTCAAGCACGACCCGAGCCTCCGCGTCCGCGGGTTCGCGCTCGAGGGCGGGCCTCGGCCCGGCTACCGCTTCGAGCCGGTCGATCCTCCGGGAACCTACCGGCTCTCCATCGACGAGCCGGGAGAGTTTCGGGCGCTCGTCTCCGCCATCAGCCGCGACGGGGTCATCGGGCTCGACCGGGTGAGCGTGTGGGTGGACGCGGAGGCGCCCGATCCAGCCGAGTGCGTGCTCGACCCGGAAACGCTCCCCCCGGCCGACATGGCCACCGCGCAGCCCGAGCAGCGGCGCGGCCTGCCCTCCGGACTCGATCAGCTCCACTTTCCCCGGCGCATTTGAGCCGAGGGCCGGGCACGGGCTCCGCCGCCGTGGTCTTTGGCCGGGCGCTTTGCCATGCTCCGCCGGTGGACGACGGCTGGCAGAGATGTCCCGGCTGCGGGCTCGGGCACTCGGTGCGGCCAGACGGGCGGTGCCCGCGCTGCGGGACTCAGGTCGTGGTGAAGCCTGCGGTCGCGCCAATCGAGCCGGCGCCGATGCCCAAGCAAGAGAGGCTCAGCGGCACCGTGAGCGACCCAGCGCTCGATGCGCCCTCCAAGCCTCGCCGGGCCCGGCTGCGCCTCCCCGCGCTCGGTCTGTTTTCGGCCGCGCTCGCGGTGTCCGCCGCCGCCACCCTGCTCGATGCGCGCCCGGTGTACGCGAGCGCGGGGGTGGTGCTCGCCGGGCTCGCGCTTACGGTGCTCGTGCTCGCCCGGGCCTGAGGGAAGCTAGGGGCCTACATCCGGCGAAAACAAGCGGTCCCGAAGCGCATCGAGGCTCGCCAGGTCGCTCACTTCCCCGGACAGCTCGGGCACCAGGCGAACGGGCAGGGTGTTTTCGAGCCGGGCGGCGACGTGGGCTTCGGTCTGGCTCTTGCGGGCCGCGGTCCGCGCCGCATCGAGCACGCATTCGGCCAAATCCCCCGAAGCTTCGGCGACGGCCTCCGCCGAAGGGTCGAGCGAAAACCGGGGGGTCCCGCGGTTCAGCACCACCGCCCCGATGGCGAGATCGCGCTCGGTGAGCGTGGCCACGAACCCTTCTACCTCGGCCGGCGCGCCTGGGTGACCGACGACGACGAAGACGGTGTCATCCCTCGACAGCAGGGCCTTCACCGCCCGGGCGCGAGCCCGAAATCCCTCGAACATCGAAGAGAAGCCGGACAGCAGCTCGGCGAGCTGCTCGAGCAGCTCGATGCCGGTGAAGCGAGCGATGGTGCGAATGAACAGGCTGCTGCCGGCATCGAAGAAGCGGCGGGACAGCCGCCCCGCCCCGGTCCGCGGCTCGAGCAGCCACCGGGTGGCGTCGTTGTCGAGCGCCTCGACGATGCGGCTCGGGGCCTCGAGAAAGTCGAGCGCGTGCTGCGCCGGAGGGGTATCGAGCACGATGAGATCCGGCCGATCATCTTCCCTGGTCGCGAGACGGTGGAGCTTCTCCATCGCCATGTATTCCTGCGACCCGGCGAGCGAGGTCGACAGGGCGTGGTAGAGGGGGTTCTCCCGGATGGTTCGGCGCGCCTCCGGGTCGGGGTGGTACCGCTCGAGCACGTCGTCCCACGCCTCTTCGATGTCGAGCATCAGGGCGGTCAGCTTCCCGGATGGCGGCTCGAGCCCGGCCGCGGTGAACGCTTGCGGCCCGATCGCGGTCTCGACGTTGCCGATCTCGGGGAGGCCCAGGGCGTTGGCGAGCCGGCGAGCCGGGTCGATGGTGAGCACCACCGTGCGCCGGCCGATTCGCGCCGCCTCGATCGCGATCGCGGCCGACGCCGACGTCTTTCCCACCCCGCCTGGCCCGACGCAGACGACGCACCGGGCCCGGTGGACCACCTCGGATAGAGGCGAGGGACCCTGGAGATGGAGTTTTGGCAGCCCCGGCCCGGGGAGCAGGTCGCGCTCGACCTTCTGCTGGGCGGGCGGCAACCGCTCGAGCGCGGCGATCGCGTGCTCGACGAGCGCGAGCCCAGACAAGGAGGCCTCTTCGATGCGAAGGCCCGGGCGCCCGGCGCCGGCGAAGAACCGCTCGACGTGACCCTGCTCCGTCGCCGCCCGGTGCAAGCGGCGCTCGAGGAGCGCCCCGAGGTCCGGGGGCAGGGTGGCCGCGAGCGCCCGCAAGTCGTCTGCCCGCTCGGTGAACGACGCCGGGCTCACCCGGTTCGCGATCGCGAGCCCCGGCCGCATGGCGAGGCGCTCCGAGGCGGCGGCCCACAGCTCGAGGCCTTCGTTGACCGGCATCTCTTCGGGGAGGGCGACGACGTGCAGAACCGCGTCCTCGACCCAGCGGGCCATCTCTTCGGTCTGATCCTTCATGGCCCCGGCTGGGGCGACCCGAGCCACGGTGCGGGCCACCCCGAGAAAGGTCAGGGCGTGCCCGGTCGCGGGGGCGTCGATGACCACGCGGTCGAAGCGGCGCCGGCCGTCGCGGTCTCTCTCCTGGGTCGCGTGCCACCACGCCTTGCCGAGCATCGTCAGCTCGGCGAGCGACGGGATCGACCGCAGCAGGTAGCGGACGAGGCGGTTTTCGAACACCACCCGGTACAGGGTCTTGAAGCGGAGGACGAGCAGCGCGTATTCGCGCAGCGACCCGGCCGGGGTCATCCGGCACGACCAGAGGTTGTTCTCGACCTCGCGGGGCGTGTCCACGGCGGGGGCCCGGCCGAGCAGGCGCGTGGTCGCGTCCGGTCCATCGACCTCGAGCAGCAGGGTGCGGTGCCCGCGTCGGGCGAGCCGAAGCGCCACCGCGGTCGCGACCGTGCTCCGCCCTACCCCGCCCTTGCCGGCCACGACCTGCACCGGGGCGTCGAGCAGCTCAAGCTCCGTCACCGCTGCAGCGAATCGCACCTTTCAGGAGCCGGGTCCATGACTTCCCGGGGGCGATGACACCGCCGCGGCGACGAGCTGGGTCGAAGAGGACGAGGGGACGTCGAGGGAGGGGAAAACCAGCGCCAGAGCCCAAGCCCCGGCGCCGGTCTCAGGTCACTGGATCTCGATGAGATCCCGGTTCGAGTCGTTGATGAGCCACAGCCGGTTGTTCACGGTGTCCAGACCCATCCCGTAGTTGGCGGTCCCCAAAGTGCCGAACGTGGTGAGCAGATCGACGTACGGCTGGGCCGCGGGGTTACAGACATAGTAGACTTCCCGCCGGTTGGTCTGCACGTACAGGAAGTCCGCGACCCCGTTGTTGTTCGTGTCCCGGGCCTTGATCGACGCCGGCAGCGTGTTCGCCGGGATGGCCCTCGTGATCTCCGTGATAGCGCCGGTGGTCCGGTGGATCCGCAGCAGCCCATACTGGGAGGTGTTCGCCGCGTCCCGGCACTGGGTGTAGTAGTAGGTGTCGTCGAGAGCGAGGCCTCGGCAGTAGGACCACGCGTTGGCCCCGAACGACCGGTCGAGCCGGGCGGCGGTGGGCAGGGTGGCCGCGGTGGGATCCACCGACCATATCTCGGTGTCGATGCCCGAGGTGAACTCCCTCGTGATGAGGTGGATTCGGCCGCCGTACGGGGTGCCGGCCACGAACTCGTCCCCGGGGACCGGCGTGAAGGTCGCCATGTCGGTGACGCTCCAGGTCGCCCCGTTGTTCGTGGAGATTCTCCACAGCAGCCCGTCGGTTCGGCTCAGCGCCAGCTCGACCGTATAGATGTTCGGACCGTCGAGCAGCATCGCGTAGCCGAGCTGGGCCGTCGTGAGCGGCGCCGTGGTGTGCACGTTCTCGACCGCCCCGCCGAGCGCCTTTGGAACCCGGTGCAGGACGGTGGTCCCTCCCACGTACACGTTGCCCGTGGGGCTGTTGTCGGTCTCGACGAAGAACTCGGTCAGCGAGGTGATGCCGGTCGGGCGCGGGGTGATCATGGTCCCCACGAGGCCGCCCATGCCCGGGGTGCACGGCGGGACCGGCACCCGGAAGCTCCACGGCACCACCGGGACCGGGCTCGTGCACAAGGTGTCGGTGATGCCGGTCCACGTGACCGTCACCAGCTCTCCGGGGAGAAACGGCGCGGTGGGCGTGATGGTCAGGGTTCGGTTCAAGTTGCTGAGGACGACGCTCGCCCCGCTGACCGGCAGCGACTGCATCGTCCCCGCCGACCCGGTGAGCACGATGGTGCCCGCGCTGGGGCTGACCGCCCGGCTGAAGTTCAGCACGAGCTGGGTGGACAGCGAGCTCACGGTGGACGTGTTCGCGGGGGTCGTCGAGATGACGGTGGTCGGGGTGTTGCAGTCGGAGATGACCACCTCGAGCGGGTTGCTGAGCGGCAGCGCCCCGGAGGTGGTGTCCGCGACGTAGACGTAGTACGTCGTCCCCGCGACGGCTGGGAAGACCCCGCTCATCGACGGGTTGGTGAAATCGGAGATGCAAGCGAGCTGCGGTGTGATCGTCCCGCAGGCCGCATCCGACACGACGGAGGCCCACCGCGTGCTCGTCGGCTTGTTGAACGCGATCTCCACGTTGCCGCTGATGCTCGGGGTGTAGCTGAGCACGATGTCCGGCCCGTCGAGGGTGAAGCCAGAGGCGCACGACGGCGACACCGTGAGGTAGTTTCGGGGCAACGCCGAGGTCCAGGCCAGGGACTGAAAGCCGGGCTGCAGCGGCAGCGGGTCGAAGCAGCTGTCGCCGGTGGGCACGAACGGCTGGCAGGTGCCAGACAGGCAGGCCTCGCCGCTCGGGCAGACCGTACCGCAGGTCCCGCAGTTGTTGTTGTTGCTGTTCAGGAAGACCTCGCAGCCGTTGGTCGGGTTCATGTCGCAATCGGCGAAGCCCGCGTTGCAGGGGCCGAGCCCGCAGGCGCCCGTGGTGCACGCGGCCACCGCGTTCGGTGGCACCGCGCAGGCGACGCCGCAGCCGCCGCAGTTGGCGGCGTCCGTCCGAAGATCCACCTCGCAGCCGTTGGTCATCGGGAGCGACAGATCCCCGTCGCAGTCGGAGTAGCCGGTCCGGCAAACCGACGCGCAGCCGCCGTTCGCGCACACCGGCAGCGCGTTCGCCGCGCCGGAGCACGTGATTCCGCAGAAGCCGCAGTTGGCCGGGTCGATGCTGGTGTTCACGCAGCGCATGTTGCAGGAGGTCAGGCCGGTCTCGCACACGTCGCTGCAGACGCCGCTGCTGCAGACCGGGTTGCCCATCGGGCAGACGGTACCGCACGCGCCGCAGTTGGCGGCGTCCTGCTGAAGCGAGGTGCAAACGCCGTTGCAAAGGTCGGGGGCGAAGCCGCCGCAGGCCGGCTCACAGGTCCCTTCGCGGCAGATCTCACCGGTGTCGCACACCGTGTTGCAGCTGCCGCAGTGGGCGGCGTCGTTCTGCACGTCGCGGCAGCCGTCGATGCCACAAGGGGTGAGCCCTGGGCTGCAGACGAGGTTGCAGGACCCGCCCTCGCACTGCTGAGCGGCGCCGCACGCGGTCCCGCACCCGCCGCAGTTGCTCCGGTCGGTGGCCGTGTCGGTGCAGCGACCGCCGCAGTCGGTGAGCCCGGTCCCGCAGGAGGTGACGCAGCTGCCGCTGGCGCAGATCTGGCCGCTGGCGCAGGTGGTGCCACAAGCGCCGCAGTGGGCCCTGTCGGTCTGAAGGTCTCGGCAAGAGCCGCTGCACTCGGTGAGGCCGAGGCCGCAAGACGGTGCGCACGCGCCGCCGCTGCACACCTCGCCGCTGGCGCACGCGTTGCCACAGCCGCCGCAGTGCTCCCGCGCCGTCATCCGGTCGTAGCAGCCCCCGGAGCAGATCTGCTGGCCATCCGGACATTGGACCTGGCACTGGCCGCCCGAGCAGAGCTCGCCCGGATCGCACTCGTTGCCGCACGCGCCGCAGTGGGCCGCCGCGGAGTCGAGGGTGAAGCACCCGGTGCCGCACACTTGCTGCCCCGGAGGACACGACAGCGCGCAGCTTCCGGAGGCACACACCTCGCCGGTCGCGCAGACCGCACCGCAGCCGCCGCAGTTTCGGGCATCAGCGGCGGTGTCCACGCAGATGTCGCCACAAATTTGCTGGCCAGGGCCGCAGACCAGGTCATCGCTGCCGCATCCCAGCGGCCCCCCGAAGAGGGCCAAGAAGAGGCCCACGGCCCCCAAAGTTGGTCGTCTTGTCGTCATTCGCTGATGTCCTCGCGCCGCGAGAGCGCAGTGGGAAATGGGCCGACCACCGGGGATGAGGTTGGAGATTGGATCGGACGTGCCGCCGGTCTGCCCACAAGTCGATCGGGCGCGAAAGTTAGGACACGAAGGAATGTTCGATGACCCGACAGCCTCGTGATGTGCCCCGCGCTCGTCACCCAAGTGTTGCTCATGCTCAAGACTGTGATCTTCGTCAAGTGGCCGCAGCGGGCTCCGGGCGACACCTTGGCAGGGGGTGCCGGCTCTGGCATGGCCGGCCGGTGCTCGAGTCGGGTCGCCTTTCCGGGAGCGGAGCCCCGCGAGACCTGCGCGACCTCGTGCGGTCGCTGGCCGGGGGGCGCACGGTGTACGACGCGAGCGGGCTCGGGGCGGATGTCCTAGGCGGCACCGCGCGCGAGATCTGCACGCTGGCCGCGCTCTCCCGCTGGGAAACGTGGCCGGTGCCGCCGCCGGTGGTGCTCGCGGCGGCCGAGGTAGGGGCGCCGGCGGAGGGGCTCGACGCCGCGGTCGCCCGCTCCGTGGTCGGCACGAGGTGGCTGCTCTTGGTCGCCGGCGCCGAGCCGGCGTCGGTGCCGGCCGGGCTCGACCTCGAGGCCGCCCACCCGGCGGATCACCCCGCCTTTCCCACGTTGCTGGCAGCCTCGCGGAGCCTCGATGCAAACGCGGCCCGAAACGAGGCGGTGCTGGCTCGGCTCGCGCTCGACCGGATTCGGGCCGATCGGGCGGCTCTGCAGGAGGACCTGCGGTTCGCGCTCGGCGTCGCGGCCCAGCTCGAAGCGGATCTCGAGGAGATGCGGGCCGAGAACACCCACCTGGTGGACATCGAGCGGCGCTACGAGCGCACTCGAAACTCCTTATCCTTCCAGATCGGCCACGCCCAGGTGCTGGCGGTGAAGCGTCCGGGGAAAGACACCGCGCTGCTCATCCCTCGGGTGGTTCGAGCCCTCCGCCGCGGCAACCCTCCCGTCCCGCCGCCCGTCGATCGGGCGCCGCCGCTCGAGCACCTCGCCGCGACCCGTCCGGCGGTGCTCGAGCTGCTCGAGCGGGCAGAGCCCGCCGTGCGGGCCACCGAGCGGTCGTTCCTCGGAGCCGGGCTGCCGAAGCTCGAGGACGGCTACGCCGCGCTCGTCGGGTCCCGCGCCCTCGCCGTTTCGATGGGCCGGTGCCCCGTGCACCCCGTGACCCCGAGCTCGTGGCCGATCGTCTTTTCGCATCGGCCTCCGTCCTTCGTGCTCATCGAGGCTGGGCTCGCTGAGCGCCACGGACCGTGGGGCCAGCTCGGCGACCGGGCCTATCCGGAGACCGAGCTGCGGCTCCACCGGCTCCTGTCGGCGTGCGAGCGGCACAGCGTGCCGGTGGTGCTGTGGGACGCCGGCGATGACCCTGCCCCGGCCTTGCTCGAGCTGGCGCCCCGGGTCGCGCTCAGCCTTTCGGTGGACGAGCAGGGGCTCGAGCACCTCGCCCGGGCCGGCGCGAGCCCCGACCGGCTCGGGCTCGAACCGCTCGGCGTCGCTTTCGGCGGCTTTGGGCCCCAGTCGCCGGATGACCGGATCGCGTTCATCGGGGACTTCGATCGACGCCTCCCCCCGGCGGAGCGGGCGGCCCGAGCGGCGCTGTGGGCCGAGGCGGGCCCGTCGCTCGTCGTCTACGACGACCACCGGGGGGAGATGGGCCGCCGCAGCGCCCCGGCCGAGCTCTCGGACCGGGTGGTGGGGCGCCTCGCTGCCGGCGCCCTCGCGCCTCACCGCCTGCTCGTATTCGGCGCGCTCGGCCGGTTTCGGCGGGCCGACCGCCGGGCCCTCGACCACCTGGCCGCCGGGGCCTCGGTGGTGCTGACCCACCGGGGTGGGCTGGGTGCGCTCGAGTCCTTGTTTCCCGATGTAGGCCGCCTCGATGCACCAGCGGGGCCGATCCGGCCCACCGTCCGCCGCGCCCTCGCCGCCCGGCACCGGTTCGGGGCGAGGCTCGGGGACATCGCCCGCCGGCTCGGCCGGAGCGCGGCCCGGTTCGACCTGCCCCCGGCGGTGCTGGTCGCCGACCCGAAGAGCGCATCGGAGCAGGACCGCTTGCTCGATTTCATCTCCCGCCAGTCGGAGCGACCTCGAGCCGTCCTGCTCCCCGAGGAGACCGAGCGACCGAGCGTCGAGCAGCTCGGTCTCTTTCGCTGCGAGCGGGTGCAGGTCCTCCCTCCGCACGCGGTGGTGGTGCCCTGGCGACCCGGCGACGACGACGAGCACCAGGTCCTCGACGCGGTCCTCGCGACGGTGCAGTCATGAGCCGCTCCATCCTCGTCTACGGAGACATGAACCTGAACTTCATCGATGGTTCGGCGATTTGGCTGCAGTCCGTCGTCACGATGCTCGCCAAGGACCCAGGAAACGAGGTGACGGTCCTGCTCAAGGCCCACGAGACCCGAGATCTGCTCACCGCTCCGCTCAGGGCGCTGCGCCGGGTCAAGGTCGAGACCCCGGGTTCGGAGCTCGTGTCACCGGAGTGGGGCATGACCCCGAACGAGGCCCTCGACCGGCTCGAGCAGCTCGACGGGCCCCACCGCTTCGTGGTGCTTCGCGGCTTCGATCTCGTCCAGAGGGCGGCGGCGCGGGGGAGTTTCGACGGGCGCCTCTGCCCCTATTTGACCGACATCCCCCAATCGCCGAGCGCGATGACGCCGGCGCGGGTCCGGGCCCTCGCCGCGATCGCCCGGGCATCGAAGCTGCTCCTGTGCCAGACCGAGGAGCTGCGCGCCCACCTCGAGGGCCATGTCCCCGAGGCCCGGGGAAAAGCGATCCTGCTCACCCCCATGGTCCCCGACCGGCCCCCCCAGGACGGGCCGACCGAGGATTCGGAGCGCCGTGGCCCGCTGCGGCTCGTGTACGCGGGCAAATTCGCGCCCGATTGGAACACGCTCGAGATGGCCGAGCTGCTCGGCCCGCTTCGAGAGCGGTGCCCGGGGACTCAGCTGCACATGCTCGGGGACAAGATCCACGAAGTCCGCGACGACCCGGGCTGGGCGGAGCGCATGCGGGCCGCGCTCGGTGGCACCGAGGGGCTCGTCTGGCACGGCGCGCTTCCCCGCGAGCAGGTCCTCGCCGTGATCGCCGATGCCGACGTGGCCCTCTCCTGGCGCTCCCCTGCTCTCGACGAGAGCCTCGAGCTGTCCACGAAGTTGCTCGAATACGGGCAAGCCGGCTTGCCGGTCCTCTTGAACCGGACCCCGATGCACGAGCGGCTGCTCGGGGCCGACTATCCGCTGTTCGCGAACGACCCGAACGAGGCGCTCGATGCCTTGGCTGGGGCGTCCGAGCGGGGGGAGGCTTTTCGGCTCGCAGCCCTACGATGCGCCCGGCTCGCCGAGGATTTCACGATGGACCGAGCCTACGCGCGCATCGCCCCCTACCTCGAGCGCGCGGCCCCAAAGCCGCGCCGGAGACTCGAGCGCACGCTCCGAGTGGTGGCGGCGGGCCACGACTGGAAGTTCTTTCACCGGATCGTCGAGCATCTCGAGGCGCTCCCCGGCGTGGAGCTGCGGCGGGACGAGTGGGAGGCGCTCACGGCCCACGACGAGCGGCGAAGCGCCGAGCTGGCGGCGTGGGCCGACGTCATCGTGTGCGAGTGGTGCGGAGGCGCGGCGCTGTTCTATGCCCGGCACAAGAGGCCGGGGCAGCGCCTGTATGTCCGCCTTCACCGCTTCGAGCTGTATGCATCCTTTCCGAAGGACCTCGACATCAGGGCGGTGGACCGGGTGATCGTGGTCAGCGAGCACTACCGCCGCCTCGCCATGAAGGAAACCGGCTGGAAGGCGGAGAAGCTGCTCGTCGTCCCAAACTATGTGGACCACCTCGCGTTCGACCGCAGAAAGCGATTCGGGGCCCGGTTTCACCTCGGGATGCTGGGCATCGTGCCGTCGAGAAAGCGCTTCGATCGAGCGCTCGACATCCTTCGCCGGCTCCGCCGCCTCGATGACCGATACATGCTCTTCGTGAAGAGCCAGATGCCCTGGACCTACCCGGCCTGGCACCGGCGAGCCGCGATCGAGCGGCCCCATTACCTCGCCGCCTTCACCGCGATGAACGAGGACTCGGATTTGAGGGCTGCGGTGGTGTTCGACGCCTTCGGCGCCGACGTCCCCGCCTGGATGACGAAGATCGGCTTCGTTTTGTCGCCGAGCGACGACGAGAGTTTTCACCTCGCCCCGGCCGAAGGCATGGCGTCGGGGGCGGTGCCGATGCTTCTCAGCTGGCCGGGCGCCGAGCACATCTATGATCCACGGTGGATTCACGCCGACGAGGCGGCGGTCGCCGACCACATTCACGCCCTGAACGACACCCCGGGGGCGTGGGAGGCGGCGGCAGAGCAGGCGCGGGCGCAGGTCGCGGACCGGTTCTCCGTCGAGCGGGTCACCGGCGCGTTCGAGGCCCTCGTGCTTGGCGACGAAGCCTGAATCACTTGGGGCGGCGAAGCTCGAACACGAACTGCCCACACAGGTCGAGCTTGGTCAGGTTGATTTGGGTTTCGGACCTCCCGTTTCGCCGGTGCCGAAACTCGATGTATCGGTTCAGCGGGGACTCGGAGCGCCAGAATCGGTTGAAGAACTTCCGGCGGCCGGCGGCCCGGCGAAGCACCAGGGTCAAGCCGTCGATGCCGGGCGAGAGCCGGACGACCTCGAGGCCGGCGTCCTCGGCGATCGTGCGAAAGCCAAACGGCGTGAAGTTCCAGAAGCTGTACGAGTGGTAGGGCTCGAGGTGGGACGTCGAACCGACCAGAAACCCTTCCGGTCGCAGCACCCTCCGCACCTCGGCGAGCAGCAGCTCCGGGTGCCGGACGTGCTCGAACACCTGCCGAGCGAAAACGAGGTCGAACTGCCCGTCGTCGAAGGGGAGATGCACCCCGTCGTAGCTGAGGAAAGTCCCGTCGGTTCGGGTGCGAGCCGAGACTTCGGGGGAAGACTCGATGTCGACCCCGAAGTACCGGGCGTCGGGGGCGATCCGGCGAAAGAGATCGACGGAGCCGCCCGCTCCGCAGCCCAGGTCGAGCACCGCCTTGACCGGCTCCATCTCGGCCACGCGAACGGCCACGACGTCGTCCACGTAGACCTGCGCGGCCCGCTCGGTGGCGACGACGTCCTCGAGGCCCTTCGCCATGTCCACGCGATGCCGCGCCGGCGCAAAAGACGCAAGCGCTGCTCTGAATCCGGTGCGGAGCTCCTGCTGTCGCCCTCGGGTGACCCTTCCTCGCTTCTCGCCCCGGCCCCCCTGCACTAGAACTTTGGGCGATGCGGTCTCTCTTCGCGGTGCTCGGTCTTGCTTTGTGGGCGTGTCGCTCGGAGCCCATCCCGCCCGATTCCCCGGTCCCTGGCTGCCTCATCGGTCCATCGGGCGGGGTCTGCTCCCAGTCCGGCTGCACTCTGGTGCTGGGTCCGTCCGCCACCGGCCGCCCGGTCGCGGTGGAGCTCGTCTTGGTCCCCCCTCCCTCGGCGCGGGACCCGTTCGGGGCGGTGGCCTGCGCGGTGGGGCCTCCCGGCCTCTTGCTCGAGCCCCCCGGCCGGCTCGACCTCGACGCCGGGGAGCCCGCGCCAGGCTTTCGGCCCGAGGACGCCGTCGCGGTGCGGGTGGACCCCGAGCTTCGGCTCGAACCCGCGAGCCGCCGGACGCCCGACGGCAGGGGCGTGGTCGTCAGCGTGTCCGAGGCCGGCACCTTCGCCGTCGCTTTCGTCGCCTCGTCCGTCCGCACCGTGACCGAGCTCGGGGTCGAGGCACGCGGGGAAGACCCGGCCTCGCGCCTTCGGCGGCGCTCCGCTCAGCGGTTCACCGCCGCCTTCTCCGACGGGCGGCGGGTCTTTCTCGGGCAGGGCCCGCGGGTGCTGGTGTGGCGAGACGGCGTCCCGAGCGACCCGGCGGCGGCACCGGATGTCGTGGTCGGCAGCGCGAGGGCCGACGGGCCGGGGGGCCAGCCGAGCGCGGCCGAGCTCGGGGCGATCGTCGGGGGCATCTGGAGCGATGGAGAGCGGCTCGCCGTCGCCGCTGGCAACCGGATCCTCATTTGGAACCGCGTCCCCGAAGAAGACGGAGCGCCGGCGGACCTGGTTCTCGGCCAGTCCCGGTTCGACGAAGACCTCCCCAACCGAGGCCGGGACCGCCCGGGGCCCGACACCCTGAACCGCCCCGGCTCGATGGCCTCCGACGGCGGGAGGCTCCTGGTGGCCGACACCATGAACCACCGGTTCTTGGTGTTCTCGACCTTTCCCCGGCTGGTGGGTCAGCCCGCGGACCTCGTGATCGGCCAGCAGGACTTCGAGCGCAACGACATCCGTGGGGGCGCGATTCCGGTCTTCCAGGCCCGCGGGGTGCTGCTTCACCCCGAATGGACGATGATCACGTCCTCTCTGGGCAGCAATTCCGCCTTCGGCCTCCGAGGGCTGCCCTCGTTCAGCAACCCATCTTTCGATCGCAGCTTGGGCTCCACGCGCTACATCACGAGGGTGGGGCCGCTCGAGTTCGGCCAACCGGGGGCCATGGCCCACTTCGGAACCGGAGGCTTCGCCCTTCGGGACTTCGTGGGGCGGAGGGTGCACGTCTGGCGCGAGTTCCCGGCCGAAGACGACCGCGCGGCCGACATCGTCCTAGGAAAACCCGGACCGGACGTAGGCGGCGACGAGGTCGGGGGGGTTTCCGCCTCCACGCTCGGCGAAGGCGATCCGACCGCCGGCCTGTATGCCGACGGGAACCGGATGCTGGTCCCTGACGGCCCCCGGGTGCTCGTGTTCGAGCCCCTGCCCCGCTTCGACTTCGAACCGGCGGCCCGCGTCATCGGGCAAGCGAGCTTCTCGAGCCGGGAGTACGGGGTCGACTACCGGCGCATCGACGACGACACCGTCGCCCGGCCAGCCGCGCTCGCGTTCTCGGAGCGGGGCACCTGGGCCATAGCCGACACCGCCAACGACCGGGTGCTCCTTCGCGCGCCGGGCCGGGCGACGGTCGTCCTCGGGCAGCCAAACCCCGGCGCCTATGGATCGGGCCGCGGCCCAGACCGCGACACCTTGCGTGGTCCCGACGCGGTCCTCTTCGTCGGGGACCGCTTGTATGTCGCCGACACCGGCCACCACCGGATCCTCGTGTGGGATCGCGTCCCCGCCGAAGACGGCGCGCCCGCCGACCGGGTGATCGGCCAGCCCGATTTCACCTCCGGCCGACCGAAGGCCTCGGGCGAATCTGCGGCCGGATTCTTCTATCCGAGGGCGCTCGCGGTTCGCGGCGACCGGCTCGTCGTCGCCGATGCCTTTCACCACCGGGTCGTCGCCCTCTCGCTCGACGGCGCATCGGTCGATCACGTCCTCGGGCAGGCCGACCTCGACGGCCACGCCCCAAATCGCGGCCTCGGCTTTCTCCGGCCGGCGCCAGATGGCCTCGCCGCTCCGTCCGGGCTGGCCGTGGACTCGGCGGGACGGCTCTACGTCGCCGACACCGAAAACAACCGGGTCCTGCGATTCGACGGCTGGGGCCCGCGGCCGGACGCGGTCTTCGGCCAGCCCGACCTCGAGACCCAGCGGTGGCCGAACTTCGTACCGAACGCCCCCGGCTTCCCGCTCACGGAGGCCCAGCGCGAAGCCGAGGCCCTGTCCGTCCGCCGACCGAGCGGTCTTTTCGCCACGGCAGACCAGCTCTTCGTCGCCGACACCGGGAACCACCGGGTCCTCGAGCTGCCACTCGAGCGCTTCGACCGCGGCGAGGCGGTCCGGTGGCTCGGGCAAGACGGCCCCGCCCGGCGCTCGGCCAACGCCTTCGGTCCGGGGCCAAGATCGCTGCACGGGCCGTCCGGGGTCGCCGTCAGCGATGGGCGGCTCCACGTCGTGGACCGCGAGAACCACCGGATCCTCGGGTTTGCGCTCAGCACCTCGGCCGACGCCGCCGATGAGGTCTTCGGTCAGCCCGACTTCCTCGAGACGCGCTTCAACCGCAGCGTCGGGGATCGAGATCGCCTGTCCGAACCGACCGGGGTGGTTCGCGCCGGCGGGAAGACGTGGGTGAGCGATCCGGCCCGCCACCGCGTGCTCGCCTACGGCGACGAGGGCGAGGTCGTGCTCGTCCTCGGGCAGCCCAATCCGGGCCGCGTCCTCCCCAACGCCGGCGGCGCGCCGTCGGCCGCGACCCTGCGCTCTCCCACGGGGATCGCGTCCGATGGCCAGCGGCTGGTCGTCGCCGACACCGGCAACGACCGAGTCCTCGTATGGCTCCGGCTCCCCGAGCACACCTCGAGCCCCGCCGACCTGGTCATCGGCCACGCCGGCTTCGACCAGGGGTCCGAAGCCTCGGGGTTTGGCGACGCGGGGCCGGACCGGCTGAGCGGCCCGACCGGGGTCGCGATCGACGGGGACAGGCTTCTCGTTGCCGACAGCGGCCACCACCGGGTGCTCGTGTTCGAGCGGTTCTCCGAACGAAACCAACCGCGTGCGGTCGACGTGCTCTGCCAGGCCGATTTCGAGGCCCGGCTGCCGAACCGCGGACAACCGGACGCCGGCGCCGACCGCTGCTTCGCCCCGAGCGCCGTGGTCGCGGTCGGCGAGCAGTGGGCGGTCGCCGACCTGCTCAACGACCGGGTGCTCGTGTTCCCGTCGGTCGGAGCAGCCGGGCGCCCCGCTCGGGTCGCGCTCGGGCAACCCGACCTCGAATCCCGCCGCCCGCCGAGCGAGCCCCGGGCCGACCGCTTGTCCGGGCCTTCGGCGCTCGCGACCGACGGCCTGAACCTGTTCGTCTCCGATTCCGGCCACCACCGGGTGGTGGTCTTTTCGGCGGAGTCGCTCGAGACCGGCGCGCCGGCCTCGCGGGTCGTGGGCCAGCTCAACCCCGAGGTGGCCGTCCCCAGCCGGTCCGCAGGCGGCTTCAATCGGCCGGCCGGCCTCGTGGTGGAACCGGTCTCGCCTTTCGAATCGAGGCTATGGGTCGCGGACCGGGGAAACAGCCGCGTGGTCGCGCTCGAAGGGGTTCGGCGCTGAACCGAGGGCCGCGAGCGGCGGAGGCGTCAAGCCTCGGCGGTCTCGGCGGCTTCGGCCGTCTCGGGGGGAGGAGCCTCGGGAGGGCTCGCGGCGGCTGCCACCGCGGCCACCATCTCGACGCGAAAGTCGCGTCGCTCGAACTGGTTCATCGCGTACCACTTCCGCTTCAGGTCGTTCAGGTTGGCCTTCGTTGCGGCGGTGTACTTTCGGAGGAGCTTGGCGGTTTTCTCGTTCACGGCGGACCTCTCGGGGGGCGGGAACCTAGCGGCGCCACGGCGGGCCTGTCAATCACTTGCCAAACGCCCTCCGATTCTGGAAGACGCCGCGCGATGTCGGAGGTTGCGAGAAGCCACGACCACCGGGCCGCGGTGTCGCTGCCCACGTCCGGCTTTGGAAGGGTGGTCCTGACCGGCGCCAGCGGCTTCATCGGCCGCCGCCTCCGCGACGCGCTCCTCGACCGCGGCGCCGACGTCGTCGCCCTGCGCCGGGCCGCGTCCCCAACCCCGAGCCGCGGCCGCTCGGCCGAGGTGGACTACGCGGACCTCGACGGGCTCACCCGGCTGATGGAAGAGGAGCGCCCCACCCACGTCTTCCACGTGGCGGGAGCCACCAAAGGGGTCACCTACGACGACTTCGCGAAGGCAAACGTCATGCCCACCGAGCAGCTCGCCGGCGCGGTGAAGGCGGCGGGCGTGCCCCTCGAGCGCTTCGTTCTGGTGAGCTCGCTCGCAGCGTGGGGTCCGAGCGCGCTCGACCGGCCCCACGGCGAAGACGACCCGCCGCGCCCGGTGGAGCACTACGGCCGAAGCAAGCTCGAGGCGGAGCGGCGGCTCGAAGAGAGCGGTCTTCCGTTCACCATTCTCAGGCCCGGCGGCGTGTACGGTCCGGGCGACGTCGACTACTTCGAGCTGTTCCGGAGCGCCCACCGAGGCATGAACGTGTACTTCGGCAACCGTCGACGGCTCATGTCCGTCGTCTTCGTGGACGATCTGGTCCAACTGGTCCTGGCCGCCGCCCTCCACCCGGCGGCGGTGGGCCGCGGGTACTTCGTCTCCGACGGCGCGCCCGTGAGCTGGGAAGGGTTTCAATCTCTCGTCGTGGAGGCCGCAGGGCGCAAGGTCCGCGATCTGGACGTCCCCGAGGCGGTGGTGTCGGTGGCGGCGTTCTTCGGCGAGATCGCGTCTCGGCTCGACGGGCGACCCCGGCTCGCGAACCGGCAGAAGGCAACCATGGGCCGCCAGGCGGCATGGACCGCTTCGATCGATCGGGCCCGGGCCGAGCTCGGCTTCGTCTCCGAGGTCGGGCAAGCGGAGGGGGTCGAGCGGACCATGGCCTGGTACCGCGAGCACGGCTGGCTTTGACCGGTTGAAGACCATGAAATCCGAGGGGTGGCTCCGGCCGCCCCGTTGAACGAAAGCGAAGACGAGAGGAAGCCATGCAAACCGAGTCCCGACTGGCCGCTGAATCCGACGCCGAAGCCTTCCGGTTCGGCCGACCTCCGACGAACCTCCCCTCGCTCGATCCGAGCCCGGCGACCCGGGTCGCCCCCAACTCGGCGGTCCGGGTCGTGGACCTCGACCTTCGGGAGAGCCGGGCCCGCGCCCGGTTCCTCGACCTCGCCGACCCGCTCTACGTGGGCGACCCGAATTACATCGCGCCCCTGCGCATGCATTTCATGAAGTTCCTGGATCCAAAGCAGAATCCAGCCTTCAAGAACTTCGAGCATCGATGCCTGGTGGCCGAGCGAGGAGGACGAGATGTGGGCCGCCTGATCGTCCACATCGACCGAGCCTACGATCGATACCATGGGGGTCGCGCCGGCTTCTTCGGCTTCTTCGAGAGCGTCAACGATCGGGAAGTCGCCCACGCGCTGCTCCTCGAAGGCACGACTTGGCTGAAGAAGCAGGGGGCGGAGGAGGTCTTCGGCCCGATGAACTTCACGACCAACCACCAGGTTGGACTGCTCGTGGAGAACTTCGACCGCCCGCCCTTCGTCGAGAACACCTACAACCCACCGTACTATCTCGACCTGTTCACATCCTTCGGGTTCGGCAAGGCCAAGGACCTCCTCACCTTCATGCTCGACATCCGGGAGGGAATGGACACGCCGCAGCGGGCCCGGATCGCGAAGGTTGCGCAGCGGATCAGGCAGCGGGAGGGCATCTCCGTACGGCCGGTGAACCTCAAGAAGGCGAACGAAGAGATCGCGGTGATGTACGACCTGTACGTCCGGGCGTGGGAGCGCAACTGGGGTTTCGTTCCGCTCGACGAGGAGGAGTTTCAGTTTCTGATGGGGGACCTGAAGACGGTCGCCATCGCCGACCTCGTTCTGTTCGTGGAGGTCGACGGCAAGCCGGTGGGCTTCACGGCGACCTTGCCCAACGTGAACGAGAAGATGCCGAAGAACGGCCGCCTCTTCCCATTCAATTGGCTGAAGATGCTCTCGCTCAAGAAGACGCGATCCGGCCGGCTCATCACCCTCGGGATGCTTCCGGAGTACCGAAAGCGCGGTCTCGAGACGATCATGTTCGCGGAGACGCTGCTCGCCGGGAAACGGCTCGGCTGGGAGGAAGGCGAGATCGGCTGGACGCTCGAGGACAACGACCTCGTGAACCGGGCGATCGCGTCGATGGGGGGGCGGCTCGATCGACGCTACCGGATCCTCGGCCTGCACCTCGCTCCGGAGGCCTGATTGACGAGGCGAGACGCGGTCCCGCTGCCCTCCGCCGCCCTGATCGTTCGATCCGCCGATGGCCGGGTGCTGCTGTCGAAGCGGGCGCTGACGACTCCGTTCCTCGGCGGTTTCGGGGCGTTCATCGGCGGCCGGGTGGACGAGGCGGACCGAGACCTCGCCGAGCGCTTGTACCGACGCCAGGACCCGGAGGCGGTGGGCCGAGTGACCGCCCTGCGCGAGCTGCTCGAGGAGACTGGACTGCTCCTCACGGCGTCCGGCCTGCTCGAGATCGAGGGCGAGGATCTTCTCGCCGCCTACGGAGCAGCCCCCGCTCCCGCGATCGAGCAGCTTCGACCGGCCGGGCGCTGGGTGACGCCCGCATACGCGCCGCTGCGCTACGACACCCCGTTTTTCCTCGCCGAGGTCCCCGCCGCGAGGACGCCGAGACCCGACCCAGCGGAGCTCGCCTGGGCCCGGTTCCTCGGCCCAGCCGAGGCGCTCGACGCCCACCAACGCCTCGAGTTGGTGCTCGCCGGACCCACCCGGCATCAGCTCGAGGTCCTTCGGCGCAACCCCGGGCCGGGCGCCGCCGCCGCGCTCGCGGCCGAGACCTCCGTACAGGATCCGCTCGTCTCTTCGAGCTTCGAGCCGGTGGGCGGCATCTGGCAGCTCCCCCTTCGCAGCCCCACCCTTCCGCCCGCCACCCACACCAACTGCTACGTCATCGGTCACGAGCGGCGGATCGTGGTTGACCCGGCCACCCACCATCCGGAGGAGCGGGCGCGGTTGGTGGCGCTGCTCGACGCTCGCCGAGCCGAAGGGGGCCAGTTCTTGGCTGTGGTGCTCACCCACCACCACCCGGACCACATCGGCGCGGCCACGTTCGCCGCCGACCATCTCGGGGTGCCGATCTGGGCCCATCCCGTGACTCGGGACCTGCTCGAGGTCGAGGTGCCGGTCGCAGGGACCCTCGACGACGAGGACCTCATCGACCTCGGGCGGGACGCGACCGGGGAGCGGTTCGTTCTTCGCTGCCTGCACACCCCCGGGCACGCCGCCGGCCACCTGGTGCTGGTGGACGGGCGTCGAGGCCACCACGGGCTCGTCGTCGGCGACATGGTCGCGGCGGTGGGCTCGATCGTCGTGGACCCCGACGAAGGGGACATGGCCGAATACATTCGACAGCTTCGGCGACTTCGCAGCTGGCCGGACGGGGTCCTGTACCCGGCCCACGGGCCGCCGATCGTGGGCGGCCACGAGAAGCTGGACGCCTACATCGAGCACCGCCTCGCGCGGGAGGCGTCCGTGCTCGAAGCCCTGCGCGCGAGCGACGGTCCGGCCCGCGCGGAGGAGCTGCTGCCGCTCGCCTACGCCGACACCCCCCGCGCGATGTGGCCGCTCGCCGCCCGCGCATGCCTCGCCCACCTGCTCAAACTGGTCGAGGATGGGAGGGCGCGAGCCTTGGACGGCCTCCGATTCACCACCTGACCGCATTTTCGCGCGTTTTTCCGCGACTATCGCGACTTTGACCGGCTTCGCGTCGCGCATTTTTATCGGTTCATCTCACCGGAGGTGGTCGTCCTGACCCTTTTGGTCTTAGCCGTCCCCGTTCATCATGGGGGCGCGAGATGGGACGACGGGATGCCCTCCACCTTGGCCTCGACGCCCTGCTGGGGGCGGCGGCCCAGGGCCGCGTCGATGCGGAGACCGTGGACGCTCTGAGAGATGTCCTGCGCTCTCTGGCGCCGCTTCTGGTCGAACTGGGACCGGGGACGCTCGTCGTCGGTGGCGCGGTCGTGGCCTCGGACCCGGTGACGCCACCGGGGGCACAGGGGCTGGTGGCACGGCTCGAGGCGTGGGGGGTGAAGAGCTTCGAGATCACACGGGATCTCGAGGCGTCGTCGGTGGAGGCGCTGCTCGCCTGGTCGGCCTCCGCGTCGGTCGGGCCTCCTCCGGAGGGGATCGGGCTGGTGCTCGCGCCCGCCGCCGAGCGGTCCGTGTCCGAGCTCACGGCTCGGCTAGGAAAAGACCCGGAGTCCGGGATCGACCTCATCGGCCTTTGCGACGGGCCCACCGGGTCGGGCCCACCGCTGCCGACGACCGACCCGGCCGACCGGGTGGCCGAGACGCTGCGGCAAAAGCTCGGTCCGGCCCGCCTCGCCACCGCCGAGGCCGAACTTCGACAGAGCCTGAGCGACGAGGCCCTTAAGGTCGCCCTTCGGTTCTACCTCCCGGAGCGCGCGCCTTGAGCGCCGATTTCGAGCCGAGAGAGGTGCTGCTGCAGCTGGCGGCGCTCTCCGTCCTGCTGGACGACGAAACCCACCAGGTCCAGGCCTGCGACGCGGCCACGGCCCGCCTCGAGACCCTCTTGTCCCGGCGAACCGGCCCGGTCCGCCTCCACTTCTCGATGCCGCCAGGCGGCACCGTCACCGTGGACGGGCGGCCGACGGTGGTGCCGGAGGGGCAGCGAGCGGCGGTGGCTCGGCTCGCCCTCGCGCTGGCCGGAGCCGGGCTCTCTGCGCTGGAGCTGAACCGAGACGTCTCGGCGGCGCTCCTGAGGGATTGGCTCTCGGCGGTCCGCGGCCGGGGGGGGCCGCTCGACCACCCCCGCTTCGCGCCGATCCGGACGGTGGCGATGAAGCTGCCCCCGATGGCAGCGCCGCCGACGCCCCCGCCGCGCCTCATTCGGGCCGGGGAGGAGTCCCAGGTCCGGGTCGGACCGCCTGAACCGGTGGGGATCCCTGAAGATCCCGGCAGCGCCCGCCCTCGCTCCGGGCTGTCGGCGGAAATGCAGCCGCTGGAGTCGCCCCACCCCGGCCGCACCCGGAGGGTCCAGGACGTGGTCGAGGCGCTGGTGGAGGCGGCCTTGCGCTTCGAGCAGACGCTCGCCCTGCTCGCGTCGGGCCGGCTCGACCCCGCCGGCCTCGTCGCCCTCGCCTACGCAGCGGATCGGTTGACCGAGCGGGCGGAGGATCGAGTGGACCTCGCGGTCGCGGCCCTTCGGGTCCGCGCCCGGGGGACATGCCCTCTGACCGAGGCCGGCCTGCACGCGGCCGGGACGGCGTGCATCTCGACCCTGCTCGGGCGCGCGGTGGGGCTCCGGGGGGAGGCCCGCCGAATCCTCGGCCGCGCGGCCCTGGCGGCCACGCTTCCCCACGCTTTCGGGAAGGAGGAGCCGGCCGACGAGCTTCTCGAGTGGGCGGAGGCGAGAGCTCGCGCGGCGGAGCTGTGCGCCTTGCTCCCCGCCGAGGTCGTCCACTACCCCGAGCCCTGGTGGACCGCTGCGTGGGTCGCGGCGGTCGCCTATCGGGCGGGCCGAACCGGCCCCGACGGCAGCCTGGGCCCTCCGGTGGCCCGCGTCGTGGCGGTGGCGGCCGCCTACGACATCGCCTTGGCCGGCCCCTGCCGGCAGCACACGCCGAGGGCCGCCCTCGAGCAGGTGGCTCGGGCCGGCCCAGCCCGCTTCGACCCGGTCTACGTCACCGCGCTCGCGGCCGTGGTTGGGGTCGGCCGCTGACCGCCGAGCCGCCTCAGACGGATGCAGCCGGTGCATCGATCGAAACCGAAGCTGGCCAAAGATGGCACCGCCTACCCACTCTTTTGCGGTGATGGGCTCCTTCGAGCGCGACCGCGTGGCGGCGGCGAAGCCGCCCCTGACCGACACCGCACGAAACGAAGACGGCTGCGATCCGCCCGAGCCCACCGAGGACATCGCGCCGCGTGGCCACGGCCGGCGCACCATCTACCAGCAGCTCCGCCAAGCTCCGCCGGTCCGACCCCACCGCTACGACCCGGAGGTTCGGGCTCCGGTCAACGACCCGGTCGAGCGGCTCGACAGCCGTCCGGTCTCCTCGCCGCGGTTCGAGGCGCTCCGGTTCGAGCCGCTCCGGTCCGAACCCCCTCCGGCCGACGCCGAGGCCCCGACCCCCGATGAGCCTCGGGCCGCCCCTCATCCTGGCCCTTCCACCGCGGAGCTGGTCGAAGCGAGGCAGGCGGCCCACGCCGCCGCGCAGCAACCCGCTCGGGTCCCGGCCCTACCGTCTTCCCCCGGGCTGCCCCGGCCTTGTCGCGTCCTGGTCTGACCCCTTTTGGAGGTCGTTGGGGTTTTGCCGGCTACCCGTTGGACCGGCTCGACCGGTCGAAGTCGATCCGGAGCGCCCGCTGGCGAAGAGCGTGGTCAGCGAGCACCAGCGCGACCATGGCTTCGGCCATCGGCACGAACCGAGGGAGCAGGCAGGGGTCGTGCCGTCCGGTGGTGCGAACATCGGCCGGCTGGTTGTCGCTCGTCACCGTGGTCTGCGCCCGGGGCAGGCTCGAGGTCGGCTTGAGCGCGGCCCGAAGCAGCAGCGGCATGCCGGTCGAGATGCCGCCGAGCACCCCTCCGTGGCGATTGGTGGCCGTGCGAGGGCCGGACGGCCCCGGTTCGAACCGATCGTTGGCCTCGGAGCCGCGCATCCGGGCCAACGCGAACCCGGCCCCGTACTCGACCCCCACGACCGCAGGGAGGCTGAACAGCGCCTTGCCGAGGTCGGCCTTCAGCTTGTCGAACACCGGCGCCCCGAGCCCGGCCGGCATCGGGCGGGCGCAGACTTCGGCCACGCCGCCGACGCTGTCGAGGTCTTTGCGGGCGGCGTCGATGAGCGCCTCCATCTTCGCGGCCGCCGCCGGGTCGGGGCATCGGGTCGGGTTCGGCTCGCCGCCCGGGGTCGTCTCCACCTGCTCGAGGGTGACGAGCTCGGGCGCGGGCAGCTGTGCCTCGACGTCCCCGACGGCCTGGACCCACCCGACGATCTCGATCCCGAAACCAATCCGGAGGAGCTTTTTGGCGATCGCGCCGGCCGCCACCCGCGCCACCGTCTCCCGGGCCGAAGCCCGTCCGCCGCCCCGGTGGTCCCGGCGCCCGTACTTCGCGTCGTAGCTGAAGTCGGCGTGGCCAGGGCGGTAGAGCTCGCGCAGCGCCTCGTAGTCTCTGGACCTCCCGTCGTCGTTGCGGATGAGCACCGCGATCGGGGTCCCGGTGGTCGCCCCCTCGAACACGCCGGAGAGGAGCTCGGGCCGGTCCGCCTCCCGCCGCTGCGTGACCAGCTTGCTCTGTCCGGGTCGGCGCCGATCGAGCTCGAAGGCGAGGTCGGCCTCGTCGAGGGGCAGGCCGGGGGGGCAGCCATCGACGATCACGACCTGCCCCGGACCGTGGGATTCCCCGGCGGTGGTGACCACGAAAGCCTTCCCGAAGCTGCTGCCCGACACCGGGCAGGCATGCGCCAGCCGGACCAGGCCTGGCAACGGGGGACAGCTGGTTGACTGCTCAGTCAATGGCCCGTTACCGATGACGAAGAACCGGGCGTTCCGGGGGGAGGACTTGAAATGAGCACCGCGACGATGCAGGACCACGAGATCTTCGACGAGGCGCAGCGGGCCTTTCGCCAGACGGTGCGGAGGTTCGCGGAGGGGCTCGCGCCGTTCGCCGAGGAGTGGGACGAGGCGGGGATCTTCCCTCGCGAGGTCTTCACCCAAGCGGCGGCGCTCGGCCTGTTCGGGATCCGGGCGAGCCCCGAGGTGGGCGGCCTCGGTCTGGACTGGTGGACGTCGGTCCCGTACATCGAGGAGCTGGTGCGGAGCCGGAACGCCGGCCTGAACATGGCCTTGATGGTCCAGTCCGACATGGCCACCCCGATCCTCGACGAGATCGGCTCCGACGAGGTGAAGCGTGAGTTCCTCGCCCCCGCCATCGCCGGCGAGAAGATCGCGGCGCTCGGGGTGAGTGAGCCGGGCGGAGGTTCCGACGTCGCCGCCATCCGCACCACCGCCCGCCCCGACGGCGGCGATTACGTCATCAACGGCCAGAAGCTGTGGATCACGAACGGGACCCGCGCCGACTTCATCACCCTGGCCGTCCGAACCGGCGACGATGGGTATGGCGGCATCACGCTGCTCGTGTTTCCCACCGACGTGAAGGGATTTCACGTTGGAAAGAAGATCAAGAAGATCGGGAACAAATCCTCCGATACGGCCGAGCTGTTCTTCGAGGACTGCCGCGTCCCCCAGCGCTACCGCCTGGGGGAAGAGAACATGGGCTTCTACCACATCATGACGAATTTCCAGGGCGAGCGATTGGTTGCGGCGCTCGCCGCGTGCTCCGGCATGTCCCTCGCGGTGGAGGACGCGCTCGCGTACGGGAACGACCGAAAGGCGTTCGGACGGCCGATCTCGAAGTTCCAGGTGTGGAAACACAAGCTGGCGGAGCACGTGACCGCGATCGAGGCCGCCAAGAGGCTGACCTACTACTCAGTGGATAGGTTCAACAAGGATCCAGCGACTTCGGTCGAGGCGATCTCGATGGCCAAGCTCTTCGCCGGGGACCTCGCCCAGCGGGTGATGTACGACTGCATGCAGCTGCATGGAGGGTTCGGCTACACGACGGAGTATCCGATTGGCCGGGCCTTCACCGACACCCGTCTGCTGACCATCGGCGGCGGAACTTCGGAGGTCATGAAGGAGATCATCATCAAGCTCCGAGGTTGGTGAACACTGGCCCTTTTCTTCGGACCGAAGCCGTGCTCCTCCCCGGGCATGGTCACCGGCTTTGCATGGCTGCTCGCTCTTCAGTGGCTCGGTGAGGTGCTCGTCCGCCTCGCTGGCCTGCCCGTCCCCGGCCCGGTGCTGGGCATGGCGCTGCTTCTCGGCTGGCTCACCGCCACCGGGGGGCCCAGCCCCACACTCGACAAGACGTCCACCGGCCTGCTCGCCCACTTGTCGCTCTTGTTCGTACCCGCCGGGGTGGGCGTGATCGCCCACCTCGGGCCGCTCGCCGACGCCGCGCTCCCCCTGACCGCCGCCATCGTCGTCGGCACGGTGGTGGCCCTCGTCGTGACGGGGCTGGTCACCCAGGCCCTCGCTGGTTCGGAGGCGCAGTGAGCACGGAGCTGTTCGCGCTTTGGACCTACCTGTCGGCGCAGCCGCTCACCGGGCTCGCCGCGACCTTGCTCGCGTTCGCGCTCGCCGAGTGGCTCCACCGCCGGGCGGCGAAGGGTCGGCTCGCCCCGGTGGCGCCGCTGCTGAACCCGGTGCTCGTGGCCGCAGCCCTGCTCGGGGCGATGCTGGCGGCGACGAAGACCCCGTACAGCCGCTACTTCGAGGGCGCCCAGTTCGTGCATTTCCTCCTCGGGCCGGCCACCGTCGCGCTGGCGGTCCCCCTGCACAAGAACCTCGGCGCGGTTCGGCGGTCGGCGGTCGCGGTCTCCGTGGGCCTGGTCGCCGGAAGCCTCACCGCGATCGGGACCGCGGTGGGACTGGCGGCGGCGTTCGGGGCCGACCGGTCCCTGCTCGCCACCGTGGCCCCGAAATCGGTGACGACTCCGGTGGCGATGGCGCTCGCCGAGCAGCTGGGCGGCTTGCCTCCGGTGACGGCGATCGTGGTCATCCTCACCGGAGTGGTCGGCGGCGTCCTCGGGGGCCCGGCCCTCGACCGGGCCCGGGTTTCGGACCCCCGGGCCCGAGGCCTCGCCTACGGGGTGGCCTCCCACGGGGTCGGAACCGCCCGGGCGTTCTCCGAAGGACAGACCACCGGAGCGTTCTCGAGCCTCGCCCTCGGCGCCAACGCCCTGTTCACGGCGCTCGCGCTGCCGGCGCTGGCCGCGTTGCTCTCGGGCTGATCACGGCACGATCTGCGGCGTCGCCAGCGAAAACAGGTACCCGGCCGTGCCCCCGGGATCGAGGTCGAATCGGTGGCCGGCGACCCGGAATCGAAACGGGTTCTCGCCGTTTCGGCCGGCGATGAACAGGGAGAGCGTCGGGTTGTCCCCATCGAAGGGCCGGTAGACCCCATCCACCACCATCACGTCCCCCCGAAAGCTCCCCGACACCGGAAAGGGCGGGAAAAAACCGGAGGGGCTCGCGGTCCGGTCCGGTGCCCCGACGGTGCCCCCGATGCCAGCGAGCAGCTGGTCGAGCGAGGAGCCGGTCGGCCCCAGCGTGGGGTCGAACTCGAGCAGCTCTTGGGGGAGGACCAAGCGGCGCGGCTCCGGCCACGCGAGGTGCTGACCGAAACAGCGGACGACCCGGCCGGAGGGCAGCTCGTACGCCCCTTCGCACAGGTAGCGGCCGCCCTCGAGCTCGAGGTCGTGAAGCCACACGCCGTAGTCCACCGGTCCCCGGGGTCCGAGGGTCCGCACCGAGAATTCGGTGAACGCGAGCCGGGCGCTCTGGGGGGTGGGGTCGAACGCGGGAGCGTCCTGGATGACCCCCGGTCTCGGGTTGACGGGCCGCGCGTTCGAACCGTCCCGGTTGGCGACCCAGACCTGGGTCTCGACCAAGTTGGTCCCCCGGATTGGGGCCCGGGTGTCCCGTCGCACCCAGGCCACCCGGTCCCCGTCGGCGGAAACGGCGGGCAGGCTGTCCACGAAGTCGCTCTCGCGGACGTCGCTGACCCGCCGGATGTCGCCCTGTTCGTCGGCGAGGAGAATTCCCTGCCCTTCCCGCACGAACGCGAGCGACCGTCCGTCGGGCGCGATCGATGGCTGGGTCTCGTCACCCGAGGCCCGGGTCAACGGGAGAAACGATCGCTCGCTCGCCAAGGAACCGCCGAGCGGGGCCCAAAGCAGATCGTAGCCGTCGGCGCCGGGCACCGCGGCGGTGGCGAAGACGACCCCGCCCGACAGCTCGGCGAGGCTGACCGGCAGCGCCGTCCCCTCGTCGCCTGCGCCGGCCTCGCATCCGAGGAGCAGCCCCAGCACCCACCAAGCCCGCATGGGGAACGTCTACCTCGAAGCGCGCGACGCTGCATCCGGCCGGCCTTGCGTCGGCCTCGATCGAGCGCGCTCCTTTCGCGCCGCCGGCACGGAATGGGCGGGATTATCTCGATTTCGAGCCTTTATTTCACGAAATCGAATGTTTTGACCGACACATTTTGGGGTGCCTGAGCCGAACGGAGGCATTGCGTCCCAACGTGGCAAGTGCGACGTTGAGGTGGCCGGCGGGTGGAGGCCCTTCGGCATCGCCCTCGACAATTCGACACCTCCGTGGAGAACATGCGAGGTCGAGGCGACCAAAGGGAGGGGTAACCATGGTGACTGCGCGAAGCGAATCGCCTCTGCGGCTGCAAAAACGACGGCCGGACGGGCCGGTCCTGGTGGGTACACTCCGGCGAGTGTACGACCTCGACGGAACGCTCGATCCGGTCTGCGTGCTCGTCACGGACCAGGGCGAAGCGTTTCACTTGAGCTCGCTCGGAGCCAGCAACGACGAGCATGTCGACGTCGCCGCTGCCCTCGGGCGCTTCGAGGCCCAGCTCGTCGGGGTTCGGTTCGAGCGACGAGAGGACACCGTATTCGGGCCCAGCCTGTGGGGCGTGTCGGTCGAAACGCTCGACTGACCGGGGGCCGCTGGGGTTAGGCTCCGGTTGTGCTCGCGCTGGTGCTGGCCAGCCTCGCCGCCGAGCCCCCGCGCGTCGACGTTCGGGCGGCGCGGGCCGCGCTCGAGGGCTCCACCCCGAGCCAAGCTCCCCAATGGACCGGGCTCGACCTGACCTTGAACGTGACGAACCGCCTTCCGGTAGCCGTACGCGACCTCCAGGTCGATGTGACGCTCGTGGTGGGCCCGAGCGCGGCTGCCGTACCCGGGTGGACCTTTCGGGACACGCGGGTGGAGGGCCGGGTGGCGGCGCAATCCACGGTTCAGCTGCCCCTTCGGATCAACCTCCCCCGCCGCCGCCACTCCCCCGCGGCGGAAGACGTCCGATTCGAGGTGGAGGCCCGCTCGTTTCGGCTCGACCCACCGGCGCTGGCGCTGGCCGTCGAGCTGCTCGGTTCGAGCGCTGCCAGCGACCAACGGGCGGCGCTCGCCAGCTTCGAGCCGGCGCCTTGGTGGTCGGAGACCACCGCCGCGCGCATCGCCAGCCCGCTCTTGCTCGAGCTCGACCGGGCACCGGACCAGCCGACCGCCGCCGCCGCCCTCCGGCTCTTGCTGGCGGTCCGGGCCCTCGGGAGCCTGCAGCGGCCGGAGGCGGTGGCCCCGCTGCTGGCCCTGCCGGCGAGCGTGGACAAAGAGGCGTGGGGCCGCGCGGTGCTCGACCTGGCCTCCCGCGTCGTCGCCGGCTCGGACCGGGACGACCCCCGGATCGAGCTGCTGCCCCGGTGGGCCCGCCGAATCGCCACCCTGCTCGGGGTCAACGCCCGCGACGCGCTGGACCAAGCGGCGACGGACGCCATCCTCCGCATCGGAGACCGGGCTGTCCCTCCCCTCATCGGGGCGCTCGGGGGGCCGCCGGAGCGAGCCGCTCGAGCCCGATCCCTGCTCGAAGCCATGGGCCGCCCCACCCCGAAGTCGCAGCTCGCGGTCGAAGACCGGACCGTGCGTCGCGCTGTCCTCGAGGCGCTGGGCGCGCTCTCCCAACCGGATGTCCCCCCCGCGCTGGTCGAGGCGCTCACCGGGCCCGACGCCTCCTTCGCCGAGCGGGCGCTCCTGACCCAAGGGCCGCCGGCGCTGGGTCCGCTCGCCGAACGGCTCGGCGGACCTCGCGACGCGAGGGTTCGGGACGCGCTCACCGCCATCGGCACGATGCACCCGCGGGCGCTGGCCCGGGTCGCGGCCGAGCTGGGCGTACCGCCGCGGCGCGGGGAGCCGGTCCCGTCGATCGTCGGGCGGCTCGCCGCAGCGAGGGCCGGGGAGAGGGGCGCTCGGCTGCACGCGCTCGTGCAGGACGCGATCCGCCTCGGCGCGCAAGGCGGGTACCGAACCGCCATCGAGCGCATCGACCGGGTGCGGGTCGAGGCGCCGGAGGTCACCGAGCGCTACGCCGACCCGATCGCGCGCCTCTACGTCGGTCGGGCCGAGCAGCTGCTCGACCGAGGCGACTACGAAGCCGCCATCGAGGTGCTCGCGGCGGGGCGCGCGGTCCGCAGGCTCCCCGAGGCCGACATGCGGCTCGCCGACGCCCGGCTCGCCCTCGCCCGGGGTTACCTCGGGCTCGGCGACCTCGACCGAGCCAAGGAGGAGCTCGACGCCGTCCCGATCCCACGCGCCGACGCCGCTCGGCTCGGCGCAACCTGGCAGATCGCCACCGCCCGAGCGGCGCTGGACGAGGGCCGGCGCGCGGAGGCCAGAAAGGCGGTCGAGAGGGCCCGGGCGCTCGACCGCTCCCGGCCGGAGCTGGCGAGCCTCGAGCGCCGGCTCTGGCTCATTGACAACCTGCCCGTCGCGCTCACCTTCGGCGCCGGTGGGCCCGCGCTCTTGCTCGCCGCGCTGCTCGCGGCCCGGCGCCGGGGGGAGAAGGCCACCGTGGAAGCGGCCGCCCGCGCGGTGGACCAAGTCCCGCTTCAGCCGCCCGCAGACCGTCGGTAGACATCCGGGGCACGAAGGACGGGTGGAAGTCGCTGAAGCCTGCGCGGTGGACCAAGTCCCGCTTCAGCCGCCCGCCGACCGTCGGTAGGTACCGGAGCGGCCGCCGCGCTTTTCGAGAAGCTGCACCCGCTCGATGACCGCGGAGCGATCCGACGACTTCACCATGTCGTACAGGGTGAGGGCGGCGACCGCGACCGCCGTCATCGCCTCCATCTCTACCCCGGTCGGCCCCACCGAAGCGACCTCGGCCTCGACGCGAACGCCCCCTGCCTCGAGCTCGAACCGAACCGCCGCGTGGCAGATCGCGATCGGGTGGGCGAGCGGCAGCAGGTCCGACGTCCGTTTCGCCGCGGCGATGCCAGCGACCCGCGCCACCGCGAGCGCGTCCCCCTTGGCGAGCGTCGCTGCCTCGAGACGCGCCACCGTGGCCGGCTCGAGCCGGAGAAACCCATCGGCGACCGCCGAGCGCCGGGTCGCCTCCTTGTCCCCGACGTCCACCATGTGAGCCGCTCCGCGGTCGTCGAGGTGGGGCAGCCGAGCAAAGGCCCCCGAAGCTTCGAAGGCCCTCGAGGCTTCCCCCTCGGAGGCAAGCGGGCCGCGGTCCACCGAAGCCCTTTCGGGTGCGTCGGTCCGGGCACCGAGCGGGGCGCGGGGGTCGTCTTCCTCTCCCACCATGGGAGCCGCTCGTAGCAGCGTCCGCTCAGAAGATGAAGCCGAGGCCCAGCTCCACCCGGTCGGCCTCGGCCGGACCGAACGGGCGGTCGGCGCGGTTGTTCCGAAGCTGGTAGTTCGCTTTGAGCACAACGCTCCTTCGGGGTCGGAAGTTGAGCCCGAACGTCACGATGTCGAGGTCGCTGCGCTGGATGTCGTCCCGCCCGGTGAAGCGAGCGCTCACCGCGTCATGGGTATCGAGCCGCTCGTAACGGACGAAGATGGGCACCTTCATCTCGTCGGTCCGCCAAAGGAGCGTCCTCGACGGGTTTTCGTCCGTCCCCGCGAGCGCGGAGTACACATCGAACCCGAGCTCGAGGTAGTATCCATAGACCCGCTCACCGAGAATGACATCATTCATTCCCGAGGGATCAATGAGATCGGCGATGAGATCCGTGTCCGCCATCCATCCCACGGTCCCGAGCGCCATGAGGCTGAATGGTCCGTGCTCGAAGCGAGCGTGGGCGGACACGAGGCCCGTGTTCGCGTCCACCGTCTGCCGGACCCCATCGCGCTCGATCGCACGGCCGTTTCCGCTCTGCATCAGCACCCCGTTGACCGCCATCGAGAGCCCCTCGAATGGCTTGTAGGCGAGCTCGGCAGCGACCCCTGGGGTCTGAAAGATCAGGCGCTGCTTTCGGCCGCCCCGGATCCAGCTTCCGCCGATGAACGACTCTCCGTCGGCCCCCTGCAGGACCATGACCATGTATTTGAGTCCCTTCGCGATCGAGCCATGGATCCCAAGCCCGAGGTCGATCCATTGGCTCGGGATGATGATGCGCTCGACCTCGGGTCGGTTCACCGAGTAGAACATGATGGGTTCGTCGTTCGTATTGATGTATCCTACGGGGACTTGAAAGCTTCCCACTCGGACATTGAACGCGGGGTCTATGAGGAATTCGGCGAAATCTCGGGGAGCACCTCGATCTCGAACTCCCGCTGGCGGTCCTGAAAGACCTCGGCGAAGACCTCGGCGTAGAGGATGAGCCAATCCACCGGCTTGTAGGCCCCGTAGAGGACGAACCGATAGAGGTTGCTGTTGTACAGCTCGATGTCGCCGAGCGTGCGGTTCGCTTCGCCCAGGTATTCGTTGTGGGCGATCTCTCCGAAGCCGGAGATCGACCAGTTTCGCTTCGAGAAGAAGATCTTCGATGCCGCCGGGGGCAGCCCGGCCCGCTGCTCGTACGTCAGCTCCTCGATGAGATCGTCCACCCCGGAGGAAGCGTCGGACTCGGCACCGGGCGCGACCGAAGACGTCGATGCGAGCGGTTCAGCCTCGGTGCCGGCCGCGACCGAGGACGTCGAGGCGAGCGGTTCGGCCTCGGCCGGAGTGCCTTCGAGCCACAACGCGGCCAGCACCGAAGCGGCGAGGGCTCGGGCGACCAGGCGAGCACGGCGGCGGTCCCCGAGACTCGGACCGGCGACTCTTGGGCGAGCACGCACGGCGCTCGAGGAGGGTTCCGAAGGGTCGGTCATGGCGGGTCCGTCCTGGCAAGAACCGGACCGGGACCCGGGGCGGCGCCGACCGACGCCGCCCTGGGACGAAATGGTCGGGTGGCTCCCTGAGGCTGTTCATTTTTGTCCCAGCGGGGGGAGGCGAACCTCGATCCGGGTGCAGGCGGCAGCGGCGAGCTGCAGCGTCCCACCGTGGTCCTGCACGATCGAGCGAACCACCGACAGGCCGAGCCCGGTCCCGCCGCCCGCCGGCCAGAACGTCCGAAACGGCTCGAAGATCTGGTCCCGAACCGCCTCATCGATCCCGGGCCCGCTGTCCTCGACCGCGAGAACCGCAAAGAGGCCATCCTGCCCGACCGACACCTCCACCGCGCCGCGGTCGCCCGCCGCGCGCAGCCCGTTCTGGACGAGATTCAAGACCACTTGCTGAAGTTGGTCCCGGTCGCCGAGAACCCAGACCTCGGACGCCACGGTGAGGGTCAGAGCGACGCCGCTGCGTCGAGCGTGCGGACCGAGCAGGTCCACGATCGCCCGGACCGGGACGGAAAGCTCCGTGGCTTCGAGCCGGGGACGAGGCCGGCGCGCGACCCCGAGCAGCTGGCCCACGATGCCCGCCACCCGGTCCGACTGCTCGGCGATGATGGTGGCGCTCTTTCGCGCCGGCTCCGGCAGCCGTTCATCCCCGGCGAGGCCGCGGGCGCGGCCTCCGAGCACCTGCAGCGGGGAGCCGATTTCGTGGGCGAGCACCGCGGCGAGCTCCCCGACGAGCACCAGGCGGTGGGCCCGCTGCAGCTCCGCCTCGAGCTGCTGGCGGGCTTGCGTCTCGGTGAGCAGCGCCTCCCTGGCGTCGGCGAGTCTCTGGACCATCTTTCCGAGCTCCGCCCCCAGCTCGGCCACCTCCCCGGCCCCGGCCGGGTTGGGCCGAATGTCGAGGTTTCCGGCGGCGACCGCCCGCATCCCCACCACGACCTCCCGGAGCGGGCGCCGGAGCCGGAGGTGAACGACGAGCCCGATGATCCCGGCGAGGGCGAGCGCGAGGGCGAGCGTGATCTGGACGAGCGCCCGCGCCTCCCCGGAGAGGTCCGAGGCCATCGCATCGAGGCGGCGGGCCAAAACGAGGTGGCCGTCCCCCACCGGCAGCCTCAGCGCGAGCCAATCGCCCCGGCGGGCGGGGACGCCGGGCGCGATCGTCGCCGGCGCCAGCCGAGGAAGGAGGCTCTCGTCCCCGCCCACAACGATGAGCTGCTGCTGTTCGTCGACGAGGAAGAGGGCCACGGTCGGGTCGGAGAGCCGCTCGAACAGGGCGAGGATGTCGTGTCCTTGCCCATCCCTCCGAGCCGCCTCGGCCGCGGCTGCGACCGCCGCCCCGACGAGCGACAGCTCCCGGCTCGCCGCCGACTCGAGCGCCTGCCGTTCCGAAGCGAGCTGAAGCGCTCCGTGGGTGCCGAGCAGGGCCACCGCCGCCAGCACCAGCCAGAGCATGAGAGTTCGGGACAGCGACACCGCCGGCAGTGTGGGAGAACGAGGCGAGCGTTGACACGGAAACCGCGGCGTGATTCTCCGCCGCCCGCAGGCCGCCATGTTCCATTTGCTCGCCCTCAGCTTGCTCGCGGTCGCCGTTGACACCGACGGGGACGGAATTCCCGACAAACGGGAGCGGTCGAGCGGCACGAACCCCTACGACGCCGACACCGACGGCGACGGGGTCGACGACGGGGAAGAGGACTCGAACCGGGATGGAGAGGTGGACGACGGTGAATCCGATCCCCGCCGCCCCGGCCTGTTCCCGGGCATGTACCCGCACATCCCGGAGCCGCTGGTGTTCGACCTCGTCCGGGGCCTCGGGGCCGAGCGCGGCGAGGTGGAGGTGAACTCGCTGTTCGTATACGGGCTGAGAAATGGCCAGCTCGCCTGGGCGCCGGAGGTCGAGTGGGCGTTTCTCGACGGCTACGCCATCGAGCTCGAGCTCCCGATCGTGGACCGCGAGATCGAGGCGATCAAGGCCGCAGTGCAAGGCACCCTGCCGGACGGTATCGCCGACTTCATCCACGGCTGGCAGTTGCTCGGAGAGGTCTCGCTCGATGGGGACAGCTTCGACGCCCTGCTCGTGTACATCGCCGGCCTTCGGCGGTCCTCGTTCAGCTTTCTCGGGATGGCCGGACCGAAGGTGTTCGGGGAGCCGGGCCGCCAGGATCCAGGGGTGACCGCAGTCCTGAACGGGTCTGCGTACTTCGACGCCGAAGAGTGGCTCACCTTCGGGCTCGAGCTGAACGGCCTCGTCGGCGACCGCAACGAATTTCGCTGGATTCCACAGGTCCATATCCAGTTATCGAAGCGGGTCCGAATCCAGGTGGGCGCCGGGGCCGAGCACGGGCCGGGGGGCATCGAGCCGATCGTGGCCAGCCGCATCATCCTCGAGTGAACCCTCGAGCGGCTTGTCCGTCCGGCCCGCCCGGTGGTCCAGTTCGCAGGTGCGGCTCGGCCTCGCCACCCGGATCTTCGTGGGCTTCGCCGGCCTGCTGCTCGGGGTGGTGTTCTTGTCCTCGCTCTCGGTGCGCCAGATCAGGAGCGCCGCTCAGGACCTCCGGGCGATCCGGGACGGCCACCTCGCCCTCGCCCGGGTGATCGCGCAGCTCGAGACCCACCAGCAAAACCGGCTCCGGGACCTGCGCCGGGCCTTGGACGAGCCCGACCCTCGGAACCGAGCGGTGATCCTGCGCATCGCAGTGGCCTACTACCCGGGGGTCATCGACGCCTCGCTCGACGCGCTCGCCGAGGCGTGCCGGCGGCTCACCCGTGGGGACCGCGGCGGGCAACGCGGGCGGCACGACCGCGCGTTCTGCGCCGGGGTCCGGGAGCGGGCGGCGCCGCTCGAGCAGGCATCGCTCGAGCTCGATCGGATCGCCGAGCGGCTCGAGAGCAGAGCGCAGGCGGGCGAGGCCCTGGGGCCGGCCGGCTCGACGCTGGCCGAGCGGGGCGAGGCGCTGCGCCGGACGGTCTTCGAGCTCGACCGGTACCTGCGGGCGGAGACGGACGCCGCGGTGACCCGGGCCGAGCGCGACGAGCAATACGCGGTGCGGCAGGTGCTCGCCTCGACGCTCGGTGCGCTGCTGCTCGGGCTGTTCGTGACCGTGCTCGCGGCTCGGGCCCTGGCCCCGATTCGGCCTTTGGTCCGCTACGCCCGGGCCATCGCGAGGGGCGACTACCACCAGCCGCTCGAGCTCCGGGGCGCCGGCGAGCTGACCGCGCTCGCCGACGAGCTGCGGCGGATGGCCAAGGCGCGCGACGACCGCGAGGACGCGCTCGACCGCCAGGCCAAAGAGCTCGAGCGAGCGTACCTGAGGGTCGCGGACCTCAAGCGGTACCACGAGCGCGTCGTCCACAGCCTCAGGGCCGGGGTGGTGGTCACCGACCGGGGCGGCGCGATCACCAGCGCCAACCGCTCCGCCCGCCACGGGTGGGAGCTCGAGGGGGTGGAGGGCCGCCCGATCACCGAGCTGTCGGTCGGGGTCGCGGTCGAGGCCCACCTCGGCCCGCTGGCCCGGCTGCTCGAGCGCCGGGAGCCGGCCCGCGCCGAGGCGGTCTTGCTCGGACGCACGCTGACCGACCTCGGCGCAGCCCCGCTCGAAGGCGAGGACGGCGAGGTGCTGGGCCTCGTCCTGACGCTGGAAGACGTGACCGAGGCGGTGCGAACGAAGGAGGCCTTGCTCCGCTCGGAGCGCCTCGCCGCGATCGGGCGAATGAGCGCCCACGTCACCCACGAGCTGAGAAACCCATTGGCGAGCATCTCCCTCAACGCCGAGCTGCTGCTCGAGCGGGGCGCGGAGGCCGACGAGGAGGCTCGGGAGCTGTGCCGCGCGATCGGGCGGGAAGCCGACCGGCTCAACGCGCTGGCCGAGGAGTACCTGCGCTTCGCCCGCCTGCCCCACCCAGAGTTGGTCGAGACCGCCCCGAAGGCGCTGATCGAGCCGCTCGCCGCCTTCGTCGCCCGAGACTGCCGCGCCGCCGGGGTCGAGCTCGAGCTCTCTGTCGAGCCCAACCTGCCCCCGGTCCGCGTGGACCCGGACCAGCTTCGGCAGGCGCTCTTGAACCTGGTGCGAAACGGGAAGGAGGCCATGCCCGAGGGGGGCCTGCTCACGCTCGGGGCTCGGCGGGACGACGACGCGGTCGAGCTGTTCGTCCGCGACGAGGGTCCGGGGGTGCCGGCGTCGGTGCAAGACCGAATCTTCGACCCGTTCTACTCGACCAAGCTCACCGGGACCGGGCTCGGGCTCGCGCTGGTCCTTCAGATCGTCCAGGAGCACGGCGCCCGTCTGCAGGTCCGCTCCGCACAGGGACGCGGGGCCGAGTTCGTGCTCCGATTCGAGCGGATCTGCGGCCCGCAGATGACATCCCCGGCGCAAACGGGCACCGGTAGTGTGAAGGGGAGCGCATGAACAAGCCCGTCATGGAGGGCGGCGGTTTCGCCCTCCCCCGGCCCAGCCGGACCGTCATCGCCTTGATCGTGGCCAACGTGGTCGCCTACGTGCTGCAGCTCGTGCTGCTGCGCACGGGCGCCTCCCCGGTGGTGGAGGCCCTGTACCTGACCCCAGAGGACGTCTACCGCCGCGGCTTCGTCTTCCAGCTGTTCACCTACGGCTGGCTGCACGCCCCCACGAACCCGATGCACCTCGCGTTCAACATGCTGTGGCTGTGGCTGTTCGGGAACCCGATGGAGGCGTGGTGGGGGCGACGCCGGTTCCTGTTCGCCTACGGGCTGTTCCTCGTCTGCGGCGCCGCCCTGACCGTCGCGGTGGCGCTTCTGGCCGAGACCGGAGCGCTCGGCGGGCTGCTCGAAGGCTTCCCGAGGACCCAGCATCTGGGCGCCTCAGGGGCCACGATCGGGATCACGGTCGCCTGGGGCCTCGTGAACTCCAAGCAGCCGATACAGTTCCTGCTGCTCGGACGAATGACCGGAGGCACGTTCGTCTTGCTGATCGTCGGCTTCGAGCTGCTGGTCGCGCTCTCGTTCTCTTCCACCTCCTCCACCGCCCACTTCGGGGGGATTTTGGGCTCGGTGGTGCTGTGCCGCGGCCTCTGGCGACCGTCCCGGTGGGCCGAGCTGACCCGCCGCTTTCGCCTGAAGCGCCAGAAAGCCGCCCTCGAGCGGAAGCTCGCGAAGCTGAAGAAGACCCCGCCGCCGAACTGGCGGGTGATCGAGGGGGGCAAGGAGAAGCCGGACGACCCGAAGCGCTGGAACTGAGCTCAAGCCCCAGGGGCGCGCCGAGCCCGCTGCAGCCGCTGCCTCACCCGGGAGCGCTGGCGGCCCTTGTACAGCGCGTGCCGGTTGTCGCCGGACTCGTTGACCTCGTGGGAGACGACATCCGCGATCTGGAACTCGACGGTTCCGAACACGACCCGCCCCAGGCGGTCGAAGGTCTGGTCCTCGAGCGGGATGGCCCGGTCGATTCGGACTGGGACCTCGGTCACGAAGCTCACGACGCGGTACGTCGGCCCCGAGAATTCGTTCTTTGGCCCGATTCGAGGACTCTCCGGAGGTTCGTTGACGTCGGCCCCGCGACCGAAACCGGCGACGTTTCCTGCCCGCTGCAAGAGCAGCTCGAGGTCGAGCAGGCTGTTGTCGGACTGGCCGGGGACGAGATAGTTGAAGGGCATCAGCTCCCGGGTCAGCTCTCGAAGGAGGCAGGGGATGTCCTCGATGCGCTCGGTGATGAGCCGAAACCGCAGCTTGTCGAAGACCTTCGTCGCTTGGGTGTCGCGCTTGGCCAGCAGCTTCGAAAGGACGCTGTCGTTCGTCTTGGTGTTCCCCGCGAAGTCGACCACCGGGAACCGGCGGTTGAGCAGCCCCCGGACCATGCGCTCCACCTTGGCCCGAAGAAGGATGCCTACCTCGGCCGCCGACATCGGCAGCCGAGACAACAGCTCGTGCCCATCCTGATAGTTCAAGATGTGCATGACCTTCAACAGCATGCACGCCGACAGCCGGTCCCGGCGCCGGCCTTTGCCCGAAGCGAGCAGGAAAAGATCCCGGGGGGCGGCGTCTTTCGCCGCGTCGGCGATGCGCCGGTAGCGCAGGTGCTGCTCGAGGTACGCGAGCGCCCGATCCCTGAGGTCGAGCAGCCGGTCCCGGTCGAGCGGGTCGCTCGGGTCGAGCTCGTTCACCCGGAGCAGACCGTCCACGTCCTCCGGCGCCTCCATGTGCAGCCGGAACCAGTCCACCACCGAGCTGCCCCTCAGGACGAGCCGGAGCACGTCGAGGTCGGCGAGCCCGAGCGCGCCGAGAGGGGGGCCGCTCACTTGACCCGCAACGGGAACCTCACCGGCATCTTGCTTCCGCTGAACGCCGGGAACTTCCAAGACTTCGCGTTGCTCGCGACGCACTTGCCGAGCACTTCGCCCCCGACGGTCGACGGCTCGAATCGGGTCGCCGCCACCCGGCCGCTGGGCAGGACGTCGAGCGTCACCTCGAACAATCCGGACGAACCGCCCGACCGCTCGTGCTTCTCGATGCAGTCCCGCACTTGCTCCCGGTGCTGCTTCAGCACCCGCATGACCTCGGCGTCACCGAGCTTGGCGAGGGGGGCCGGCTCGACGGACGCCGGTTCGGTCCGAGCCGGTTTCGACGACGGCGGGAGCAGGTCATCGAGACCGCCCGACCGGGAAGCCTTCACCGGCTCCGGCGCCGGCTGGACCGGCCTCGGCTCTGCGCGCCGCGCCGGCGGCGGGCGCGGCGCTCGCACTGCAGCGACCCGAGCCGGCTCCGGATCAGCCCTCGGGGTCCGCTTGCTCGCTTCGCTCGGCGCCGCTCGTTGCGACCGCTTTTGGGCCGGCGACGGGGCGGTCAAGCTCGCCGCGTTGCCCGCGGTCCCTTGCGCGGGCGGGCTCGGTCGGGACGGGCTCGCTGCCAGCGGGCTCCGAGGGCCGGCCGGCGTCGGCGCGGGGTCGGCCCGAGCCGCCGATGCCGAGGCTTCGCCTGGGGCCCGCACCGCTTCGGCCGCGGTCTCGGATTCGGAGCCGGGCGGGGCCTCGGAGTCGGCCGCCGGCTCGGGCTGAGGATCGTTCGGAGGCCTCTCCGCCGGCGGTGGAGCGGCTTGAGTCGGCTCGGCCGGCGGCGCAGCGAGCGGGAGCGGACGGGCGGCGGCGACCGGCTCGGGCGCCTCGGCGGGCTTCGAGCCCCCCGACCCGCCTCGGGACAGCGCCGCCCATGCCCCCCCGACGACGAGCAGCACCGCCAGCCCGGCGCCGACCAGGACCAACGGGCGCTTCGGGTCGGGCCCGCTCCTCCGCTCCGGGACCGGGGAGGGCTGCAGGGTCTCGGCCCGGCGTGGGATGGCCCGGACCTTCGACACCGATTTTTCGGCCAGACCGAACTGGTTTGCCGTCGTGTCCGAACGTCCCCCACCCTCGAGCAGCCGAGACAGCTCTCCGCTGACGGTGGGGATGGCGGTCATCCGTCCGGTCGTCGGCTTGCCCCGCTCCGGCTCCGGAGCGAGCTCCTCGGCGGCGAGGGAGGCGAGCGCCGACGCGGCCGACGGTCGCCACCCCATATCGGCCGGCGCGTCCATGGACGCGAGCGCGATCGCGGGAGCCACCTCCCCGGTCACCACCGGCCCGGTGGCTCCGAACACCGACGCGGGCCGGGGGCGGGCCGACGGACGGGCGACGAGCGCCGCCCACTCGGGCACATCGCCCATGCGGGTCCAATCCCCCATGCCCTGCCGCCAGCACAGGGAGTCCGGGTCGAGCGCGCCGGAGGCCCAGCGGGACTCGACCTCCCTCGCGGTGAGCGGTCCCACTTGCTCATCCTCGACCGCGACGTACCACTCCGCGACCGCTCGGGTGGCGGCGAGCGGCGGCGGGGCCACCGGTGGGGTCGGCCCCGGATTCGGCGAATCGAGGTCGTCCGAGAGCGGGTCGGGCTCCGGTTCACCCTCGAACACCGCTTCGAACGCCGAATCGAACGCCCCCTCCACCGCCTCTTGGTCCTCGTGCTGGTCGTCCTCCGGCGGATCCACCTCACCCTGGGAGCCCGGCTCCTCCTCGTCCAGATTCCCCTTCTCCCCTCGAGTGGACGCCTCCGGCGGCTCGTCGAGCGGTGCTTCGGCTCTCGGCTCGAAACCGAGGCTCACGACCCCGTTCGCCCGCGACCGCAGTGGGGCCATAAGGTCGTCCCCGACATCGAGGGCGATCTCGCGTTCCCGAGACGCTTCGGGCGCAGCGGAGCGACCGGAGGTCGAGGGCGCCTCCCAGAGGGAGTCGGGCGCCGACGGCCCCGGCCCGACCGGGGCTTGGGTCCGGCTCGAAGGTCGTTCGAGGTCGTCCGCCGGGTTCGGGTCTACGGCGCCGGGCGCCGGCCCGCTGGGGAGCGGTCCGAAGGAGTCGTAGGGGTCCGAGGACCCGAACCCGTCGAGAGCCCCGAACCCGTCGAGGGCTGTGCCGGCGTCGCGAGCATCGGGACCATCGCGAGATTCCGGCGGTGGATCGGACTGGGGTCGGTCCAGGATGCGAGCGACCGCCGAAAGCCTCGCCGCATCGACCGCGAGCGTGGCCTCGTCCTCGACCGGACGGGGGAGCGCGGCCGCGACCAGCGCCTGCCATGGGTAGAGCGGCGCTCCTTCATCGGGCTCATCGTCCCTGGTCTCGTCGAGACCCAAGTCGTCGGCGGCGGGCGGGTCTCGGCGAACGAGATCCGTCTTCCCATCGTCACCTCCGAACCGCGGCGCCGGCGAGGCGTCGGCGGAGCGCCGCGCCGGCGAGGCGTCGGCGGAGCGCCCCCACGGCTCCGGCTCGTCTCCCTCGATGGGCTCTGGCTCAATCCAAGGGTCGGGCGTCGGCGGCGACGGCGAGGCCACCGGGGTGACGATGACCTGGGTTCGCTGAAACTCGTCGTCGTCGGGCGACCCGAGCAGGTCGACCGTCGCGGAACCCCCGGCGCGGGGCGCGCCCCACTCTGGACCCGGAGGCATCATCGCCGACCCATGGTCGGTGGGCGGGCCGGCGTCGGGCAACGGCGAGGAGCGGACCACGATCATGTGCCCGCAGCGCTTGCAGCGGACCTTCACCCCCCGAGGGCCGACCTTCTCGTCGGCGATCTGGTACTGCGCGCCGCAGTTGTCGCAGGCAAACTTCATGGCACCGGGCCCCGCCGTGGCTCTGGACCCTACCGCAAGAACGGCCAAGCTCCGAATTCCTCGTGTCCGATCCCCGGCCGATGCGGCCCGATCCCCCAAAATAGCGTGCGCCCGCCGAGCGCTCAGGGGCGCTGGCGAACCCTCTCTTCGGCCTCTCTTCGCACCGTCGCGCCGAGCCGCTCCCGAAGCAGGAAGTGGTCTGCGCTGAGCGCAAAGAAGATGAGCTCTCGGACCCGAGCCCGGCTCGAGACGTCGGCCGCCATCGACTCCGACCCGTCGAGCCCAACGAGCGCGGCCTGCACGTCCCCGCCAAGCAGCAGCCCGGCCCGGTTTGCGCTGTGTTCGACCCCCTTCAGGTACCGGGCGAAGACCTTCATCGCGCCCACCGCGACCGCCTCGGCCGCCGCGTCCCGGATCGGGCCGAGCGCCTTCGGGTCGATGGCCCGGCCGAGATCGCGCTGCCAGCGCGCCACCTCGTTGGGCAGAAGGCCCAAATCGACCCCGCTCCCCTCCGGAACTCCGAGACGGATCGCCGCTTCGATGCACGCGGCGGCGTCCTCGGCGTCGAGCGCCGCCACGAGCGCGAGCTCCGGGCGAGCGAACGCGAGCTGGCGTCCGATTTCGAACCCGAGCTGACGAGGGTCGGCGACGTCGAGGAGAGCGTGGTTTCGCCCGATCACGAGGGCCGCCGGGCTCCCCGGAAAGAGCCGCGCGGCCTCGGACGAGCCCGCCCGCAGGTACGCCTCCACCGGGGGCAGAGGCATCAGCCGGAGCAGCTGCTGCACGACGCCGAAGAACTGCAGCCGGGCCGGAGCGGACCGGCGGCTGTCCGAGAAGTCCACCCGCTCCCGGCGGGGTTTCAGCCCGGCCGCCTTCTTTCGATCCTGAAACAGGGTTGGCGCCCCTTGATAGACCGCGAACGCCAACGCGGCGAGCGGACCCCGGCAGTACGGATGGAGCACCCGCTCCCGCCAGGTCGCGTCGTCGAGCGGTCGGGACGGTCTCGGGGGCACGTAGCGGAGCAGGCCAGCGTAGGCCTGGCGCTCGACGGCGCTGGCCGCGCCGGTCAAGACGAGGGCCCCGAGCGCGCAAAACGTCCGGTCGAGGTGCCCGGCTTCGAAGGACAGCTCGTACAGGGCTCGAGCGGGCTCGGCCGGGTCGTCGACCCTCGGCAAGAGCTCCAAGTAGAGCGCCGCGGCCTGCGGCTTGGCGTCCGGGGATCGGGCGTAGAGTCGAGCGAGCGCGAGCCCCACTCCCGCGTCCTCCGGCTCGAGCTGCCACAACACCTCGTAGGCTTGCCGAGCGCCGTTGTCGTCCCGAAGCACCCGAACGTGCAGCTCGGCGAGCGACCTCCACAGCACCGCCCGCCGCCTCCGTTCGGACTTCGGGAGCCGGCGCAGCATCCGGGCGTAGTTGTCGGCGAGCGCGTCCCAGCTCCTCGACTCGAACAGCATCTGCTCGATACGTGAGAACGCCTCCACGTGGTTCGGATCGACGTCGAGGGCGGCGTTCAGGGCCTGCACCGCCGCGGCGACGTTGCCCTGCTGTTCGTGGTGAAGGCGCGCGATCTCCATCAGCACGTCGCGCCGCTCCAACTTGTCGGTCACCGCCGAGCCGAGGTCGGACAAGGCGCCGAGCGCCTTCATGATCTGGCTCGTCTCCCGGTAGAGCCGAACGAGCGCCCGGAGAATCTCCGGATCCTCGGGGCGCATCCGGCGGGCCTCGGCGTAGGCGTCGATCGCCCGCCACGGCTCTTCGAAGCGCTCGCACAGCTCGGCTTGCTCGAACAGGGCGAGCAGCCGCTGCTCCTCGTCGGGCAGGACCGAGAGGAGTCGCTCTCGCAGGTCGAAAGCCTCCTCGAACCTCCCGAGCTGGGCCTCGAGCCGCGCGTTCGCCCCTAGGGACGGGACATGGCTCGCGTCGAGCGCGAGCGCCCGCTGAAACGACTTCTGGGCCCGATCGTGCTGCTCGAGCTTCAGCGCGAGGTCACCGATCTGAAAGTGGAGGTCCACCACTTCGGCGTCGGTCAGCGCCGACTTGTGCTGAATGAGGATGGCCTGCGAGACCCGCTGCGCGTCCTCCCAGCGCTCGACCCGCAAGAGCGCGCCGGCGAGCCCTTCGAGCGTCGGAAGGTAGGTCGAATCGAGCTCGTAGCTCGTGTGGTAGCGCTCGAGCGCCTCGCTGGCCCGTCCCTCCTTCTCGGCGATGTAGGCGAGCCGGTAGTGGATCCTCCCGAGCGCCCCGCGGTCCGCCCCGGAGTCGAGCCGCCGGACGAGGCGAAGGAGCAGCCGCTCCGCCTCGGCGAAGCGCTCCTCCGAGAACAGGAGGTCGGAGAGGACCTCGAGTGAGGGGACATGGTCGGGGCAGCCGGTCACCGACCGCTCGAGCAGGTCGATCGCCCGCTCGACGTCATCGAGCGGCTCGAGGGCCAGCATCGCCGCGGCGTGCAGCAAATCGGACCGCTCGACCGGATCGCGGACGAGCTCGGCCTGCTGCACCGAAAGCGCGATGACCTCTCCATGGTCGCCCTCCGCCTCCCGGATGCGACGGAGCGCGGCGAGCGAGGGCCCGTGGCTCCTGTCCATCTCGAGGGCGCGCTCGAACGACTCTCGGGCCGCCTCCCGCTCCCCGAGCATGTCCTCTCGGATCTTCCCCATCCGAAAGTGGAGCGTGGCCGCCTCGACCTCGGCTCCGACCAGGTGGGCCTCCCGGGCGAGCAGGTCGAGCGTCGCCGCCCATTCGCCTCGCTGCTCGTAGAGGTCGGCGAGCGCGCGGAGCACGTCCCGCCGCCTCGGCGCTCGCTCGAGGGCCCTCGACAGCGCCTGCTCGGCCAGCAGCGGGTCCTCGAGCTCGACCACCGCCGTCCGACCGAGCTCGAGGAGGAGGCTCGCCGCCTCCTCTGGATCCCGTGTCAATTCAACCTGCCGCTCGAGCGCCTCCGCCCTGCGTTCGTGGTCGCCCGAGGCCCGCCACAACCGCTCGAGGCCAACCACCGCGGGCAGATGGTCCGGATTGATCTCGAGCAGCCTCAGCAGGGTCGAGGCCGCAGCGTCCAGGTCCCCGAACCGCTCCTCCTGGATACCGGCGATCTGGGCGAGCAGCGACAGCGCCTCCGGCTCCGACTCGGCCCGCTCGACCCGCCGCTCGTAGACGTCGATGACGTCGCCCCAGCGCTCCTCGGCCGTGAACAGCCGCTCGAGCGCGTCGAGGCTCGGACGGTGCCCAGGCTCGGCCTCGAGCAGGTCCCGGTACGCCTCGATCGCCCGGGGCACGTCGCCGAGGCCGCGCTCGAGGGCCTCGGCCAGCTGCCAGCGCCAACCCTGCAGCTGCTCCGGGTCGCCCCCTCGCTCCACCCGCCGGGCCAAGAGGTCCACGAGCGGCGACCACCGCCCGTTCTGTCGCAGCAGCCGCCCGAAGCCCTCGAACGCCATCGGATCGTCCGAGTCGAGGTCGAGCGCCTGCTTCGCGGCCGAGATCGCCGCGTCGGGGTCGGCGCGCTCCTGCTCCTCGATCCGCGCGATCTCGAACAGCAGCGCCTGGCGCCGGGCCGGGTCGGTGCTGAGACCGAACTCCTCTTCGTGAAGAGACACGACCTCGGCCCAGCGGCCCTCGGCGGCCCACAGCTCGACCAGACGCCGGCGGGTCGCGTCGTCCTCGGGCCGGGCCGAGAGCACCTGCGAGAAGTAGCGTTCGGCCGAAGCTCGATCGGCGAGCTGATCGGCGTGGATCTCGCCCAGGCGACGGCGCAGCTCGACCGCGCGCGCCGCCCCGACCTGCTCGAGCTGCTCTGCGTACACCGCGGCGAGCAGATCCCAGCTCGAGGTCTCTCTTGCCAGGCGCTCGGCCAAGGCCTGCGCCCTCTCGTCGGCCCCCTCCTCGGAGAAGGCCCGGCACGCGGCGACGAACGCGAGGTCCGGGTGCCCGAGCCAGCGCTCTTGGATCTCGACGATCGCCCACAGGATCGCTCGACGGCCTTCGGCCTCCTCCACGTGCTCGAGCTGGCGGTCGTGCAGGTCCACGAGGCGCCGGTAGTCCCCGCCCTCCTCGTACATCGCGGCCAGCGCCGCGTAGGCCCGGGGATGGCCGGGCTCGAGGTCCAAGACCCGCTCGTAGGCCGCGGCCGACCCGGACCGCCGGTTGAGCTTTCGCTCGTACAGCTCCGCGACCTCGAGCCAAATCTCGACCTGCTCGCCCCGGCTCTCGGCGAGCGCGGCCCGCGCCGTCTTGACCCGGACCGCCTCGCCATGGGCCCCGGCGGTGACGAACAGCTCTTCGAGCCGCATCAGCTCCGAGGGCGTGTGGGGCTCGATGTCCAGCACCCGGCGGGCCGATTCGACCGCGTCCTCGGTGCGCCCGAGCCCGTCCTCGAGGACCTGGGCCAGCTCGAATCGCACCGCCTTCACCCCCGCAGCGTCGGGCTGAAGGGGAATGAGCTTGCGCAAGACCAGGACCAGCTCCTCCCACTGGCCGGCGTCCCGGTGGACCCGTCGCAGCGCCTCGAGCGCCTCGATGTCGTTCGGGTTGCGCCGCAAGATGTCCTGCCAAGCCGCCACCGCCTCGTCCACCGAGCCGAGTCGAGCCCCCCGGACGAAACCCAACTTGCGCTGAAGCCGCAGGACCTCCTGCTCGTCGGAGACTCGGTCCAGACCGGATTCGAGCAGCACCGCCAGCTCGGCCCACCTCCCGGTGCGCTCGTACAGGGCCTCGAGCGCGCGCTCTGCTTCGGGATCCCTCGGGTCGCGGTCCAGGATGGCCCTCCACCGGGCCACCGCCCGATCCGGGTCGTCGAGCGGGCCGGCGGTGAGCGCGGCGAGCCGGCCCTCGAGCCTCCGCCGAGCCCGAGGGTCCGAGGTCCGCTCGGCCAATGCGTCGAGCACCCCGGCCAGCTCCGCGCCGTGCTCGTCGGGATCGAGCAGGCGCGCGAGCCCCTCGAGGGTCGAGCGATCGTCGGGTGCTTCTTCCCTCGCCCGGCGCAAGTGAAACAACGCCTCCGCCGGCTCGCCGAGACGCTCCTCCCACAGCGCGGCGAGCCGCAGCCACAGCGGGTGCTTTTCGCCCTCCGGGGCCAGCTCCGCCCGCCGCTCGAGCACCTCGGTGAGCGCGGCCCACCGCTCGAGCGACGTCTCGAGCCGGTCGAGCGCGGCGAGGGCCTGGGGGTCGTCCGGTCGCTCGGCGAGCACCCTCCGCCATGCGTCCACAGCCCCGCTCGGGTTGCCCCCCTCGAGCAGCTCGGCCACGCGCAGCCGCAGCCGCTCCCGAAGCTCGGCGTCCGGAGCCTCTTCGAGAGCCGCCTCGTACAGAGGCACGAGGTCCGAAGACCGCCCCAGGCGCTGCGCGAGCTCCTCGGTCGCTTCGATGACCCCAGGAAAACCGGGGTTGCGCCGAACGACCCGCGTGAGCAGCTCGAAGGCCCGCTCGGGAGCGAAGAGCCCCTCGTCGAGCCATCGGGCTGCCTTCAGCTCGAGCGGCACCCGCTCCGAGCCCCGCGGCTCGAGGCCGGCGCGCAGCTCGAGCACCGAGACCAAGGCCTCGGGCTCCCCCGCCGCCTCGAGCGCCCGGGAGAGCATCTCCCCCGTCGTCCGGACCAGCCCGAGATCCTCGGCCACGACCGCATCCTGAAACCGCTCCTCGAGGTACTCCCGGGCGGCCGGGTGGCGGGGATCGATGCTGAGCACCTCTCCGAGCAGGCGGTCGGCCGCGGCGAGATCGCCGAGCGCTTCCGCCTTCACCCGTCCGAGCCGGGCCATCCAATCCAGCCGCTCGGCTGGCTCGCCGCCGAGGTTGAGCCGCCGCTCGAGCACGTCGGCGACCTCCGTGAAGCGCTGCTCGGCCTCGAGCAGCCGGCCGAGCGCTTCGAGGGCGAGGCTGTCCTCCGGGACGAGCTGCGCCAGCCGGCGGAGGGTCGCGATCGCCCCCGGACGGTCCTCGAGCGGCCCCTCCTGCAGGGCAGCGAAGGCCCGGAGCAGACCCGCACGCTCCTCTTCGGACTCCGCCTGCGCGATCCGCCGCCGGTACACCTCCGCGAGCCGGTCGAACCGACCGACGGCCGAGTACAGCCGCTCGAGAGCAGCGAGCGACTCGGCGTCACCGGGCGCGACCTCGAGGACCCGCTCGTATTCGGCCACCGCTCGAGGCAAGTCCTGCAGCCGCTTGTCGTAGACAGCCGCCACCCGCCGCCGCAGGCCGAGGGCCCGCCGGGGGTCGGACGACGCATCGGCCTCATCGAGCAAGAGCGCGGCGAGGTCCTCGTCCATTCGGTGGTCCGAAGCGATCCGCTCGATCCTGGACCACAGCCCGTCATCCCGGGGCGCGAGGGCGAGGGCTCGGCGGGCGGCAGCGAAGGCTCGCTCCGGGCGGCCGAGCCGGACCTCCCACGTCTCGGCGATCTGGATCAGGGCCTCGAGGCGCTCTTCGGGCGCGCCGCCGACCGCGACCCGCTCGAGGCAGTCGAGGTAGGCCTCGAACGCGCCGTGGCGGAGGTAGGTGGGCGCGAGCGCGGCCGCCGCGGCAGCGAGCACCGGCTCCTGGGCCGGTCCGCGGAGCACCGCGGCGAGACCGGCGATCGCGCCCGGGTCGTCCGGACGGTGGGCCAAGGCGGCCGCATAGTTGGCCACGGCGCCGGCGGGATCGGCGAGGCGATCCCGCTTCAGCTGGGCGATCTGCAGGAGAAGGCCCGCCCGCTCGTCGGCGCCAGCGGCCACGGCGAGCTCGGCCTCGAGCGCATCGACCGCGAGCCTCGGCCGATCCGCTCTCGCTCCGAGGGCCACGAGCCGCCGCAAGACGTCCGGGTCGGCCGGGTCGAGCCGGCGCAGCGCACCGAGCGCCTCGGCGGCGAGATCGACGTCGCGAAGGTCGTGCTCGGCGAGATCGGCGATCTCGGCCCACAGCCCGCCGCTGTCCTCGGGCGGCACCACGGCGAGGCGCTTTTGGAGGACAACCACCAGCCGGCCCGCGTCGCCGGATTTGCGGAAGATCGACTCGAGACCATCGAGCGCCTCGCCGTCTCCCGGGGACAGCTCGAGCACGGTCTCGTAGTGGGGGATGGCCGCCGACGGCCGCTGCATGGTCTCGTGGGCCAGGCGGGCGGCCCGCTGCGCCAAGGGCAGCCGCGACGGCGCGGTCCGGCTCGCGCCGAGCGCCTCCTCGAGCAATTCGGCCCACTCTTCGAGCGCCCCGGCCCGGTGGGCGAGGCGCTCGGCCTCGTCGGCGAGCGCGGCGTCGGTCGGCGCCTCCAAGAAGGCTCGCCCCAGGGTGAGGAAACCCATCTCGGGCCGGCCGAGGGAGCGCTCGTAGACCTCCGCGATCTCGCGCCGGACCTGGCCCCGCTCCGCCGCCGGCGCGACCTCGCTCCGGGCCTCGAGCACTTGGATGAGCTCGGCGAACTCCCCTCTTTCGCGCAGCACCGGCTCGACCAGCGTGGCCGCTCGGGTCACCAGATCGGGCTGCTGGCCTCGTACCTCGGACAAGAGCAGAAGGAGCGCGGCGAGCGCGGCGTCGGGCGGGTCGGCCTCGGCGAGCGCCGCTGCGAACGAGTCGAGCGCCGCCGACGGCTGCTCGAGCGGGCCCAGCTGCAGCCGCCCCAGCTCGAGCAGCGCCTCCACCCGCCCGGCCTCGAGCGCCGGGATCGCCCGAAAGAGGGCCGCGGCCTTGACCGCCGGGTCGAACTCGGTCCGGCGAAGGCCTTCGAGCGCCGGCCCGTAGCCAGGGTCGGCCTCGAGCGCGGCACGGTAGAGGCCAGCGGCCCGCCGGTCCGAGGCCCGCTCCGCCGCCTTTCCCGCTTCGGCCCGCCGCGCTGCCAGCGGCGCGCCGAGCTCCGCCCAGCGAACGAGCGCGTCGATCTGCCCCGACGCGTCGTCGATCGCCGCTCGCCGCGCGGCCAGCGCCGCCCACACCGCCTCTTCCTCGGGTCGAAGCTCGGCCAGAGCCGCCCACGCCTCGGCCGCCATCGCCGCGTCGCCGTGGTGGTCGGCGAGCCGAGCCGCCTCCGCGACCAGCGCCGCGCGCGGCCCCTCGGCCACCCGCGACGCCGCCGCCATCGCCCGGCTCGCGACCTCGGCCGAGCGACCGCATCGGTCCGCGAGCCGCTCGAGCGTGGCGAAGAGATCGAGGCGGTCGGGAGCCTCCGCGAACGCCCGCTCCGCCGCCTCCCACGCTGGCTCGAGCCGGCCGAGCCGCTCTTCCTCGATCGATCGGATCGCGACCCAGCGCTCGACCCGCTCCCTCGGGTCGGTCGAGCGCTCCGCGAGGACCCGGTAGGCCCCGGCGAGGCGCCCCCAATCTCCCGCCCGGCGGTAGACCGGCTCGAGCGCGGTCGCGGCGAGCACCGCCGCCGGGCCATCGAGCAGGGACTCGAGCGCCTCCCTAGCCTCGCGCTGATCCGGGGACGACTCGAGGGACAGCTCGAGCGCCCGAACCGCGCCGGCGTGGTCGCCGGCCGCGACCCTCGCCCTGGCCTCCGCCCCCAGGACGCGTGCCCGGGACACCGGCGCCTCCGTCCGCGCCGCCTCTTCTCGCAAGGCCTCGGCCTGCTCGGCGAACCGGCCCAGCCGACCGGAAAGCCTCGCGATGTCGGCGTAGATGCCGGGTGAGTTCGGGTCCGCCACCCGGGCCCGCGACAACGCGGACAGCGCGGCCTCCGGCTGGTCCGCCGCCTCCTCCCACACGAGGGCGGCGCGCCGAAGGTACGGGGCTCGGTCCAGCCCCTCCGCGGCCGCGTCTGCCCTGGACTCGAGGACCCGGGCCAGCGCGACCGGATCGTCGCCGGCCGCGGTCAACCGCTCGAGCGCGTCGAGCGCCTCGGGGTCTCGAGGGGTCAGGGCCAGCACCGCCTCGAAACCTCGCCGCGCGTCGGACACGCGGGACGGGTCGGCGTCGGCGATCCGAGCGAAGAAGCGCCACAGCTCCGGCTCGGCCGACGCTCGGCGCTCGACCGAGGCGGCGAGGCGCGCGGTCTCTCCCGCCGCATCGGCGAGCGCTCCCAGGGTGGCGTGGTGAACCGGATCCAGCTCGCCTCGCTCGAAGCAGAAAAACAGCAGCTCGAACGCTCGAGCCTTGTCTCCGAGCTGCTCCGCCGCGAGGCGCGCGGCCCGGACCGCCCGCCGCTCCCGGGCGCCGGCGTCCTGGTCCCGGGGGGCTTGCGCGAGCACCGCGCGCAGCTCGCCGGCGGCGTCGCCAGCGGCCGCGTACGGCCCCTCGAGCGCCGAAGCCGCGTCCGGCCCGACCTCTGGGTGCTCGATCAACGCGTCGAGCCCGGCGAGCGCCTCCGGCGCCGGACCGGCGGCGAGGGCCCGGACGTACCGCTCGACGGCGCCCTTCGCGTCGCCGAGCTGCCGGCGAAGGACGTCGGCCGAGCGCACGTCGAGCGCGGCCGCTGCCGCCGGGTTCGGGGCGAGCCCCCGAAGACGGTCGAGCACCGACAGCAGGGCCTTCGGCGCCTCGTCCTCGGACAGCCGCGTCGCGAGGCGAGCGAGCGCCGTCGGCTCCTCCGGATGCTCGACGAGCACGGCCTGGTACGCGTCGATGGCCCCCTGCCGGTCGCCGAGGCGCTCCTCCCGGAGCTCGGCGAATTTGAGCCCGAGTTGAAGGCGGTCTTGCACATTCGCGGCCCGGCGCCGCTGAGCTTCGTACACCGCGGCGAGCTCGGCGTAGCGCCCCTTGGCTCCCAGAAGCCGCTCGAGGGCGGCCAGAGATGCGGCGGACGCTGGTTCGGCGTCGAGCGCCCGTCGGTGCTCGTCCACCGCCCGGTCTAGGTCACCGAGCGCGGTCTCGGCGAGCACCGCCGCCGACCCGAGCAGGGCGGCGGCGGTCGGCCCGGCCCGACCCGCTGACGCCCGAACGAGCGCGTCCACCACCTCGGCCGCTCGGCTCGTGGACGGCGCGACCTCGAGAAGGGCCGCGTGCAGTTCGCGGTCTTCCGGGGCCTCGGCGAAGGCGCGGAGCAAGAACTCGAGCCCGAGCTCCGGATCCCCCAGGCGAGCGGACAGCTTCGCCCCCTCCCTCGCTGCCGCCCGTCGGGCCGCGGGCTCGGGGGCCTCGGACGCGAGCAGGGCGAGCACGTCGCGGCGCCGCGGATCCCCGCGGGCGGCGTAGATCGGCTCGAGCGCCGCGGCGATGCGTGGGACCTCGATCCCCCTCGCCATGAGGGCCTCGAGCGGCTCGAGGACCCGGTCCGGAACGCTGGGCAGCAGCTCGAGCCACTGCTCGGCCGCCTCCGCGCCCTGATCGAGGCGCTCGAGCGCCTCCGCCCGTCGGGCCCCCAGCTCGGCTCGTCTCGCCTCGTCGGGGGCGAGCCGGGCGAGGCGAGCGAGCACCGGCTCGAGCAGCGACCACCGCTCGAGTCGAGCGTAGAGCTCCTCGACCGCGACCAGGGTGGGCTCGTCGTCCGGGTCCTCGGCGAGGTTCGCCTCGAGCGCCTCCACCGCCGATTCGGTCTGGTCGAGCCTCCGGTCGAGCAGCTCCGCGAGCCGGGCTCGGGCCAGGCGACGCTCCGCCCGGTCCTCGGTCGCGCGCACCCTCGCCGCGAGGGCCTCCGCCAGCGCCCGAGGGTCATCCTCCGCCCGCAAGTAGCGCTCGATCGCGTCCTGGGCCTCTCTGTCCTTCGGCGCGTGCTCGAGGACCCGGCGATAGGCATGGGCCGCCCGGGGCGAGCCGGGCAAGCGGCCCTCGAACCGCCGCGCCGCCTGCCGCCACAGCTCCGCCGCCCTGGGGCCCTGCCGGACCGACGCCGCCGCCACGAGCGCGTCGGCCCACGCGTCCACCTCACCGGTCTCCTCCGCGAGCCCGGCGACCTCCTCTTCGAGTCCGGGCGCGTCCGGATCGTGCTCGAACAGCGCCACGGCGGCAGCGAACCGCTCCCGGGATCCGAGCCCGCTCGACCGCTCCACCCGCTCCGCGAGCAGGTCGCGGCGGCGCTCGTAATCCGGGGCCAGATCGGCCAGCGAGGAGAGCGCGGAGAGGTGCCGGGGGCCGTCCCCGGCGTCCTTGTACAAGGCGCACAGCGCGCTGACCGCCTCCAGATCGTCGGGCGCGACCGCGAGCACCGCCTCGAAGTGCCGACGAGCCCTCGCCGCGTCACCGAGCTCGACCGCGGCCGCCTTGCCCAGCTCGAGGTGGGTCTCGAGCGCGAGATCCGGGTCACGGGTGGCGGCGAGGAAATGCTCGAGCACTTCGGCTCTCGCCTGGTGCTTTCCGAGCTCGAGCAGCAGCGCGGCGAGCGGTCCGGCGACCCGACGCTCGCCCGGCGCCAGAGCGTGGGCCCTCGACAGCGCGTCGAGTCGAATCGCCCCCGCTTCTTCCTCCTCCATGCCGGCGGCGACCCTCGCCCGTTCGAGCAGCAGGCGGACCTTCGCCTCGGGGGCCTTCACCCCCTCGATCATCGCGTCGAGCCGCTTCAACCGGTCCTCGGGCCGAGCCTCGATGGCCTCGAGGATGCCCAGCGCCCGCTCGTGGGCCGGTTGCAGCAGCAGGGCCCGCCCGAGGTGCTCGTCGGCTCGCAATCTGTCTTGCCCATAGACGAGGTAGAGCTCCGCCGCGTCGAGGTAGGCCTCCGCCGCCTCGCTGCGGTCCCGGGCGCCGAGGCCCCGGTCCCGGGCGGCTTCCGCCTCCGCCCGCCAGGCGTGAGCTTTGGCCTCGAGGGCGTCGAGCCCAGCGAGCGCCCCCTCGTCCCCGAGCGCTCGGGCCCGGCCCCACAGCGTCCGGGCCAAGTCGTGATGAACGGGGCGACCGAGCAGCGACGCCGCGAGCTCACGGTGGGCCCGCGCCACCGCCTCCACCCGAGCCGGATCGGCGTCGGCGACGTCGATTTCGGGATCTTCGGCTGGATCGCCTGCTTTCGCGAGGTCCGGTCCGAGCACGGCCTCGAGCTCCCGCTCGAGAACCGAGGCCGCCTCCCCCACCCGGCCCTCGGCGAGCAGCAGCGCTCGCGCCGCCGCGAGCGCATCGAGCCCCGCTCCGGCCTCGAGAGCGGCGCGGATCGCGGCGAGGCCCCGCTCCGGCTCGGCCCGATCCGCGATCTCGATGGCGATCGCCGCCTTCTCCTCTGGCGGCACCGCGGCGAGCGCCCGCTCGAGCACGACCACCGCCGCCTCGGTCCGCCCGTCCTGCTCGAGAAGGTGCACGAGCGCCGCTTTCGCATCGGGGTTTCCGGGGTCGGAGCCGAGGACCCGGCGCAGCCATCGCTCCCCGCCCTTTCGGTCGTCGAGCTTCTCGATGTGAAGGAGACCGGCCGAGAGCCAGAGGCTGCGGCCGATCTCCGAATCCGGCGCCCTCTTGGCCGCAGCCCCATACAGGTGGGCGAGCCGAGACCAGGACCCGCGGGCCACCAGCTCGGCCTCGACCGCCGAAAACGCCGGCTCGTCCACCCGGCCGGATCGGTCGAGGACCCGAGCGAGCCAGCCGGCCGCCTCCTCCGTGCCCGCGCCGGTCTCTCTCCCCGGCGCCGGCGGAGCCGGGCGCGACCGGTTGCGGTCGTTTTCGTCTCCCTGCGCGCTCCGCTTGCCCCCGCCATCCTTGGCCATGAGCGGAACCTACCAGACGTCCGCATCGGCCCCTTCGGTCAAAATCCGCGAAGCCAGCGCCATGTTCGCGGCCTCGCTCGCCGACGAAACGCTTGTCGCCGCCGAGCCCAATCGGTCCATACTGACCGCATGCAGGCCCTTTCTCCGGAACCCGACGTCGCGGTGCTCGGGCAGCTGGGTCGCCGCCTCGCCCAGCACCGCCTGGAGCAGAACCTCACCCAGGCCGAGGTCGCCCTCGACGCCGGGGTCTCGATCAGCACCTTGGCCCGGCTCGAACGAGGCCAGTCGACCCACTTGTCCCAGTTCGTGCGGGTCCTTCGAGCGCTGGGTTTGCTCGGCGAGCTCGACGCGCTCATCCCGCCCCCGGCCCCGAGCCCAATCGCGCGCCTCGGAGGCGCAGCGAACGAGAGAACGGGCATTCGCGGGCCCCGCCGCCGGGCCTCGCCCCGCGCACCCCACCCGGCCCAGCCTTGGACCTGGGGGGAGGATTGATTGACCGTCGCCGAGGTCCGGTTGTGGGGCCGAACCATCGCTGCGGTCGCGGTGGACGGCCCCGGTGAGGTCGCCGCCTTCGAATACGACCCCGAGTTCCAGAGCAGCGCCATCGAAGTGGCCCCGCTGGTGATGCCGCTCGGCCCCCGAATCCACCGCTTCCCCGAGCTGCCCCGGCCGACGTTTCACGGGCTCCCCGGCATGCTCGCCGATGCCTTGCCCGACCGCTTCGGCAACGCGGTGATCGACACCTGGCTTGCATCGCAAGGCCGCTTGCCGGGGGAGATCGACACGGTCGAGCGCCTGTGCTACACCGGCTCGAGGGGCATGGGGGCGCTCGAGTTCCGGCCGGCCCGCGGGCCGAGGACCTCGAAGGCGGTGCCGGTCGATGTGGACAGCCTCACCCAGCTCGCCGCCGAAGTGCTGAGCCAGAGGGCGTCGCTGTCCACCTCCCTCCGCGATCCGGCCCGCGAGGAGGCGCTGCGGGAGATCCTGCGGGTCGGCGCCTCCGCCGGCGGAGCCCGGGCCAAAGCGGTCATCGCCTACCACCCCGAGACCCACGAGGTCCGTTCCGGCCAGGTGCCCGCTCCGCCCGGCTTCGAGGACTGGATCATCAAGTTCGACGGGGTCTCGGCCGACCAGGACGGCCTGGCCGAACCGCAGGGCTACGGCGCGCTCGAGCACGCCTACGCGGAGATGGCCCGCGACGCCGGCATCGACGTCATGCCCACCCGGTTGTTCGAAGAGGGAGGCCGCCGGCACTTCATGACCCGCCGGTTCGACCGGCGCGACGGTCAGAAGATCCACATGCAGTCGCTCGGCGCGCTCGCCCACCTCGACTTCAACGCCCCCGGCGCCCACGGCTACGAACAGGCGCTGCTCGTGGTGCGGCGGCTCGGGCTCGGCGCGGCCGGGCTCGAGGCGATGTTCCGGCGCATGATCTTCAATCTCGTCACCCGCAACCAGGACGACCATGTGAAGAACATCAGCTTCCTCATGGACAAAGCCGGCCAGTGGTCGCTCGCTCCGGCCTTCGACCTCAACTTCGCCTACAACCCCGCCGGGCTGTGGACCCGAGCCCACCAGATGACGGTCAACGGCAAGCGGGATGGCTTCGTCGCCGACGACCTGCTCGCGGTCGCCCGCGCCGCGACGCTCGACCCCGCCCGGTGCCGAGGCATCGCCGCCGAGGTGGTCGAGGCCGCGGGCCGCTTCCCGGACCACGCCCGCGCGGCCGGGGTGCCTGCCCCCCGGGCGAGTGCCATCCACGCCCAGTTTCGAGTGGATCTGCTCGGCGCCTGGCCGCGGTAGGCGCTCAAAACGTGTAGCGGACGGTGGGCGAGAGCCGGATGGCCACCGCGAGGTCGGGCGACAGAAAAGCCGAGGCCCCGAGCTCGATCCCGAACGAGAACCGCCGCAGCACCGAGAAGTGCTCGTACGCTACGGAGCCGCCGAACATCGGCCCGAGCGACTCGCCCCCGACCACCAGCTCGGCCGCGTTCGGCAGCACCGAGAGTCCGCCCTCCGCCCGCACCCACAAGTAGTCCCGGTCGGTGGCGAGCACCGCGAATTGCGCCCGCACCGTTGGCATCAGGTACAGGCGATCACGCAGCGCCACTGCGCCCCCCACCTCTTCCGAGCCGGACACGACGACCGCCGACCCTCCGAGCGACACGTGGAGGATGGGCAGGATGTCGAACCCGAAGTGGACCGCAGCCCCAAGACCAAGCCCGAGCTCGGCGCTCGCGTCCGGCGCCACGAGGTACAGCGGCCCCGCCTCGAGCTGGGCGAACACGCCTCGCTCCACCTTCCGGATCGCCTGCACCGTCCCTGGTGCGGAGCGGTCGGTCTGCCCGAGCGCGGCGCCCGGGACAAAAAGGCATGCGGCGAGCGCGCACGTCTCTAGCCACCCCATCGGCGACCGGACCGTCTCCCGGCCCCTCGCTTCGGTCAATGGTCGGTCGCCGGACCCACGGTGTGCTCGGTCCAGGTCCCGCGGTCGGCTGGGCCATGAACGGCCCACAGCCGGCGGCCAGCCGGGTCCATGACCACCGAGCCGTTGCTCGTGATGCCGTCGAAGTCGTCCCGATTGATGGCGAGCGCGCCCCCCTCGTCGTCAGCGAGGAAGCGGCGCAGGGTCTCGGGCGAGAGCGCGCCGGCGCCGGCGGCGAGCTCGGTCAAGCGGTGTTGCCGATGCCGGGATGAGGCCACGGGCAGGCCAGGGACCTCGAGCTCCGCCAGCTCCGGCTCGAGCGCGTGGTTGCACTGCACCGCGAAGCCCCGCTCGACCGGGCGCTCCACCACGATCGACGCCGAGCATGCAAAACCCTGGATCTTCTCCGGGCTCGCGAGCGCGTAGAAGTGAGCCGCTGCCCTGGGCGCGGTCCGGATCACGCTCGCCGCCTCGTCGAAGCTCTCCGCCGCGAGCGCCCGATGCAACACGTCGAGGTAGCCCACGCCGAGCCGGCCGTCCGAGGTCCGCAGGTTGGTGGTGCCCACCGCGACCCCGGACTCGTTCATCCCGATGAGGCTGAGGCAGCCGGCCGTGGTGAGGGCCAGCGTCCGTGGCTCGTGGTTCGGCCGGCGGCGGACCAAGCGAACGAAAGGCAGGTTGTCGGTGGCGAGGTCCCAGGTCTGCGCGAACAGCGGAGCGCCGGTCATGGACCGGTCGCCGTGCACGAGCAGAGCCGAGCACCCGTCCACCGACCCCTCGCCGACGGCGCCAAACTCCGCGAAAGCGGCCAAGTCCCGCAGGTCGGTGAGCGCGTTCATCGCCCAGATCTCGGCCAAGGACCGCCCAGATCCTTCCGCGATCCCTTCGAGCTCGGCGAGGCCAGCCGGATGAAACGCCTCCACGATCGGGAGGCACCGGGCCGCGACCCGGAGCAGCCACCCCTCGTCGAGGGTTCGGCCCCCAAACTGCCGCGCCTGCCCGCGGGCGTTGCTCATTCGGGCCTCGTACAATCCGGAGATCGCCGTCCGCTCGGCGGCCCCAAAAGCCCGGCCCATCGCCCGGGGGCTGCCGGACAGGTCGATGATCCGGATCGGCCCCACCCCCCTACCGTGCCGTGGTCACCGGCCTCGAGGCCAGCTCGATCCCACCGAGGTCCGGCGCGGAGAACGGGGCCCGGGCCGCGAGGTAGGCCTCGAGGGCGTCCAGGTCGACCGGTCCATGGGACCGATTCTTGCCCGACGCCAGCCGGCCCTTGCTCGCCATGTACGAGTTGGCGGTCACCCGGTACGTCCGGTTCGGGTCGATCGGCGCCCTGTCGATGCGAGCGCTGCCCCCCACCACCGCTGGCCGTCCGCCCTCATCGATGGCCCAGGCGTAGGTGAGGTTCGCCGAGACATCGAGAAAGCGAGGCCGCTCCTCCTCGAATTGCTCCTCGAGCAGGGCGAGGATGTCGGCTCCGCTCAGATCCATGGTGACGAGCAGGTTCCCGAACGGCTGCGCCGCGAACAGCATCCCGAACGTCACGTCCCCGGTCCCGTCCGGCCCGAAGACCGGCGCCACCGCGGTTCGCACCCCGCCGGCGTTCATGAAGGCCACCTCGGCGCCCGCCTCCCGCGTCGCCTCGAGCTGCGCGTCGGCGATGACTCGGCCGAGGCTCGACACTCCGGCCTCGTTGCGAGCCCGGGTCAGGGCGCCTCGCATCGTCGTCACCACCCGGGCCTCGAGCGGTCGCACCCGGTCTCGAAAGAAGGCGATGGACGACTCGACCGGCCGGCTCGGCTCGAGCTCGTGGTGCACCACCCGATTTCGGGCCTCGGCTCGAACGATGTTTCCGCTCGCTCGATCGATCTCGATCTCGACGTGGGTGAGGATGCGCCCAAAACTCCCGCCGCTCGTCAGCAGCCGCCCCGGAAGCGGGCAAATGTAGGCCTGATGGGTGTGGCCGGACACGATGACGTCCACCTCGGGGTGAAGCCGGCGCTCGATCTCCACCACCGGGCCGGACAGGCCGTCGCAGCCTTGGATGTCGTTGCTCGCAGGAAACCCACCCTCGTGCAGCAAGAGCACGATCGCCGAGATGCCCTGCTCGAGCAGAACCTCCACCAGCCGATTGACGGTGTCCGCCTCGCTCAGAAACTCGAGGCCCTCATCCTGACCCGGCGACACGAGCTCGGCCGTACCCTCGAGCGTCACCCCGATGAACGCCACCGATACGCCGTCGTAGCTCCGGATCGCGTACGGCGGAAACAACGTCGCCCCGCTGCGGGTGTCGATGACGTTCGCGGCCAAGAACTGAAATCGGGCCCCATCGAACCGCTCCCGGCCCTGACAGCCGTCGGTTGGGTGGCATCCCCCGTTCTGCATTCTCAGCAGCTCGTCCACCCCTTCGTCGAACTCGTGGTTTCCGACCCCGTTCAGATCGAGGCCGAGCCGGTTCATCGCCTCGATGGTGGGCTCGTCGTGAAACAGCGCCGACAGCAGCGGGCTCGCCCCGATGAGGTCGCCCGCCGACACGACGATGCTGTGCTCGGCCTTCGCCCGCAGCGCGGCCACGTGGGCAGCGAGGTAACTCGCTCCACCCGCCGCCACTCGCGCTCCGCCGACCAGCAAGTTGTCCTGCGTCGGCTCGAGGTTGCCGTGGAAATCGTTGAACGCCAGGAGGTCGAGCCTCACCGGCCGACTCTGCCCCTCCAGGTGGGCGCAGCCCACCCCGAAGGAGCCGGCGAAGAGGACAACCGCGCCGAGCAGCGCGGCGACCTCGGACGGAGCGACGTGCTCGCGCGTCTTCACCACCCCTCCAGTGTACTCCCATGTGGGTGGCTTGGCCATCGGGCGATGCCGCTACCTGCGTGAGCCACCAGGCTCAAAACGAGTTGCCGATGCTGAACTCGAACAGGAGGCCGTCCGGGTCGGTAGGACGAGGGGTCAGGGGCAGCCCCCACTCGAACCGAAGAGGCCCGATCGGGGAGAACCACCGAAACCCGAAGCCAACCGACCAGAGCAAGCCGAGCGGGAGGGTGCCGGGATCGAAGTTCACGTTCGGGCACAGGGAGGAGCGACCGTCGTCGAAGAGCAACAGCTCGCCCGGCCGGCAAACGGGAGGCCGAATCTGCCCGCCGGCGTAAAAGAAGTTCTCGTCTTCGGCGTAGACGTTGCCAGCGTCCAGAAACAACACCCCTCGGATCCCAACCGCTTGGAAGATGGGGAACTCGAGCTCGACGTTGACCAGGAACTCCTTGTTGCCGCCTTCGACGAACGGGAGGGTCGAGGCGTAGGGATCGAGCCGGTCGCTGCCCCGGTCGTTGAGGAGGGCTCGGCCTTCAGGCCCGACGCTGAACGGCAGGTAGCCGCGCAAGGTGTTGATGCCCCCCATGATGAACTTCTCGGCCGGTGACAGCGGCTGGGTCGCCGTCGAGTTCAGATACCCGCCGCGAATGCTGATCTTCCCCACCGAACCGAACGGGAACGGCTGGTAGAACCGCATGAAACCGCGGAACCGCTGAAACGTTCGGTTGTCCGAGGCGCCAAGAAAGGTCTCGGAGACTTCGGCCGAGAGCTGGTGGAACATACCGGAGGTTGGAAACAGACGGTTGTCCCGGCTGTCGTAGTTCACGGTCGCCCGCAGCGAGGAGATCCGCCCCGAGTTGTTCAAGGGGAAGTAGGCCGGCTGCCGAAAGGTCCCGTCCGAGCCCCGGCTCTGGACGAACTCGAGCGAGTACGTCAGGAACGCCCGGATCTCGTCGTTGAGCGGGTAGCCCAGCGTGATGTCGCCGCCCGAGGCCGAGCGAAAGAAGGACCGAAACTGGGTCTCGGTGTTGAAGGCGTTGAAGCTGAACGTGACGAGAGAATCGAGGAAATAGGGCTCGGTGAACCGCAACTGAAACAGCTGCCGCAGCGAGGAGACCTGCGCCGAAAGCTGAAGGGATTGCCCCCGTCCAAGGAAGTTGTCCTGCGCGATCTGGGCGGTGGCGATGAAGTTCTCCGCCGACGAAAACCCGGCCCCGACCTGAAATGTACCGGTCGCCCGCTCCTTGACTTCGATCTCGACGATCTGCAGGTCGTCGCGGGACCCCCGGCGGGTGCGGATGTCCACGTTCTCGAAGAATCCCAGCGCCTGCACCCTCCGCTGCGAGAGGTCTCGAAGGCTCGCGCTGCTCACCTCGCCCTCATAGATCCGCAGCTCTCTTCGGATGACGCGGTCCTGGGTCTTCGTGTTGCCCAAGATCTCGATGCGTTCGTAGGTGACGAGCTGGCCCTTTTGGATCTCGAAGGTAAGGTCGATGGTCTTTGCGGTGGCGTCGATCCGGTTGAGCGGGGTGATGTTCGCGTAGGCGTAACCGTCGTCTTCGTAGCGCGCCTTCAGCGCTTGGAGGTCCTTCTGCAGCTGGGTCCGGTTGAAGACGTCTCCTTCCTGCGTCCCGATCCGGGACCGGAGCATCTCCGGGTCGGCCAGGAGGTCGCCTTCGAAGTCGATGTTCCCCACCCGAAACTGGTCGCCCTCTTCGATTCGAAACGTGATGTACACGAACCGGCGGTCGCCCGAGATCTCCATATCCGGCGACTCCACCCGGACATTGATGAACCCCTGATCGAAATACTTCTGGTTGATGAGGAACATGTCCGCCTCGAACTGGCCGCGGCGGTAGGTGCCCTCCTGGGTGACGAACGACAGGAGGTTCCCTTCCTTGGTCAGAATGGACGCCTTCAGCTCCGCGCTCGAGATGCGCCGGTTGCCGACGAAGCTCACCGAGCGCACCTCCACCTTCGCGTTCTCGTTGACCTGAAACACGATCTCGACCTGGTTGTCGCCGACATCGATGAGCTGCTCCTCGACCTCGACCAGGTAGAATCCTTTCTCGGTGTACAGGTCGAGCAGCTTCTGGCGGTTCTTTCGGACCTTTCGCTCGTCGAGGATCGTGAACGGCTTCAGGTCGATCGCCTCCTCGAGGTCGCTCGTGGAGATGTCGCGGTTGCCGGCCACCGAGATCGCCCGGACCGCTGGCTTTTCGACCACGACGAAGACCAGGTCGACTGCGTCCGGGCCGGACGGCTCGGCGAAGACCTTCACGTCCGAGAAGTAGCCCATCCCGTAGACGGCGCGCAGGTCGTCGGCCACCGTGGACAAGGAGAGAGGGCGCCCTTCTCTGGACTCGAGAACGAGCAGGACCGCGCCCGCCTCGACCCGGCGAAGCCCCTCGAAGACCACGCGCCGGAGGGTGCGGCCCTCGACCGTGGTCGGTTGGGCGAGCGCAGGGACCGACCCGGCGGCAAAAGCCGCGACCAAGAGCCCGAGGAGCAGCGCCCGAACGAGCGGGCCGAGAGGACGAGCGCGGCCGGCCATGGGCAAACGCCCGGGACCACCGGGCGGGCGCGGAGTAGCACGAAGCCCCCCGGCGGGACATGGTTTTTTCCGGGGGCCCCCGGGAAGCGAGCGTTCGTCGTGGCGTATCGCCCCACCCGCTCGCCCGAGCGAGGCCGAATGCCGCGGTCGGTGGGAAGCGCTTCTGCAGAACAGGACGGCGTTCCGGTGGAACACGCCTTGCTAGTACCGAGGATATGCAGCAGACCTTCAAATCCTTCCTCGTCCTCGCTTTCGTCCTGTTCTTCGGAGGAATCTTCACCGCGGGCATCGGCCTCGGGTTGTTCGAGGGGGTCCCGGCGGGGCTCCTGGTGGTCGGCGGGGTGCTGCTCGCGGTCCTCTCCCCCGCCGCCGCGCTCGTGGGGGCGGCGATCGACGAGAACGCCGCCTCTCGCTCCGTCGAGCAGTGAGCGAGGGCGGCGGTCCAGCCGTCACGGGTCGAGCCGCACCTCGAGTCCTTCCCGGCTCGCCAGGACCCGGAGCACGCCGCCCTCGGCTCCGGGGCGAGCCAACAGCGCGTCGGCAGCCCGGTCGATCACCGCGGTCTGGATGAGTCGGCGGAGGGGTCGAGCGCCCATCTCCTCGTCGTAGCCACGCTCGGCGAGCCAAGCCTCGGCCGCTTCTTCGACGTCGAGCCGAATTCCGCGCTCGCCGAGCAGGCGCCGCACCGCCTCGAGCTGCACCGGCACGATGCGTCGAACCTCGGCGCGCTCGAGCCGGTGGAAGACGAGCACGTCGTCGAGCCGGTTGACCAGCTCGGGTCGAAACTGGGTGCGCAGGAGCTGATCCAGCTCCTGCTTCATGAGTTCGTGCTCCCCCCGCCCGTACCGCTGGATGACGGACGAGCCGAGGTTCGACGTCAGCACCACCAGCGTGTTGCTCATGTCCACCGTTCGACCTTTCCCGTCGGTGAGGCGACCGTCGTCGAGCACCTGCAGGAGCAGGTGGAAGACTTCGGGGTGCGCCTTCTCGATCTCATCGAAGAGCACCACGGAATACGGGTGCCTCCGAATCTGCTCGGTGAGGTATCCGCCCTGCTCGTACCCGACATACCCGGGAGGGGCGCCGATGAGGCGAGCGACCGCGTGCTTCTCCATGTATTCGCTCATGTCGAGGCGAATGACCCGCGACTCGTCCGCGAACAGCTGCTCGGCGAGCGCCTTCGCGAGCTCGGTCTTTCCTACCCCGGTGGGCCCGAGAAACAGAAACCCCCCGATCGGCCGCCTGCGGTCCTTGAGGCCAGCCCGAGCGCGGCGCACCGCGCGGGCGACGCTCGACACCGCCTCGTCCTGCCCGATCACCCGGCGGTGCAGCGCCGACTCGAGCTGCACGAGCTTGGCCGCCTCGCTCTCGAGCATCCGGCTCACCGGGATCCCCGTCCATCGGGATACGACCTCCGCAATCTCTCGGTCGGTCACCTCCTGGCGAAGAAAGGACGAGTCTTTGGTCAGCTCGGCGTGCCTCGCCTCCGCCGCTTCGAGCGCCTTCGCCCGCTCCGGCACCTCGCCGTACAGGAGCTTCGAGGCCCGCTCGTAGTCGCCTTGCCTGGTCGCGATCTCGGCCTCGGTCCGCAGCCGCTCGATCTCCTCCTTGGCGTCGGCCATCGCGGTCAGCGCCCCCTTCTCGGCCTGCCACGTCGCCTTCATGGTCGCCGCGCGGCTTCGCAGCTCGGACAGCTCCCGGTCGAGCTCGCCCAGCCTGGCGCCGGCGTCCTTCTCCTCGTCCCGGCCCAGCGCCTGCTTCTCGATCTCGAGCTGCAGGATCTTGCGCTCGACCTCATCGATGGGCTTCGGGAGGGAGTCGATCTCCATGCGCACCGTCGCCGCGGCCTCGTCGACGAGGTCGATCGCCTTGTCCGGCAGGAAGCGGTCGGCGATGTATCGGTCGGACAGCCGAGCCGCGGCGACGAGCGCGCCGTCGCGAATTCGCACCTTGTGGTGAACCTCGTAGCGCTCCTGCAGACCGCGGAGGATCGCGACCGTCGCCTCGACCGTCGGCGGCTCGACGAGCACCGGCTGAAACCGCCGCTCGAGCGCGGCGTCCTTCTCGATGTGCTGCCGGTACTCGGTGATGGTCGTGGCGCCGATGCAGTGCAGGTCCCCGCGGGCGAGCGCGGGTTTCAGCATGTTGGAGGCGTCCATCGCGCCCTCGGAGGCCCCAGCCCCAACCAGGGTGTGGATCTCGTCGATGAAGAGGATGACCTTCCCCTCCGCGGCCGCGATGTCTTCGAGCACCGCCTTGAGCCGCTCTTCGAACTCACCGCGATATTTGGCGCCGGCGAGCATCGCGCCTAGGTCGAGGGAGAGCAGGCGCCGCCCGGCGAGCGACTCGGGGACGTCCTTTGCGACGATGCGCTGCGCGATCCCCTCCGCGATCGCGGTCTTTCCGACCCCGGGCTCGCCGATCAACACCGGGTTGTTCTTTCGGCGCATCGACAGGACCTGCATCGTCCGCCGGATCTCGTCGTCCCGGCCGATTACGGGGTCGAGCTTGCCGGCGCGCGCCCGGGCGGTGAGATCCAGCGTATATTTTTCGAGAGCTTGGAACTTTCCGTCCGGATCCTGGTCTTCGATGCGCCGAGGGCCTCGAATCTCCTCGAGCGCGGCGAGCACCGCGGCCCGGCCAAGACCGAAGTGCTCGAGCAGCTCCTTGGCCGGCCCGTCCGCCGCGCCGAGCAGCAGGTGCTCGATGCTCAGGAACTTGTCCTTCAGCTCGGATGCCTCTCGCTCGGCGGCGGCGAAGGCGGCGGCGAGCCCATCGCCGACATACAGCGAGCCGCCCCCACCCGAGACCTTCGGAAGCCGGCCCAGCCGGCGCTCGCATTCGGCGACGAGACCGCGCTCGTCGGTGCCGAGCTTCGCGAGCAAAGCCTTCGCGAGCCCTTCTCTGTCTTCGAGCGCGGAGACGATGACGTGCTCGAGCTCCACCCGCTGGTGGCCTCGGCTCCTCGCGAGGGTTTGCGCCCGACCGAGCGCCTCTCTTGTCTTCAAAGTCAAACGTTCTGGATTCACTGCAAAACCTCCGGCCGCACGGAAAAGCCCGGCGGATGCCCGGAGGATAAGGACCGCCCCCGCTCGTCAAGCGGCCTATTTCTTGCTTTCCCGGCGGAGCTCGGCCGCCCGGGCGTGGCCCTCGAGCCCCTCGAGCCGAGCGAACGCCGCCGTGTCGCTGACCAGCTCGGGGGTTGGAGCGAGCCTCATGTGGGTTCGGACCCGAAGGAAATGGAACACCGACAAGCCCCCGGTGCTGCGGGCGGTGCCCCCGGTGGGGAGGGTATGGTTCGGCCCCACTCCATAGTCCCCGAAGACCTCCGCCGAGCCGGCGCCGAGGAACACCGCCCCGAAGTGCGAGAGTTTCGAAAGCAGCGACTCCGGGTCGGAAACGAGCAGCTCGAGGTGCTCGGGGGCGACCCGGTCGGAGACTTCGCAGGCCTCGTCGAGGTCGGCCACGACCACGAACCCGCCCCGGGCCAGGGCCGGCTCGGCCGTCGCCCGGGTGGGCAAGGTCTCGAGCTGCCTTCGCAGCGCCTCCACGACCGCGGACGCGAGCTGGCGGCTCGGAGTGACGAGCAGGCCGCGAGCGGCCACGTCGTGCTCGCACTGCGCGAGCAGGTCCGCGGCCACCACCGCCGGATCGGCCTGCTCGTCGGCGATGATCAGCACCTCGCTCGGGCCGGCGAGCATGTCGATGCCCACCCGTCCGGCCACGATCTGCTTGGCCGCGGTCACGAAGCGGTTGCCGGGGCCCACGACGACGTCGACCGCCGGGACCGGACCCGCCCCGTAGGCGAAGGCGGCGATGGCCTGCGCGCCGCCCACGGCGAGCAAAGCGTCGGCGTCGGCGAGCGCGGCGGCGGCGATCGTCGCCAGAGCCGGCCGCGGAGATGCCACCCAGACCTCCGGTACCCCGGCGGCCCGAGCGGTCACCGCGGTCATGAGGACCGAGCTCGGCAGCGGAAACCGCCCCCCCGGTGCGTAGCAGCCCGCCCTCGCCACCGGCGCAACCCGGTGGCCGACCGTCCCGTCCGCGACCGCGAGCTCCACGTCACCGAGGGCCGCTCGCTGCGCTTGCGCGAACCGGCGGATGCGCTCGGCCGCCCGCTCGAGCAGCCGACGGTCGGCGGCAGGGAAGCGGTCGAGCCCGGCGAGGAGCGCCGGCCGCTCGAGCACGAGCGGCTCGCCCGGAGTTCGGTCCCCAAACCGCTCCGCGTACTCGACGAGCGCGGGCCACCCCCTCCCCCGGACATCGGCGACGATGGCGGCCGCGGCGGACATCGCCTCGGGGTCCACCGGGTCGAGCCCGGCGGGGTTCATCTCGTCCGGTCGCAGCTCGGAAAACCGCATGCGCTTACGCTGGCAAGCCCCGGCGCCGCCGGCAAGCCGAGGCGACGGCCGCCGAAAACGGCGGCTCGGTTTCCCGTGGTTCGGCAGGGCCGCTCGCTTCGCCTTGTCCCCCCCCGGAGGCCGGTGCTAGCGCACTCTCGTGAGTTCTTTGCTGCCGATCCTGCAGGACCGGTCCGGCGCGCCGGTCGGCCCCACCCACCGGAAACCGGAGTGGCTCAAGATCAAGGCCCCGGGCGGGACCAACTACACCGCGCTCAAGCAGCGGGCCCGAACCCTGCGGCTCGCCACGGTGTGCGAAGAGGCCCAGTGCCCCAACATCGGGGAGTGCTGGGGAGGCGGTACGGCGACCTTCATGCTCATGGGGGATACATGCACCCGGGGGTGCCGGTTTTGCGCGGTCAACACCGCGAAGCGTCCCCCGCCGCTCGACCCCGAGGAGCCGGCGAACGTGGCCGAGGCGGTGGCGGCGATGGGCCTGTCCTACGTCGTGCTGACCTCGGTGAACCGGGACGAGCTGCCCGACGGCGGCGCCGCCCACCTCGCCCGGTGCCTGCGCGCCATTCGGGCGGCGTGTCCGGACACCCTGCTCGAGATGCTCATCCCCGACTTCCTCGGCGACGAGGCCGCGCTCGCCGCGGTGTGCGAGGCCCCGATTGCGGTGCTCGCCCACAACGTGGAGACGGTGGAGCGTCTGTCCCCCACGGTTCGGGACCCAAGAGCGAGCTATCTGCAGAGCCTCGAGGTGCTCGAGCGGGCCAAGCGCCGGGCGCCGAACCTTCTGACCAAGAGCTCGGTGATGTTGGGCCTCGGCGAGACCGAAAACGAAGTCCTCGCGACCATGGAGGATCTCAGGGCCCGCGACGTGGACATCGTGACCTTCGGTCAGTATTTGCGCCCATCGTCCCGCCACCTGCCGGTGGTCGAGTACGTGCATCCAGAGACTTTCGAGCGCTACGCGGATGCAGCCCGGGGCCTCGGCTTTGGCTACGTCGCCTCCGGCCCGCTGGTCCGCTCCTCCTACCGAGCCGGAGAGCTCTACGTGGAGAGGGCCCTTCGACAGCGGTCGTCCTCGGTATGACCGCGCCTTCCATCTTCGTCCTCGACGAGCCCGCCCTAGCGGTCCGAGTCGCCGCATCAACCGAACCCTCGGAGCCGTTTTGGCGGGCTCTGTCCGCCGCTCAGCGGGCTGCGGACCAAATCGAAGCGGCCGCGCTGGCCCTGGATCTAGCCGCGGTCGCGCTGGCGGCGGCGGTGGCGGTGGTTCTGGGGCCGTCGGACGCGGTCGCCGCTGACCGCGCCGCGTCGCCGCTGCTCGCCTGGGCTCGCGGGGTGCCGCTTCAGCGGGTGCTCGACCTCGCCGCCGAGGGAGCGGATGTGGTGAGCGCCGAGCACGGCGTGCTTCCGCCCGGGCGCTCCGCTGGCTCCCATCTCCCCCGAGCAGCGGGGGTGGGCTGGGCCCTGCGGCTTCAGGGCGCCAGCGGGGTGGTCCTGGCCGCCTTCGACGCCGAAGCTCGGACCGACCCCGATCTCGGACACGCCCTCAACTTCGCCGCGGTTCAGGCCAGCCGCACCGTGTTCGTGGTCCGGTCGGCCCCAGGCGACCGCTCGCTCGCCGTCGAAGGCCTCGCCTACGGGGTCCCCGCCGAACCGGTCTCGGGCGCGCACCCGGCCGCGGTCCTCGGCGCGGTGCGCGATGCAGCGCAGCATGTGCGCCAAGGTCACGGGCCGGTGCTGCTCGAGATCCTCGTTCACTGAACAAACTTTTGGGGGGTCGCGTTGCGACGTTCGTCGCAACGTCATCCGTTCCCTTTCAGGAACATCGGTGAAAACCATCAGACGCGACCGAGCGATGCTGCGTCGATGCGACGCAGGATCCGTTTCGAAAGGACGACCAGGAACGAAGTCGAAACGCCGCTTGGTCACCCATTCGTAACCGGAACCGCGCCGCCACCAAGCTCCGTGCGTCACCGCTGCACCTCGGTACTTTGGCACCCTCGTTGCAACGGGCGGGGCTGTGCCGCCCCGTGGCCTCGGGCTCGGGCGGGCCGGGAAACCCATGCAGTCCGAGACCTTCACCTACGACGACGACATCTCACGCAAGTTTGCCACCGCTACGGTGGTCTGGGCCTTGGTGGGGACCCTCCTGGGCCTCATCATCGCCGTGCAGCTGGCGTGGCCCGAGCTCAGCTTCGGCCTACCCTACCTCACGTTCGGGCGCCTCCGGCCCCTCCACACGAACGCGGCCATCTTCGCCTTCGCTGGAAACGCGATCTTCGCCGCGGTGTACTATTCGAGCCAGCGCCTGCTCAAGGCGCGCATGTTCCATGACGGGCTGAGCCGCATCCACTTTTGGGGTTGGCAGCTCATCATCGTCGCCGCGGCGATCACGCTCCCCCTCGGCTACAGCCAGTCCAAGGAGTACGCGGAGCTGGAGTGGCCGCTCGACATCGCCGTCGCCGTCATCTGGCTCGTGTTCGCGGTCAACTTCTTCATGACCCTCGCCCGGCGCCGGGAGCGGCACCTCTACGTTGCGCTGTGGTTCTACATCGCCAGCATCGTCGCGATCACCATCCTCTATGTGTTCAACAACCTGGCGCTGCCGGTGTTCGCTCTCAAGAGCTACAGCCTGTACGCCGGGGTGCAGGACGCGTTCATGCAGTGGTGGTACGGACACAACGCGGTCGCGTTCTTCCTGACCACCCCCTTCCTTGGGTTGATGTACTATTTCCTCCCCAAAGCGGCGAACCGACCGGTCTTCTCCTATCGGCTCTCCATCCTGCACTTCTGGTCGATCGTCTTCATCTACATCTGGGCTGGACCCCACCACCTCCACTACACGGCCCTGCCCGAGTGGGCCTCCACCCTGGGCATGATCTTCAGCTTGATGCTGTGGATGCCGTCTTGGGGCGGAATGATCAACGGCCTGCTCACCCTCCGCGGGGCGTGGCACAAGGTGGCAAAGGACCCGATCCTCAAGTTCTACACCGTCGGGATCACGTTCTACGGGATGTCCACCTTCGAGGGCCCCATGCTCTCGATCAAGTCGGTCAACAGCCTCTCCCACTACACCGACTGGACCATCGCCCACGTGCACGCCGGCGCGCTCGGTTGGAATGGGTTCATGGCCTTCGGAATGATCTACTGGCTCGCCCCGCGCCTGTTCCAGACGAAGCTCTGGAGCCAGAAGCTGGCCGAAACCCACTTCTGGATCGGCACCATCGGCATCCTCTTCTACATCGTCTCCATCTACACCGCAGGCATCACCCAGGGGCTGATGTGGCGCGCGTTCGACGAGACCGGGCGCCTGGCCTACCCCGACTTCGTGGAGACCGTGCTTCGGCTCATGCCCATGTACTATGTCCGGGTGGTCGGCGGCTTGATGTACGTCGTCGGCGTCGTGCTGTGTCTCGTCAACTTCGTGATGACTTGGCGGGCTCGCCCGGCGACCTACGCCCCGGTCACCGACAGCGCCCCCCCGCTGTCGCCGACGTACGACGGACCGGCGCCGCAGCCGATGATCCCGCCCGGGGGACGCCTGACCGTCGGCGGCTTCCTGGGGTACCTGCACCGGGCCGAATTCCACCGGGTGTGGGAGCGAAAGGGCGTGACTTTCACCCTTTGGACCACCGGCGCGGTCGCGGTGGCATCCCTGTTCGAGATCATCCCGACGTTCCTCATCCAATCGAACGTCCCGACCATCGCCACCGTTCAGCCCTACACCCCGCTCGAGCTGTACGGACGGGACATGTACGTCTCGGAGGGCTGCTACAACTGCCACTCCCAGATGATCCGCCCGATTCGGATGGAGACGGAGCGGTACGGCGAATACTCCAAACCGGGCGAGTTCATCTACGATCGCCCGTTTCAGTGGGGCTCGCGCCGCATCGGGCCCGACCTCCACCGGGTGGGCGGGAAGTACCCGCACCTCTGGCATGTCCGGCACATGGAGAACCCGAGGAGCACGACCCCTCGCTCGATCATGCCCCCTTACCAGTGGATGCTCGAGGATGACATCGAGTTCGGCTCGATCCAGCGGCGAATCGACGCGATGGCCATGCTCGGCGTTCCCTACGGCGCGGCCATCAACTACGCTGAGGGCATGGCCCGAAAGCAGGCCGACCAGATCGCGGACGAGATTTTGACCCAGGGCGGCCCGGCGCTGCATGGCAAGAACATCATCGCGATGATCGCGTACCTGCAGCGGCTCGGGACGGACATCAAGAAGCTGCCGAAGGCGCCCGCGGCCAAGGAGCCGGTCGCGACCAACTAGCGGACTCGGTGGCGCGGGGGGAGTCGAGCCCCCCGCGCCCCCGAGACCAAACCCGGAGTCTTCATGAAGCTGAGCGACTTGATGAGCAACATGGCCCTGTCGAGCTATCCCCAGGTGGCGCTGGTCATCTTTTTGGGGGTGTTCATCGGGGTGATGCTTCGGCTGTTTTCGAAGAAACACCAGAAGGATTACGAAGAGGCCTCGCGCCTCCCTCTCGACGACTGACCCTGGCGACCGACCAAGTCGTCGTCCGACCGGCCCACTGACCAGCCTGCCGCCGCAGCCGGGCCCGAGCCCGGAGGAGAAAAAGATGTCTACGAAGCCCACCGACGAGCTGCTCGATCACGAATATGATGGTATCCGCGAGTTCGACAACCCCATCCCCGCCTGGTGGACGTGGATGTGGATAGGGAGCATCGTGTTCTCCGCCGTCTATTTCGTCCACTACCACGTCGCCCAGACCGGGACCGGGGTGTTCGCCGCCTACGAGCAGGACATGGACAGCTGGCGGGTGATCGAAGCGGAGCAGCGCAAGGTCCTGCTCGCGAACGTCTCGGAAGACAGCCTCCGGATCTACATGAGGGATCAAGAAGCGGTGTCCGCGGGCGAAGAGAAGTTTGCCCAGCTCTGCGCGTCCTGCCACGGCCAGAAGGGCGAAGGCCTCGTCGGCCCGAACCTGACCGACCGCTTCTGGATCCACGGAGACGGCAGCCTTATGGCCATCCGCCAGGTCGTCGCCGAGGGGGTCGCCGAACAGGGCATGCCCGCTTGGGAGAAGATGGTGACACCCGAAGAGCTGGCCCAACTGGTGGGATACCTGGGGACGATCCGAAACACGAACGTCCCCGGCAAGGCTCCTCAGGGCGAGAAGGTCGAAGGCGAGTTCGCCCAGAACTGAGCGGGGCCGAGCCGGCCCGGCACCCTCGTGTCGGCACGACCCACGCCGTGAAGAGAGCGGACCCGGAGGGGCCCGAGGAGAAGACATGGACCAACGCATCAACGCCCCTGGCGCCGGGCCCGTGCTCACGACGCTGGGCCTGGACGGAAAGCGGATCTGGATGAGGCCCCGGCGCTCGAGCGGCCGCTTTCTCGACCGGCGAAAGGTGGTCGGCTACGGCTTGATCGTGGCCTTCCTGGTCCTGCCCTTCATCCCGGTGGGCGGCCACCCGGCGATCCTGCTCGACGTGGCTTCTCGCCGGTTTCACCTCTTTGGATTCACTTTCCATCCCACCGACTCGGCGCTGCTGATGCTGCTGATGCTCAGCATCTTTCTTGGCGTCTTCTGGCTCACCGCCCTGTTTGGCCGGGTGTGGTGCGGTTGGGGCTGCCCGCAGACGGTGTACCTCGAGCTCGTCTTTCGCCCCATCGAGAACTTCTTCGAGGGCGGACCGGGCCGTCAGCGGCAGCTCGACAAGCAGCGGGGCTTTCTGCCACCCCCGGTTCGGCTCGCGAAGTACGGCGTCTTCTTGCTCATCGCCTTCGTGCTCGGAAACCAGTTCCTGTCCTACTTCGTGGGTTGGCAGACGCTCGCGACCTGGATGATGGCTTCCCCGTTCGAGCAGCCCGGGTCCTTCGCCATCATGGCCGTCACGACCGGCCTCGTGTTCTTCGACTTCGCCTACTTTCGCGAGCAGATGTGCACCGTCATCTGCCCGTACGCCCGCCTTCAGTCCGCCCTGCTCGACCGGCACTCCCTGATCGTCGGCTACGACACCCTCCGAGGCGAGGCGCGAAAGCGGGTCAAAGCGAGGCAAGAAGCGGACGGGAGCGGGGACTGCATCGACTGCGGAGCGTGCGTGACCACCTGCCCGACGGGCATCGACATCCGAGACGGCCTTCAGCTCGAATGCATCGCCTGCACCCAATGCATCGACGCGTGCGACAACGTGATGGACAAGATCGGGAAGCCCCGGGGGCTCATCCGCTTGTCCTCGCAGCACGCGCTCGAGACCCGAGGCCGGTCGAAGATCCTGCGCCCTCGCGTGATCGCGTACCCGGTCATCATCGCAGGCCTGCTCACCACCCTGGGGTTCGCGATCGGAACGCAAGGCAACGCGGACGTCACCGTCTTGCGCCAGCTGAACGCGCCCTACGTCGTCGAAGGGAGCACGGTGCGAAACCAGCTGCGGGTGAAGATCGTCAACCGAGCGGGCGGGGATCGCAGCTATGGGCTCCGTTTCGAAGGAGCCGCCGGCGCCTCCATCCTCGCTCCGCAGTTTCCCTTGCGAGTCCGGCAGGGCGACTCGATGACGTCTCCCGTGTTCGTGACCCTCCCCAAAGAGGCGTTCACGAAGGGGCAGATTCCCATCAAGGTCCAGATCGACGACGGAGAAGGGTTCGCGACCGAGGTCCCGTTCCTGCTCCTCGGCCCGGAGTGAACCATGCTGCGCTTCTTGAGAAATGGAGGGTGGTTTCCCCTCTTTTTGGTAAGCCTGCTGCTCGTCTCGGTCGGCGCGAACATCTATCTGATGATCCGGGCCACCAACGACCCGAGCTTCGCCATCGAGCCCGACTACTACGCGAAGGCGGTGGCTTGGGACGACCTGCAGGCGGAGCGCGCGGCGAGCGAAGCGCTCGGCTGGAGCCTGTCGGTGGAGCCGGTGGCGACCGGCATCCGGGCCCGGCTCACCGATGCGCTCTCTCGGCCGATCGACGGGGCTCAGCTCGCCCTCGAGGCCTTTCCGAACGCGAAGGCCTCCGAGCGCACCGCGGCCATCCTCCTTCCTAGGGGCGGGGGGACCTACGAGCTCCCTCGGGTGCTCGGCCGAGGGACCGGCACCCTCTGGGAGCTGCGGTTCGTCGCCACGCTCGACAGCAAGAAGTTCCTTCACGTCACGAGGCTCGAGCTGTGATCGAGCTGCTCGCTGGGGTGCTCGTGGCGAGCGCGGTGGGCAGCCTACACTGCATCGGCATGTGCGGCGGCTTCGTCGCCTTCTACGCCGGAGCCGACCAGCGCCCCTCGCCCTGGCCTCACCTCGCCTACAACGGGGGTCGCCTCGCCACCTATGTGGGGCTCGGCGCCGCCGCCGGCGCGGTCGGCGCCGCGCTCGACCTGGCCGGAGCCGCGGGTGGGCTCACCCGGACCGCCGCGCTCGTCGCCGGGACGCTGATGCTCGCGTGGGGCGCGGTGCTGCTCTTCGACCACCTGACCGGGCGGTCGTCGGCCGCCGCGCCTCGGTGGCTGACGACCGTGCTCGGCCGGCTCGCCCCCGGGCTCGGCCGCCGTCCCCCCCTGGTCCGCGCGCTCTTCCTCGGGCTCGCCTCGACCTTGCTGCCCTGCGGGTGGTTGTATGGGTTTGCCGCCGCCGCGGCCGGCACCGGGGGAGCAGGCAGCGGAGCCCTGGTGATGCTCTTCTTCTGGGCGGGAACGCTGCCGGCGATGCTCTTCGCCGGCGTCTCGATGCGGTGGGCCGCCCGGGCGCTCGGACCCAAGCTCGGGCTGCTGATGCCGCTGCTGCTTCTGCTCATCGGCCTGACCACGCTCGCCGGCCGGAGCCCAAGCTGGCCCGGTGCGCTCGGATGAGCGCGACGGCGGCCAAGGAGCGCCCCACGCCCTGCGCCCACTGCGGCTTGCCGGTGGCCCTCCCCGGTCCCCGCGCCGCAGATGCGTCCCTGCGCGCACCTCCCGCCGAGGGCGCCGGCGGAGCCGGGCTCGACCCATCGCTGGGCGGCGAGCTCCGCTTCTGCTGTTCCGGCTGCGAGACGGTGTACCAGGTCATCCACGCCGCAGGGTTCGAGGCGTACTACGACCTTCGCGACGCCGAGCCCAAGCGGCCGGCCGCCACCGTGGCCCGGACCTTCGACGAGCTCGACGACCCCGATTTCCTCGCCCACCACGCCAGCCCTCGCCCCGACGGCGCGCTGCGGGTCGGACTCTACCTAGAAGGAATCCACTGCTCGGCCTGCCTCTGGCTCATCGAGAAGGCGCTGACCCGGGTGCCGGGGGTCGCCGAGGCCCGCCTCGCTTTCGCCCGGGGCCGGCTCGATCTCACCTACTTCCCGAGCGAAGTCGCGCTTTCGCGGCTCGCCCGGTTGCTCAGTGGACTCGGCTACGTCCCCCACCCCGTACGGGGGCAGAGAACGAGGGGCGAGGCGCTCGAGACCCGGCGCCTGCTCACCCGCATCGGGCTGTCGTTCGCGGTCGCCGGGAACGTCATGCTCATGGCGCTCGCCCTGTACGGGGGCTGGCTGTCCGGAATGGATCCGGAGCACGAGCGGCTGTTTCGGTGGGCGAGCCTGCTCGTCACGCTCCCTTCGATTCTCTACGCTGCCGCCCCGTTCTTTCACGGGGCTCTTCAGGGCTTGAGATCGGGGGTGCTCCACATGGATCTCCCCATCTCGATCGGGCTTCTCGCTGGGTTTCTTGGCGGGCTGTACAACACGGTCCGGGACCAAGGGGAGATCTATTTCGACTCGGTGACCGCCCTCATCTTTCTTCTTCTCGTCGGTCGATTCCTTCAGCTCAGGCAGCAGCGGCGGGCAGCGGAGAGCTCGGAGCTGCTGTACGCGCTCACCCCGGCGTTCGCCCGGCGGCTCGGGCCCAAGGGCGAAACCCAAGAAGTCCCGCTCGAGTCGATACGGCCGGGCGACCGGCTCGAGGTCGCCCCGGGCGAGCTGTTTCCCACCGACGGGGCGGTCTTGGCCGGCCGATCCTCGGCCGACTGCTCGCTGCTCACCGGCGAGCCGCTCCCGGTCACCGTCGGTCCGGGCGACCCGGTCCACGGGGGAACGAAAAACCTCGAGGCCCAGCTCATGATGGAAGCCCGGGTCGAGGCCCGTTCGTCTCGGGTGGGCCGCATCGCCGACAGGGTGGCCGCCGCCGCCGAAGGCCGATCCCCCGTGGTGCGGCTCGCCGACCGGGTGGCTGGTTGGTTCGTGGCCGTGGTGCTCCTGCTCGCCGTGGGCACGTTTTCGGCGTGGTCGGTGCTCGATCCTGGCCACGCGCTCGATCACGCCGTCGCCCTGCTGGTCGTGAGCTGCCCGTGCGCGCTCGGGCTCGCCACCCCGCTCGCCATCACCGCCGCTGTGGGCAAGGCGGCCCGGCGAGGCATCCTCGTTCGGTCGGGCGCGGCGCTCGAATCGCTCGGCCGGCTCCGCAGCGGAACCGTGTTCTTCGACAAGACCGGCACCTTGACCCACGGCCGCATGGAGTTGGCCCGGTTCGACGGCCCAGCGTGGGTCCGGCCCCTCGTGGCCTCGGCCGAGCAGGGCACGAGCCATCCGGTGGGGCGCGCCCTGCGCACCGCCCTGCAGGACGGCGACACCGAGGCGCCCGAGTCGGTGGAGACCACCGCCGGCGGCGGCCTCGTCGCTCAGGTCGGAGGTCGGAAGATCGCGGTGGGCAGCCCCGCGTTCGTTCGGAGCCAGGCCCTGTTCGATCCCAGGGTCGATGAGGACACCGAGGCGCTGGTCGCCGAGGCCCTGACGCCGGTTTGGGTCGCGGTGGACGGGCGGGTGGTGGCGCTCGCGGGGCTCGCCGACCAAGTTCGGCCGGAAGCCCCAGCTTGCGTCGCCGCGCTCACCCAGCGCGGCTTCGACGTCGAGATCCTCTCTGGCGACCACCCAGCGGTGGCCGTGGCCGTGGGCCGGCAGCTCGGGCTCTCCGAGCACCAAAGCCACGGAGGCTTGAGCCCCGAAGACAAGCTCAGTCGGGTCGAGGCGGCGCTCGCTCGGGGTCCGGTGGTGATGGTGGGGGACGGGGTAAACGACGCCGCCGCGCTCGCTGCGGCCACCGTCGGGGTCGCGGTGCACGGCGGGGCCGAGACCTGCTTCATGGCCGCCGACGTGTTCCTCCAGCGCCCGGGCGTCGCCCCGCTGCTTCAGCTGTTCGAGGGGGCGCGCCGGACCTACGGGCGAATCCGAGGCAACATCCTCTTCTCGCTGGGCTACAACGTCGTCGGAGTGAGCCTCGCCGCGGCCGGGCTGCTCCATCCGCTCGCTGCCGCCCTGCTCATGCCGGTCAGCTCGCTGGTGGTCGTGAGCGGCGCGTTCGGGTTTCGATTCGCCGACCAGGAACCGAACTGATGTCCGTCCTCTTCCTCGTGCTCCCGCTCGCTCTGGTCATCGGCGCCGCCGCGGTGGCCGCCTTCGTGTGGGTGGTTCGAGACGGGCAATTCGATGACCTCGACTCGCCTTCGGTTCGCATGCTCCACGACCACGCCGAAGCGGCGCCCAAGACCGAACCGCCCGAGAAGGACCGCTGACCGGCGAGAGCCGCAGCGGTCCCGTCACTTGAGGTCGTCGACCTTCGTCTGCACCGGGTTCTCGGCGGTGCTCTGGCAAGGTGGCTTGCTTCCGTCGGGGCACCGTCGAACGCTGGGCTTCGACCGCCGCATCAAGGTGCCGACCACGTTGCGGTCCTCGGCGAGGGAGGTCTCCGCTTCGGCGTCGGCGTAGCCCCGCTTCTCGAACCGGAAGGTCAAGCGTTCGTCGGAGCGAGGCAGATCGATGTCGAACGGCGTCACCCCGGCCTGCCTTCCTCCTTGCCACACCGTCGCGCCGCTCGGCTCCGACCGAAGCCGAAGGGTCACCTTCGCCGGCAGAGGCGGGGGCTCGGGGCGGGGCCGCACCGACGGTTCCTTCGGGCGCGCCTTGGGGATCTCCTCCGGCTCGGTGACAGCGGCCGGTTCCGGCGGCTTTTCTTCTTCGATGCTCGGCAGGGTTGGGGTCGGGCGCTCGTCGAGCGCGAGGCCGGGAGGCTCGTTGGCGGGCGGATCGAGCGCGTCCACCTGCAGCACCTGCGTGGTCCCGATCCCGGCCCCCACCACCGCCGCCGCGCCCACGACCACCACCACCGCCGCCGCGCCGATCCACGGCAGCGCCGACCGCTGCCGGGGCCGCGTCGGCTCGGCGTCGGTCACCGGCTGCGTCGCCGACATCGAGGTGGGCGACGCCCCCGGGGCGGCGAACCCGGCGGCGCCGGCCATGGCCGGGGCGGTCGACTGCTCGGCTCCAGGCAGCGCGAAGGTCGGACCGTGGGTCGAGCCAGAGAGGCCCGCGGAGAGGTCCCCCGGCACCCGGTCCGCCGGCGGGAGCCCCGACGGGGTGTACGCAGACGAAGCACCGGGCACCACCTCGGTCGGTAGCGCACCGGACAGGTGCGGAGCCGGCCCCACCGACGAGAAACGCCCCACGTCGGTGGGGATCGCCTGCGGACCGGTGACCGCCCGCTCGTACTGTTCGAGCTCGGCCTGTAGCTCGGTCACCTGCTGCTGGCGCCGGTCGGGGTGCTTCTCGAGCGCCCGCATCACGATCACCTCGAGCCGCGGATCGATGCTCCGATTGCCGGCGACCTCCGCAAACGGCCTCGGCGCCTCGGAGATGTGCTTGAGAAGCAGGCCGACGGCGGTGTCGGAGATGAACGGGGGCTTGCCGGTGAGCAGCTCGTACAGCACCACCCCGAGCGCATAGATGTCCGCGCGGTAGTCGATGGGCTTTCCTTCGGCTTGCTCGGGCGACATGTACTTCGGGGTGCCGAAGATCATGCCGGTCTGGGTGAGCGTCCCCGCCGATTCGGAGTCGGCGAGTTTCGCCACTCCGAAGTCGAGCACCTTCACCCAGTCCTTCTCACCGCCCAGCTCGGACAGGAAGATGTTGTCCGGCTTGAGGTCGCGGTGAATGATCCCGGCCCCGTGGGCGTCCGCGAGCGACGAGCACACCTGGCGGAGGATACGGGAGGCCCGAGGCCCAGGCAGCGCCCCCTCTTTTCGGAGCACCTGGGTCAAGGTGGAACCCTTGAGGTACTCCATCACGATGTAGAGGCGCTCCTCACCGTCGTCGTCGTCCACCCGACCGTAGTCGTAGATCGTCACCGTGTTCGGGTGGGACATGCGAGAGATCGCCCTCGCCTCCTGTTCGAAGCGCTTGACCGCGACCTCGTCCTCGGCGAGCTTCGAGAGCAGCACCTTCACCGCCACCTTTCGGTCGATGGGCTCTTGGTTCGCGATGTAGACCGACCCCATCCCCCCTTCGCCGATCTTCTTCAGCATCTTGTACTTGCCGGCGATGCGGGTCCCGAGCAGACGGTCGGGTCGCAGCCGGCCTCTCGGGGCGGAAGGCGGAATGGGGGGCGCTTCGGACACGGCGTCGGCTCCTCTCGTGGCATCGAACGGCCGAGGTCGTCGGCCGCCTGCCCTGCGCTCGGTTCGGGCTCTCGAACCTACTGCGGCCGGGCCCACGTCGCTTCGGCCCTGCCTCGTGCGACCCGAGGCCCGGTCCGCGCCGGGTCGAAGAGCCGCATCGCCCGTCCGTCGCCGGTGGAGTATCGAACCGGCCAGGAACCGCTGTCAACGCGGCACGTAGAGACCGTTCTGGTCGATGTAGTCGGCCACCGCGGGAACGAGCATGCGCCGACGCTCGCCGGGGCTCGCCGCCCGAGCCGCCGACGAGCTGACCGCCCCCACCTCCGGGACCCCTTCGCTCACCCCGACGAAGTCGATCCCGGGCCGCGGGGCGACGACCCGCGGCACGCCCTCGAGCCGCTCAGGGTCCTTCCAGCGCCCCTCTGCGAGGTCGCGAGCGGTGTCGGCACCGAGCAGAAGACCAAACTGGATGTCGGGATGCCGGGCGCGGAGAAACGCGACCAGGTCCGCCGTGCCGAGCGCTTCGGGGCTCTCGCTCGAGCCGCGCTGCCCGCTCCTCGCCTCGGCGAGCTCGCGCTCGGCCTCCACGACCGTGACCCCAGGGATGTCGCAAAAGCCGAGCCGGCACATCGCGAGCCGGTGGCGATAGGGGGACAGACCGGCTTTCTCCGGGTAGGCGTGGCGAAACACCGGCACCACCCAAACCCCGTCGAGCGCCCCTCCCATGTCCGGGTGAAAGCGCTTCGAAGCCGCCCAGGCCACGAGACCGCGATGCCCAGCGTCCCCGGTGGGCGGGTCGCCGCTCAGGCCGAACAGGAGCACCCGCTCCATCTCCGTCATCGGCGCTGCCGCTTCTCCTTCTTCGAGGCCTTCTTGAACCGGGCTCCGAGCTTCTTGGCCGCCGGCGTGGCCGGACGGGGCACCGCCGACGGGATGGGCTGGGTGCCGTCCCCCCGCTCCCCCTGATGCCCGTCCTTGAGGCGGGCCGCCTGCGCGAGCGCCTGGGATTGGGCCCGCCGCCGCTGTTCTTCCCGGTCCACTTGCTCCGCGGACACCAGCCTGGAGTGGCAGAACGCCCCGAGCACGTTGTGGTCCACCTCCCGCATCATCGACACGAACAGCTCGTGACCTTCTCGCTTGTATTCGACCTTCGGGTCCCGGCTCGAATAGCCGCGCAGCCCGATCCCGTCCCGCAGATGATCCATCTGCGTGAGGTGGTCCCGCCAGTGCCGGTCGAGCTCGCCGAGGTAGATTTGGCGAAGAATCAGCCGCCACACCGGCTCTCGGATCCGGGCGGTCGCGGCGACGACTTCCTTCGGCATCAGCCCGTTGCCCACCACCACGAACTCCGCGCCGAGCTCCTCCTTCTTGCTCTCGATCGCCCGCTCGACCGCGTCATAGACCGCGTTTTCGAGCTCGTCGTGCCGGATGAGCTCGTCGAGCCCCGGGCGAACCCCCGTAAGGCCGGAGATGACCTCGCGCAGCCGCTCCAAATCCCACTCGGACGGCGACTGCTTCTTCGGGGCGTGGCGCCCCACCTCGTAGCGCACCACCCGCTCGGCCAGGTCGAGCAGCTCCTCGACCATGGGATCGTCGCCGAGCACCTTCCGCCGCAGGCCGTACACCGCCTTGCGCTGAAGGTTCATCACGTCGTCGTACTCGATGAGGTTCTTTCGGATGTCGAAGTTGTGCCCTTCGACCCGCTTTTGGGCGTTCTCGATCGAGCGGGTGACCATGCGGTGCTCGATCGGCACGCCCTCCTCCATGCCGAGCCGCTCCATCATCGCCGCCATGCGCTCGCCGATGAAGATCCGCATCAGGTCGTCTTCGAGAGAGAGGAAAAACGAGGACGACCCCGGGTCGCCCTGGCGTCCGGCGCGGCCCCGCAGCTGGTTGTCCACCCGGCGCGACTCGTGGCGCTCCGTTCCGAGCACGTGCAGGCCCCCGGCGGCCAAGACCTCGACCTTCGCCTCCCGGCATGCCGCGTCGTGCCGCTCGAGATGGGCGGCGTAGCGCTCGACGATGCCGCTTACGTAGGCCCGGGCCTCGGCCGCGCACGCCTCCCGAACCGCCTCTACGTCGAGCGCCGCCTCCTCGGGGCTCGTCCCCTCCGTCCTCGAGCGGACCAGGCGCTCGGCGAAGCGGCGCTCGGTCTCCTCTTTCGTGACGAGCTCGACCGGGATCGACTCCGGGGAGCCGGAGAGCCACCGGAACCGGGCGAGGATCCGCTGCTCGGCCTCCGGGTCGCTTCGAGCGTCGCCGAGCTCCTCGTGGGCGACGTCGGCGCGGGCGAGGTATTCGGCGTTGCCGCCGAGCAGGATGTCGGTCCCTCGACCGGCCATGTTGGTGGAGATGGTGACCGCGCCCTTCTGGCCGGCCTGGGCGATGATCTCACCCTCCTGGCGGTGAAACTTCGCGTTCAGCGTGATGTGGGGGATCCCGTGGCGCTTCAGCAGCCGCGAGATGACCTCCGACTTGTCCACGTTGCGGGTACCCACCAGGATGGGTTGGCCGCGGCCGTGCCGCTCCGCGATGTCCTCGACGACCGCGTCGAACTTCTCCCGCTCGGTCCTGTAGACGAGGTCTTGGGCGTCATCTCGAACCATCGGCTTGTTGGTCGGGATGACGACCACGTCGAGCTTGTAGATCTTCTCGAACTCTTCGGCCTCGGTGTCGGCGGTGCCGGTCATGCCCGACAGTTTGTCGTACATCCGGTAGAAGTTCTGATAGGTGATGGTGGCGTGGGTCACCGTCTCCCGCTGGATGGGGACGCCTTCTTTCGCTTCGATGGCTTGGTGGAGGCCATCGGACCACCGGCGACCCTCCATGGTGCGGCCGGTGTTCTCGTCGATGATGAGCACCTCGCCGGCGTGGACCAGGTAGTCTACGTCGCGCTTGTAGCAGGCGTGAGCCTGAAGCCCCTTTTGAACGTGGTGGGCCCAGTCGGTGTTCTCGGGGGAGAACAGGTTGCCGACCCGAAGCATCGACTCGATCCGGTCGGTGCCCTCGTCGGTCAACATGGCCGCCTTGCTCTTTTCGTCCACGGTGAAGTCCCGCTCTGGCTTCAGCCGAGCGACCGCTTCGTTCACGACGCCATACTTCTCGGTGGTGGTCTCGCCCGGTCCGGAGATGATGAGCGGCGTGCGGGCCTCATCGATGAGGATCGAGTCGACCTCGTCGATGATCGCGTAGTGGAGCCCTCGGGTCTGAACGTAGTCCGAGAGCGCGTACTTCATGTTGTCTCGGAGATAGTCGAAGCCGAACTCCGAGTTCGTCCCATAGGTGATGTCGCAACCATATTGGGACTTCTTGTGGTTGTCGTCGTAGCCGTGGACGATCGTGCCGACGCTCATTCCGAGGAAGCGGAACACCTTGCCCATCCACTCGGCGTCGCGGTTGGCCAGGTAGTCGTTGACCGTGACCACGTGCACGCCTTTTCCCGGGAGCGCGTTGAGGTAGGCCGGGAGCGTCGCGACGAGCGTCTTGCCCTCACCGGTGCGCATCTCCGCGATCTTGCCCGAGTGCAGCACCATCCCGCCGATGAGCTGCACGTCGTAGTGGCGCATCTTGAGCACGCGCTTGCCCGCTTCCCGGACGGTCGCGAACGCCTCGGGGAGCAGCTCGTCGAGGCTGGCCCCGTTGTCGATGCGCTGCCGAAAATCGGCCGTCTTGCTCGACAGCTCGTCGTCCGAGAGCGACGCCAGCCGCCGCTCGAACGTGGCGATGGCCTCGATGCGCGGCGAGAGCTTTCTCAGCTCCCGCTCGTTCTTGCTCCCGATCAGCTTGGTGAAAAAGCCCATGTCGTGGTCCGATTCCGAGGCGCGTCCCGGCGGAGACCGAAGTGGTCCCCGGCCGAAACGGGCCCGAGACTGCGGGCGCCGCCGATGCCGCGCCCACCGCCCTGCCTTGTGGGGGCAACGCCCTCGGTGGTCAAGAATATCACCCCCCGGGGCCTTCGGCCACCGGGCCACCGGAGCGGATCACTCCTCGCCGTTGACGTATGCGAGCACGACCGTGATGTTGTCGTCTCCGCCGCGCTCGTTGGCGAGGGCGATGAGCTCCCGAGGAGCGTCCCGAAGGAACGAGTCGAAGACCACATCCCGAATCTCGGTCTGGGACACGAGGTTCGCGAGCCCATCGCTGCAGAGCACGTACACGTCGCCCTCTTGGACGGGGACGACCATCGTGTCCACGGCGACGTCCTCCTCGAAGCCCACCGACCGGGTGATGATGTGGCGAAAGCGGCTGAGGCGGGCCTGCTCGGGGGTGATGAGCCCGGCCTTCAGCTGCTCGTTCACCAGGGAGTGGTCATCCGAGAGCTGCTCGATTCGACCGTCGCGGATCAGGTAGGCGCGGCTGTCCCCGACGTGTCCGAAGAACGCGTAGCTGTCCACGAACGCCATTCCGGTCACGGTCGTCCCCATCCCCTGCAGCTCTGGCTCAGCCTGGGCCTTGTGGAAGATGGCGGCGCAAGCCTGCTTGACCGCTTTCGGCAGCATCATGAACGCTGGGTGCTGCTCGATCGCGCCCTTGAAGGGCCGCCCGTTCACCAGCTGCCCGCGATCCCCCTGCACGACGGCCTGGATGGTCGAGACCGCCATCTCCGAGGCCATCTCCCCGCCGAGGTGACCGCCCATCCCGTCCGCGACGACGTACAGCAAGCTGTCGTCGTCCACGAGGTAGCTGTCCTCGTTGTGGTCCCGGCGCATGCCGACGTCGGTCAGCCCGAACGACAGGATCTTGACTCGCTTCTCGCCCACGGGACGCGCGGAGTGTAGGCACGCGCCGAATCCCTTTTCAACGCAGGAACCAGCGGGAGACCAAAGGCTCGGTCTTTCGGTCGGGTTCGAAAACCGCGGTCCCCCCGGAGGGGCGAGGCCCTGAGGGCGAACCCGGTCCGCTCACGCCGCCGACCGAGCCGCTCGCCGGGGCGGCTTCGGGCGAGCCCTCGCCCTCGACCGGAGCTCCTCGGCGAGCGCCCGGGTGCGGTCGGTGATCTCGACGCCGCCGAGCATTCGAGCCAGCTCGGTCACGACCCCGGCGACGTCGAGCGGCTCGACCGAGGTGACGGCCCTCCCTCGCTGCTCGACCTTGCTCACCCGCAGATGGCGGTCGGCGAAGGCGGCGACCTGCGGGAGGTGGGTGACCGCGATGACCTGCGACCGCGACGCGAGGGCCGCGAGGCGCCGGCCCAAGACCTCGGCGACCGCGCCCCCGACGCCGGTGTCGACCTCGTCGAAGACGTAGCAGGCGGCCCCGTCGCGCACGACCTGCTTGATGGCGAGCAGCATCCTCGACAGCTCTCCCCCCGACGCACACCGCCGCAGCGACCTCGGCGGCTCCCCTGGGTTGGGCGAGAACAGCAGCTCGATGGTCTCCCCGCCCTTTGGGCCGGGCGCCGGTAGGGCGAGCTGCTGAAGCTCGACTTGCGTCTTTCCGAGGGCGAGCGTCTCGAGGGCAGCGCCGATGGCGTGGGCGAGCCGTGGCGCGGCCGCGGCCCGAGCGGACGACAGCGCCGATGAGGCCTCCGCCAACAGACGCTCCGCCGCGGCGAGCTCCGCCTCGGCTTTCGCCCGCCGCGGGGCCTCCTCGTCCAGCGCCAGAGCCTCCTCCTCCATGGCGGAGCGGGCGGCGAGCACCTTCTCCTCCGTCGATCCGAAACGCCGTCCGAGGCGCTCAAGCGTGGACAGACGCCGCTCGATCTCGTCGAGCCGCCCCGGCTCGGCCTCGAGCTCGGCGGCGTGCCTGGCCACCGCGCGGCTCAGCTCCTCCACTTCCGCGAGCAGCGAAGAAGCGGTGAGGCGGGACGGCTCGAGGGCCGAATCGAGCGCGGCGAGTCGCTCGAGCCGCCGCGCCACCCGGGCGAGCACCTCCACCGTCGCCCCCTCGGACGAGTAGAGGGCGCCCTCGATCGCAGAGAGACCGGTCAAGAGCTCCTCTGCGTGGCGGAGCCGCGCCCGCTCGGCCAGCAGCCGATCTCGCTCCCCCGGGGTCGGGTTGGCCTCGTCGATGGCCTCGATCGCCGCCCGCAGCTCCTCCCGCCGGCGGTCCCGGGCGACCGGGTCGAGCGTGAGCGCGCCGAGCTCCGCGGCCCGCTGCGTGCGGACCTCATGGCAGCGCCGCACCGTCTCCCGGAGCCGGCCGTGGTTTCCGAACCGATCGAGCATCTCGAGGTGGGCGTCCGGGTCGAGCAGCGCGACGTGCTCGTGCTGGCTGGTGAGATCCACGACCCCTTGCATCAACTGGAGCAGGGCCCCGACCGTCGCTGGCCGCCCGTTCACGGTCACCCGGCCCCGCCCCTGGGCCCGCACTGTCCGAGCGATCGAGACCTGGCCGTCGCCGGCGGGAAAACCGGCCTCGTCCCACTTCGCCAACGCCGGGTGCTCCGGCGGGAGCCGAAAGAGCGCCTCTACGGTCGCCTCTTCGCGGCCGCTGCGCACCATCTCGGGCGCCCCGCGCGCCCCGAGGACGAGCGACATCGCGCTGAGCAGCACCGATTTGCCGGCGCCCGTCTCCCCGGTGAGCACGTTCAGGCCGGGGGCGAACTTCAGCTCGAGCCGCTCCACCAAGGCGAGGTCACGGATATTCAGGTGCACCAGCATGGGCTGGCTCTACCACACGAGTGTTCAGCGCACCAGCTGAGGTCGCAGCGACACCGATCGGTCCTTCACGAGCACCTGAAACCGCACCGCGCGGCACGCGTGCTGCTCGATGAGGCTCTGCTCGCTCGCTCGCAGCTTGGCCCCGAAGCTCTCGAACGACAGGCCGTCCACCGGCTCTCCGACCCGCGTCTTCGCGGACACGAACTCATCGAACACCCTCCGGTAGTGGGTCGAGTCGAACGGCACCGGCGCGACGTCACCGGTCGTGGGGGACGAGACTGCGGGCAGCGCCGAGGAGCTGAGGCCGGTCCCGAGGCTGCTCGTGAGCCCCGGTGCGCCCCTCGGGCCGGTCCGCTCGGTGCCGGGCGCGCCGCTGGGAGGGCCGCCGACGGAGTGATCGTACAGATGCGAAGCGTGCTCCTTGGGGATGGGGAGGTTGCCCTCGTGCCGTGGGCTCGGCGCCATGAGCGGGCGGCCGTGGCTGGCCATGCCCTGGGCGGCGACCATGCCCGGCGACAGTCCCCCTTTGGGGGCGGGGAGGTTCTCCTCCGGCCCCGCCAACGGGGACGGGCCCGGCCGAGACGTCCGCGCGGCCTTCGCGATCGCCTCGAAGCTCGGGACGTCGCCCGAAGACTCCGCCGAGCCCGAGGCCCAAGCCGGCGGTTCCGGCGGACGCGAGGGAAGAGAGGGGATCGGTTGGGCCGGTGTCCCCGTCGTCGGCCCGAGCCCCGCCGAGGCGCCGAGCCCGAACGGATCCACCGGACCCCGGTCGAGCGGATCGGAACGGGCCCAATCGGCGGCCGGCGGCAGACCCGGCGACGCCGCCCACGGCGGAGGGGGCTCGAATCCGGCCGAACCATGGGAGGACGCGTCCACCTCCGAGCTCGAGGAAGGCACCTGCTCGCGGCCGGCAGCGGGGACCCCACCGTACGTGCCGAACCCGTCGAGCCGGAGCGGTCCGCCGGGGGGAGGAGCGGCCGACCCGACCGAAGGACGGGCCGGGGCGGGAGGAGGACCTCCAATCGCGGCCGCCGGCGGCATCGGTGGCACCGTCGGCGACCGGGGCGGGGAAGCGGGGGCCGCCGACCGAGGCGGGGAAGCGGGGGCCGCCGACCGAGGCGGGGATGCCGAAGCCGCCGAAGGCGACGGGGAAGCCGGTGCCGCCGACCACGGCGGAGGAGCCTCGCTTCGGTCGGCGGCGGCAGCCCCGGGCTTTTGCGGGGTCGCCGATGCCGACGCGGGCCGCATTCCGGTGGAAGACGACGCTGCGCTGCTTGCGCCATCTCGGACCGGCGGATCGGCCAGCACCCCTGTGGACGGCGCGGCGCGGGGCTTGGGGCGCGCCGGAGCTGCAGAGAGCGAGAGCAAAACGGAGAACAGCGCGAGGCATCCCAAGCCGAGACCCCATATCAGCCACCGGACCGCGTCGAAGGCGGCGTCGGTGACCGCCGAAGTCGCCGGGGCGAGAGCCACCACCCGAAGGTGGGGAGCCCTGCCGACCTCCCGTTCGGCCACCGCGTGCGTCGTCTCGTCCCACGTCATGGTCGGGGGCAGTCGCTCCGACCGGAGGGCCGCGAGGCGCTCGACCGGCCGGAGCGAGACGAGCGGCTCGCCCCCGTCGAACAGCGCCAGCACCACCGCGGCGTCGGCGGACCGGGCCCACATCGCGAGCCGGGTTCGGGTGAGGGGCCGGGCGAGCACGAGGACGGCCTCGACCCGAGCCGGGCGCGCCGACAGCGCCGACGGATCGTGGGGAAGCGGCACCGCCAAAACCTCCTGGGGGATCTCGTCCAGCCACTCCACTCCGACCTCGAGCGCGCCGGCCGCTCCTCCTCGGGCGGCCTCGGTCGCGGCCAGCGGCGCCGAGCCCGCGACCAGTCCCCCGCGGGGGTCGAGGAGCGCAGCCTGGCCGTCGCCGCCGAGCTGCTCCACGGCGCTGTCGAGCAGCTCTTCGACGGCCGGGCCCCCTTGCCAGGGTCCCGATTTGCCCGTCCCTGCCAAAGCAGGGCTTCGCGCGAGGGCCCGTCCGGTGGCCTCGAGCGCGCCTAGGGAGCGGGACCAAGCCTGCTCGACCTCGAGCGCCGCGGCCCTCGCCTCGGCCGCGGCTCGCCGGCTCACCTCCGGTTCGACGGTCGGCGCGACCTTCCGGTCGAGCGCCATGGTCGCGACTCCAAAGAGCGCCGCCACTCCAAGGCCAGCTTGCAAAAGCGCCATCCACCTCATGTCATTGGGCTCCGGTAGCCTCGATCCGTTCTTTCGCCCACCGCCACAACCCTTCCCGGTCCGCTTCCGGTTGACCCGACCAATGGGACAGTACCCGAAGCGCCTCCGACCGCACCGGCTCCGCCCGGTCCTCGGCCGCCCGCAGCACCAGAGGCAATGTCCCGGGGGAAGGTCCACGGAATCCGAGCGCTTGGACCGCTATCACCCGTAGCTCGGCTTCCGGCTGGGCGAGCAGCCAGCCGACGCTATTTTCCGTCGCCGCCGCGTAGGCCCGCGGACGCAGCCACTCGTCGAAGCTCGACGGGAGCAGCAGCAGCGCGAAGAGGACCCCGAACGCGACCTGAAAAAACGCCCGGCCCGGCGGGTAGCTGCGCCGGCGAACGAGGAACCAGCGGTCCACGGCGTACAACCCGAGAAACAGCGCAAACGAGCCGAGCGGCGCGAATCTCCACCCCTCCGACAGCGAACCGCGCCGGACCGCCTCGGCGAGCCTCGGCTCCGCGAACAACGCCGCGCCGGCAGACAAGGTCGCAAGAAGGAACAGCCCCACCCGGAGGGGCTTCGCCTCGATCGGGAGCCGCTGGATGGGCTCGCTGGGACGATAAGGGGGGACTTGGGCCGCCATGACCTCGCACCGACCGGGTCGGCCTCGATGTGGCGTACCGCCGATCCCGATGCGGCGCAACCAAGGCTGAGGGCTCGCTCGCGCGGCGGCGACCCTCCGGCATCGAACGCGCGGCGCTCGAAGCGACCCGGCCCGTGTGCAACGATGCACCGGTGAGGACGGTCTGGCTCCTTCTTGCCCTCTCGTTCGCCTGCGATGGGTCCGACGAGCGCTTCGTCATCGGCCTCGTATCGACGAGCGAAGGACCGGGTCCGCTCGCCCCTGCCGGCTTCGGGCCCGAAGGTCGCGTGCTGCTCGCCCGCCGAAGCCCGCCGGGCCGGATCGCGACCGTGGACATCGACACCGGAGCCACGGTGGATGCCGCCTTCGACGCCTTCCCGACCGTGCATCCGCCCCAACCGGTCTCGGGCGGCCTCGCCGTGGTCAACCCGGTCGGCCGGCTGGTCCGCTACGGATTCGATGGCGGCGAGCTGGGCTCGGCCCCGGCCGAGCCGCTCGGCCAGACCGCGCCGCCGGTGCTCGGCGCCGATGGCTCCATCTGGATCGCGAGCACCCTGGGTCGGGTCGTCCGCTTCGAGCCCGACGGAGCGGTCGGATGCGACGTCCTCGTGGACGGAGCCTCGGTGGGCGTCGCGGTCGCCGCGGCCGGGCGAGCCTACATCAGCACCGACACCGGGGCGCTGATCGGCCTCGAGCCGGACGGTACGGAGGTCTTCGAGCAGCGCCTCGCTCCCCCGCTGAGCCCGCCGGTGGTGACCGCCGATGGCGTCGCCGTGCTGGAGCAGGGCTTTCTCCGGAAATTCGGCCCATCCGGAAGCGAGCTCGCCTCGGCGGCGGTCGAAGGAGCGGCCGGCCTCGTCGCCGACCGGGCCGGAGGGCTCGTAGCCTGGTCCACCGACGGGAGGTGGGTTCGGCTCGGCGAAGACGGCGCGGTGCTCGGACCGGTCGAGGTCACGGCCGCCGAGGTCAGCCTGGCCCCGATCGCCCTCCCCTCCGGACGAACCGGTTGGGTGGACCGCGACGGCGTGGCCCGGTCCATCAACCAAGACGGCACCATCGCCGCCGAGCGGAGCCTCGACGTCGGGACCCCCGACGGCCTCACGTCGGCCCCGAGCGGCAGGGGCGTCGTCGTCGCTGGGGACACGGTGCTCGGACTGGACTTCGAGCTCGCCCTTTGATCCTTGCTCAGACCAGCTGCACGCCCATCTTCAACCGGGCCCGACCGGCGAAATAGGCGTCGCTCACCGAATACGACAGCAAATCGAGCGCTTCGGGCACATCCCGCAGCGCCATCGAGGCGTCGCTCGGATCGGTGAAGGTCGACCGGGTGGCCCCCCGCTCCCGCAGCAGCACCCGCAGCGCGGCTTCGAGCTCGCCCGACACGAGCAGCCCGGCCCGGTGGGCGGTGTCCCGAGCCGCGACCCGGTGCCGGCCCATGTCCACGTGGTGGATCGAGCGCCCCGCTTCTTCGAGCTCCTTGCGGATGCGGCCGCTCGCCGCCTGCTTGATCCGGCGGGTGGCCATGTCGAGCGCGGCCGGGTCGACCGGGACCGACTGGCTAGGCCGGCCGAGCTGGGCGACGGCCCAGACCAGGGCCTCGAGCTCGCGATCGCTGACCCCATCGAACGAGAACTGCCCGCCCTTCACCCGCTCGAGCGCGCGGCCGAGCAGAAAACGCTGCTCGCGGGCGGCGACCCGCTTCGCGAACCGACCCCCGACCACGACCGCCGGGAGACGCTGGCCCTCGACCCTCACACCGAACTCGTCGTCGGCGCCGAGCCACAGCTCGATCCCGGGCACCGACAGCGCGTGGGACAGCTCATCGACCAAGACCCGGACCGGGTGGCTCGATCTCGGGTTCAGCTTCTGGGTCCGCGGACCCGGCGTCCGGGAGGCCGCGCGCCCCAGTTCAGGACCCAGCAGCGAAAACGCGCGGCGAATCGGCCCCCGCTCATCGGGGTGAACCACGAAGCTCTCGTGGTCTTCGTCCGTCAGCGCCCCGTCGGTGATCGGCGCCACGGAGGCCTTGTGCTCGGCATGAAACGCGAACTCCTCCGGCCGGTGGGCCTGCAAGAAGACGAGCACCTCCGCAGCGATGAACGCTGGGTCCCACGCCTCCAGCAGCCGAAACAGGCGGTGCAGCTCGCGGTAGCTGTCGATCCGCAGCGGATCGAGGGCCAGAAGCCGCCGGTGGACCTCGATCGCCGGTCGGTAGGACTCCGCCCGCTTGCCGAGAAGCCCCGCCAGCCGCTCGAGCGCCCCCACGTCGTCCGGATGGGCTTCGAGCACATACTGCAGCGCCACCGCCGCCCGGTGCTCGTCACGAAGCCGGTACTCGAACACCTCTGCCATCCGCCGGTGGTGCCGGGTCGCGGCGCTTCGCTCGTTTGTCCCCAGCAGGTTGACGAGGTGCCGGGCGACCTCGACCAGCTCCGGCCATTCCTGCCTCGCCTCGTGCAAATCGCACAAACGCTCCAGGGCGGGGCGGCAGCCGGGGTCGAGCTCGACCGCCTTTCGCAGCGCACGGAGCGCGGCCCCCTGGTCTTTTCGGTTCACCTCGATGTCGGCGACCCGCAGCAGGGCCTCGGTGCGCCGCTGCGGGTCGGGCTCGACGGAGACCAGCTTGAGCAGCACGTTGACGGTCGAGCCCCAGTCCTTCGCGCCCTCGTACAGCTCCGCCAGCCGCTCGAGGCTCTCGATGTCCGACGGGTCCGCCGTGAGCGCGGCTTGCAGGGACTGGACGCTGCGAAACAGGTCCCCCCGCAGCTGGTAGAGGGTGGCGAGCGACTTGAAAGTGTCCCGGAGGACCTCCGGCTCCTTCGTCGCGGCCAGGGTCCGCTGAAAGATCTCGACCGCCTCCTCGTGCGCGCCCCGGGCGAGCAGGAGCGGCCCGTACCGAACGAGCGCGGTCACGAGCTTCGGCTCGAGGGCGAGCGCGGCCGCGTAGTCCTCCATCGCGGTCGCGGGGTCGGCGAGCCGCTCCTCCGCGACCCGGCCGGCCGAGGACCGCAGGCGAGCCTGCTCCTCCGGGGGAGCCATCGAGGCCCGGAGCCGGAGCAGCTGGTAGACCCGGTCATGCTCTTCTCGCTCGAGGTACAGCGCCTCGAGCTGGTTGAAGGCGCCAAGGTGCAGGGGCTCCCGGCTCAGCACCGCCTCGAACGCGGCGATGGCCGCGTCCCGGTCTCGCCGCTGCTCGAGATGGACCCGTCCCGCCTCGAAGAGCAGCTGCGCGCCGAGGCTCGGGTCGGCGGTCTCTCTTGCCTCCTGGTCGAGAAGCGCCAGGCAGCGATCCACGTCGCCCGCCGCTTCCGCCAACCGCCGGCGCGCCTGCATGGAGGGCAGATCGGAGGGCTGCGCGGCCAGGGCTTCGTCGAGCAGCGCCGCCGCCCGCTCCCCGTCGAGCAGCTGCTCGGCGTGGATGTCCGCGGCACGGTGGAGAAGATCGGCTCGGCGAGCGGGATCGCAGCCCGGAACCGAGGCCTCCCGCTCGTACAAATGGGCGAGTCCGGCCCAGTCCCGCGCCGCCAGGTACGCCGACTCCAGGGCCCGAATCGCGACCGGATGGTCCGGTACCGCATCGAGCGCTTTCCGGAGGTAGTCGACGCCGGACCGAGGCGGCTCGACCTGGTGCTCCGCGAGCTGCGCGAGCCGAAGAAAGCGGGCCGCCCGCGTCGCCGGATCGGTCTCGGTGTCGGCCAGACGCTCCCCGATCTCGAGCGCCCGCGCGAAATCGCGGCGCGCGAGCATGATCTGCTCCAGCCGGGCGAGGCGACCGGCCGAGGGGTCGAGCCGAACCGCCTCTTCGAGCCGCTCGGCGGCGTGGTCGAGGTTCTTGAGCCTCTCCGCGTCGACGTCCGCGGCCTCGACGAGCGTCGCTGCCCGCTCCTCGGGGCTCGAAGCCCGCTCCGCGGAGGCGGTGAGCGTCGCTGCGAGCGCATTCCACATCCCCTCGCGGGCGTGGATGCGAACGAGGCCGCGGGTGGCCGCGTCGACCGAGTGACCGAGGCGGACCACCCGCTGGAACAGCTCCACGGCCTGATCCCCGCGGTCGAGCCGCTCCTCGCACAGCCTCGCCACCTCGAGCAGACCGGCCGCCTTAGAAGCCGGATCCCGCCGGCGCTCCGCTTCTTCGAGCCGCACGCGCACCAGCGCCGGGAGGTCATCGAGCCGCTCGGCGATCTCCGCCAAGGCCCGGCGCGCGAACGGGTGCTCAGGCTCGAGCTCGAGCGCCTCGGCGTACGCCCGCCGAGCCGCTTCCAGATCCCCGAGCCGGTCCTCCTCGAGCTTGGCGATGCGATGCCACAGCTCGGCCTGGCGCCGCGCCCCTCGGGTCACCTCCAGCTCCCGGCGGTGCATGTCGACCAGCTGCCGCCACTCGCCCCGCTGGGCATGGATGCGCCCGAGGCTCTGCAGGGCAGGCAGGTAGGTGGGGTTCAGGCTCAGCAAGCGCTCGAGCAGCTCCGCCGCCGCCGCTTCGTCGCCGCCCCGGTCGAGGAGCAAGGTCGCGCGCCGGTGCATGATCGCGAGCACTTCGGCAAGGTCGTCGGTGGCGTCCGTCTCGAGCTCGAGGAGCCGCAGCAACTCCACGTGGTCGCCGGCGGCGTCCGCGAAGCGGGCGAGCGTCCGGATGGCGCCCAGGTGCTTCGGCGCCTGCTCGAGCAGCCGGCGGAGCGCTCGGGCGGCCCGGTCCACGTCGCCGAGCTTCTCTTCGGCGAGGACGCCAACCCGCGCGAGCAGGAAAGCCGAGAGCTCGGGGTCCGTGGTCAGCTCCGCCTCTTCCTCGTAGAGCTCGACGAGCGCGAGCGAGTCGCCTCGGAGGGCCAAGAGGCGCTCGAGCAGCCGGCGTGCCGGCCCATACCCGCGATCCTCGGCGAGGAGGGCCCTCAAGGTGGAGAGCGCGGCCTCCGGATCGGCGAGGCCGAACGCCTCGAGCTCGGCGAGTCGAAACCGAAACGCGACCCGCTCGCCGAGATCGTCCTCTTGCTCGATCTCTTCCCGGTACAGCTCAGCGAGCTCGGTCAGCCGGCCGGTCCGTTCGAGCAGGCAACCGAGCGCCCTCGCCGCCGCCCGGGAGCTCGGATCGAGGGCGCGGGCCGACCTCGCCGATTCCGTCGCTGCGTCGAGGTCCCCCGCTCGCTCGAGCTCCGACGCGAGCCGCACCCCGGCCGCGGAGCGAAGGTCGACCGGCGCGTCGGCCTCGAGCGCCCGCGCGAGCGTCGCCCGCGCGGACACGTCGTCCCCGGTTCTCCGAAGGATGCGCTCCACCTCCTCGAGCAGCTCGAAGTCGCGCGGCGCCAAAGCCTCCGCCTCGACCGCGAGCGCCGCCGCCTCTTCGGGACGGTCGAGCTGCTCGAGCGCCATGCGCGCCGCAATCACCTTGCTCCGAGCCGCGTCCGCTCGGTCCGTCGCCACCTGAGCCGTCCGAAGCCAGATGCGGAACAACCCCTCGTGGTCGGACTGCCGCTGGTACAGCCGACGAAGGCCGTGGATCGCCTCCGGGTGCTCCGGAGCGGCGGCGAGCACCGCCTCGTACCGAGCGATGGCGAGCGCCGGGCGATCGAGCCGATCCTCGGCGAGCCGAGCGTCGGCGAGGGCCAGTTCGAGCGCGCGGGGCCCGTTCGGAGCCGCGGCCAGGGCCCGCCCGTAGATTTCGGACAGGTCGTCGTAGCGGCGCGCCTCTCGGTACATGCGCTCGAGCGCATAGAGCGCCGAGCGCTCCAGGGGGTTTTCCTCCAGGGCGCCGCGGTAGGCTCGCTCGGCCTCCTTCGAATCGCGGAGCACCGACTCGAGCAGGGCGCCTTGCTCGGCCAGCATCGTCGCCTTTCGTTCGGGCGTGCTCGCCTGCTGCGCCTCGTAGCCGATGAACTGCACCACCATCGCCCACTCGCCGAACTCGGTGAACAATCGACGGGAAGCGTGCAGAACGACCGGAGCAGCGGCGTCCAGGTTGAAGGCGGTCTGGTAGGCCGCCGCCGCCTGCCGGGGGCGACCGAGCTTCTCTTCCTCGATCCGCCCGATTTCGACGTACAGCCGAGCCGAGCTCGGAGTCTCGCCTCGCGCCGCCGCCTCCCTCGCCAGCCGCTCCGCCCGGTGGATCCACTGCTCGGCGAGGTCCGCGGGCAGCGCCTCGAAGCGGTTGTCCTCAGGGCCGGACGCTGGCGGCGAGGCGCCCTCTTCGGGCGATGGGTCCGCCGCCGCGAAGTCGCGCGCCGCCGCGGCGCCGGGCGCCTCGGCCGTCTCGTCGCGCCGCTCGTCTGCGGGTTCCGCTGGCTCGGAGGGGGCGGCCTCGGTGGAGTGCAAATCCAGCGGCTCCGTGGGAGCAGAGCGCCCGGAGGGGGGCCCAGCCGAGGCCGGCTCGGCACCCACCGGCCCCGCCGGTACCGTCCGCCGGGCGAGGACCGGGTCATCCGCTCGGGCCTGGGCAACCAGGTCGAGGTGCGTCTCGACCGCCGCTGCGACCGGTTCGCCGTCTTCGTCCTGAGGCAGCGCCATCGGGCGCACTGTTAGCACGATCCCCCGGAGCGCTCCAGAAGCCGCCTCCCCGGAGATCGTCGGCTCGCTCAGGTTCGACCGGTGCGCAGAAACAGGATGATCGAGAGGCAGTGGAATTCGTTGTCGCTCGACTGCGACACGACCTTGTCCACGACCTCCATCTGCGGGTCCTGGTCTGCGAGCCACCGGGTGATGACCTCACCCAGCTCTTCTCGCTCCCGGGCCTTCGTAGCCGAAAACACCTTCACGGCGTCGAATGCGTTCGGATCGCTCACCGTAATGCTGAACCCCTCACCCGCCCGGAGCATGCCCGCCCTGTCCGCAGAGACGTGTGACTTTCGTCACACGGTTCTGCGGAGCTTGCGCCCCACCCGGGAAGGGGCGCTCACCGGCGCATCCTCGAGCGCTCTGGACACGAGCCGGTAGCGGCGAAAGCGCGGCTCGAGAAAAACCCGCCGCGTGACCGCTGGGGGCTGGTGGGTGAACTCGATCCGTTGGGGAACGAAGGTGCCGTGGAGGACCCGGCCGTCGGCGGAAAGGGTGAGGCGGAGGCGGGCGGTGACCGACCCGTCGATCTCGGTCGCGACCAGCTTCGGAAAGCCCTGGGCCTCGATCATGGGCACGCCGTGGTCCCGCCGGGTCATGAACATCGTCCGCCCTCGCATCAGCCCGGTGTACTCCTGGAAGCCGCCAGGAACCAGCCGCCGCCCCCGCACGAACGGCCCGAGCTGGGCGAAATACACCACCTCCGGCGGGCCGGACGCTTCCTCGTCCACCCGCTCCCAGGTCCCCTGGACCCGCACCAGAAGGCCCCGGACGACCCAGATGAGCGCGATGAGCGCGGCGGCTCCGAGCACGAGGTGCCAGGGCTCGAGCGCGAAGGGACCGACCCGGATCACGACCCGCCTCGGGCGGTCGAGGTCCGCCTCCCTTCGTTCGGCGCCAACTCGGGCTTCCCGGGCCGAGGCGGGGGGGTGTAGTCAGTCGTCGCCATGGCCACCGCCCAGCCTTCACGGATGTCCCGCATTCGGAACATCGGCATAGCCGCGCACATCGACGCCGGCAAGACCACCGTATCCGAGCGAATCCTGTTCTACACCGGCCGCATCCACAAGACCGGCGAGGTGCACGACGGGCAGGCGACGATGGACTGGATGGTCCAGGAGCAGGAGCGGGGGATCACGATCACCGCCGCGGTCACCACCTGCCCGTGGAAGGACCACGACATCCACCTCATCGACACCCCCGGGCACGTGGACTTCACGGTGGAGGTCGAACGGTCGCTGCGGGTGCTCGACGGCTGCGTGGCGGTGTTCTGCGCGGTGAGCGGCGTTCAACCCCAGTCGGAGACGGTGTGGCGCCAGGCCAACCGCTACCGCGTCCCCCGGCTGATCTTCGTCAACAAGATGGACCGGGTGGGCGCCGACTTCGGCCGGGTGCTCGCCGACATCGAAGCGAAGCTCGCCGCGAAGCCGGTGGCGATCCAGTGGCCGATCGGGGCCGAGTCGGGGTTCGAGGGGATCATCGACCTCCTGTCCATGGAGGCGGTCCGATTCGGCGGGCAGCACGGCGAGCAGGCCGAGCGCGCTCCGATCCCGGACGAGCTCGCAGAGGTGGCGGAGGCGGCTCGGGAACGCCTCATCGAGGCCCTGGGCGACATCGACGACGGCATCGCCGAGGCCTACCTGTCTGGGGAGCCGCTCTCGGTCGAGCGGTTGAAGGAGGTCTTGCGGCGAGGCACGGTCGAAAACCGGATCCAGCCCACGCTGTGCGGGACCGCGCTGAAGGACAAAGGCGTGTTCCCGCTGCTCGACGCCGTCGTCGATTTCCTTCCCTCCCCGCTCGACGTACCCCCGGTCACCGGCCGGCACCCGGAGACCGGCGAGTCGCTCAGCCGGCCGCCGAGCGTGAAGGCGCCGCTCGCCGCGCTCGTGTTCAAGGTCGCGCAGGATGACGGCCGTCGAAACGTCTACCTCCGCGTCTACTCGGGGGCGCTCGAGTCCGGCGAGCAGGTCTTCAACTCCACGAACGGGAAGAAGGAGCGGGTCTCTCGGCTGTTCAAGGTGCACGCGGCCAAGAAGGAGCGACTCGACGTCGCCCGCGCCGGAGACCTGGTGCTCGCCTCGGGCCTCCGGTTTGCGAAGACCGGCGACACCCTCTGCCCCGCGAGCGATCCCATCCAGCTCGAGGAGATGGCGTTCCTCAAGCCGGTGATCGCCATCGCCGTCGAACCCAAGACCAACAAGGACCTCGACAAGTTGAACGAGGCCCTCGCGAAGCTCGCGGACGAGGACCCGACCGTCGAGGTCCGTGAAGACGAAAACACCGGACAAACCCTGCTCGCTGGGATGGGCGAGCTGCACCTCGAAGTCCTGGTGGACCGCCTCGCCCGGGAGTTTCACGTCGAGGCGAAGACCGGGAATCCCTCGGTGGTCTACCGCGAAACCATCCGTGACGAGACCGTGGCGGAAGGCAGTTTCGACCGGACGCTCGACGAAGAGCGGGGCGCTCGGCTGTACGGCCGGGTGCAGGTGCGGCTCACCCCCCGCCCCCGGGACGCCGGCAACCGGTTCGTCGATGCCCGCAGTGAATCGAACCGGGCCGAGCACCCCCTGGGCGACAAGTTCTTGCCCGCGATCGAGCAGGGATGCCTCGAGGCGCTCGAGGCGGGCCCAGTGGACGCCCACCGAGTGCAGGACGTCGAGGTGACGCTCGAGGCGGTGGACACCCGTCCGGAGGAGACCACGGAGGTCGTCTTGCGGGTCGCGGCCGGCAACGCGGTGCGGGCCGGGCTCTCGACCGGGCGTCCGGTGCTGCTGGCCCCGATCATGGCCGTCGAGGTGAGCGCGCCGGACGAGGCCGCCGGCGTGGTCGTCGGGGACCTGTCCGCCCGCGGCGCGCGCATCGAAGGGGTGGACAGCGAAGCCCAGCAGTCCCTCATCCGGGCTTCGGTCGCGATGACGGCGATGTTCGGTTATTCCACGAAGGTACGGTCGCTGACCGGAGGCCGGGGGACGTTCACCATGCGATTCGACCGCTTCGACGCGCTCGACGGGTGAAAAGAGGGATTCGCTCCGTTTCCGGACCCATCTCTGATCCTGCGAAGCGTTATCAGAAAGCAGTGTGATATTGACAGCTTACCGGTAGGCTTGGTCTAAGCCGGCGCATGAGCCACCAGACGGATAAGTTTGACCGCCGCCACGCCCTTCGGGTGCTGGGGCAGGGCGCCGCCGCCGCGGCCTTCCTGACCTTCGGAGCTCGAGCCCGCGCCGCGGACGCGCTCGATTGCTCGAAGGAGGGCACGATCGACGACGCTTCGAAGAAGATGAGGGAGACGGTCAAGTACGTCGAGAAGTCCCCCCACGCCGACAAGATGTGCTCCGGGTGCATGCTCTGGAACGCGCCGGAGAAGGACAAGAAGTGCGGAGGCTGCAAGCTCTTCACCGGGCCGGTGAACCCAGCCGGCCACTGTCTCAGCTTCGCCCCCGTCCAGAAGAAGTAGCCTGCCCCCGAAGCTCGGGCACCTTGCCTGCTGCTTCGGATTTTTCTATCCTTCATGGATGCGCGCCGCGGTTTGGGTCTCCGCTCTGACCGCGTGCGCCCCCCAGGTCTTCCCCGAGACCCCTCCGATCGACGGCCGCTCCGCCCTGCTGGTGGTCCGAAGCTTCGACCAGCTGGAGGTCCGCGCGGTGGCGGTTGCTCCCTTCGAGCCGCTGCCCCCCTTTCGAGCCCCCGACGGCTCGGACGTGGTCCTCCTGGCGTGGCCTGGAGACCTCGCCGAACGGCAGGTGGAGCCGGGACCCATCGCGCTCGTGCCGAGCGGTCGTCTGCTCCCGGCGCCCGAGCTCCTGCTCGGCCTGGCCGTGCCCGAGCGCCGGTGGCGCCCTCTCGACGCCGTTCCCCCGTGGCTGAACGCGCTCGGGCTGCCCCTGCTCGATGCTTGCCCCGATGAAGGCTGCCACCGGGTGCTGGGAGGCGCGCTCCAGTGCGACACCCCGTGCCCCGAGCTCGGCCCCATCGACGCGCCCGCCGCCCCTGCCCTCCCCCGCTTCGAGCTTCGCCCCTGCCCCGAGAACTGGTCGGAGCCAGGAGCGGGCCGGTGCGCCCCGCCGCCGGCCCTCGCCTGCCCGGTCGGGTGGTTTCAGCCCCCAAGCGAGGCGGCCTGCCAGCCCCTGTCCGAGTGCCCGGGGGGCCGATTTCCGGACGCGCCCGCCGGCGCCCGCTATGTGGACCCGGCCGCGGGCGGTGGAGACGGCAGCCGCGACCGGCCGTTCGCCGGGCTCGATGACGCCCTGACCGGGCCCGGAGTCGTGGTGCTCGCCCCCGGCGACCACCGAGTCGGCGCCGCGCTGCCCGACGGCCTCTCGCTGCTCGGCGCCTGCGCCGCCGAGGTGGTGGTCGAGGGTCCGGCGCTCGTGCCTGCCGGGGTGCAGGTGTCGGCCGAAGGCCTTCGTTTTGCCGATGTCGCCGTGGTCGACGGCAGGCTCGAGCTGTCGTCGGTGGTCCTG
>DAIQNR010000002.1:0-10700 GCA_036788295.1 Myxococcota bacterium
ACCGTTCGCACCCGGCGGCTGGTGTGGACCTCCCGGTGGGCGACGAGCCACATCGGCACCGGGATCGGGGGAGCGTCGGGCACGAACCGGGCGACGCTGGGGTCTGCGTCGCCCACCGAGCAGAGCATGAGCCCGGCGCCGAGGCCTTGCCGAACCCAAGCCCACTGCACCGGGTGGGCCTCGGTCAGCAGGCGAAATTGCGCGGGAGCGACCGAGAGGCCGAACCGGCTCATGGCTTCGGCCATGCCGGCCTGGTCGTCGAAGCCCACGAACTCCACCTCGGATAGGTCCTGCGGCTCGGCCCGACGCTTCGCTGGCCTCGCGTCGAGGTAGGTGGTGGCGGCGTACAGCGTCGCGAAGACGTCGGGCAGGCGCTGGGCGATGAGCTCGTCATGGTTTGGGCGCACGTTTCGAAGGGCGATGTCCGCTTCGTGGAGGCGAAGATCGCTGAGCCGCCCGGTGGCGAGCACCGACAGGACGAGCCCGGGGTGCTCGGCCGACAGCCGTCGAAGCACCGGCGGCAATAGATGGGCGGCCACCATCTCCCCGGCGCTGATCCGCACCGGGCCAACGATCGCCTCCGCCCGGCCGGAGGCGGTCAGCGCCACCCGCCGCGCCGCCTCGGCCATGGCCCGGACGTGCTCGAGCAGGTCTGTCCCGCCCGGCGTCAGCACGAGGCGGGTACCCACCCGCTCGAACAGCACCGCGCCGAGCTCCGCCTCGAGCCCGGACACCTGCCGGCCCACGGTGGGCTGCGTGAGCCCGAGCACCCGGGCCGCCGCCGACAGCGAGCCGGTCTCGGCGGTGGCGAGAAAGGCCCGGGCCCGGGTCCAGTCAAAGCTCAGCAGCTCCCAGTTCATGCGAAAACGTTGAGGGACTCGGCGGAAACTGTCCATTCCTCTCCGTTTTCGCATGGATAGGACTTCGCCTTCACAAACCGCAGGGAGTTTCCGAAACCACGATGGGTGCGGCCACGGTCCAGCCTCGCCCTACTCAACGACCTTCGCGTCGACGTCCACGACCTTTTCGCCGGCGACCGGGCGGGGTTGTCCCCGGGGATCGAAGGGGGGCGCGCCCCCGGGCTTCGGGGGATCGAAGGGTCCGGCCGTGGGCCCGCCGCCGGCCCCGGGCCGAAAGCCGCTGATCACGAGAATCGAGCCGCTGGCCACCACCCGTTTCGCGAGCGCGGCGCCGATGCGGGCCCGAAGCGCCGGGATCAACGCGAGGAAGCCGGCGCCGTCGGTGAGCAGGCCCGGGGTCAGAAGGAGCGCGCCCGCGAACAAGAGAACCAGCCCCTCGAGGAGCTCTTTGGCGGGGAGGCGGCCCTCCGCGGCCTCGGCCCGGATCCGGCCGAGCACGCCGAGCCCTTGCTGGCGAACGAGGGTCGCGCCGACCGCGCCGGTCACGAGGATGAGGGCGAAGGTCGAAAGCGCGCCGATCTCCGCGCCGATCGCGATGAGCAGGTAGAGTTCGAGCGCGGGGAGGAGGATGAAGAGCGCGAAGAAGAGCGGCATCTGCTCTTTATCAAGCACCGCGCACCGGTTGGGAAAGCGAAAGGCCGACCCCGAGCTCCCGGAGAGGCCAGGCAAAGCCGCGCGCGCCTACTCGACGAGCTCCGCTTCTTCGACGAGCGCGTCGTAGTGGTAGCCGAAGCCGACGTCGACGTTCTTCTTGAGCACCCCGCGGTACGCCGCTCGTTGTCCCTTCATGACCGGTTGCTGGGTCTTCACGGTGAGGTCGTGGGTGCCCGCAGAGGGATCACCGGTGCCATCCCGAAGATGCACCCAAGACCAGCCGATGGCGCTGCTCGCCTTGACCACGGTTCCGTAGACCACGATCTCCTCACCCGCCCGCTCGTCGAGCTCCGCGTAGACGGTGCCCACGGTGACCGCGCCTTTGGGGGCCCTCGAGGCGACCGCCCGCTTCGCCGTCTCGAGGTCCACGACCCGGGCATGCTCGATGTCCACGACCTGCGCGGCGCGCTGCCCGATCTCGGGAATCTCGACGTCGGTTCGGGCGGTGCCCTGAGAAAGGAGGATGTAGTCCCCAACCTTGGCCCCCACCGCCGGCACCTGCACCCAAGCGCGCAAGTGGCCCTGCTCGACCCGAAGGAGCTGGGCGTCCTCCCGGTTCACGACCTCCCTCACCAGCGTGGGCGAGCTGTTGGCCCACCCCCCCGGGGGCGGCTTCGTGCCCGAGCTGTCCCGGCAGCCCGCGAGGCCGAAGAGGACGAGGCATCCGAGGATGATGCGAGGGAACATTCCGCCTGCGTATCCGCTGGGAGAGCCGATGCCACGCGGCAAAGCGCGTCGGGGCGGCTCCCACCCTTGTGCCTCGCTGGTTCTCCGGAGGCCGCCGCCCACAGCGATCCCGTCTCGTGGTGGCTATGGGCCCGGGGTCCTGACGAAGCGCAGGCATGCGAAAACGTTGAGTGAGTCGGCGAAGATCGTCGATTCCTCTCCGCTCGGGCATGGACGAGACCACGGTTCATGAATCGCAGAGCTGCCGGGACAACGATGCGGGCGGCCACGGTGCGGCGCTACGGGCCGCCCGAGGTGGTCCAGGTCGAGTCGCTGCCTCGGCCTGGAGCAGGCAGAGGCGAGATCCTGGTCGAGGTGCGGGCGTCCACGGTGACCACCGCCGATTGGCGGCTCCGGGCGGCCGAGTTCCCGCCGGGCTTGCGCCTGATCGGCCGCCTGGTCTCGGGTCTTTGGCGCCCGCGCCACCTCGTTCCCGGCGTCGATTTCGCCGGCGTGGTCCGCGAGGTCGGCGCGGGCGTCGCCGGGTTCTCGGCCGGGGATCGGGTGTTCGGCGCGTGCGGCCACGGCGCCCACGCCGAATGGGTCGCCGTGCCGGCCTCGGGGGCGGTGGCGCCGATCCCGGATGGGGTGTCGTTCGCGGAGGCGGCGGCCCTGCCGTTCGGCGCGATCTGCGCGGTCGATTTCGTCGAGCGCTTCGGCGCGGTGCGGGCCGGCGAGCGGGTCCTCGTCACCGGAGCCTCCGGCAACGTGGGGAGCTTCGCGGTGCAGGTGGCCAAGGCGAAAGGAGCCCACGTGACCGCGGTCGCGAGCCGAAGGAACCACCCCCTGCTCGAGCAGCTCGGGGCCGACCGGGTGCTCGATTACCAAACCCAGGACATCGCCCGGCTCGGCGAGCGCTTCGACGCCATCGTGGATGGGGTGGGGACATTTCGCTTCGCCTCGGCCCGCCCGCTTCTATCGCGGGGCGGGCGCCTGCTCGCGATCGAAGGCGGGGTCCGCGAGCTGCTCGAGGCCTTGTGGCCGTGGTTTCGCGACCGGCACCGAATCGTGAGCACCGTGAGCGTCGCCGACGCCCGGGCCCTGATCGACGTCGCCGCTCGGGTCGCCGCAAAAACCCTCCGCCCCGTGATCGAGCGCGTCGTTCCGCTCGAGTCGATCGCCGAGGCCCACGCCCACGTCGAGGCCCGGCACCGGGCCGGGGTCCTCATCCTCGCGATCGGGGCGCTCGACTCCGACCAGAAATGAGGTTCTCGTTTCAGGTGCCTCCCATCGAACAGCGGGTGTGTTTCAAGTAACGAGCGGACGCTCTGCGGGTCTCCCGAGGGCTCCACCCGAGCCCTACAGACCCTTGTCGAAGCTCGCCTCGCGCCTCCTGACGCGTCCGCTGAATCGGCCTTCTCCCTATGCGAGGGCCGGATTGGGGTGCGAGGTGGCCCGGACGCGGGCCTTTTCGCGTAAGGCCGAGGTTTGACGGGCTTGTCCGGCGATGCGTTCCGAGTGGCGAGCGGAGCGTCCTTCCGATGTATCGTGGGCTCATGAGCGATTCGAGCTGGGAGGCTCTCCTGAGCGCCGAGCGCCACTTGCAAGCCATCCTGCAAGATGCCGTGCTCGTCGGCGGCACGGCGGCCGCTCTGCACGCCCAACACCGGGTGAGCCTCGATGGCGACCATGTCCTGGGAGAGCTCCGTTCGAGCTTCGACGAAGTCCTCGCTCGGCTCGAGGCCGAGGCGGGCTGGACGACCGCCCGCGTCCAAGCTCCGGTCCTCATATTGGGGACGATGGACGGCGTCCAGACGGGCGTCCGCCAGCGCCGCCGAACGGCGCCGCTCGACACGGAGCTCATCGAGGGGCTGCGCGTTCCCACTCTCCCCGAAATGGCCCGGGTCAAGGCTTGGCTGCTCGTCACCCGGAACACGGTGCGGGACTATCTCGATACGGTCGTCTTGCTCACGCGGCTCGGCTCCGGCGGCGCGGCCCGGGCCGTCTCGACCCTCGACGCGCTGTATCCCCAGGCGTCGGGTGCCTCGGTTCGGGCGGAGCTGGTGGAGCGGCTCGCCCGCGCGGAGCCGGGGGATCTCGCCCGGGTGAACCTGAGAACCTATCGGGGCCTGGTCCCCCCGTGGAACGAGTGGGGCTACCTCTCGACCCGAGGTGCCGAGCTCGCGACGGGGCTCGCGGCCGCGAGCTTGGAGGGTGAACCATGACGCCCGAAGAACAACTCAGCGGATCCCGGGCCCTCTGGAATCGAGAAGCTCTCGATCTCGAGAGCGACGAAATTTTGGCCCAGATCCTCGATCGAGGCTCCTGGGACGACTGGCGAGCCCTCTATCGCCTAGCAACCGGCGACCCGCGGCTTCGCCGGCGCATCGTGGACCTCGTCGAGCGAGTCCCCCTGTACCTGCCAAATTTTTGGCTCGCGGCGATGCGGGCGCTGGGGGAAGAGGTCGACATGCGCGCCGTCGCGCCGCGGGAGTTCTTCATCGACTGAGGGCGGTGACGAAGCAATCTCGGCCATCTGTCGAGCGCTGGGAGTTTCGATGGTTCAGGCGTCTTGAAACCAAGGGCGAAAGCCGTCGAGGACGGCGGCGGGGGCCCGGACGACGAGCCGGCTGCCTTCGGCCTCTGAAGACTGCTCGATGACCCGGCAGCGGGCGTGGATCGCGGGGAGCTGGGCCTGCTCGGTCCAGGGGACGAGCAGGGTCCGCTGTTCGGCCTCCCGGTCGAAGAACGCCACGATCCGGTCCACCACGGTCTTCACGTCGCCTGGGTCGTGGGCGCTCACCGGCAGCCCGCCTGGGTGGGCTGTTGCGAGCGCGGCCCGGCCCGCCTCGTCCACCCGGTCGATTTTGTTGAGGAGCAAGAGCTCGGGGGCGGCCACTCCGAGCTCGCCGAGCAGCCCCCGGGTCACCTCCATGTGGCTCGGATGGGCCGGGTCGGAGGCGTCCACGACGTGAATCAGCAGCTCGGCGCTCGCCGCCTCGTCGAGCGTCGCTCGAAACGAGGCCACGAGATCGTGGGGCAGCTTCTTGATGAAACCCACCGTGTCGGAGACGAGCACCCGCGGGCTGACCCCAGGGAGGATGCGCACGGTGGTGCCGAGCGTCGCGAACAGGGCGTCGGCGACATACACCGCCTGCCCGGTCAGGGCCCGCATCATCGACGACTTGCCCGCGTTCGTGTAGCCGACCAGCGCGACCTTTCGCTGCTCCTGTCGCCGGGCCCGCGCCGTGGCTTCCGCCTCTCGAACCAGCTCGAGCTCGCGGCCCAGCTCGGCGATGCGGTCCCGGATCTTTCGCCGGTCGAGCTCGAGCGCCGACTCGCCCGCGCCCTTGCCCCCGATCCCGCCCCGCTGCCGGTCGCCGCCGCCGCCCACTTCGCGCAGCCGGGGCGCGAGGTACTTCAGCCGGGCGATCTCGACCTCGAGCTTCGCTTCCCGGCTGCGGGCGTGCCGGTGAAAGATGCCTAGGATGACCGAGCTCCGGTCCATCACTTCGGCGGATGTCGCCCGCTCGAGGTTTCGGGCCTGCGATGGGGACAGATCGTGGTCCACGAGCACCACGCTCGCCCGCTCGGCCTCCGCCCTCGGCGCCGCCTCCGGGGCGTCGTCCTCGTCGTCGTCTTCATCGGCTCGGTGGTAGGCTTGCTTTCGTTTCGGAGCACGGGCCCCGCTCGGGATTTCGCCGTCGCCGCCGGTCCAATCGGCGAGCTCCCGGAGCTTTCCGGCGCCGAGCACCGCCGCCGGCTCGACGCGGCCTCGGCGCTGGCTCACCCGGCCCACCACGGTGAGCCCCAGCGTCTCGGCCAGGCGGCCGAGCTCATCGAGAGAAGCGTGGTGCTCGGCGTCGTCCACGCCGGGCAACTGCACGCCGACCAGTACCGCGCGAGGGCGATCCATCAAGCCCGTCAAGCTACGCGCTCGGGCGCGGCTTGGCCAGCGGTTCGGCCCCCCGGCGGCGGCGGGGCGTTCAGCTCGCCCGGGCCACCTCTTCGAGGATCTCGGTGGGCAGGAAGCCCCCCGACTGCCGCTGCCACAGCCGCGCGTAGAGCCCGCCGTGGGAGAGCAGCTCGTGGTGGCTGCCGCTCTCGATCACCTGGCCTCGTTCGAGCACCACCAGCCGGTCGAGGTGGGCGATCGTGGACAGGCGGTGGGCGATGACCAGCGCCGTCTTGCCCCCCATCAGCCGCTCGAGGCTCCTCTGGATGGCCGACTCGACCTCCGAATCGAGGGCCGAGGTCGCCTCGTCGAGCACCAGGATCGGGGCGTCCTTCAAGAACACCCGGGCGAGCGCGATGCGCTGCCGCTGCCCGCCGGAGAGCCGGACCCCGCGCTCCCCCACGAACGCGTCGAGCCCGCGCCGGCCCTCTGGGTCCACGAGGCCGTCGATGAACTCGCTCGCCTCGGCGTCTTCCATCGCCCGGCGGAGCTCCGACTCGGTGGCGTCAGGACGGCCGTAGAGGATGTTGTCCCTCAGCGAGCGGTGAAGGAGCGCGGTGTCCTGGGTGACCATGCCGATCTGCCTACGCAGGCTGTCCTGCGTGACCGCGGAGACGTCCTGGCCGTCGATGAGCACGCGGCCGCGTTCGGCGTCGTGAAACCGAAGGAGCAGGCTCACCAGCGTCGACTTGCCCGCTCCCGACCGGCCGACGAGGCCGACCCTCTCCCCAGGACGCACCTCGAGATCGAGCCCGTCGATGACCCCGCCGCCCTTGCCGTAGTGAAAGCTGACCTGCTCGAAGCGGATCCGGCCGTCCCGAACCGCGAGCGGAACCGCTCCCGGCCGGTCGATCACCGAGCGGGGCGCGCTCAAGGTGTCGATCCCGTCGGCGACCGTGCCCAGGTTCTCGAACAGGGCCGACATCTCCCACATAATCCACTGCGACATCCCATGGAGCCGAAGCGCGAGCCCCACCGCCACCGTGATCGCCCCGACCGACGCCGCTTGGTTCGCCCAAAGCCCCACCGACGCGGCGCTCACCGCGAACAGGAGGGCGCCGTTGAGCGCGTAGAGCGTGGTCTGGACGCCGGTGATGAGGCGCATCTGTCCGTGCACCGTCTCGAGGAAGTCCCACATGTCATTCCGTACGTGCTGCTCCTCCCGTTCGGCGTGGGAGAACAGCTTGACGGTGAGGATGTTGCCGTACGTGTCCACGATCCGGCCGGTCATCTTGGCCCTGGCGTCGGCCTGCCGCTCGGCGGCTTGGGACAGCCGAGGCAGGAAGTACCGCATGGCGGCCACGTAGACCGCGAGCCACACCAGCATCGGCACCGCGAGCCAGGGGTCGGCGGTGGTCGCGATGAGCAGGAGCGCGCCGAAGAAATAGATGCTGACATACAGCATCACCTCGATGAGTTTCATCACGGACTCGCGCACCGACAGCGCGGTCTGCATGACCCGGGTCGCCATCCGTCCTGGCATCTCCCCGGCGAAGAAGCCGACCGACTGCCCGAGCAGCCACCGGTGGGCCAGCCACCGGACGCGCATCGGGAAGTTTCCGAGCAGTCCCTGAAAGTTCACCAGGGAGGAGAGGAGCCCGAGCAGGGGCAAACCTACGAGCATCAGCGCCCCGAACCCGATGAGCATGGCGGCGTTGTCCGCCCACCAGTCCGCTCGATCGGCGACGGAGAGCCGATCCACGAGCCCGCCGAGAAACGCCATGAGCAGCACCTCGGTGGCCGCGATCGCCGCCGAGAGCGCGGCCGACACCGCGAGCACCGGCGCCATCGGCCGGACGTAATGAAAGCAGAACCCGAGAAGGCCGGCCGGCGGCGCCGCCGGAGCTCCGGGAGGGAAAGGGTCGACCCTGCCCTCGAACCATCGAAGCAGGCGCCCCCTTGCGTTGCGCGTCGTCACCGGTGCTCGCGTACACCCCGGCGACGGAGAAGTCCCGAAGAGGCTCTCGTCTCGCGGGCAGGGGGCGTCGCTGGCGGCGCAAGCCCTGCTTTCTCCGTCCCATCGATTCGATTAGGCTCTCCGGGTGGAATACCGGGGCGCGATGCGAAGCGACGGCGTCGCCGAGAGCCTCGGGCTGGGCGGTCTCGGATTTCGGCGCGGTCTCGCCCGGGCCCTGCCCGAATGGGAGGCAGAGGGGATCATCGCCCCGGAGGCGGCGGCGGAGCTCCGCAGCCGATACGGACTCGAGGACGACGCCAGCGGGGCGGCGCAGCTCGCCGTGTACGCGCTCGGGGCCCTGCTCGTGTTCGGGGGGCTCGCCTCGTTCGTGGCCTGGAACTGGGCGTCCGTGCCCCGCGAGTGGGTCCTCGTCGGGGGCGTCCTGTTCATGCTCGCGGCGCAGATCACGGGATTTTCGATCGGCTGGAGGGGCGAGCGTCGCGCGCTCGGGCACGGGCTGCTGGTGCTCGGCGCCCTCAGCTTCGGCGCCAACCTGGTCCTCGTCGCCCAGGTGCTCGGGGCCGAGCCCGGGCCGCTCGGCTTGCTCGCGTGGGCCGCTTCGAGCGCCGGTCTTGCGGTTGCGCTGCGCAGCCAGCCGTGCGCTGCGCTGGCGATGATCGCGGGGCTGGCGTGGGTGATGACGCAGGCCGGTGAAGGTCTGGTGGGCGGTCCTTGGGCGGTCCACGGGGCCTGGCTCGCCGCCCTCGGCGCCGCGTTGGCGTGGCGAAGCCCCGCACTCGTTGCGCTCGCGCTCGGGCTCGGGACGGCGGCGGTCGGCATCCACGGCCTGGATCAACTCTCCCTGTTTCACGCTCCGCTCGGCTTCGCGGCGGCGGGGATCGGGCTTGGGCTTCGGCCCCGCTACCGCGCGCTCGCTCCCGCCGGCGGGGCCGGGCTGACCGTCGTCGCTTTCGTGGTGTCCTTCGGCGCGGTGGGCGAGGCGCTCGCCGACGCCACGGAGGGCGCCGCATTTCTCCCGTGGGCTTCGGCGCCGTGGTTGGTGGCGCTTCGGGCGGCGTGGCTGCCGAGCGGAGACGACGAGGCGCGCCGCATCCGGATCGGCCTCGGCCTCGGCTTCGCGCTCGCGCTGTCCCCCTCGTTTGGGCCGGTCGCCGTCGCGATCGCCGCCCACGCGCTGCTCATCGCCCGGGTCGCGCACGACCTCAGCCGCTCGCTCGGCAGCCTCGCCCGGGCGCCGTTCTGGTCGGGGCTGCTCCTCGGGGTCGTCCTCATCTTGGCTCGGTTTTTGGAACTCGAGATCCATCTGCTCGCCAAAGCGGCCGGATTCACGGTCGCCGGCCTCGCCGTCATCGCCCTCGGGATCCTGTTCGAGCGTCGGCGGAGGGAGGTCCATCGTGCCTGCTGAGCGTTCGTCGGCGGGGTGGGGGAGGCTCGGACTCGCGCTGGCGCTGCAGGTCTTGCTGCTGCTTGCGCTGCTGCTCTTCCCCGACGCCGGGTTCTTCGTCCCGACCTCCCATCCGGAGGGCTCCTCCTCGGCCGACGGCGCGCCCGGTGGCCGATCGCCGTGATCTGGCTGCTCGCCCTCGTGGCCGCCCCCCAGACCCTCTCTGCGGCGGCGCTCGAACCCTCGGAGAGGGGGGCGAAGCTGTCGCTGGTCGGGTCGCGACCGCCGAGCCTCGTGGTCCACGAGGCGGCTGCCCCGCCGAGGCTGCTGCTCGACTGGTCGGGCGTGGAGCTGTCGCCCACGGTCGAGGCCCCGGAGGGGCTGGGGCCGGTGGAGCAGGTTGGGTTCGAGCAGCGGTGGGAAGAAGCCGAGCCGGTGACGAGGGTGGTGCTCGTCGTCGCGTCCGGGACCCGGTTTCGAATGCGCGTGCGAGGCCACACGGTCGAGCTCGACCTGATCGGTCCGCCCGCCCGCGCGCCGAAGGAAAAGCCGCCGGTGGCCGCGACCCGAAGGCCCTCCGTGGCTGGGCCGGCGCCGTTTCGGGCCGAAGGCCCGTGGGTGGAGCCGCTCGTGGTCGTCCCCGCTTCGCCGCCCGCGCTCGCGGTCTCCTTGCCCGCGCCGCCGGTCTCGGCGGACGCCATCGCGCCGATGGGCGCCTCCAGCGGGGCCGAAGAAGAGCGGCCGCCAGAGCGGAATCGATCGTCGGGCGGCGCAGCCGGCCTCGTAGCCGAAGCGGTCGGCCCGCCCGAGCTCGGCCCGCGGCTGCCTCCGCCCCTGCCCGCCGCCCCCCTCGGTCTGCCGCCGATGCCGCCGAGATCGGCAGCGCACGAGCCGAGGTGGGCGTCGAACCAGCTCCCGACCGAGCTTGGACGGCTGTACGCGGTGCTCGCGGAGGCCCGCGCCCAGCCGGTCTCGGTCGCGCCGGTCGCACTTGGGAGCTGGCTCGACCGGCCGGACGAGGACATCCCCGTTCGCCCGCTGCCGACGGCCGACGACGGGGCGCTCGCGGCGGCTTCGGCGCCCGAGGACGGCGAGCGCAGCGCCGTCGTCGAGGCCGAGCGTTCGGCAGCCGAAGTGCCCAAAAGAGCAGCCCCAGAGGCGCGGCCCGAGGCGCGGACCGAGGTCGCGGTCGCGCCGGCGAGA
>DAIQNR010000002.1:10800-80871 GCA_036788295.1 Myxococcota bacterium
CGGCTCGTTCGTGCTCGGGTACATCGGATTTCGGCAGGTCGGGCGGACGTCCCGGGTGTTCGTCCGGCTCGACGGGCCGGCCCGCTACCGGGTCCTGCCTTCGGTATCGGACGACAGCTTCGTGCTCGAGCTGATGTCCACGACGATCGACGTCGAAAACAACAGCCGTCCGCTCGACACCCAGTATTTTCCCGGGCCGGTGACGTGGGCCCAGGCCCGCCGCTGGGGCACGTCCACCCACGTCGAGGTGCGGCTTCGCGCGCCGGTCCGGTGGGCGGTGAAGCGAATCGGGACCACCGTCGCGATCGACTTCGAGGAGGAGTGACCGAGGCAGGATGCGCGGTTCCTCGGCTCCGACATTTGGCCTACAACGGGGGGGTGCAAACGCCGCGCAGGCCTGACCAGGTGGTGCTTCCTGGCAATTTCGTTCCCGAGCGCCACTTTTATACGCGGGTGCTGAACGCCCAGCTCCACGCGCTCGTCCGGTTCTTCTTCAGCCTCGACTCGGCGCGGATCGTATCTCGCTACGTCCACCTCGAGCCTCGGTCCGACCCCAGGGCGCTCGCTCAGCTGCTCGCCTATGCCCCGAAGGTCTTCCGATGGGCGGGGTGCGACCTCATGCACGTCACCACCGAGGGCGGGCGGCGTCAGATGGTCGTGATCGAGACCAACTCCTGCCCTTCCGGCCAAAAGTCGATGCCGCTGTACGAGGAGCACGACGAGCAGGGCGGATACCGCACCCTCATCGAAAACGCGTTTCTCCCCGCGCTCATGAGCCGCCGGCTGCCGAGCGGGGGTCTCGCCGTGCTCTTCGACAAGAACGAGACCGAAAACAGCGGATACGCCGCCGCTCTGGCCGACCTGACCGGCGAGCCGGTGCACCTCGTCCGGTTCTCGGAGAGCGATCCGGATCCGGGGGCTCGCTTCGTGGACGGCTTGCTCGAGGTCCGAGACCCGGATGGCGCTTGGGTCCCGATCCGGGCCGCGTTTCGCTACGTCACCCAGCGCCCGTGGAACCGCATCCCGGTCAGCACCCGGACGCTGATCTTCAATCCGGTGCTGGCGTGCCTCGCCGGCGGCCGAAACAAGGCGGTGGCCGCCAAGGCCTACGACCACTTCAACGCCCAGATGAGGCTCGCCGGGCTTCGAATCCAGACCCCGATCACGGCCTGGGACGTCTCGAAGGAAGAGATCCCCTTTCGTGTGGCCTCGCTCGGCGGGCATGCGGTGGTCAAGGTTCCGTACTCGAACGCGGGCCAGGGGGTCTACACGATCACGAACCCGGCCGAGCTCGAGAGCTTCATGGAGCTCGAGCACCCGTACGGCCGCTTCATCGTGCAGGGGCTCATTGGAAACTCTCGGTGGAGCTCGGACGTGCTCGGCGCCGGGCGGCTGTTTCACGTGGGAACGTTTCCCAACAAAGGCGGCGAGACGTTCGCGACCGATCTGCGGATGATGGTCTACGCCGGCGCCAACGGGTTTCGCCCGCTCGCAATCTATGCCCGAAAGGCCCGCTCGCCGCTCAGCGATGAGGCCCCGACCGGCATCGAGAGTTGGGACATGCTCGGTACGAATCTGTCGGTGAAGCGCGACGACGGAGGTTGGGACACCGAAGAGCGGCGGCTGGTCATCATGGATCGAAAGGACTTTCACACGCTCGGGCTCGGCCTCGACGACCTGGTCGAGGCCTACGTGCAGACCGTGCTGTCCGCGGTGGCCATCGACCAGATGGCGGTGACCCTCACGAGTCAGAAGGGCCGGCTTCGCAGCAAGCTGTTTCGGTCCCTCAACGACGACGCCGCGCTCATCGCGGAGCTGCTCCCTTGACCGGCGCTCTGCCGTCGGCGCCTCCGGAGGTGGACGCGCTCGCCGTGGAAGAGGTCCTTCCAGGGACCCGAGCCCGCCGCCTGGTGCGCCTGGGACAAGACAACCTCGGCCGGGCGCTGTGCGCTCCGGTGCTCATCGCCCGGGGGGCTCATCCGGGGCCGACCTTCGGCGTGACCGCGGCCGTCCACGGCAACGAGCTCAACGGGATCCCCACCATTCACCAATGTTTTGCGGCGCTCGATCTCGAGCTGCTCCACGGCACGGTGGTGGGGGTCCCGATCGTGAACATTCCCGCCTACATGGGCCGCCGCCGCACCCTGCCCGAGGGGGTGGACCTCAACCGGCTCATGCCCGGTGACGAGCGGGGCAGCCTCGGCCGGCAGTACGCCCACCGGTTTCGCTCCCGGGTGCTCGAGCGCTTCGATTTCCTGGTGGACCTTCACACCGCGAGCTTTGGCCGGGCGAACTCCTGGTACGCTCGCGCCGACCTTCGCCACCCGGTGGTGCGAGACATGGCCCACTGGTTCGGGCCGGAGATCATCGTTCACAACAAGGCGGGAACGGGGACGGTGCGGGCGGCGGCGATGGCCGCGGGCATCCCCGCGATCACGGTCGAGCTCGGCGATCCGCAGCGGTTTCAGCGCCGGCTCATCGAGGGATCGGTCTTTGGTCTGCTCAACGTGCTCGCCGGTCTCGGCGTCCACCGGAGCGGTGCACCGGCGACGACCGACGCCCCCACCGTGTGCGCCCGGTCTCGGTGGATGCACGCCAGCCACGGAGGGTTGCTCGAGGTGTTCCCGGGGGTCACCCAGGCCGTCGAGGCCGGGGCGGTGGTGGCGCGGGTCAGCAGCATCTTTGGCGACGTCGTCGCCGAGTACACCGCGCCCGAGGCGGGGGTGGTGATCGGCAAGAGCACCGACCCGGCCTGTGAGACCGGCTCCCGGGTGCTGCACCTCGGCTTCGAGGGCGGGGTCGAGACGGTTCTGGCCGCCGCGACCGGCTCGGGCTAGCGTCCGGGGCATGCGATATTCCGTTCTGTTTGCGGTCCTGTGTGTGGCCTGCACGAAGACCACCGAGACGGGCTCCCCAACGCCGAATGCGCCCCAGCGGGCCGAGGCCTCGAGCCAAGGCGACTCGAGCCAAGCGGCGCCGAGCAAGGCGGATTCGAGCAAGGCGGCCGCGCCCGACAAGAACCCGCTGCTCGACGTGGCCGCGGTCAGCCAGCAGGCGCCGGCGAAGTACACCGTTCGGCTCGAGACCACCAAAGGCGACATCCTGATCGATGTCACCCGGGATTGGGCGCCTCGGGGGGCGGACCGGTTCTACAGCCTGGTCAAGGCGGGGTTCTACGACGACGTCGCGTTCTTCCGGGTGATCGGCGGCTTCATGGCCCAAGTCGGGATCTCCGGTGATGGGGCCATCAACCGGGTGTGGCGCACCGCGACCATCGACGACGACCCGGTAAAGGAGAGCAACAAGCCCGGCTACGTCAGCTTCGCGACGTCCGGTCCCAACAGCCGAACCACGCAGTTCTTCATCAACTACGGCGACAACAGCCGGCTCGACGGGATGGGTTTTTCGCCGTTTGGCAAGCTGCAGGAGGAGAGCCTGAAGGTGGCCCAGCAGCTCCACGCTGGCTACGGCGAGGGCGCCCCTCGGGGCCGAGGCCCGGATCAGGGCCGCCTCCAGCAGGCGGGCAACGCGTACCTGCGGACCGATTTTCCCGAGCTCGATTACATTCGCAAAGCCACCGTCGTGGAATGACTTAGTTTGGGAACGTCCACTCTCCTCTGCCGCCGGCGCCGACGACGTAGCTGCCAGCGGGGGTGGGGTCGAACCGGAGCTGCTGGTTCGTTCCCCGGCTGACTCGCCACAGCGAGACATTGGCCGGCGCCTCTCCCCGGCTGAGGTCGAAGTTCAGCGGGCCGCTCACTCCGTTGTAGTTGATGTTGCTTCCGGCGGTGAGGAGCTGCCGGCCGCGGCCTAGGTCTGCCGGCCCGGCGTTGATGACTTGCGCGCCGAGGTCGGACACCCGGGCCATGGCGTCGGCGAGCTGGCGTCCGGTGGGCTCGATCCCCCCCCCGACGGTCATCGCCGCGTACGCGAGCAGGAAGGTCGCGTCGTAGCTGTTGGTGTTGTAGATGCCTGGGGCCTGGCCAAACCGCTGCTGGTACCGCAGCGACCAGGCTCGAAACAGCGGCTCGGCTCGGTGGTCGGCCTCGGTGCCCTCGATGCGGGCCATGAGGTTTGGTGCCTGGTCGACCACGTCGAGGGTGTCGGTGGACTTGCCTCCATCGGCCAAGATGTAGCGAGGGCGGGCGGAGGTCGCCGTGTTCGTCCGCTCGAACTCCGCTTCGAACAGGCGCATCATCTCCGAGACCTCGTTCGTTCCGAGCAGCAGCACCGCGCCGGGGGCTGGGATTCGGTTGAGCGCCTCGATGATCGGGGTGGCGTAGTCGGGGTTCATCACCGTTCCTGGGTCGTCGTACTCCGCGCTCCAATAGCCCGCCTCCCCGAGCTCGACCCCGATGTTCTCGTTGACCTTGCCGAGCAGACCCCGGCCGTAGGCGTCGCCCTTGCCGAGCGCGATCACCCGCGCCAGTCCCCGCGCCCGAACGAGATCCGAGATCGCGACCCCTTGGAACTCGTCCGAGGCGGCCGTCCGCCACGCGAGGCCATTGTCGTCGAGGTCGCCGATCAGCGGGCTGGTCGCCGACGGGCTGATCGTCATCACCCCCGCCGGAACGGTGACTTGGGTGGTGGCTTCAATGAAGATGCCGGAGAACGCCGGGCCGATGATGGCCGGTACCCCTCGGGCCTCGACGAGGTACCGCGCCGCCTCGAGGCCCTGGTCGAGCATCCCCGACGAGTCGCACGCCACGACGCCGATGCGCCGGCCGCTGCCAAGACCCACTTCGTTGATGTCGGTCACCGCCAGCTCGATGGCGTTCTGAATCGAAAGACCCAGGGCTCCGAAGCTGCCCTCCGTGGGCAGGATCGAGCCCACCACGAACGAGGACGGATCGCCCACCGGGCCGAAGCTCGTTTGGCAGAAGGGCGGAGCGGTGACCTCTGGCCCCATCGAGCCCCCGACGTCGGTGTCGACGAGCAGGCTGCAGCCGACCGAGGGGGCCAGGAGGACGGGGAGGACGCGGCGGAGAAGAGCATCGACAACCATGGCGGCCCCTTGCAAACTAGCAGGGACCCCACCGCCGCGGGAGTCCGACCGGTGACGGTTCAGGGACGCAGCTCGAGCGCCTTCAGGGCGCTCGCTTCGCCGCTCGGCGCGGTTCGGGCCTCGACGGCGGTAGGGAGCTCCCGACCGACCGACTTCAGCGCCTTCGCCTCGAGCTTCGTGTCGTCGAGGTGATCTCGCTTCACCGTCTCCCGAACGTGCTGGACGACTTCGGCCTGCGCTTCGGCCTGCTTGGTGATCTCGTCGAGACGCTTCTCGTCCCGGGTTTTGAAAAGGTCACGATCGAGCCGAAAATCGGCGGGCTTTCCAATTTCCATGTCGTTCTCCCGTCTGCTCGCTCTGTATCGGCACACGGTGGCCGGCGTTGCGTCAATGGGCCGGTCGGCTCACACTCCGAACGCCGATGGAAGAGGGCCGAGAGAGCGGAGCTCGGACGGATCGGCGGCGCCGAATCCTGGACGCGGCGGTCGAGGTGTTCGCGGAGCGGGGATTTCACCGCACGCGGGTCTCGGACATCGCGAAGCGGGCCGGAGTGGCCTACGGGCTCATCTACCACTACTTCGACTCCAAGGAGGCGGTGCTCGACGCCGTCTTCGAGGTCAATTGGGCGGTCTTTCTCGAGGGGCTCCGGACGCTGGCCGCGGAGCCAGGGCCAGCGATGGGGAAGCTGCGGTCGATCGCGGACATGGTCCTCGACCTGCTCGACGTCGCTCCCGATATCGTGCAGGTCGTCATCCAAGAGGTCTCGAGGTCGGACCGATTCGTGGAGGCGAAAAAACTGCAGGCCTTCCGAGAGGGCTTCGAGCGGCTCGGCGCGATCGTGGCCGAGGGCCAGGCTCGAGGCGAGCTGAGGTCGGACATCGATCCGCTGGCCGCCGCCCACGCGGTGCTCGGGGCGCTCGAGACCGTCGCGACCGCGGTGCTGCTCGGGTCACTGGGGCACCGGGACGAGCGAGCGGCGCTGCGGCGCACGATGCATGCGGTCTTGGACGGGCTCGGGGCAGGCCGAGCCGAAGGGAGCGGAACGTGAGCTATTCGACCCTCGGGTACGAAGTCGAGGAGCGGGTGGTGCGCATCACCCTCGACCGCCCGGACAAACGAAACGCCCTCACCGCCGAGATGCTCGACGAGCTGCACGACGCCTTCGGCCGGGCCGATGCCGAGCCGTCGGCGTGCGTGGTGGTGCTGCGCGGCGCCGGGGAGGCCGCGTTCTGCGCTGGCGCGGACCTCGCGACCATGGGGGAAGCGGACAGCTTCATCGAGGTCCACGAGGCTCGGGGTCGGTTCCCGCGGCTGTTTCGCCGGATGCTGGACCTCGGCAAGCCGACTCTCGCCGCGGTGAACGGCGCCTGCGTGGCCGGAGGCCTGGGCTTGATGCTCGCCTGCGACCTCGCCATCGCGAAGGAGAGCGCGAGGTTCGGGACCCCAGAGATTCGGAGGGGCCTGTTTCCGTTCATGATTTCGGCGCTCATCTCGCGCACCGTGGCCAGGCGCGACGCCTTCGAGATGATGCTGCTCGGGGAGACCTTCGGGGCGGAGCGGGCCAGAGAGCTGGGGCTCGTGAATCGGGTCGTGCCCGACGATCGCTTCGACGCCGAAGTGGAGGCCTGGGTGGGCAAGCTCGGGGGCCTCTCCCCGGCCGTGCTCCGGCTCGGCCGGCGGGCGCTCGTGCGGCAGGAGGGCATGCCGCTCGACGGCGCCTTCGATTACCTGCAAGGGCTCATCTCGCTCAACTCGATGCTCGAAGACGCGGCGGAGGGGATCGCGGCGTTCTTCGAGAAGCGTCCGCCGGAATTCAAGGGACGGTGACCGGCGGCGCCGTGGGCGCTTGACCTTCCGCGGAGGTATGGCCAAACAGAGCGACGAAGGAGTCCCGACCATCCGAAAGAAGTACTACGGCAAGGTCCCCCGAGAGCCGCAGACCAGGCGAAACCGCGAGATTCGGATCTCGCCGCTTCGGGTTATCGATCAAGACGGCAAGCAGATCGGGGTGATCGAGCGTGACGAGGCCCTGAAGCTCGCGGAGGAGGCCAACCTCGACCTGGTCGAGGTGCAGCCCAACGTGCGCCCACCACTGTGCAAGATCATGGACTTCGGCAAGTTCAAGTATGAACAGTCGAAGAAGAAGCCGGCCAAGCCCGCGAAATCGAACGAGGTCAAAGAGGTCCGGCTCGGGCGGTCGGTGAAGATCGACAAGCACGACGTGGAGATCCGGCTGAAAGCGGCCCGGAGCTTCCTCATGGAGGGGAACCGGGTGATGTTCGTGCAGCGGTTCCGAGGCCGGGAGATGGCGCATCCCCAGATCGGTGAGGAGCGGCTGAGGGAGATCGCGCAGGCTCTCGCCGACATCGCCAACGTGACGGCGGAGCCGAAGATGAACGGACGCCAGATGACCCTGTCGATGGCCCCGGACAAGACGCGGATCGCCCAGCTGAAGGCCCGAATCGAGAAGGAGCGGAAGGCGGCGGAAGCGGCCGGGGTCGTCCTCACCGTCGTCGAGGAGGAGCCGATTCCGGACCTCGATGCGCTGAATGACGACTTCGACGACGACGACGACGACGAGGCGGACGACGACGGCGAGGCGCACGACGACGAAGAGGCGCACGACGACGAAGAGGCGCACGACGACGACGAGGCGCACGACGACGGAGACGGAGGCGAGCCCCCGGCTCGAACCCGCCCGACGTGAGCCCCGGCGCTCGGTGAAGAGAACGACGCCGGTGGGTGCTCTCCCGCACCAGACCGGCGGCGGACGCACTGAGCCCGTCCCGAACCGCAAAAACTGCCCGATCGGTCAGGGTGGACCCGGGCCGGTGCGCCGTCTAGATGTCGTGCATGGACGCGCTGCTCGGCAAGGGTCCCCGCCGGGGCCCCATCGGCTTTTTCATCGGTGCCTACTCCGTTGTCTGGGGTCTGACCCGCATCGCGGAGGACGGAAAGCTGCGCCGGCTCGCCGCGGTGCCGTTCGGGTTGACCGTCCTGTTCTACCTCGGGGCGCTCATGGCGCTGTTTTTCGGCAGCGACGACCTTCTCGGCCTGCTGTGGGCCCGGCCGGAGGATGGGGGCTGGCTGGCCGTGTGGTGGATGACGGTCGTCCTGCTCATCGGCGCGTCCCTGCTCGTGCTCGTGCTGCTGTTCACGACCGTAGCCGAGGTCGTCGGCGGCTTCTTCTACGACCGCATGGCGATCCGCATCCTTCATTCCCACGGGATCTCGACCCATGACCCGTCGTTTCTCGAGGGGACGGTGCTCGACGTCGGCCGGTCGCTCTTGTTCGTGTTCATGGTGCTCGGGTTCAGCCTCGTCGGGCTCATTCCGCTGCTCGGCGTCCCATTCGTGGTGCTCGCCACCGTCGTGGCGTGGCTCGGCTTCGCCTCCGGCGCGGTGAACCCGGCCCTGCTCGTCACTGGGCATCGGCTCAAGGACCGTCTGCGCTGGCTGGGCGAGCACCGAGCGTGCGCGCTCGGCATGGGGGCGGTGGTCGCGACAGCGATGCTCATGCCGTTTCTTGGGCTGCTCGCCATCCCGGCGAGCATCGTCGGCGCTTCCGAGCTCCACGCCCGCGACCTGCTCCGCCACGAGGATCGTCGGGTGGTGCGGCGCCCCTGAGCGCTCCCCGCTTCCTTTTGCTGGAAAAATTGGGCAAGCGGTCGCCCATGTCGAAGCCGATGGTCTCCGGGGGAGCAGAGGACCTGCTCGCGAGGCCGATGAAGGACACCCCCGCGGAGGCGCTCGAGGGGCTGTTCCTCCAGGCGGCGAAGCCCGACACCGAGTGGTACGTGGGGCTCGAGCTCGAGCTGCTCGCGTTTCGGGAAGGGACGGCCGAAGCGGCCAACCACGAGCAGCTTCGGCCGCTCATCGCCGAGCTCGGGTCGCGGCTCGACATGACGCCCGAGTACGAGGCGAACGGGGCGCTCATCGGGCTGAAGGGGGCGGGTGAGTCGGTGTCGCTCGAGCCGGGAGGGCAGCTCGAGTTCGCCTCCCGTCCGCATCGCTCTCTGAAGGCGCTCCGGAATGAACTCGAGGGGTGGTGCTCGGCGCTGTCCGAGGTAGGCCGCGCCCACGGTCTCGGCTTTTGGGCCCTTGGGCAGCAGCCGTTCGTGGACCGGGACACTGCGCCGGTCATGCCCAAGCCCCGCTACGCGATCATGCGGAGCCACATGCGCGGGGGCCTCGCCCGGGACATGATGCATCTCACCGGGAGCGTTCAGGTCGCCGTCGATTTCCGAGACGAGAAGAACCTCGTGGACAAGGTTCGCACTGCGGCGCGGGTCTCGCCGTTCTTGTCCGCGCTCGTGGCCGCGTCCCCGTTCACGCGCGGGAAGCTCAACGGATTCAAGAGCCGCCGCTACGAGATCTGGCTCGACACCGACGAGGCGCGCTGCGGCTTGTGGCCGGAAATGCTGGACGAAGAGGGCCTGACCGCCCGCCGCTACATCGCGCGGACCCTCGACACGGCGGCGATGCTGTTTCGGCGAGGGGGATCCTACGTGCCCGCCGATGGGACGACATCGTTTCGCGCCTACGCGCACGCTGGCTTCGAGGGCACGCCGGTGACGGTCTCGGACTACCTCGACCACCTGACCACGTTTTTTCCCGAGATCAGGCCGAAGGCCTACGTCGAGCTGCGGGGCGCAGACTGCGTCCGCCCCCACGAGGCGGTGGCGATCGCCGGGTTCTGGCGCGGACTGCTCGACGATGAGGCCACCCGGATCGCCGTGGACGAGCGGCTGTCCTCGCTCGACTACGGCGCGCTCGTGTCCCTTCAGCCGGCGGTGGCGAGGCAGGGGCTCGAGGCGGACAGTCCGGTCGGGCCGGTGGCCGAGATCGCGGAGTGGCTCGTCCGGGCCGCGCACGAGCGGCTGCTTCGCTCGGCACCCGATTGCGCCGAGTGCCTCGAGCCCCTGCTGGCCCGGGCCGTATCCCGCCGGTCTCCCGCCGACGATCTCATCGAGGCGGCCGAGCGTAGCTCCGTGCTCGAAGCGCTCGAGCTCGTGCGCGTCTGAAGTCAGGCGGCGGCTCGCCTGGCCTGCAGCACCGCGCGGATCCCGTCTTGGCCATACATGGCGGTGTTCACGATGAGCAGCACCCCGGCGATCGCGAAGCCGACATCGAGGTACGGGGCGCTCGCCGGCAGGTGGGCCGCGGCCATCAGCCCGAACAGCACGCTGCTCGAGACCTTCCCGTGCCACCGATGCTCGACCTGAAGGGTTCGGGTCTGGCTGCGAACCCACCAGAAGCCGACGATGAGGACCGCGTCCCTCAGGACGAGCAGCCCGAGAAACGCGACCGGGATGGGTACGAATCCGGGCGGCGGCGCGAGCGCGAGCAGGGTCACGAGCACGATCTGAGCGAGTTTGTCGGCCACCGCGTCGAGCGCAGCCCCGAGCGGCGTGGTGAGGCCGTACCGGCGGGCGATCCACCCGTCGAGCAGGTCGCTACCTCCGATGAGTCCGAGCACCGCCAGGGCGCCCATCGGGGTCGGAGCCCCCACGACGCCCACCGCCAGGGCAACCCACACCGGGACGAGCCCGATGCGTCCGACCGAGATCAGGTTCGGGATCCACCGCGGCATCGGTCAGCCGCCAAACAGCCGGCGGAGCAGTCCGCGCTTCGGCGCCTTGTCCCTGGATACGGCGGGGACCATTTGGGAGATGGCTCGGCGGCGTTCCACCGGCGTCTGCTGGGTTGGGACGTCCAGCCGACCAGAGGCCCCCGACTCCGGCTCGAGCAGCTCGGCTGCGAGCACCCCCTGCGCGTCCACCCGGAGGTGCAGCTCGAGGGTCAGCGCCCCTCGGGGTCGGCGAGGCATCCCCTCCACCCGTAGCCGCCCCAGCGGGCTGCATCGTCGGACCAACTCTCCGTCCCCTTGGAAAAGTTGGAGGTCGAGCTCGGTCTGGTGCTCCCGAACGGTGGGAAAAGCGCGCCGCAGCTCGACCGGCAGCGGCGCCCCGGCGTGCACCAACGGTCGAAACCGCCCCCCTGGGAGCTCGATGCCGATGGAGGCGCACAACGCGCCCACCGCTTGGGCCACCTCTCGTCGTTCGATCGCAGCGCCGCTCCTCGCCAGTCCAAGCAAGATCGCTTGCGAAGACGGCACCGACGACAACGGCTCGCGTCCCACGAGGTGGCCGAGCGCTTCGAGAAGCGGCGGGAATCCGCCCGCACTCCCGGCCACGATGACCGCGTCGAGCTCGTGCGGAGCTTGATCGTGGGTCCGGAGCAGGGACTGCACTTCGCGGCAGATGAACGCCACGACGTCGCGAGATGCCTCCTCGATGCGGGCCCTGGGGACCCTGATCGTTCGCTCGACCGCGACCCCTCCGGCGCCGCCAGGGGCAGGCAGGTTCACCTTCAGGTCGATGTGCGGCGAGCGGCGCAGCTCCGGGCGCGCCATCTCTACCGCCCGGATGGTTCGCTCCTTTGCCTCCGGGTCGCCCCGATGGTCTTCGTTCGTCGCCTCGAAGAAAGCTTCGAGCGCCAGCTCCGCGATGCACTCGTCGACCGCGCGGGCCCCGGCCGCCTCGCTGCTCTGTGCGCCGACGAGCTCGAGGCCGTTCGGGGTGCGGCGAGCGAGCCCGACGGTGAGGCGCGACATCCCTACGTCCACGGTCAAGGCGGCGTCTACGGCGTGCTCGGGCAGGTGGTAGGTTCGCAAGAGCGCCTGCGGTTCCGGCTCGAGTCGAAAGGCCTCGATCTCCGCTTCCCGACAGGAGGCCCGCAGCGCCGCCGCAGACCGGTCCGACAGGTCGGGAGGCACCGAGATCATCACCCGGACGTGATCGTGGCCCAGGTGATCGATGTAGGCGGTGCGAACCGCGCGCAGGAAGACCCCGAGCACGTCGGCGACGTCGAACCTCCGGTCGCCGAGGCCAACCACGACCCGCCCCGATGGTTCCCGCGACAGCCGGAGGCCGAGCGGCACGGCGCCGGTGTCGATTTGGGGAAGGGCGCGCAGCAGCGCCAGCGGCGACACCGCTCGCTCCGGGTTCTCGCGGGCGATGGCGCGGGCCCGAGCGCCCACGACGAGCTGCCCGTCCGAGCGGCTGGCCACCCAGGCCGGCAAATAGGGGCTCCCTTGCAGGGGCACGAGCCTCAGGTCGCCACCCTCGAGGTACCCGACCCGGGCGTAGTGCACCCCCAAGTCGAGGCCGACGATCCACCGAGGGCCGTGCGGCTTCGGTCGCCGCGGAACCTCGGTCGGCTCCTCGAAGGCTCGAGGGAACGGGCCGGCTGGAGGGCCGGCGTCATCGAGCGGGGCGGCCGCCGGTCGGGCGCGGCCCGCGGGCGGGGCGCTCTGGGCCGCTGACCGGTCCCCGGCGGGGCCCGGGGCCACAGGTTTGGGCGGCTCGACCGGACGCTCGTCGAGCGCCGCTCGGATTGCCGGCGGTGACACGGCGCGCACCACTTCCGTGACCGCATCGGCCCGAGGCGGCGCTCGGCCGACGACCTCGGTCCCCTCGTCGGCGTCGATGAGCTGCGCCGCGAACCGGGGCGAAGCGAAGCCGGGGATGGGTTCTGCCAGGGGGCTCTCCGTCGCAGAGACCGTCTCTTTGCTCGTCTTCGCGTCGCCGGACCGCTCGCCGTCGCTCGGGTCCGCGTCCCCGGGCGCCTCGGCGACGGTCAGCTCCGGGGCCGGATCGAGGGCTGCCTCCGGGGCCGGGTCGAGGGCTGGTTCCGTGGGCGATCGGGCCGACGGCTCGGTCGAATCGGGCTCGGGAGCGATGAGCGGCGCCTCCGCCCATGCGGGTCCAAGCTCCGGGGGATAGGCGGTGGCGGGCTCCGCTTTGGGAGCGAGGTCCTGCGAAGGATCCGCGAACCTGGCGGTCGAAATGGCGACCGTCGGTTCGTCGAATCGCTCCTCTTCGACCCATCCCTCGTTGCCAAAACCGAAGACCGCGTCCTCGGGCGTGATGGCGATCGCCGCGAACCCGGTGACCTCGTGCTCGAGCGACGCGATGGACCGCTCAGGGGGCGCATCGCGCGGCGGCTCGAGCGATCCCTGGTCGGTCGACTCCGGTCGCTCATGGGCTTCGGGTTCGGCCGTCGCTTCGGGTTCGGCCGTCGCTTCCGGTTCGCCTGGTTCTTCCGGTTCGGCCAGCGCTTCGGGTTCGGCCGGCGCTTCGGGTTCGGCCAGCGGTTCGGGTTCGGCCGTGGCTTCCGGTTCGGCCGGCGCTTTCGCCTCGACCGGCGCTTCCGGTTCGGGCGGGGAGCTGCCGGGTCCTTCGAGCGATGGCTCCGGGTTGACCGGGACCGGCGGCGCGCCGGGCGCCGGACGGACCGAGGTTTCGAGCGCGCTGGAGAACGGCGGCGCTTCGGTGGGCTCGGAGCCCTCGAGTGAAGCCGGAGTTTCGTCGTGAAAACCGAGGTGGACATCGACCGAGACCGCCGGCTCCGACCGAGGCTGCAGCCGGCCTCTGGCCTCGGGGTCGGCAGCTACGCCGGCGACGTCCGGCCCATCGGGCTGACCGCGCAACTCTCCCGGTCCCCGCGCCGGCTGAGCCGAAAGCGACCGAGCTTCCGTCGGCTGCGCCTCCGTCCGCGCTCCGCTCGCGAATTCCTCTTCCGGGTTGGTCCCTGGCTCCGCTTCTTCGGGGTGGTCCGGTGCCGCTTCGGCCTCGTGCCCCTCTCGAGCCCGCTCGGCGGTGGAGACGCCAAACCGCCCATCGCCGGTCTCTTTCGCGAAGAGCAGATCCGCCCACGTGCTCCCGAGCCCCGTGATCGATGCCTCGTCGAGCCCGGGCTCGGTCGGAGCCGGTCGACCCTCCGATGCATCGATCGGCCCCGGAGGCAGCGCGAAGGCCAAGGTCGTGTCGAGGTCGGGCGTGGTCGAAGCGGGATCGGTGCCATCGGGGCTCTCGGTTTCGCCCACCGGCTGCTCGGCCGCTTCCCGGACCGGTAGCCCGGGAGCTGGGTCGGACCGCAGGGCCGGACCATCGGGCCCATTGGGCCCGACCTCGCCGGCCTCTCGGGGAAAGACGGGGAGCCGAGGCAGCGTTGGCGCGTCCGCCCACCGGTGCTCGGGACGAAGGTCGCCGGTGTCCGGCCGGAGCCCGCCGGTCATGGATGGGCCGAGGTCGCCGGTGTCCGGCCCGAGGTCGCCGGTCGTGGCCGGGCCGAGGTCGCCGGTCGTGGCTGGGCCGAGGTCGCCGGTCGTGGCTGGGCCGAGGTCTCCGGTCGTGGCTGGGCCGAGATCCCCCGTGGCCCACGGGCGCACGCCCGATGCCCGCCGGCGGGGGAGGGGGGGCCTCTCGCCCGGCGCTTGGGCCCGGCGAGGGAAAAGACCGGACACGCTCGACGGCGTGCGGCTGCTGCCGCCGAGCGGGACCCAGCCCGTCCTCCAGGTCGAAGCGGCGCTTGGTCCGGCCCACGAGGTCGCCGGTCCTGCCCCTTCGGCCCGGGCAGTCAGGCCCACTCCGAGCGGCGTCGGGGCGAGCCGGCCCTGGCCGTGGGTCTCGACGATGCGCCCAACGAGCGCCTCGGATGTGGGCTCGAGCGCGTGAAAGCGCAGGGACATCCCTGGCTTGTCGTCGTTTCTGGCCCCGACCACGACGCCCTCGCCCCGAAGAGCGCGGCTCCCGTCGGCGAGCAGGAGCTCGAAGCGGATCCGGGTCCCGGCTGGCTTCGGCGCGCGGGTACGGAGGAACAGCCCGGCCGACGAGAGGTTCTCGGCGTACCGAGCGATGAACTCGTCGAGGGTTCGATAGCGCAGTGTGATGCGCAGGGACACCGTCTCGCTGTCGTCGCCCATCGCCACCCGGACACTACTCCGTTCTGGGCGCGCTGCCCAAGATTGGACCGCGTGCGAGCGCCGCCCGGGCGGCGGCGAGTCCGGCGGGGAGCGCCTCGGCCGGCCCCCCTCCCTGCGCGAAGTCCGGTCGGCCTCCTCCCGAGCCGCCCATGGCTTCGGACGCCGCCCGGACCACCTCGCCGGCGTGGACCTTTCCGGCGAGGTCCTTCGTGGCCGCCACCAGCACCGCCGCTTTGCCTTCTTCGCACGCGGCCACCACCACGACCCCGCTCCCGAGCCGATCCCGCAGCTTGTCGGCCAGCGGTCGCAGCGCCTTCTTCGGGGTGCCGTCCGCTTGCTGCACCAGCACCCGGAGCCCGCCGATGTCTTCGATCTCCCCCCCTTCTCGCCGGCCCCCGAGGGCGGCCTCGGCCTTCGCCTCTTCCACCTCTCGCTCGAGTTGCTTCACCCGGCGACCGAGCTTCTCGACCCGGCCGGGGAGCTCCTCCGGGGCGGTGCGCAAGGCCGAGGCCGCCTCGCGCAGCAACCGAGCTTGCGTTTGCGCCCACTCGAGCGCGACGAGGCCGGTCACCGCCTCCACCCGGCGGACGCCGGCGGCGAGCGATCCGTCGCTCACGATCTTGAACAGGCCGATCTCGCCGGAGCGGCCCACGTGCTGGCCGCCGCACAGCTCGACCGAGACCCCGCCGATGCGGACGACCCGCACCTCGGCGCCGTACTTCTCTCCGAACAGCATCATCGCCCCTTCGGCTCTCGCCGCGTCGAGCGACTGCACCTGGGCTTCGGTGGGCGCGTCGGCCAGCACCCGCTCGTTGACCCGGCGCTCGATGCGCTCGATCTGGGCGTCCGTGAGCGGCTCGAAGTGGGCGTAGTCGAAGCGCAGCCGATCCGGGGCCACGAGCGATCCCTTTTGGGTGACATGGTCCCCCAGCACCTCCCGAAGCGACAGATGGAGCAGGTGGGTGGCGGAGTGGTTTCGCCGGACCGCGGCGAGCCGCTCCTCGTCCACCCGGGCGTCGAGCGTGGCCCCCACCCGCAGCGTCCCGCTGACCACCTCGACCCGGTGCACGTGCAGCTCGGATAGGGGCCGGATCGTGTCGAGCACCTTCGCCTCGCCGTCCGGCCAGGTCAGCGTTCCGGTGTCTCCGACCTGCCCCCCGGACTCCCCGTAGAACGGGGTCGCGTCGAACAGCACGAGCGCCTCGGTTCCGGGGCCCACTTGCTCGACCGCCTGCCCGTCCACGAGCGCGGCGAGCACCCCGACCGAGCCCGATGTCCCCTCGTAGCCGACGAACCGGGTGGCGCCGACGCGCTCCCGCAGCTGAAACCAGGCCCGGTCGATCCCGGCCTCGCCGGACAGCTTTCCCCCTCCGCCGGCCTGCTTCGCTCGGACCTCCGCGAGCGCGGCGTCCTCGTCCACCGAGAGCCCGCGCTCTTCGGCGATCACCCGGGTCAGGTCGATGGGAAATCCGTAGGTGTCGTAGAGCGTGGCCACGAAACCGGGGTCGAGCGGGGCGCCGGTGTCGAAGCGCTGCTCGAGCAGCCGAAGCCCCCGGCCCAGGGTCTGGCGAAAGCTGACTTCCTCGCTCTCGGCGACCTTCTCGATGAGGCTCCGGTGCAGCGTCAGCTCCGGGTAGGCCTCGCCCATGGCGCCGATGACGTCGAGGCAGGCCGACGCGAAGAACGGCCCGTCGAAGCCCATCCGCTCGCCGTGGCGAATCGCCCGGCGCATGATCCGCCGCAGCACGTAGCCTCGGCCCTCGTTGGACGGCTGAACGCCGTCCGCCACCAGAAAGGCGGTGGCCCGGGCGTGGTCGGCGATGACCCGCATCGAGACGTCATCGGGCTCGGCGGAGCCTCCGTAGGGCCTCTTGGCCGCTTCCGCGATGCGCTCGATCAGCCCGGCGAACAGGTCGATTTCGTAGTTCGAGCGCTGGCCCTGAAGCACCACCGCGAGCCGCTCGAGCCCGGCGCCGGTGTCGATCGAGGGCTTCGGCAGGGGGACGAGCGGCCCGCCCGCCTCGGCTCTCTCGAACTGCATGAACACGAGGTTCCAGATCTCCATCCACCCGGCCGAAGCCGCCACCCGCTCGGCCGACAAGGCCTCCCTCGGGTCCCCGTCCATGAGGTAATGAAGCTCGGAGCACGGGCCCTGGGGCCCGGTGTCGCCCATCTGCCAATAGTTGTCGGACTTCCCCAGCCGGAAGATGCGCTCGGCCGGGACCCCGACCGCCCGCCACAGCTCTTCTGCCTCATTGTCGGCCGGGATCCCGTCCTCGCCGCGAAACACGGTGACGCACAGCCGCTCCGCATCGATGCCGAAGCCGTCCACGACCAGCGACCACGCGAGCCGGATCGCCTCCTCCTTGAAGTAGTCTCCGAAGGAGAAGTTGCCGAGCATCTCGAAGAACGTGTGGTGGCGGGGGGTGAAGCCCACGTTCTCGAGGTCGTTGTGTTTGCCGCCAGCGCGCACGCATTTTTGGGCGGTCGTGGCCCGGACGTACGCTCGGGTCTCCTTGCCGGTGAAGACGTCCTTGAACTGCACCATGCCGGCGTTCGTGAACAGCAGGCTCGGGTCGTGGGCGGGCACGAGGCTGCTCGAGCCGACCTCTTGGTGCCCGTGCCGGGCGAAGTGGTCGAGGAACGCCCGGCGGATCTGCGCCGTGCCGAGGGCCGTCATGGCCGGTGAAGAGACCCCTGCCGGCCGGGCCCGTCAACCTCAGGCGTTCAAGCGGCGCGGCGGTGTCCGAGCACGATCTGGTTGTCTCCTCGCTCGTGGGCGAGCGCGAGCGCTTGCTCGGCCCGCTCGATCGCCTCGCTCACCGCCGGGTCCATCGGGGACAGGCTGGCCACGCCCCCGCTCACGGTGAGCTTGGCCGGGGCCCCGCTGCCGGTGAACACGGTCTGCTCTTGCGCGGTCCGGATTCGCTCGGCCACCGCCCGCGCATCGGCGAGCTCGGCGTCGCGAAGCAGCACGAGCAGCTGGCCCTTGCCGTAGCGGACCAGCGTGTCCGCCGGGCGGGTCTGCTCCCGCACCCGGGCCGCCGCCGCCGCGATGGCGAGCTCCACCACCGGCAGCCCGCCCTTGCGCTCGATCTCCTCGATGCCGTCCACCTCGATGAGGAGGATCCCGGCTCGACCTCCCGAGGCGGCCAGGGCCTCGTCGAGCCGGTGTCGGAGCCGGTCGAAGCTCTCCCTCCGCAGCGCTCCGCTCGACGGGTCGAGGTCCTTTCCCCCCACTTCGGGGGCCACGAGCGCCTGCGACTGGTCGCGGATCACCGCGGTGAAGCCGGCTTCGTCGGCGAAGATCGCCATCGTTCCCCAGAACATCCCCCCGGTGCGACGGCGCCACCAGCCCTCGGCGTACGTCCAGCCGACCGCGCCCGCCTTCGTGAGGTGGGCCTGGGGGTCGAAATCCGAGTTGCCGCCCAGGTCCTGGAGGCTCCACCCGACCACATCCTCGGCCTCGAAGCCAAACAGGCGCTGGGCGGCGCCCGACCACCCCTCGACGCGGCCCTCCCGGTCGAGCGGCACGAGCGCGTGGTCTCGCACCCCGTCGGACAGGGCCCTCAGCTTGCGCTCGGCCGCCCTCGCCGCCCGCTCGGTGGCCACCGACCGAGATACGTCGCTCATCACCACCAGCACCTGCCCGGGACCGATCTTGATGACGGTCAGGCTCACCACCAGCGCGTGGGCGGCGGTGTGCGTCCTGCGCCCGAAATCCACTCGGTAGTCCTCGAGGATGTGGCCGCGGTCGGCGGCGAAGTCCTCGATGATGAGCTCGACCTCGGGGGCGTGCTCGTTCAGCAGCTCGTACAGGTTCAGGCAGCCGGGCGCCACCTGCAGGCAGAGCTGCATGGCCGTGGGGTTCGCCATCTCGAGGTCTCCGTTTGGATTGAGACGAGCGAGCCCGGTGGGCACCTGGTAGAGAAACTGCAGTAAGGCGAGGTGTTCCCCCGGGTCGACGTTCATGGTCTAGCCCTCCCTCTGGATGAGCAGGTACATGCGCGCTTCGGGGTCGGGCTTGAGAAGGCGCATCTGGACCTTCGTCGGCCGCATCCTCACGGTGAGCACGTACGGGATGACATCATCCAGGGAAGGCTCGTCGATCATGCGCTGCCCCACCAGGAAGTTGTTCATGCACGGCGCCACCTCGGCGAAGAAGTGGTGGCCGAGGACGGTATTCGGGGGCAGTCCAGCCAGCTCGCTCTCGGCATTGTTGTAGCGGTCCACGATCCCGCCCGGCTGAAGCCCCACCACGCCGAATGGCAGGCGGTCGAACTCCTCATCCGGCATCGTCTCGAGCCGCGCGTGGGCTTCTGGGTCGCGAAAGTCCATCGACCCTCCCATCGGCCCATTGGGTCCAACCTCCAGCGGTGGGTGGGGAAGGTGTCTCGGGCCGAGTCGCTATTCGAGCGAGATCCGGGCGATCGGCTGGATGTTCATGTCGGGGGAGAGCTCCTGGTACGACAAGACGGCGAGGTGCGGGAACTCGAGCTCCACCAGCTTTCGGAAGTAGCGACGGATCTCCATGGTGGTCAGGATCACCGGGTTTTGGGCGGTCGGCGGCAGCGAGCCGACCTCCGTCCGCACCGCCGACAGGATCTCTTGGGTGATCTCCGGCTCTAGGGCGAGGTACGAGCCCGAGCTCGTGTGCTGGATCGAGGAGCGCACCGTCTCCTCGATCTGGGGGTCGAGCAGGTACACGATGAGCGTGTTCTGCCCCCGGGTGTACTTGTGGCTGATGTAGCGCTTGAGCGCGGCCCGGACATACTCGGTGAGCATCACCGTGTCGTGCTCGACTTGGCCCCACTCGGCGAGCGCCTGCAGGATGCTGCGGAGGTCCCGGATCGAGATCTCCTCCTCGATGAGCCGGCGGAGGATGTCGGTCAGCTGAAACGGGGACACGACCTTCGGGACGGTCTCCTTCACGAGCGCCGGGAACGCCTGCTCGAGCTGCTCGAGCATGTTCATGGTCTCTTGGATGCCGACGAACTCGGCGCCGTTTTTCCGAAGCACGCTCGAGAGGTGAAGGACGATGTACCCGGTCGCGTCCCAGGTGGTGAGCCCCGCCTGCTCGGCCACCTCTTGGTATTGGGCGTCGATCCAGGCGCATTCGTTGCCGTTGGCCGGGTTCGTGGCCGGCTGCCCTTCGATGTTCAGCAGGCGCAGCCGCTCCACGGTGTCGTTCACCAGGACCTTGTCCTGGGAGACCGTGCCCATCACGAGCGGGATCTCGTTGATCATGATGAGATAGGAGCCGGTGGGCATGTCCGACTCGTTGCCGCGGACCCTGATCCCGGGAAAGCGCACCCCGAGCTCGTAGAACAGGCCGTCCCGCATCATCGGGATCATCTCGCCCAAGAACTTGCTGCCCGCCCCTTGGTCCTCAACCAGGGGGATGAGGTCGCCCGCGACCTCGAGCGCGATCGGGGTCACCACCGGCAGCATCTGCTGCGACTGCCCCTCCTGCATGCGCTGGGCTTGGATTCGCTTGTCCCGCTGCTCCTGCATGTCTTCTTCGGAGGGCGGGGAGCCATCCACCGGCTGGAGCTTGCCCTCTGCCTTCAGCCGATTGGTGCGGTTCAGCCCGTAGCCGACCACCCCGGTCACGGCGCTCATCACGAAGAACGGGAGCATCGGCAGCCCGGGAACGAGTCCGAACATCCCGAGCATGGCGGACGCGATGATGAAGGCCCGCGGCTGGGCGAGCAGCTGCATCGAGATGTCTTTGCCGAGGTGGTTCTCCTCCTCTTCGGAGGCGACGCGGGTCACGACCAAACCCGAGGTGACGGAGATGAGCAGGGCCGGGATCTGGGAGACGAGCCCGTCACCGACGGTGAGGATCGCGAACACCTGGAGCGCCTCGCCGCTGGACATGTTCAGCATCGTCGTCCCGATGATGAGACCGGCGACGATGTTGATCGCGGTGATGATGAGCCCCGCGATGCTGTCCCCCTTGACGAACTTCATCGCTCCATCCATCGACCCGAACAGCTGCGACTCTCGGTTGAGGTCGTTTCGCTTCTTTCGCGCCGTATCCATGTCGAAGGCGCCGGCCCGCAGGTCGGCGTCGATCGACATCTGCTTTCCGGGCATCGCGTCCAGGGTGAAGCGGGCCGCGACCTCGGCCACGCGCTCCGCGCCCTTCGTGATGACGAGGAACTGGATGATGGTGAGGATGAGAAAGATGACGATGCCGACGACCAGGTTGCCTTGAACGACGAAGTTTCCGAACGCCTTGATGACCTCACCGGCTTCCGCCGTCAGCAGGATGAGGCGGGTGGAGGACACGTTGAGCGCGAGCCGAAACAGGGTGGTGACGAGCAGCAGGGACGGAAACGACGCGAGGTGCAGCGCGTTCGGGATGTACATCGCGAGCAGCAGCAGGAGCACCGAGATCGAGATGTTGAGAACGATGAACAGGTCGAGCAGCAGCGGGGGCAGGGGGATGATGAGCATCGAGATGATGAGCATCACCAGCCCCGCGAGGAGCACGTCCGAGTAGCGACCCACCGTGTGGCGGATGTCGCCGGTCATCAGCACCGCGAGGAAGTTCTTCATGGCGGCCTGGCCTCATCGACCGGGGCGGGTCACGGCTCGGAGGGCGGGCCCTGTCCGGCCGATTTTTTGTCGATGAGCTCCTTGATGGCGGCCGCGGTGGCGGCGGCGAGGGCGCGGGCCCGGAGCGAAGCCGGGTTCTTGCCCTCGGGATCGAGGTCGATGGCGGCCTTCAGGTCCTCCATCGCGTGCTCGAATTCTCCGTGCTGAAGCAGCAGCTCCCCCCGGTTGACGTAGGAGTTGATGTCCTCCGGGTCGAGCTCGATGGCGATGGAGAACTCCTGCGCCGCCTCCTCGTGCATGTCGAGCTTCGTATAGATGGCCCCGAGCATCGCGTGGAAGTACGGGTCGTAGGGGTTGCCGATGACGAGCCCCTCGAACAGCGTCCGAGCGTCCTTGTACCGGCCCTGCCCATACATCGTGTACCCGAACTCGGCGATGGCGTAGGCCTGCTCCATCGTCATGCCCTCGAGCTGGGCCCAGGTGATCTTCCCGAAGAGGAACTTCTTGAAGTTCTCTTCGGTGAAGTTGTCGATCGGGTTCGGGGGGTCTACGTACTCGATCTCGATGTCGCCGCGCTCGACCGCCTTCACGACGTCCTCGGCGGTGAGGTTTTCGACCTCCTGGTCCACCTCGGCGAGCAGCTTCTTCTGCTCCTCCTCGGTGAGGTCCTCGGGCTTCTTGCCGGCTGCGATCAGCTGGTCGAGGTAGCTCTTCCCGTCCGTTTTGGGGCCAGGCCCCGGCGGCTGGGTCTTGTCGTTCCGGGTCGCCATCGGTTTGGTAGGGCCTTTCGTAGCACCGCCGGGGCCGTACGCGAAGGCCGCCGACGAGAATTCGGGCGGGGTTGGAGCGCGGGTCGGGTACCCCGTGGCGCCGACGCTCTCGCTGACAGCTTGCCCCGAGCCGGGGCCCGCCCAAGTGGCCTCGGACGGACCCGTGGGCTCGAGGCAAACGTTTCCGGCGCCGCCGAAGCGGCCGGGAGGTCAGCCGGGGCTGGCCACGCCGGGATCAGCGGCCGATCGAGTCGATCATCGACTTCGCGGTCTGGTTGTACTTGTCAATGATCTGGCGGAGCATGTCGAACATCTGCGAGCGCTTGTCGATCATGCGCTTCAGCTTCATGGTCTCGACGTCGATGGACGGGGCGTCGTTGCCGCCACCGGTCGATCCGCCGATCCCGGGCACGCCGGCACCGGCACCGGCACCGCCGCCGAACATGTTGCCGAACAGTCCGCCGCCGAACATGTTGCCGAACAGTCCGCCGAACATGCCGCCGGGGGCCTCGTTTCCGCGCCGGCCCTGCTGCTGCTGGATGCTGTTGATGTACTGGGCCTGCCGCTTGATGTCGTCGTCCATCTTCTTCGAGATGAGCATCAGGAGCAGCACGACCTGATCTTCGACCGTCAGGGACGGGTCGGACAGGATCGCGGCGGCCTGGGCCTGGTGGGAGGACTCGTACTGCGGGTTCGTGTTGTTGATGTGGCCGGGCATGGCGAAGGGGTTCCACGAGCCCATGCCCCGGCCGCCCATGGGGCCGGTGTTGTCAAACGGCGACCAGCCCGCGCCGGACATGCCCTGCGAGCCGTAGTTGGCCGCCGGGAACGCTCCGGGGAAGAAGCCGCCGGCGATGTTGCCGAGCCCGCCCATCATGAACGCGTTGAACGGGTTGCCCCCGAACGCCCCCATGCCCTGGGCGCCGAACATCGACATGCCGCCCATGTGCATCATCCCCATGTGGCCGAAGGCGTGGCCGGCGAAGGGGCTGAACATGGCCATGTTCGGCATGAAGCCGCCGCCGAAGCGCTGGATCTTCATCTTGCCGTCGTTGCGGAACCCGAAGTCCACGATCCGGCCGCCGATCATCGACTCGAACTGCATCCGGAGGGCCGGGTTGTGGCGGAGCGCCCGCTCGAACTGCCCGGCCATGCGCCGGGAGGGGTGCAGCAGCTTGCTCAGAAACGGGATGTTGGTCCGACCCGGGGCGAGGTCGATCCACTGGGTGCCGCCGCCGGCGTACATGTTCCCGGCGAAGGGCCCGACGTGGGGCATCATCGCCATCGGGGACGGCATCATGAAGCCGCCGCCCATCATGGCCTGGTTCATCCGGCGCTGAATGGGCCCGGTCGCCCCCATCGCCTGCTCCATGTACATGTCGTGCAGGTTCTGGAGCTGGCCGATGGAGTTCCCGGTCAGGGTATCGATGGCGTAGCCGATGCCCGCGCCCTTGATGCCGAAAAGCCCGAGTGTGTCGTTGACGAACGTCCCGATGGAGTTGGTGTTGAAGTGAACCATGGTTTCGAATCCTCGTTTGGGTGCCGGCGCGGGTGGCCTGGCTGGTGAATGGTATCGGCGGGCTCGAGCTTCGGTTGCGGATTCGAGCGAGCCTTTTTTTGGCTGCGGGCTCGGTCGAATGGGCCCCGTCGGTTGGTGGATTGCGAAGGGGCGATGGCGCTGGCATCTTCGCCCGCTATGCGCCTGGCTGCCATCTCACTGGTACCGATCCTGTTGCTCGCCGCTTGTGGAGGCGACGACGAGGACCCGAACCGGCCGAAACCCCAAGACTCCGGGTTCCTGACCGACGTCGGGATCGCGACCGACGGTCCCGTCATCGAGCCGACCGACGCCGGCATCGAGATCGACGCCGGTCCTGGTGACACCGGGGAGCAGGGCGACACCGGGGAGCAGGGCGACACCGGGGGGCAGGGCGACACCGGGGAGCAGGGCGACACCGGGGAGCAGGGCGACACCGGGGAGCAGCCCGACACCGGAGAGCAGCCCGACACCGGAGAGCAGCCCGACACCGGGGAGCAGCCCGACATGGGGGAGCAGCCCGACATGGGAGCGCTCCTCGACATGGGAGTGCTCCCCGACGCGACGACGCCTCCCGAGGATGCGGGCGACGCCGGAGGGGCGGGGGACGCGATGGTCCCGGTCGACGGTGGCGATCCGATGGACGCCGCGATCCCGGACGTCTCGCCCGTGCCCGACGCCGGCTCTGGCGACGTGGGGCCAGGGGACGGAGGCGTGGCGCCGGCAACGTACGACGCGATGGCGGTCGCGTCGCTGTTTTCGCAGGCCCAGTGCGAGGCGGAGTCCCGATGCCGGCCGCTGAACCTTCAGTTCACCCGGACCACGGTCGCCCAGTGCACGACCGAGCAGAACACGTCTTTGCAGCCACTGTTTGCCGCCGTGGGCCAGGGAGTCACCGCCGGCTCCATCACCTACGACGCGATGGCGTTCCAAGGCTGCCTCGACGCGCTCCGCACCGGGGACTGTGACGACGGCGTGCTCGACAGCCAGTGCCGTTTCCTGCTCGGCCAAAGAAGAGTGGGGCAGCCGTGCTCCCTGTTCGACGAGTGCGACGCGACCACGTTCTGCGACGCGAGCATCAACCAGTGCGGCACCTGCCGAGCAAGGGCCGCCCGCGGGGCGTCGTGCAACTCCGCCCTGTGCGCGATCGGCGATGTGTGCGCCCAGCTCGGCCCGGGACAAACCGCGTGCGTGCCCGGCGAAGCGGCCCGTGGGGCGACCTGCGGCACCCTGGCGACCGGGTTCTGCAGGGGCATGCTCCAGTGCGTCTCGTCCGCGGCTGGGGGGCCGCGCAGCTGCCAGCCTCCAGCTGGCCGCGGGCAGGTCTGCGACCCGATGGGGGCCACCGGCCCGAACTGTGAGATCCTCCGTGGGGACAACTGCATCGGCGGGACCTGCGCCGCGCTGTCCCTCGGGACTCCCGGGACCGTTTGCAACGGCACGACCTCGTTTTGCGACGCCTTTGGCGACTGCGAGCAGGGGGTCTGCGATGCTCGACCGATCCTGGGCCAGAGCTGCGCCACCGAGACGTGCGCACCCGACAACTTCTGCGACTCGGTCACCGACCTCTGCACCGCCCGCCGCGGGTTGGGGGGCGCCTGCGCCGAAGGCAGCAACTGCCAGCGCGGCCTGAGCTGCGCCGGCACGCCGGGGACCTGTCAGGTCGTTCAGTACCAGACGTGCACCGGCGGAGGTGGAGGCGACGCGGGCGTCGGGGACGTCGGCGCGGCGGACGTCGGACCGGTGGATGGAGGCGCGGACGCCGGCGTGCCCATGGACGCGGGCTCGCCCGACACCGGGGTGGGGGACACCGGGACCGGCCCGGTCAGCTGCGTGAGCGATATGGACTGCGCCGGCAACCAGAGCTGCCTCGCTGCCACGACGCTCGCCCCGTGCACGGCCGGCGCGGCCTGCCAGTGCTTCACGGACTGCGACGCCTTCGCCGTCACCGATCCCTGTCCGCTCGGACAGGCGTGCTTCTGGCTCGGACCGACCCCCACCGACGCCGTCTGCTTCCAAGATCCAGGGGGCGGCATCCAAGGGCAGGCCTGCGTGGCCCAGTTCAACGCGATGGATCAGCAGACCACCTCGAGCTGCAACCGGATTCGCAACTTCTTCTGCGCAGGCGCCACCCCGGCCGCACCGGTCGGCCAGTGCACCCGGATCTGCGAGGGAGGAACGAACGCGCTGTGCGCCGCCCAGGTCGCGACGCTGGTCTGCGAGGCCAACCCCGGCCAGGTCGGGCTCTGCCGTCAGGCGCCGCCGACCTACACCGACATCGGCACCGCCTGCACCGGCAACGGCGACTGCCAGGGCAACGTGTGCTGGTCCGCCGTCGGTGATCTGTGCTCGGCTGACTGCTCCGGAATCAACAGCTGCCCCACCGGGAGCCTGTGCGTGCGCGCGGGTTCGGACCTGAACTGCGCCGCCGAATGCACGCCCGGGGCCGCCGGCACCGCGTTCTGCGCCGGGCTCGCCGCCGGCTCCACGTGCCTCAACCTCGGAGGCGGCGTGGGCATCTGCATCAACTGAGCGGTCCGCCGTCGGCCGGGGGCGGCGCTCGAGCCGCCCCCGGATCTCCTCACCCTCGGCGTTCTCGGCCCCGCGGTCAGCGAGGGTGGGGAAGCGCCTTCTTTCCGAGCAGCTTTCGCAGGGCCCGGGCTTTCCTGGTCAGGGGGTCCCGCGGATCGGTGCACAGGCGGAGGGCGGCGTCGAGGTCGCCGAGCGCTCGCTCGAGGTCGCGGCGGGCGATGTGGACCTCGGCTCGGTTCAGGTAGGCGGCGACGGAGCGCTGCCCGCTCACGGTGATCGCGTGCCCAAACTGTCGAAGGGCCCGCTCCGGGTCGCCTTCGCGGTGGTAGACCACGCCGAGCGCCCGATAGTAGTACTCGTTTCTCGGGTCCACGGCGACGAGGCCTTCGAACACGATGCGGGCGTCCCTTATCTTGCCGTTCAGAAACAGCGTGTAGCCGAGCTGGGCGATGCAGTGCAGCTCTTCGGCCGAGTAGCCCTTCAGCTCCCGCAGGGTCGATTCTCCCTCGGCCCATCGCTGAACCGCCCGGGCTGGGGAACGCTCGAGCTCCGCTTCCGGATCCCGTTCGCGGGCCACGAGGGCGGCGGCGGCGATCCGTCCGGCCAGGTCCTCCCGCTCGCTCATGCTCAGCCTTTCGACTCGGAGAGGAGCTGGCCATAGACGCCCTCGGCGAGCCGATTGTATCGCTCCACCAAGTCGAGCATCGCGTCCTCGCGCCGCCGCATGCCTCGCATCTGCTCCCGCCGGTTGTCGGGCAAGGCCTCGAACCGCTCTTCGTCCACCGCAGCCGAAAACGCCCGCCATCCCGCGCGGGCCCGCTTGAGCCGCAGCCGTCGCAGGACCACGTGCGACAGGGGGAGCCCAGCCACCGCGGCGTCCTCGAGCTCCGCGGCGGAGGGCTGGCCAAAGCGCAAGCTGTCGCTCGACCGGTGCGGGTTCAGGAGCCGGGTTGGGGCCGCGGCCGGCATCGGGGCCGCGTTCGGGTTCTTCTCGAGCTTTTGGAGGGCTTTGATCTCCTCCGGGTAGGTCCCGTGGACGCCTCCGGTGGCGCTCGGCCAAGGCCACTTCGCGTCGAGCTTGTTCGCCATCTCGGCGAGCAGATCGCACGAGCCGGCCAGCGGCGCCAAGAGGCACGCAACTTTTCTCTGGGCCCCACCGAAAACCTTGGCGTGAGCATTCATTCCTCCGTGGCTTCGGCCCGACACCTCGACCCCCAAGCCGCGATCGCCCTCATCATGGGCGCCGTGGAAGGCGACACCGCCGATGGCGTGAGCCGCAGCAACCAGGCCCGTGAGGGCATGGAGGCCGCCCTCAGCTCCGGCGGCGGAATGGAGATCCTCAAGCAGATTGGCCAGATGCTGATGCCTCTGCTCGACATGCTCGTGCCCGGCCTCGGCTCGCTGCTCGGCGGCCTGCTCGGCGGCAAGGGTGGCGGCGGAAAGAAGTGATGGACGATGGCCGCCGATGACCTCGACGCGCTCGCGGCGCTGCGGGACTACCGACCGCCCAAGAAGCTGCCGAAGAGCGCGGAGCTTGCCTGGGCCCTGTACATGGGCAAGGGCGACCAGCTCGACGACGAGGCGGTGACCCTCATCCGCGCCTACCTCGACGGCGTAGAGGATCTGAAGACGCTCACGGACGCCATTTGCGGTCTGGCTGCGTTCCAAGCGTATGTCGGCGAGACCCTGGGCGACGAAAAGGCGGCAACCCAGGTCGCAAAGATCATCCAGGACACCGCTCCCCGCTACGTCCCGTTTTTCGAACGGGTGATGAAGGCGGTCTTGGCCCTCGGGGACGGGGCGAGGAGGACCTTGGGGCGGATGTTTGGCCGGGACCCGGGGCCAGAGCGCCGGGCGCCTGTCCACGACCAGGCCGCCCCCGAGGGGACGGTGCCGCTCAAGCAGCTGAAGCCGGTGGCCGAGCCCCCGCCGTGGGCCCGCCGGGTCAAACCGCCCCGGTGATCGGCCGGTACGGAGGGCCCTCCAGGGTGAGAAAGGACGCCCCCCCCGGCGACGGGTGCGTCCGCTCGGCTCGGTCGAGCCGCGCTCTTCGTTCGAGCCACGCCGCCTTCGGCATCCGGTACCAAACGTAGCGATTGGCGCCGGTGCTCCAGGCTCCGAGCGAGCGGTAGCCCATCCGCCGGGCGATGGCCCGGGAGGGGCGGTTGTCCTCCTTGATGCGCCACCACCAGTCCCACAGCCCGAGATGGTCCACGACGTAGTGGGTCATCGCGTCCGACGCGCAGATCGCTTGAAAACCGTCTCGGTCCGCTCGCTCGGGGACCACGATCCCGTACTCCCACGCCCCGAACCGCTGCTCGAGCCCGAGCCAGTCCGGAGGATGAAAGAGCAGCGAGAAACCGATTCGTCGGTCGTCTGCGACCCGGCGGATCACGCCTCGGACCCATCGGCCCTCGGCCTCGATCCGCTCCATGTGGGCCCGGGCTGGGCCCGAATGCCCGAACATCGACCAGACCTCTTCCTGGTCGAAGGCCTGAAGGATGTAGGTCCGGTCGTCGTCGTCGAGCGGCGGCGTGAGATACACGGTGCGCCGCTGGATCCCGTACTCCACTTCAACGGCCCCGCCGCAGGCGATCGGCGCCCCTCGGGGGATCGGGCTCGTCGCCGGGCGCTTTGGCTTGCCCCACGGCGAGGCCGCCGGGCCTCGCGCTCTCGGGGAGCGAGCCGCCGGTGAACGCGCCCCCCGGGGGGCGTTGGCCTGGGCTCCCCGGGCGAGCGCCGGCCGACCGCGCCGCTCGGTACGCCTCCGCCCGCTGCTCGGCCTGCTGCTTCTGCCTCGCCTCCTGCTCTTCTCGAACCTTGTAGACGAAGGACAAGACCTCGGCGACCGCCTCGTACAGCTCCTCTGGGATCTCCTCGTCGATGTCGAGCTTGTGCAGGGCCTGGGCGAGGGGGACGTTCCGAAGGATCGGGACCCCGTACTGCTTGGCGAGCTCCTTGATCTTCTCGGCGTGGATGCGCTGGCCTTTGGCCACCACCCGGGGCGCTTTGTCCCCGCCGTCGTCGTACTTGATCGCCACCGCTATGTGGGCCGGGTTCACGACCACGGCGTCCGCGTTCTTCACTGCCTCTGGTCCTCCTCCGAACAGCAGCTCATGGGCGAGCTGCTTTCGTTGCCCCTTCATCTGGGGGTCGCCCTCCGACTGCTTGTACTCCTGCTTGACGTCGTATTTCGACATCATCTGCTCCTTCGCGAACTGCTTTCGGGACCAGATGAGGTCGACCACGCCGATCAGCACGAACAGGCCCGCCGTCTTCACCAGGTAGTCGAACACCAGCCCCGAGCCGTACCCGACCCCCTGGTCGAGCGGGAGCGTCACGGTCAGGGTCATGTCGTACAGCGCCGCCTTCATGACCGCGTACGCAAGCCAGGCTGCGGCCGCCATCTTGACGATGTTCTTGATGAGCTCGACGAACTTCTTGATCTTGAACAGGCCCTTCAGCCCGTTGATGGGGTTGATCTTGTCGAGCTTCGGCGTGAGCACCTTGAAGGCGAGGAAGAACCCGGTCTGGACCACGTTGCTGAAGATGCCCATCACGAACACCGCGACCCCGACCGGCAGGCTCACCCGCAAGATGAGCGGGATGGCTTCGCGCAGCAGCTCCGAGATGGTGCCGAGCGAGGGGTCCTCCATGGCCCGGGCGAGCGCGGTTCGCGTGTAGCCCTCGACCTCGCCGAACACGAAGGACAGCACCGCCACCAGGGTGAAGAACCCGGTCGCGAACCCGAGCGCGCCGACGAGGTCCTGGCTCTTTGGGACCTGCCCCTCTTCCCTCGCTTTGCGGATCTTCTCGGGGGTGGCCTCCTCGGTCTTCTCCCCGGTCTCCCCGCTCACCGCCCAAGGCTATCAGCTCGTCTTCGCCGTCGCAGCCGACAGTTGCTCGACGGGCCGGGGACAGAGGGCTACGCTCCCTCGGGGCGGGCCCGCTCGTTCCCCGAGCGCGCCGACCGAGCCAAGGGCCCCGGACCCGACCCATGTGAGGGCCGTGGGCCCGACCGAGATCCGAGCAGGGAGCGCCAATGGTCCGCTTGAGTGTGAACGTGAACAAAGTCGCCACCGTCCGCAACAGCCGGGGCGGCTCGGTGCCGAGCGTGCCGGCGGCGGCGCGGGTGGCGCTCGAGGCCGGCGCGGCCGGCATCACCGTTCACCCCCGGGCCGACGAGCGCCACATCCGCCCCGACGACGTCCGAGACCTAGCCCGGCTCATCGCCGAGTTTCCGGAGGCGGAGCTGAACCTCGAGGGCGATCCCCGGCCCGATTTCGTGGCGCTGGTGCAGGCTGTCCGCCCCCACCAGTGCACGCTCGTGCCGGTGCTCGAAGGGGAGCGGACCTCCCAGGGGAGCTGGCCCAAAGGGACCGACACCGGGACGCTCCGGGACTCCATCCATCTCATGCGGTCGCTCGGGATCAGGGTGAGCGTGTTCGTGGACGCGACGTCCAAAGCGGTGGAGTGGGTTCACGGCCTCCGGGCGGACCGGGTCGAGCTGTTCACCGAGCCGTACGCGATCGCCCACCGGTCCGGTGAGGGCGACGCGAGCTTCGCGGTGTTCGCGGCCGCGGCGGAGCGGGCCCACAGCCTCGGGCTCGGCGTGAACGCCGGCCATGATCTCGACCTCGACAACCTGGTGCGGTTTCGAACGCTGCCCCACCTCGATGAGGTCTCGATCGGCCACGCGCTCATCAGCCAGGCCCTGTTCGACGGCCTCGGCCCGACCGTCGCCCGCTACCTCGCCGTGATCGACGGCTGACCGGTCAGCTCGGTGGGACGCAGCGGGCGCCGCTGGCGTCCACGACGAAGCCGAAGTTGCAGACGCATTGGCCCTCGTATTCGTCCCCGAGGCCCCCGCACAGCGCGTTCGGCCGATCGTCGAAGCAGGTGGCGACCGACGCCTGCTCGTCCGCTACGCAGGTCCGCGCCGTCCCGCAGGGGATCTTGCCGAGCGTCGGGCCGTCCTCGGTGCTGAAGCAGTTGTCGGCGACGTTGTTCGGTCCGCACGAGAACTGACCGACCTCGCAGGTCCGGTTCGGCTCGGCGCACACCGCCCGTCGCTCGTCGAGCTGCCGGCACTCGAGCCCGAGCGACTCGCATCGAAGCCCGGAGTGAAAGTGTGGGCGGCCGATCGCGTGGCACCAGATGACCCGACCTTCGTCGCAGCGCTCCCACCGGTCGCGCTCTTCGGTGCAGGTGGTCCAGTCCGCCGGTCCGGGCTCCGTCGGCGCCTCGTCGCCGCAAGCGAGCGTGGCCAGGCCGACCAGGATCGTGAACCGCAGCGAGCGCGCCAACCCCATCGGTCCGCAGTCTGCGGCGGCCGAGCGGTGTTTGCAATTCGTTTGCGGTTGAACGCTCGACCGCCGCGGGGCGGAGCCTCCTCCGCGAGGGCCCTTCGAAGGCCCTCATCGCCGGTTTCGCCGCTTTACCCGGCGTCGGGGGCGGGGTACAGCCCCCTACCCATGGCGGAAAACGACGGAGCTCCCCCGGGGGGCAACTTGCCTCCGGACGGACCCCCGGATTCCCCCGAGCCGCCCGACGGCGGGGACGGCCGGCTCGAGCTGGTCCAGCTCGAAGATCAGATGCGGGAGGCCTACCTCGATTACGCGATGAGCGTGATCGTCGGCCGGGCCCTGCCCGACGTCCGCGACGGCCTCAAGCCGGTCCATCGCCGCGTTCTCTATGGGATGCAGGTGGCCGGCTACACCCACTCCCGGGCGTACCGCAAGTCAGCCCGCGTGGTGGGCGACGTCATCGGCAAGTACCATCCGCACGGCGACGCCGCCGTGTACGACACGGTCGTTCGGCTCGCGCAGAGCTTCTCGATGCGCGAGCCGCTCATCGACGGCCAGGGCAACTTCGGATCGATCGACGGCGACCCCCCGGCGGCGATGCGGTACACGGAAGTGCGGCTCACGAAGCTGGCCTCGGTCCTGCTCGCCGATCTCGACAAGGACACCGTAGATTTCATCCCGAACTATGACGAAAAGGAAGTCGAGCCGGTGGTGTTGCCGGCTGGGTTTCCGAACCTGCTCGTCAACGGCGCCCAAGGGATCGCGGTGGGCATGGCCACCAACATCCCTCCCCACAACCTGCGGGAGGCGATCGACGCCTGCATCGCCATCATCGACGATCCGGACATCGGGCTCGAAGCGCTGCTTCGCATCATCCCCGGCCCCGATTTCCCCTCCGGCGCCATCATCTGCGGCCGCGACGGGATCCGCCGCGCCTACGAGACCGGCCGAGGCGCGTTCAAGGTCCGGGCGGTGGCCGAGATCGAGGAGCGAAAGAAGGGGGGCATGCAGATCGCGATCAGCGAGCTCCCCTACCAGGTCAACAAGGCGAAGCTCATCGAGACCATCGCGGAGCTGGTCGGTGAGAAGCGGGTCGAGGGCATCTCCGATGTCCGGGACGAGTCCGACCGCCGCGGCCTGCGCATCGTCATCGAGCTGAAGCGGGATGCGGTCCCGCAGGTCACCCTGAACCAGCTGTGGGCCCAGACCTCGCTCGAGTCGAGCTTCAGCGTGAACAGCCTGGCCATCGTCAACGGCCAGCCCAAGATTTGCACCCTGAAGGAGTTCCTCGAGGCGTTCGTCGAGCACCGGCGCGAGGTCGTGACCCGCCGGAGCGCGTTCGAGCTTCGAGAGGCGGAGCGGGCGTTTCACCAGCGGGTGGGCCTGCTCGTGGCGCTCGACAACATCGATCGGGTCATCGAGATCATCCGGGGCTCCCCCGACCCCTCGACCGCCAAGGAGCGCCTGGTGGCCGAGCCGTTCAAGGGGCTCGGCAACCTCGCCCAGCTGGTGGACGCCGAATACGAGCAGATCACGAAGGCTCTGGAAGACAAGCAGGTGTTTTTGACCGAGGCCCAGGCCCAGGCCATCCTGGACCTTCGCCTCCACCGGCTGACCGGTCTCGAGGCCGACAAGCTCCGGGACGAGGCCCGGGCCCTGCGCGACGACATGCACCGGCTCCGGGAGATCTTGGCCGACGATGAGGTCCTCATGGGGGTGGTGAAGGCCGAGCTCATCGCGGTCCGCGACGAGTTCGGCAACCCTCGCCGGACGCAGATCACCGGTGAGATCGGCGTCTACACCGACGAGGATTTCATCGCCGAGGAGGACATGGTCGTGACCTGTTCCCACCTCGGCTACGCGAAGCGGACCCCGCCGAGCGAGTTTCGGGCCCAAAAGCGAGGCGGCCGGGGGGTCGCCGGGACCGACACCAAGGCGGAGGACTTCGTCGAGCGGCTGTTCGTCGCGTCCACCCACGCCTACCTGTTGGTGTTCACGAACGTCGGAAAAGTTTACTGGGTCAAGGTGCACCAGCTCCCGGTGGCGAGCCGCACCGCCCGGGGCCGGCCCCTCGTGAACATGGTGATGATGGGTTCGAACGAGCGGGTCTCCGCCATTCTCCCCGTCCGGGAGTTCGGCGAGGGCTTCGTGGTCACCGTTTCACGCCTGGGCACGGTGAAGAAGAGCCCCCTGTCGGACTACTCGCGGCCTCGAAGCGCCGGCATCATCGGGGCCGGCATCGCCGAGGGCGACGAGATCATCTCGGCCCAGCTCGTCCGCGACGAGCAGGACATCCTGCTCGGCACGCGGCGGGCGCTCGCCATCCGCTTCAAGGCGAGCGATCTGCGCTCGATGGGTCGCCCCGCGGTCGGCGTCAGGGGGATTCGCCTCGACGAAGGCGACGAAGTCGTGGGGATGGCGGTGCTCGATCCCGGGGCCAGCATCCTGACCGTTACCGAGAACGGGTACGGCAAGCGAACCCAAACCGACGAGTACCGGCTGCAGGGCCGGGCGGGGCGGGGAATCATCCTCATCCGGGCCGGCGACCGAAATGGCGACGTGGTCGCAGTGCGGCAGGTCACCGACGACGATCATGTGATGATCATCACCAACCGGGGGGTCATCATCCGGATGGAGTGCCGGGACATTTCGGTGCTCGGCCGCAATACGCAGGGCGTCAGGCTGGTTCGCCTCGGCGCGGACGACCGGGTCCAGGCGGTCTCGATGCTCGAGGACCCGGACGACGACGCCCCGGTGGCGGTCCCGGAGGGGCCCGAGCCCGGCGACGAGGCCCTGGACCCGGTGGCCGACGACCCAGCCGAAGACGAGGTCGCGGAGGATCCGTCCTTGGCTGACGACGACGCCGAGCAGGACTGAGTTTCGCCTCGGCTTCGCCGGGGTTCGGGGCCCCCCGGCTCAACCCGCCCCGAGCGGGGCCCGGGCCGGCCGAAGAACATGGGCCACCGAGGTCTTGCCCGCCCACGGGATGGGCCCCGAAGGCATGGCGAGCGGCGAGAGGGTGCGATGGTGGGGCCGGGAGCCGAGCGTCTGTGCGAGCCACCGGTCGAGCGCGGGTGCGGCGATGCCCCAAGGCATCACCGGCAGCCGAAACGTCGGCGTCAGCGGCACCCGGACCTGGGACAGCGCCGACACCCATCGGGGGACCACGTCGAACAAGAGGGCCCCGCCTGCTTCCTCGGCCTCGTCGGCCCACCGGGTGACGAGGCGAGCGACGTCGGGTTCGGGCAGGTACATGAACAAGCCCTGCGCCACCACGAAGGTCGGGCCGCGCATGTCATCGAGCCACAACAGGTCGGTGGCGCTCTCGGCCCGGTGCCGATGGGTTTCGTCGGGGGTGACGAATCGCTCGCGCACGGCGATGGATTCGGCCAGGTCCACGCTCACCCATCGGCCGTAGCCCCGAACCCGAAACCGCTGGGTCTCGAGCCCCTCACCCAAGCTGATGACGGTGGCGCCGGGGTTTTCGTCGAGAAACGCCTGGAGCCGCGCGTCGAACTCCCGGGCCCGGAGGGCAAAGGCCAGGTCAGGCCGGCCGAATCGATGCCCGAGCGCCGGCCCGAGCTGGGCGGCCCATCGGATCGCCTCCGGGTCGTCGAGGCGCCCCTGCTTGGCCGCGGCGGCCCGAGCGTGAAGGGTCCAGAGCATGGTTCGGGCGACCCGGCCCAGCTCGGGAAGGTTCGTGGTGTCTGCCATGTTCAGTCGGGCCGTCGGTCCGATGCGCGGGCCACCGCTCCAAACCCGCGCTCCTTCCCGAGCTCGGGGCTGATCTCGCCGTCGGCGAACGCGATCTGGCCTCGGATCAGCACCCACCGGACGGCTCCGCCGGGGCGTCGAACCCACCGCTTCAGCCCCGCGAACCCTTCGAGCGGCTGCTCTTCGATCGCGTCGAGCCGGCCATCGAGCGCAGCGGGGTCCACGACCGCTACGTCGGCTCGCTCCCCGGGGGCGAGCCTGCCCCCGGAGATCCCGAGAAACTCGGTCTGCTCCATCGTGAGCCGGTGGACCGCCCGGGCGATCGCTCGGTCCCCGCCGTCCATCTCGAGGGCGAGCAGGCGCAGCGGGAAGTGGTAGTGGGCCATGTTCCGGAGGTGGGCGCCGGCGTCGGAGAACCCGACCAACACCGCAGGGTGGCGCACGATCCACCGCAGCAAGGCCGGGCGGTCGTTGCCGAGCACGGTGTACCAGCGCAGCCGGTCCCCGTGCTCGGCGAGCAGATCGAGCATCGCGTCCACCGGGTGCACGGACCGCTCCCGGGCGATCTCGGCGAAGCTCTTCCCGACGACCTGTGCATCAGGACAGTCTACGACCCGCGCCTCCCCGAGATCCCGGTGGTAGGCCCTTCCGGCGAGGGGGTTTGTCCACTGCCGGCGAAACTTCGCTCGGTGCTCGGGGTCGAGCAAAAGCTTCTTGCGGTCGCTCGGGTCGGTGAGGTGAAGCAGCTCGGTCCCGGCGCCGATCTCTTCGAAGATCGGGACATCCATGCCGTCGGTGTAGAAGTCGAACAAGTTTGGGAGGCTCTGGAAGCGGAGCTTTGCCCCGAGCACCCGGTTGAAGAAGTTCGCGACGAACCCGGCCAGAGGAGCGGCCGACCGGTTGGCCTTTGCGTCCACCAAGGAGATGATCGCGGTCCGAAGAGCCGGGCGGCCGATCGCGGCGCTCTCGAGCAAGAACCCGAGCAGGTTGATCTTGGTGGAGATGTTTGGGACCCCTTGCCAGACCCGGCCTCGGGCCCGGAGGCTTCGGTTCAGCATCCGGTATTCCGACCACGGGGCGAAGGTGCTCGGCGTGGGGCGGCTTCGGAACTGCTCGCCGTCCATCTTGTCCCACCGGAGGGTGTTCACCGAAAGCCCCACGAACCCGGCGTCGAGCGCCTCTTCGAGCAGCTGCACCATCTGCCGGCGCTCGTCGCTGCTGACGCTCGTGCGTGGGTCGAGGCTGCGGCCGAGCCCGAGCACGGCCGCCCGGAGGGTGGAGTGTCCCAGCAGCACCGCGACGTGGGGGCCGAGCGGCAGCCGGTCGAGGTGATCGAGGTACTCGGCCGGCGTTTTCCAGTCCTTCACCCGCTCGAGCAGCGGCTTGACCACCGCCCGCGGAACCCCCTCGACCCGGCAGAACATGTCGGCGAGGTCCTCCGGCTCTCCGAGCGCCATGCCGAGGCCGCAGCTGCCGATGGTCACCGTGGTCACGCCGTGGCGGACCGATTCGGTGAGCGCGGGCGCGACCTCGAGCTCGGCGTCGTAGTGGGTGTGGTTGTCGATGAAGCCGGGCGTGACCCAGCACCGGGACGCGTCGAGCACCCGGGCGCCCTCGGGGGCAACGAGCCCAGGCCCGACCGCTCGCACCCGCCCGTCTTCGATGAGAACGTCCTCGTCCCGGCCGGCAGAACCCGTCCCGTCGTAGACGCGGCCCCCACGGAGGAGGATCGGCGTCATCCCTGCCCCTCGACCAGCGGGTTCGAGCCCCGCCAGGTCCCGCTGCTGTCGAGGACGCGAAACCGCGCGAAGAGCTCCTCCGAGAACCATCGATGCTTTCGGGCGAGGCGCATCGCGTCCCGGTGCGGGCCCGGGTCGTACGCGAAGCGCTGCACCCCAGGCAGATCCTGCCAAATCGAGAACGTGCTCAGCTGCAGCACCGGGAGCTCGCCGAGCCCGAGCTTGAAGTGAAGACCGGGTTGCGAGCGGATGATCGCGCTGATCGGGGGCACCGTGCGCCAGAACGAGGGCAAGCTCGGGAGGCGCACCGTCGCCCGGGTGAGCACGCCCACCCAAGGGCCGGCGCCCTCCGGCTCCGGGGTGGCTACGAACGGGGCCTGGCGGTCCCAGGAGCCCCGGGCCCGGGTCGGCGCCAAGTACACCGTCCAGCTCTCCGCCGCCCGCCTTCGGTAGGTGCGGTACACCGGGCTCTGCTCCACCTGCGCCCGGGCCGCGTCCATCGACGGCCAAGTGGCCAAAATCGCGTACACCGAGAAGTTCGGGGCGGGGTCGAAGCCCTCCCCGGTGCCGGTGCCCATCAACTTGCAGAAGCCGATGTCTTCGACCCGGCGCAAGGGCCCTTTGGCAAGCTGCATGGACACGAACGCCCAGCACCGAGCGAACAGGCCTTCAAAACGGAAAAACGAGAGGGTCGTGACCTGCATGGCGCCTCTGGGGGGGTGGGATCACCCGCGCGGCCCGGAGTCTGCCGCACCGCAGGAAGGATGGAAAGCGACGAGCCAGGCGGTTCGATGTCGCCGGTGTTCGCTGGCGATCGGGCTCCGTCCGCGGTTCCCTGCCGCCCATGGAGTTCGAGGTGCGACACGAGCTACCGGCCCCCCCGGACGTCGTCTTCGCCCTGCTCGTGAGCCCCGAGTTTCGGGCCGAGGTCGATGCGCGGCTGAGGCTCGACAAGACCCTGCTCGAAGAGCAGGAGCTCGAGGACGGCCCCGTCCATCGGTGGAAGATCGTGGAGCGAGGCGAAAAGCCGGCCTTTCTCGAGAAGATGGTCGGCGGGTCGTTCGAGTATACGCTCGAGCACCGCGTTTCGAGGCTTCAGCGGCGGGTGAGCTGGCGGGTGACGCCGTCGATCGCGGCGGACCGGGTCCGGGCCGAGGGGGTCGAGCTGGTCGAAGCCTCCATCCTCCCCGACCGGGCGATCCGGGTCGTCCGCGGACTGGTCGAGGTGAACGCGCCTCTGGTCGGGAGAAAGATCGCGGACTACATCGGCGGCGAAGTTCAGCGCGGATACCAGCGCTCGACCGGCTTCGTGGAACGCTACGTCAGGGAGCACCACCGCCGGAGGGGCTGAGCGTCTCGGCGCCTCGCTCTTCGAACAAGCTGGGCAGGCCGGGCCCGTCCCGGCCGCGGAATTCGAGCCGGACTCCATGCTGCTGAGCGAGCGCGCCGAGCAGGATGCGCAGCTTGGCGAGAGCCAGCACCAGCGCCTGCACCGAATCGGCGCCGTGGGCCGCGTCGACGCGAGCGGGACCGAGGCCGAGCACCTCGAACGGGCAATACCAGTCGTCGGCCCCCTGGATGGGCCGGCCGAGCCGAAAACTCACGACCACCGGGGGACGACCGGGGTCGAGCGCCGCAGCGAGCAGCACCCGCTCGGCCACCACGAGCGTGGGGTCGATGCGCCCCGTCATGGATCCTGCACGATGCGGGGGACCCCGGTGAGGTTGATGGTGATCGTGACCTGCTGCTGGGTCCGCTCGTCTTCGAGCACGATGCGATCCTCCGAGTCCTGAACCCGGGTCGCGTCCCGCCGAAAGCGCACGTCGCCGCCGGGGCCGGGCTCGGTGATCCGCAGATCGGTCTGTCGGTAGCGGTCGGCGAGCGCCAGCACCGCGAGCACTTCGGTCGCGCCGTCGTCCGTGGGGTCGGCGGTCCCGAAGAAGACGAGCGTCTGTTCGTCCTGCACCCTGACCCCGGTCTGGACGTACCGGCGGACCGTGTCGTCGAGCGTCGCCACGTTTTCGTCGCTCGCTCGCTCGATCCGGCCGGAGAGCCCGGCCATGCGCACCTTGTGGACCTGGGCGACGACTTCGCGGGCGGCCCGGCCGATCGTCCGCCGATGTCCCGAGTTCGAGAACGCTACCGCCGCGAGGCCGGCCACGATCCCCACGATGGCCACGACGACCACCAGCTCGATGAGCGAGAAACCGCGACGGGGCCGGTAGGAGCGCCGGGGCCGGGGAGCCGTTCGAATGGACGCCATGGCGATATAACCATGAGGCAGCAAGCTGGTCACGCCGTCAAGGCACCGCCGGGAGCCAGAGCGCGACCCGCGTCCCTTCTCCAGCGGTCGAGTCGATGTCGAGGCGTCCGCCGTGCTCCTCGGCCACCCGGGTGGCGATGTTGAGCCCGAGCCCCGATCCTCCCGCTTTCGTGCTGAAGTCTCCCCGGCGGGCGCTCGCGAGCTGTTCGGGGTCCATGCCTGGCCCGTCGTCCTCCACGACGAGCGAGACCCCATCGCCGCTCGCCCGAGCGGTGAGGCGGATCGATCCCGCCCCGGCCTCCTCCGCGTTTTTCACCAAGTTCACGAGGACCCTCTGCACGAGCGCCGGATCGGCGAGCACCTCCGGAAGACCCGGCTCCACCGAAGCTTCGAGCCGGTTTTGGTACAAGCGGACCGCCGCTGAGACCAACGCGGCCGGCGGCGTGGGCCGGGGCACGGGGGAAGGCAGCCGGGCGAACGCGCTGAATTCGGTGACCAGGCGGTCGAGCGCCGCCACCTCTTCGAGCACCGAGCGGGTCGATTCGTCGAGGATCTCGCCGAGCGCCGGGTGCTGCCTGGCCCACGCTTTTTGAAGGTTCTGCATGCCGAGCCGCATGGGGGACAGCGGGTTCTTGATCTCGTGGGCCAGGCGGCGGGCCACGTCGCGCCAGGCCGCGGCTCGCTCGGCCCGGGCCGCCCGGACCCGCGCCTCGGCGAGCTCCGCCGTCATCTGGTTGAAGCCGGCGACCAACGCTCCGATTTCCCCCGAGGGGCCGGCCGGCACCCGGACCTCGAGGTCGCCCCGCCGGACCCGCTCGGCGGCGTCGGCGAGAGCGAGGACCGGGCCGCTGAGCCGACGGGCGAGCGTCGCCCCGACCGCGAGCGCCGCTGCGACGCCAGCGACGGCGACCGCGGCTCCGAGGGAAAAGAGCCATCGCCGAGCGGTCTCGAGCTCCGAGGGATCCACGGTCACGCCGAGCCGCAGCGCGGGGCCATCGAGCCCGGGGAGGGGCAGGCCTGGCCCCTTCGCCGGGCCCACCCGCAGGCTCGCCCCGGCCAGGCGGCCGAGCCGCTCGAGGCGGGACCGGTCGAGCCGGCGGCCTCCGTAGACGAACGCCGACCCCGGTCCGGGAGCCCAGGCCAGCACCGCCGCCACCGGGTGCGGCGGGTTCCCGGCGACGAGCTCCTGCCGCACCCCGCTTCGCTCGGGGGCCGGCAGCGAAAACGGCGCCGGGTCCCCGACCGCCGCCGGCAGATGCACCGAGGCGACGAGGCGACCGCCGTCCACCCACGCTAAGACGTCGAGGCGAGCGGCTGCGGCCGCCTCCCCGAGGGTGGAGGCGCTCCACCGCTGCCCGGCCCCCATCGGTTCGGCCGAAGAGGCGATCTCGGCCAGCCGGGCGACGAGGCGGCGCAGCTCGTCCTCGAGCTCTCGCCGCTCGGAGACGATCCACCGCTCGATCTCGTCCCGGATCTCCTCTTGCCGCCGGGATTGCTCCGCGGCGAGCGCCCGATCGACCACCGTCGCCGTCGCCGCGGCGAGCGCGGCCCCAGGCAGAGCCACGGCGACGAAGGCCGCCGTGAGCCTCGTGCGCAGGTTCACGGACTGGCCTCGGCGTCGGCGAGCTCCACCGCGCACATCGGGCCCACCCTGGCCCCGGCGAGGTCCGCCGCAGGCCCGGGCCGGATCGGCCTCTTGGCGAGCACCACGAGGTGCAGCCGCTCCCGGAGCCATCGCTCGAGCCGGGGTCCTTCGCCCACCCACAGCTCGGGCGGAATGAGGTGGACGCCGCCGAACCGGCTCGCCGCGAGGAGCAGGTCGAGGTCCGCCGAGCCCGCCGGGATGGGAAGGACGATCTCATCGAGGAGGAGGGCGAACTGCCGGTGGCGACGCATCGAGCCGACCGCAGCCTCGTCCCTGCGCTCGATCCGGGTGGCGAGCCCGGCCCGCATCAGCTCGAGCTGCAGCCGCTCGGCGACGCCCCTCGGGACCGCCCGGCTCACCGTCCAGGTGAGCGTCGGCGCTTCCGGTTTTCGGGCGGAGGATGCGGCCTCCCTCGGCCCGAGCGCCTCGGGAAAGAACCGGTCGGCCGGCGTCCAGGCGGGGTCGATCGCGGCGAGGCGGACCCGGTCGAGCGCCCGGTCGAGCACGGACGCGATCGCGGCCGCGCCCGGCCCGGCGAGCTCGCCCACCGCGGCCACCAGGAACGCTTCGGCGCAGGGTGGGTGCTCGGCCTGCGCCGCCCGGGCCCCGGCGGGGGCGAGCTTCACCGCGTCGAGGTAGGGGCGGCCATCCCGGTGGCCGAGAAACGGCCGAAGCCTCGGGCCTTCGATCCGAAACGGGCCGGTTCCGACCCCGCCCTCGAGCGCCACCGCCGCCTCCGGCCGGCTCCACAGGGCGACCAGCGGCAGAGCAGGCTCGGCGAGGCCGACGGCGAGGCGCTGCCGGTCGAGCACCTCGAGCGCCAGCGGGGCGCTCCCGTCCTCGATCCGCGCCCGAGCCCCCGCGATCGGCAGCGCCAGGTGGGCGTGGGGGTGTCCGGGCCGGGCGAGGCCTTCGACCCAGCGGCGCAGGTCTTCGGCCCCGAGTTCCCCTCCATCGTGGCGGATCCGAGGAAATACGCGGAGGAGCACCCGGCCGTCGGGCATCGGCTCGGGCAGATCGACCAGGTTGGGGGCGAAGCTCGCGCCCACCGATCGAAATGGGGTCTCGAACACCGCCGCGATGCTGGGGTGCTCGCTGGGCTTTCCTGGTGGCTCCAGGAGCACCGCAGCCGCGCCCCCGTAGCGGGGTCCAGGGCTCGCAGTGAGCGCGGCCAAGAGGCACCAGATCGCCTTCATGGGTAGATGCCCAGGAGTTCGACCACCACCAGCCGACCGGGGAGGGCGACGAGGACCCCAGGCCGGCCCCGGGGGCGGCCGATCGCGGTGGCTGTGGCCGGACCGGGAAGCGGCCGCCGCAGCCACTTGCCCCGGGCATGGACCCGGAGCTCCTCGGCCGACCGGTCGGCTCCGGTGACCGCCACCCACAGGTCCTCTTGGTCCCGGTGGAGCGAAAGCCCTCGTCCGGCCGGTCCGGCCGCCGCCCCGAAGGCGCCGGTGGGGAGCACCGGGCGAAGCTGCCGGTCCACGGTCACCGCGAAGCCGTCCGCTCCGTCGTAGGCGATCTCGATCACCGAGGCCTCGAGCGAAGCTCGGCCCGGGATCTCGGGCCCGAATTCGGCTCGGCCTTCGGTCGGCTGCAACCACCGAAACCGGCCGGCCGAGCGGTCGAAATCGATCGGCAGTCCGGGGAAGCTCGCCATCGGCTCGAGCGAGGGCAGGTTCAGCTCGACGCCCGAGGCCTGCCGCCCGGTGCCCACCGCGACCCGCTTTGGCCCGCACCGGACGAAGGCGAGCGGGGCGCGGACCGGGGTCGCCGGCGGGGGACCGTCGAGCGCCCGCCGGTGCACCGCGCCTCCGTCGAGCGCCACCGTCGAGACGTCGTCTGGACCGGCCACGACGGCGAGGTCGCCGCACAGGGCGAGGCCCCAAACCGGCTCTTGCCATTCGACGAGGAGCACCGGCTCCCCGAGCCGAGGGATCCCGGCAGCGTCGAGCGGACGCCGGATCGCGGCGAGCACCGGCGCGGAGGCCTCGATGGGCGCCCACAGGCCCCGGTCCACCCACGACAACTGCCCCCGGACTCCGTCGGGCTCGAGCCAAACCTCGACCAAGTGGCTCGCCCCGCCGGCCTTCGCCGCGGTCGCGGTGTCCGTCTCGAGCAAGACGCGAGCGCCCCGCTGCTCGAGCGCCCACCGCAGGGCCCCAGCCAGCGCGCTCCGGTCCGGCTCCGGCCCCCGCACCGCGATGCCGGTCGGCGAACCGGGCGGCGGGTGGAGCTGCTCGGCGAGCGCGCCGGCGAGCTCCACCGGGGACGCGGCGGCGAGCAGCGGCGCGAGCAGCCGGATCATCGGTGGTCCAGGGTCAGCACCGAGACCACCCGGCTCGCCGGGGGCAGATCGAGCCGAACGGCGGGGTCGCGGGCGTGAAGCCCGCTCGACGGACCGCCATCGAGGTTCAGCGCGAACGAGAAGGCGAGCGCTGGCGCCACCCGGCCGAGCCCGTCGGGGCCGAGCACCCGCTGCATCTCGAACAGGGTGGGGCCGAGCGCGCCGGCGAGGTCGAGGGCGTGCACGACGGCCAGCGCGAGCCGGCCGCGCGCGTCCCGTCCCACCACCGTGCGGTGGGCCCGCTGCCCGTCGTCGGCCCGGATTCCGGGCCGTCCGTCCGCTTCGATGAGCCGGGGTCCCGCTTGAAGCGCGATCTCGGCCCCATCGAAGCTGCGGCGCCCGACGTGGTCCCGCTCGATGAGGCCGACCTCGCCGGCCTCGATGACCAGCACCCCGCTGCCGGCCCCGCCCGCCTCCGGTACGAAGGGATGGAGGGTTTGTCCGGCGCTCGCGAGCAAGCCCACCGGTCGGTTGTTCTTCGTGAAGTAACCGGCGTTCACGGCGACGAAGGCGGGGCCGAGGAACGCGGTCAGCGGCTCGAGCGAGGGGTTCAATCCCAGCGTCGGCCGAACCCGATCGAGATCTGCGTAGACGACGACCATCCGCCCCCTCCGGACCCCGCCGAGCCGCAGCCCGCACTCGAGGACGGTGAGCCCATCCCCGTCGGTCCGCCGGGGCGACAGCAGCTCGACCTCGTCCGGGGAGGCCGATGGGGCGAGCCCCCACGCGACCCCCAGGGCAAGAAGACCCAAGGCAGCCAGAGCCACGGCCTGGGTCCGCCTCGACCTCACTCGTAGTCGTCCCACAACCCCCGCTCCGCTGGGCGCTCGCTCTCGACCACGGTCGTCGGTTCCGTGCCAGCGAGAAACGGCTCATCCCGCGCGCCCGGGTGCTTCGATGGGGCGAGCCGGCCGGTCTCGGGGTCCACCGTCGTCATGACCACGTCGCCGGGGGCCGCGAACTCCTCGCGCGGCTTGTCGCGAAGCGCCGGCCCCATGGTGGACAGCCAAATCGGGATGGCGGCCCGGCCGCCGGTCTCGCCCGGCCCAAGCGGTCGGTTGTCGTCGAATCCCACCCATACCCCGGCCACGAGGTTCGGGGTGTAACCTATGAACCACGCGTCCCGCGCGTCGTTGGTGGTGCCGGTCTTTCCGGCGATCTCCCGATCGAGCTGGCGCACCGCTTTGGCGGTGCCCTCCTCGACCACCGACGTCATCAGCGAGGTCAAGAGGTAGGCGACCCCGGGCTCGAGCGCCGCCCGCTCGGCGTCCTCCCGCTCGAAGAGGACCTCGCCGTTTCGAAGCACCCGCTGTACGACCACCGGCGCCCGCCACCGCCCGCCGTCGGCGAGGGTCGCGTAGGCGTTCGTCATCTCGAGCGGGCTCACTTCGGCCGTGCCGAGCGCGAGGGTGAGGTTTCGGGGCAAAGGACCTTGAAGCCCGAGCTGCTGCGCCATCTTCAGCACCGGATCCACGCCGAGCTTGTCCACGAGCTCCACCGAGCACGTGTTCTTCGAGAACGTCAGCGCGGTGCGAAACGAGATGTCCCCGTCGAAGCTCCGCCCATAGTTTTGCGGGCGCCACGTCTTTTCGGTCCATGGGTCCCGGTAGGTTCTCGGGGCGTCGAGGCAGCGGGAGACGGTGGTGAATTCGCGGCTCGCGAAGGCGGCGGCGTAGACCACCGGCTTGAACGTCGATCCGGCCTGGCGGCGGGCCTGCACCGCTCGGTTGAACCCCGCTGCGCCGCTGCCCGATCCCCCGACCAGCGCCCGGACCGCGCGGCTCGTCGGATCGAGCACGACGACCGCCGCCTGCGCCGCCGGACGCTGGGAGAGCGTCCCCCGCCAGGACCCATCCTCGTTCGCCTTCTCGAGCGTCACGAGGACCACGTCGCCAGGGCTGAGCACATCGCTCGGCCGGCCGGGGCGGGCGGTGATCCGGCCGAGGTCGAACGGGCGGGCCCACGCCATGCCCGACAAGGGCAAGCGCACCTGCACGTCGCCGAGGCCGACGGTGGCGTGCCCGGCTGGGTCGTCCACCTCCGTGACCCAACCGACGAAATCAGCCCCGGTGGCCAGGGGCCGCCGGTGCGCCCGCGCGGACACGTCTTCGCGCTCGTTCATGGCGCCGAGGCCGAGGTCCCACGCCGAGGCCACGGGCTCGTCTTTGGGGCTGCGGGCGGCGAGCGCCTCCTCGAGCGCCCGCACGGCCGGCGGCTCGAGCCGAAACAGCGGACCCCTCCACCCCTGACGGCGGTCGAGCGCGGTCAGCCCCTTTTCCACCGCGTCTTCGGCCGCGGCCTGGGTCTCGAGGTCGAGCCCGGTCTGAATGCTGAGCCCGCCGGTGAGAAGGAGCACCTCGGCCGGAGTCCTGCCGTCGCCCTCTCGGTAGCCCAGCCGCTCGGCGAGCGGTCGCTGGTGCAGGAGCGCGTCTTCGAGGTCACGGCGCACCTGGGCGAGAAAGTAGGAGGCCCGGTCGGGGTGGGGATCGTTCGGGGCCGACGGGAGCGGGGCCGCGTCCGCTCTCTGGTGCGCTTCGGCGTCGATCTTCTCGGTCTCGAGCATCCGCTTCAGCACATAGCTGCGGCGGCGGAGGGCCCCGTCCGGGTTCGAAAACGGGCTCAGCCGGCTCGGAGCCTGGGGCAGACCGGCGAGCAGCGCCGCCTCTTCGAGGCCGAGGTCCTTCGCGTCTTTTCCGAAGTAGACCCGCGCCGCCTCCTGCACCCCGTAGGCGCCCTGACCAAAATAGATCTGGTTGAGGTAGAGTTCGAGGATCTCGTCCTTGCTTCGCTGGTCCTCGACCCGCTTGGCGAGCACGATCTCTTTCAGCTTTCGAATGTACGTCTTCTCGGAGCTGAGAAGGAACGTCTTGACCATCTGCTGGGTGATGGTGGAGCCGCCGCAGCGTTTTCGACCGGACAGCGCGTTTTTGACCACGCACCGCAGGATCCCAGAGAGGTCCACGCCGCCGTGGGTGAAAAAATCGGAGTCTTCGGCGGCGACGACGGCATCCTTCATCGCCTGCGGGATCTGCTCGTAGGAGACGAGCGTTCTTCGCTCTTCGGCGAAGCGCCCGATGACTTCCCCCCCGGCGCCGTAGACCACCGAGGCTTGCTTCGCTCGCTCTCGATAGTGCTCGAGCGACTCGAGCGCGGGCAAGCTGCGCCCGACCACCTCGAGCACCACCAGGGCGACCACCGCCACCACCACCGCGGCGCCGACCGACGCCACGAGCGCCCAGAACCACCACGGCCGAGCAGGGGCCAGTACGGGAGTGATGTCCGTATTTTCGTCCGGCCCCACGGCTCAGCATGGAACCAGCCTCCGGCGAGCGGGGGCAAGCGTTGTCCGGCTCGCGGGCCGGCCCGGGCTCAGCCGAGGGGCGAGCGCCGCGCGCAAGCACCGCGCGCTCTACTTCGAGGCGAGCGACCTTCTCATCGGCCTCGTCCCTTCGTGAGCGGAGGCCGGCGTTCGGCTTCGAGTCTCTACCGGACCCGAGCATGCGCGCGAGCACGCACCGGCTGAGGGGGCACAAAGCGGCCAGCTCGCGGCGCGCATGCGGACACGAACCCCAGTCTCACCGCTGGTACCACCGGGCTTCGGGAGCGCCGGACCGGACGACGGGCGCTTGCTCTTCGGGCCGGAGGACTGGCTTCGTATCGGAAGACAGATGACCAGGCGCCCACGACAACCACGACCACCGGTCTGCGCGATCGCCCTTTTGCTCTTTCGGTGCGGCGGTGACGCACCGGTCACCCTCGACCTCTTCCCTTGCCCTTGCATCGAGGGCTACCGGTGCTGCGAGACCACCGGCCTGTGCATCTCGGACGAACTCCCCGGGCGCGTCTGCCCTGCCGACGACGATCCCGCATGCACCGAGCGGACCGATCCGGACGGCGTTCGCACGCTCGAGTGCGGCGGCGAGACGTGGGTGCTCCCAAGCGATGGGACCGCGTGCCTCGATGAGACGTTGGAGGCCTCCCGAATCCAAATCGAAGCTCCGCTCTCCGGGCTCGGGCGCTTCCGGGTGCTGCGGGGCTGGGTCCGGGTCGTCGACGCGGCCGGCGGGCGGCTCGAACTCCCGTGCGTCGAGCGCGTGGAAGGCGACCTCTTCATCGAGGCGCCGACGCTGTTCAGCCTCGACATGCCTCGGCTCAGGGAGGTCACGGGGGCGCTCCAGGTTGAAGGCACCCACCTCGAGGACCTCCTTGGTCTGCGTCGGCTCGAGCTCGTCGGCGGCCTGCAGATCTCGCGGAGCCGGTCGCTCCGAACGCTCGCCGGCCTCGAGTCCCTGACGGTCGTCCGGGGCCGAATCTCGCTTCACGAGCTCCCCCGCTTGGCTTCCATCCAGGCCCTCTCGGGCGTCGGCACCGTCACCGGCGACGTGGACCTTCACGGCCTCGAGCGGCTCGAGAGCCTCGAAGGCCTCGGGACCGTGAGGACCATCAACGGCATCTCCCTATCGTATCTTTCGGATCTGACCACCCTCGGTGCTCTAGCGCCGGTGACGGATCTGCTCGGCAACCTCCGTATCGAGGCGTGCCCGGGCCTGAGGAGCCTCGAGGGGCTCGAGGCGCTCGAGAGGGTAGGGGGCTCCGTCGTCATCGGCAGAAACCCGAACCTGTCCAGTCTGGCGGCGCTCGGTCGGCTCCGCGCAGCGGGCCACTCCCTCCATCTCGAGGACAACCCTTCGGTGACGTCTCTGGCGGGGCTCGAGCGGCTCGGAGAGATGCCCGAGTTCGCCCAAATCCGCATCTCCGGGATGAATGGCCTTCGCACGCTCGAGGGTCTCGGTCGCCTCACGAACGGGCCGGGCCGTCTGCGGCTGACCGGCAACGCGAGGCTCGAAGCGCTGACCGGACTTGCCGGCGCAGAGCGCCTCTCGGACGTCGAAATCAGCGGCAACCCCGCCCTCATCTCCCTCCGTGGCCTCCCTCGCTTCATCGAAGCGGCGCGGCTAAATGTCGTATCGAACCCGGCCCTCACCAGCGTGGACGGCATCTCCGGCACGATCCAGAATCTCGTCATCCATGGCAATGCCAACCTGAGCTCGCTCGGCGGCATCGATCCGAGCAGCCGGTTCCGCTCGGTTTCCATCCAGAGCAACGATGCTTTGATCGATCTCATCGGGCTGCCGGCAGCCACCGAAGAGACGCGCCTCGAGGTCAGTTCGAACCCAGGTCTTTTGTCGCTCGCGGGTGTCCAGACGACGGACGGCGGCCTGCGCGAACTCCACGTCGCCTCGAACGGCCGCCTTTCATCGCTTTTGGGCCTCGAGTCGGTGCGCCGAATCCGCCGGTTGGTGGTGAGGCAGGAATCGATGCTCGCCTCGCTCGCTGGACTCGACGGGCTCGAGCAGGCCGAGGACCTCGAGTTCAGCGACCATCCTGCTCTCGTGGACCTGAGCGGGCTCCACCGCCTGAGGGAGGTCTCCGGGTCCTTCCGCGTCGAGCGGTGTGCCGGGCTCGTCAGCGTGGCTGGCCTCGCCGGGCTCGAAGCCGCGGGCTCTTTGGATCTCGTAGAAAACGAGATGCTGCTCGACGTGTCCGCGCTCGGCGGACTTCGAACCTTGGGCCAGCTCAGGGTGAACGGCAACCGCCGCTTGCCTGCCCTCGAGTTGGGCGGGCTCGCTACCGTGCGCCGGCTGGAGGTCCGTGGCAACGATTGCCTGCCCCAGTGCCTGGTGGACCGGCTGCGAGACCGGCTGTGGAGCAGCTGCGGGTCGAGCGTCGACACTTTCCCGAACGATCTGACCTGCACTTGTACGGGCGCGAATGGGGCGGTGATGGTTCAATGCAGCAGCGCATGCGACTCGCGGTGAGCGCGTCGATGCGGCCACGCTCGGAGTTTTCTATCAGCTCGCGCGCGCCTTCTTCACTCGCTCGACGGCGAGGTACACGAGCCCGCCGGTGGCGACACCGATGACCCCATCGAGGAGGACCCCGAACGCCCCGGCCCAAAAGCCGGTGCCCGCTCCGTGCACCAGCGCGTGCACGCCGGAGGACAGCCCGGGGAGCTTGTGGGCGACGATGCCGCCGCCGACGAGGAACATCGCGACCGTCCCCACGATCCCGAGAAAGCGCATGAGATAGGGCGTCGAGCGCACGAGGATGTGCCCGAGCTGCACGAAGGCCCCCTCATTCGTCTTGATGAGATGGGCCCCGAGGTCGTCGATCCTCACGATCCCGGCGACGAGGCCATACACTCCCACGGTCACGGTGGTGGCGATGCCGATGAGCACGAACGTTTGAACGAGGAGGCTCGTGCCCTCCGGCAGCGACCCGAGCGCGATGATGATGATCTCGGCCGAGAGGATGAAGTCGGTGCGGATGGCGCCCCGTATCTTCTGTTTCTCGAGAGCGACGAGATCGACGGAGGGGTCGAGCGCAGCCCGCTTGTGGGCCTGATGCGACTCGGACTCTTCCTTTCGGTGAAGGATCTTGTGGAGAACCTTCTCGAAGCCTTCGAACGAGAGGTAGGCGCCGCCGATGAGCAGGAGCACGGTGATGAGCGGCGGGAACACCGCGCTGATGAGGAGCGCGGCGGGGACCAAAATCACCTTGTTGATCGCCGATCCCTTGGCGACCGCGAGCACCACCGGGATCTCGCGGTCACCGCGCACCCCCACCACCTGCTCGACGTTGAGCGCGAGATCGTCGCCAAGGACCCCGGCCGATTTCTGAGCGGCGACCTTCGTGAGCGCGGCGACGTCATCGAGCACGCTCGCGATGTCGTCGATGAGGGTGAGCAAGCTGGACCCGGCCATCGTAGGCACCCCTTAGCACGACACGCTTCGGCACGCACCCCACGCCCCGCCGACCCACCGCGCCGGCGGTCTTCGCGACCGCTTCGAGCCTTCTCCGGGCGTACCGTTTGCCCAGAAATCGTCCGCGAAGGGCTCATCGAGCCCTGCGGCGCCGACGACCTTGGTCGCCTTCATCGTCGTTCTGGAAGGGCGTATTCCCGAGGAGCATCAACTCCCACCTGGTCCTCGGACTGGGGAACACAGCTCGATGAGGTAGTTGTCGCCGTCGGTGACATAAGCGGTGGTCTGGCCCCACGGCTCGTCGCGAGCGGCCTGGACCAAGTGGGCGCCGGCGGCGAGCGCCTTTGCGATTGCGGCGGGGACGTCGTCGGTCTCGAGCGCGATCTCGAAGACCGGCGCCTTTGGGTCCGCCTTGCCCGGTGATTTTCCGAGCTGCTGCATCAACTTGGTGGACGAGAAGGCGAGCCGGGTCTGTCCGGTGCGAAGCTCGCCATAGTCTCCCGCTTCGTGGAGGAACAGCCGCTCGAGCCCGAAGGCCCGCTCGTAGAATTCGAGCGATTTGGTGACATTGGTGACATACAGGATGACATACTTCAGGATCATGAGGGTCCCCTGGTCCTATGGGTTCTCGCTCAGCAAAGCGCCCTTGGACCGGGGCTGGTGAGTACCGGAGCTCACCTCGAGGGGCAAGCAGCGGGGGACCCGCATTCGTTTCGCGGTGCGAGGGGGGAAATATGGCTCGACTCCGGGTGCGTCTCGGTCGTTACTGGCATCGAGATGCCAGTGAGCCCGTGCCGCCCCGACACCCCCCGCGCCGCGGTGGGGCTCGCCCATCCGCTCGACGCCCACCTCGACCTCGGGCTGTTTCGGGCTCTGGCCGAGCCGACTCGGCTCGTGCTGCTGTCGGCGCTCATCAAGTGCGGGCGGCCGTGCTCCGCGACCGAGCTCGCCGAGGTCGCGTCGGTCGATTTTTCGGTGGCGAACCGCCATTTGAAGGTGCTCGCCGGCGCCGGTGCGCTCGAGCGGCAGCGCAAGGGCCGGCAAGTGTTCTACGCCGCTCGCTGCCCCGAGCTGGTGGCCCGGTTCGAGAGCCTGTGCGAGGCGATCATGGCTTGGTGCCCGAACCTCGGCTGCGCTGCCCGCCCAGCCGCCGGATCCGTCGCGGAACCGTGTCGCTCCGGTCGGTCCATCGACCTGGGGAGGAACTGAGATGGCTTTTGTTCTTGCCTCCCTTCGGCAGGGAAAAGGGATCGCGGTGTTCGTCGCGATCTTTCTTGGCCTGTGGTTTTTGCCCATCGGGGCGCCCGAGGTGGAGCGCGCGGTGGGCGAGGGGCTTCGGCTCACCCAGTCGTACGCTCAGGAGCATGTGCTTTTGTGCCTCCTTCCCGCGCTGCTCATCGCCGGCGCGGTGGCGGCCTTCGTGGACAAGGCCTCCGTGCTCCGCTACCTCGGGCCGAAGGCGAACAAAGCCACCGCCTACGGGGTGGGCGCGACGTCCGGCTGCGTGCTCGCGGTGTGCTCCTGCACCGTTCTTCCCTTGTTCGCGGGCATCCATCGCATGGGGGCCGGCTTCGGTCCGGCGGTCACGTTTCTGTACGCGGGCCCCGCCATCAACGTGCTCGCGGTCATTCTCACCGCGCGCATCCTCGGGGCCGAGCTCGGTTTTGCCCGCGCGATCTCGGCGGTGGTGTTCGCCGTGCTCATCGGTCTCGTGCTCGGGTTTCTGTTCGACCGAAAGAAGGAGGAGGCTCCGGGCCCGGCCGCCGTCCTGCCCGAAGGGGATGCGCGCCCGCTGTCGCAGCTCGCCACACTCTTGGGGCGATGATCGCGGTGCTCGTGTTCGCGAACTGGAGCACGGCCGAGGCTTCTGGGTTCTTCGGGGCGGTTGGCGCCTACGAATGGCCGCTGACCGCCGCCGCCGCCGTCCCGCTCGCCGCCGCGCTCGGGCGCTGATTTCGGTTTCCGGTCCTCGGGCTCGCCGGCGTGGGGGCCGGGGTCGCTGCGCTCGCGTGGGCCTTGCCCGAGCAGCCCGAGCTCGCGTTCGCGGCCGCGGTGGTGGGATTGTGCGTGCTGATGCCGTGGGCCGGAGAGCTCGGCCAGACCTGGTAGGCCGAGACGTGGTCCTACACGAAACTCATCGCGCCGCTGCTCGTAGCCGGGGTGTTCGCGGCCGGCTTCTTGCTCGGCGGCCCCGGGACCCGGGGGCTCGTGCCTCCTCAGTGGGTGGAGCAGTTCGTGGGCGGAAGCGGCGTTCTCGCCGTCTTCGGCGCCTCGGTGGTGGGCGCCTTCATGTATTTTGCCACCCTGACCGAAGTCCCCATCTTGCAGGGGCTCATCGGCTCCGGCATGGGCAAAGGCCCCGCGCTTTCGCTCCTGCTCGCCGGACCGGCGCTCTCCCTGCCCAACATGCTCGTGTTGCGGGGCGTGCTCGGGACCAAGAAGACCTTGGCTTATGTGGTGGTCGTCGTCCTCGGCTCGACCGCCGCCGGCCTCATCTATGGCGCGATCGCCTGAAAGGGAAGAACCCATGACCAAGATCGAGATCCTCGGCACCGGCTGCGGAAAGTGCGAAACGCTCGAGAAGAACGCGAGAGAAGCGGCGGCGCAGCTCGGCATCGACGCCGAAATCGTCAAGGTATCGAAGATGGACGACATCATCAACCGGGGGGTGATGATCACCCCCGCGCTCGCCATCGATGGCGTCGTGCGTTCGAGCGGCAAGGTGCTGTCGGCCGCCGACGTCGCCTCGCTCCTGAGGGAGGGCTGACCGATGCTCGCGCTGAAAAGAGCCATCCCGGCCGCGCTGCTGCTCGGGTTCGCGGGGGCGGCGGTCGTCGCCGGCGCCCTGCGCTCGAGTGCCGTCCCGGCGGAAGCGACCTTGGCGGCCCGAGGTGACGGCGCGGCCGTTGTCTACTACTTTCACGGGGAGACCCGGTGCTTCACCTGCAACAATATCGAGAAGCGGACGGCGGCGCTCGTGCGGTCTGCGTTTGCCTCCGAGCTCGCCGAAGGGCGCCTCCGGTTCGAGGTGGTGAACTTCGACCACCCGGACCACCGGCACTTCCGCAAGGACTTCGACCTCGCGTTTTCGACCGTGGTCGTTCAGTCCGCCGGTGAAGGCCAACCGTTCAAGAACCTCGATGACGTCTGGAAGCTCGTCCGGGCCGAAGACGATGGTTTCGAGACCTATCTCGTTCGAGAGATCCGCCCGATGGTTGGCTCCTGATGTGGGCTGAGGTCGCCGGCGCCGCCTCGCTCGGGCTCTTGTGCGCGGTGAGCCCCTGTCCGCTCGCCACCAACGTCGCGGCGGTGGGGTTTCTCGGCAGGCACGCCGGCTCTCCCGGCCGCACGCTGCGGGCAGGGGCGTTCTTCGTGGCCGGGCGCAGCGTCGTGTACACCGTGCTCGCCGCGGCCCTCGCTGGCGGCCTCGTGGCCGCGAGCGCCCTGTCGGAGACCTTGGACCGAACCTTCGGGTTTCTCGTCGGGCCCCTGCTGGTGCTCGCGGGCGGGGTCCTGCTCGGCGTCATCCCGCTGCCCAGCTTCGGCGCTTCCTTCGCCCGGTTCTCCGAGGGCCTCGGTCGCCGCGGCGACGGCCTGGGCGCGTTTGCGCTCGGGGCTCTGTTCGCGCTGTCGTTCTGCCCGGCGTCGGCTGCCCTGTTCTTTGGGGGGCTCGTGCCGCTGGCGGCGGAGGCCGGGGCGCCGGTGGCGCTGGCCGCGACCTTCGGGATCGCCACCGGACTGCCGGTGCTCGGATTCGCGGCGCTCGTCGCCGGCGGCGGGCACCAGCTCGGGGCTCGCTTCGGCCAAGTGCAGGCGGTCGAAGTGTGGCTGCGCCGGGGCGTCGGCGCGCTCCTCGTCGGCGTGGGCCTCTACCTGTCCATCACCCAGAACTTCGGCGCGTAGCTCACAGGCGTCGCACGTCGACGTGGACCTGGCCGACGATCCCCGGAGGGGGCGGCTCTTCGATCCGGATGCGGAGCCCGAGGACGGTCCCTCTGCCGAGGTCGAGGTGCACCAGGCGGTCACCGCCCCGGGCGGTCTTCACGGGAGCGCCGCGGGCGGCAAGCCCTCGGAACGCTCGAAGCAGGGGTGAGAACAAGGGGGCGGGCAGGCGCTGGTGGACGCGCAGGTTGGCCCACCCGGTCCCGCGCTCGACCTCCGCATGCTGCTCGCCGCTGCGAAGGGAGAGGACGAGCATCGCGAGGCGATCCCGGACCGCCTCGATCACGAGGAGCATAGCGAACTCCTCGATCGGAGAAGGCTCGGGCGGCCGAAGACCGAGTCGCGTGGCCCATTGCCCAACGAAACCGACGGCTTGCCTCGGCCGTTCGAGGTCTCCGTCCCGAAGGCTCCCGAGCAGCTCCTCGACGACCTCGTCTTCGACCGGCGCCACCGCTCGACAACGCTACCCCATCCTCGGTCTCGATGGCGCGCGGTGGACGTCGCGACGGTCTGCGACGAAATGAAACCAGGCCCCGGAAAGGTTTGCGCGACCGTTCCCCAAAGTAGGATCTTCTTCCTTCGTTTCGGTTCCCGGGACCTGGCCCACGCCTTGCGAAGGGTTCAGCTCATCGGGGCAGGCATCGGAGGAGGGCGAACCATGGCGGTTTTCCTCTTTCGGTGAAACCCAGAGAGCCCAGCCTCGGCCGGACCGCTCGGGCCTCGGCGATGACATGGGCTCGAAGGGCGACGAGCCGCGGAGGCTGGCCGGCGACGCCGACCGACCGGGAGGAATGACAGTTGACGACCGAATCCCAACCCACTCCTGTTTCGACCGAGGTCCTGCTGCTGCGGGTGCTCGACCGCCTCGACGCGCTCGAGGAGAAGGTGGATCGGCTCACGCCGGTCCCGCAATCCGTCTCGAGCGCCGTGGACACCGTGGACGGACTCATTCGCTCCGGGCAAGCCCGGGGCCTCGACATGGACGACCGCATCGCCGCTGGCGCCGAGCTCATCGAGCGCATCTCGGAGCCGAAGGTCGCCAAGGATCTATTCCGGCTGCTCGACCGCGTGGACGTGCTCGCCTCCACCGCCGAGCAGCTCGCCGAGGCCCCTCGGCTGACCGCGATGGCGCTCGACATGGCCGACGCGTTCATGAGGGCAAAGCAGGCCGAAGGCCTCGACCCCCACCGGAGCCTCGATGGCTTGTCGGCGCTGCTCATCGGCGCGTCTCGGCCCGAGGTCCTGCGGGCGATGGCGACGCTGCTCGAGCGGCTGCCCGACGTCGCCGCTTTGGCCGAGGCGGCGCCGAAGATGGTGGCCATGATGATGGATTCGCTCGACGAGCTGTCCTACCGGGCAGCGCAGCAGGGTCTCGACGTCGATCAGGCGCTCCGCTCTCTGCTGACCGCCGGGCTGCGGATCACCGAGGTGCTCGATTCGCCCCAGATGAAGGCGCTCCTGTCGTCCGACGTGCTCGCCCCCGAGACCCTCGAGGTCGTGGGTCGGGCCGGCCGGGCGCTCACCGAGCAGTCGTCCAAGGCGTGCGGCAGAGCGGGGGTATTCGCGGCCTTCGGCGCGATCGCTGACGAGGACATCCAGCGGGCGCTGTACTTCTTCATCGGCTTTGCCCAGCGCTTCGGGGCCAAGATGAACTGCGAAGCCCCCGGGTGAGCCTCTCAATCCTCATCGACCCCATCGTTCCAGGAGAAATATCATGAGCCAAAAATTTGATGTCATCATCGTGGGGGGCGGCACCGGCGGTCTCACCGTCGCTTCCCAGCTGCTCGAGCAGGCGCCGTCGCTGTCGGTCGCCATCATCGAACCCTCGGAGAAGCACTACTACCAGCCGATCTGGACGCTCGTGGGCGCCGGAGTGTTTCCGAAGGAGGTCTCGGAGCGGGACGAGGCCCAGTTCATCCCCGCCGCGGCGACTTGGGTGAAGGAGCGGGTGGTGTCGTTTCGACCGGAGGACGACGCGGTCGTGCTCGCGTCGGGCGAGTCGCTCATCTACGAGCAGCTGGTGGTGGCAGCCGGCCTCCAAATCGACTGGGGCCTGATCCCGGGCTTGACCGACAGCCTCGGCAAGGATGGGGTGTGCAGCAACTACGCCTACGACACCGTGGACTTCACCTGGAACGCGATCCGCAGCTTCCGGGGAGGCCGCGCGCTGTTCTGCCAGCCCAACACGCCGATCAAGTGCGGGGGCGCGCCGCAGAAGATCATGTACCTGGCCGAGGACCACTTTCGCCGCTCTGGCGTTCGGGACCGGGCGGAGGTCCATCTGTTCTTGCCCCCTCCGAAGATCTTCGCCGTCGAGAAGTATGGCCGGGCGCTCGAACGCATCTGCAACGAGCGGGGCATCGAGCGGCACCACCGCCAGAACCTGGTCGAGATCCGGGGGAAGGAGAAGATCGCGGTGTTCGAGCAGCTCGACACCAATGACCGGACGGAGCAGGCCTTCGATCTTCTCCACGTCACCCCGCCGATGTCTTCCCCTGACTTCCTGAAGGCGAGCCCGCTCGCGGCGGCGAGTGGGTTCGTGGACGTGGACAAGTTCACCCTGCAGCACGCTCGCTACCCCCGGGTGTTCGCGGTCGGCGACTGCTCGAGCCTTCCCACGTCGAAGACCGGCGCCGCGATCCGCAAGCAGGCCCCGGTGCTGGTCGCGAACCTGCTCGCGCTTCGCAACGGGACCCCGATGCTCGAGGCCTACGACGGCTACACCTCGTGCCCGCTCGTGACCGGCTACGGAAAGCTCATCCTCGCCGAGTTCGACTACGACGGGCAGCCGGCGGAGAGCTTCCCGTTCGACCAGTCCGAGGAGCGCTACTCCATGTACGCGCTCAAGGCCTACGGGCTCCCCCAGATGTATTGGCACGGCATGCTGCGGGGCCGGGTCTGAGCCGGACCCGGCTCGGTGGTTGTCGGCGGGGGCGCGCTCGTCGTAGAGCGGCGCGATGTTCGACCGGCACGGTGCTCTCGCCGCGGTGGGCCTCGCCGCCGCCCTGCTCGGCTTCGCCCCAACGGCGAAGGCCCAGCCCGAGCCGCCGATCCCCTACCGGGTCACCCACGACTTCGGCGCAAGCTACGCCCCGCTCCCGGTGGGCACCGACCACACCCCGGTCGCGTACGGGAGCCAGCCCCCATGGGACGAGGGCGCGGTCCGGATCCCGATCGGCTTCGAGTTCGACTTCTTCGGGCGACGGGTGACCGAGGTCTGGGCGTACACGAACGGCTTTCTCGCCTTTCAGGCCCCGCCGAGCGGAGCGACGATCCTGACCGCGCCCCGCCGGGTGCCCGCCGCCGGCGATGGGATCGACGGGTACATCGCGCCGATGTGGCAGGACCTCGACCGCGACCGCGCGAGCACCCCGCTGCCCCCCCCCCCGATCCTTCGCTCCTTCACCACCGGGGCGCCGGGGTCCCGGACCTTCACGGTCGAGTACCGGGGCTTTCGCCGCGCCCGCTCCCCCCAGAGCGAAGTGAACTTCCAGGTGGTGCTGTCCGAGGCGAGCCACCGGATTCGGGTCGCGTACGGGCGGAACTTCGGGGTCCTCGACGCCACCGCCGCGGTCGAGGCTTCGAGCGGCGCCCAGGGGTTTTCGCTGTTTCGCTCTTCGCCGACCTGCGGCGGGACCTGTCCGTGCGGACCGGCCAGCTGCTCGAGCATCCCGAACTTCTCGAGCGGGCTCCTCATCGACGTCGAGCTGCCGCTCGCGGTGGATCTGGTCGGGGCGGTGGCGGGGCCCCCCGGAGCCGCCCCGGGGGCGAGCTTCGACGCGGCGGTCGCGGTGCGAAACGCAGGCCTGCTGCCCGCGGTCCCCTTCGATTACGAGCTGTTTCTGTCCCCGGTCGCAGGCAGCCTGCAGGGCGCGACGTCCCTCGGGCGGTTTCGGGCGCCGGCGCTGTCGGCGGTCACCACCGCGGTCGAGACCCGCTCGCTGGTCGTTCCGGCCCAGACCGCGGTGGATACCTTCTTTCTCGCGATGCAGCTCGACCCAGACGAGACGGTGGCCGAAGTCGATCGGGCCAACAATCTATCGTTTTCGCCGCCGTTTCGCACCGGGCCGGACCTGAGGGGCGAAGTGGAGGCCCCCGCGGTGGCCGGGCCCGGCGAGCGGTTCGAGTTCGTCTTGACCGTCGAAAACGCGGGCGCTCCGGAGACCCGTCCGTTCGACGTGCGGGCCTTTCTCGGGACCGGGACCTCTCGAAGCCCGCAAGACATCTTGCTCGGCACCGAGCGACTCAGTCTCCCGAATGGGTTTTCCCGCACCGCGACGCTCGCGTTCGTGGTCCCGGCATCCATCCCCACGAGCCCGCCGCCGCGCCGGGTGCTCGTCGAACTCGACTCGGGCTTAGAGATCGCCGAAGTGAACGAGACGAACAACCTGGCCGTATCGCCGGGAACCGTGCGGGTGGTGGGTCCCGAGCTCATCGTCTCCGCGGTCAGCAGCCCGGCTCGGGCCGCCCGGGGGCGGTCGACCCCGGTCGAGATCACGGTCGAGAACCGGGGCGGGTCGGCCGCGCGGGGGGCCCGGGGCTGCGTGCTGCTGCGCGCAGACAGCAACTTCGACCTGAGCGCCGACCCCCGGCTCATCGAGACCACGCCGGTAGACATCGTAGCCGGCGCCACGGAGATCCTGCGCCTCGAGGCGCCGGTGCCCGCGGGCCAGGCGCTCGGGTCGGCATTTCTCGCCGGCGCCATCGATTGCGGCCAGGTGGTGCCGGTCGGCGACCGGGCGGGGACCGTCCGGGTACGGGACGGGGGGCCGATCACCATCGAGGCGCCGGCCCCGGCGCTCGACATCGCCGCCGTCTTCGGTCCATCGCGGCTACAGGCCCTGGGCGAGGCCGAGCTGCGGGTCCGGGTGGTGAACCGGGGCTCGGCCCCGGGCGGCGCCGAGCTGGTGCTGCGGGCAGCGAGCGGGCGGGCGCCGAACGACCAGGATCCCGCGCTCGACCGGCAGACGGTGCCTCCGCTCGAGCCCGCCGCCAGCGCCGAGCTCCGCCTTTCCGGGTCGCTCCCGGCGCTGAATGGTCCGGTGGTGCTCTCCGCCACCGTCGAGCCGGGGGGGAGCACAGCGGCGACCGAGCCGATCGCGCTCGAAGACGGCCCGCTGGCGGTGGTGGCCGAGGCCCCGGTGCCCGCCAGCCTCGGGGAGCCGTACGCGTGGCGGTTCTCGGCCACCGGGCCGCCGGTCGATGCATGGCGGCTCGAGTGGACCGACCCGGCCCCGATGGGCCTCGCATTCGATCCGCAGCTCGGCGAGCTGTCGGGCACGCCCACGGCGGTAGGGAGCTACCGATTCTCGCTGGTGGCCGCATCGGGGGCGCTCGAGGCGGTGCGGGCGTTTCGCCTCCTGGTGGTGCCGCCCGGCCTCGAGCTGCAGATCGTGACCCGGAGGCTGCCGCCCGCGCTTCGGGGGGTTTCGTACGAGGCGCAGATCGAAGCGGTCGGGGGGGCGCCGCCCTATCGGTTCACCCTGCCCCGGGACATCGAGGAGGTCCCAAACGGCCTCTCGCTCGATGGCGACACCGGGCGAATGTCCGGACGCCCGGGCATCGCCGGGGCGTACATCGTCACTTTGCAGGTGGCCGACCGGTTCGGGCGCTCGGTCCAATCTCCGCTGGCCATCGACGTGCTCGAGCCGGCCCGGCCGGTGCTCATTCGGACCGCGGCCGTGCCGGCCGGGGTGGTGGGCGTCCCGTACGAGACCCGCTTTCTTGCCGAGGGGGAGGCGTCTGGGGCCCTCACCTGGCGCATCGAGGGGGGCGCGCCGGGGCTGCGGGTGAACGCCCGCACGGGAGCCTACTCGGGGGTGCCGACCACCGCGGGGAGGTTCGGTCTCGTGGTCGAGGCCGACGCCGGCGCGGGCCAAACCGATGAAAAGGCGTTCGTGGTGGAGATCTTCGACCGAGGCGAGCTGGTGCTGACCACCGGGGTGGAGCTGCCCGAGGCGCGGCTCGGCCTTCCGTACCTCGAGGACGGGGACACGGTCGCTCTGCGGGCGGAGCCGGACGACGGGCAGCTCGAGTACGCGGTGGTGGGCGGAGCGCTGCCACCGGGGCTCGTGCTCGGTCGCACCGGGGCCCTCGAGGGTCGCCCGGAGTCGCTCGGGGTGTTCGCGTTCGTGGCCCAGGTGCAAAACGGAACCGGGGAGCTGCGCCGAGGGACCTTCGCGCTGCGGGTCCGGCCGGCGGAGGACCCGCCACCGATCTCGAACGGAGGTTGTCGAGGCCTTGGGGGGAGTCCCGCGCCGTGGCCGCCGCTCGCGCTGCTCGTGGGGCTCTTCCTTCGAACCCTTCGGCGAACGAGGGGCTCTCACCGGGCGACATGACCGCTGACCGGGCCGTTTGGCCGCTCGCCGCTTCGCCCACCCTCTTCGAGTTCGGACTCCCCGTCGACCGGTCGTGGTTCGAACGCCCGGCGTTCATAGCCCTGAACCCGCTGGCTCGGCGGTCCTCGTCGTGAGGCGGGTCGTGGTGCTCGCTGGGCTCGCGGTGGCCTGCCGCGACCCGATGCCGGTCGCGGCCCCGGACGCGGCTGAAGCCCCGGAGGCTTCGGCCCTCGATCTCACCGATCCAGAGGCCTGCGCCCCGTGCCACGCCGCGGTGGTGGAGGCGTGGCGAGGCTCGATGCACGCGCAGGCCCACACCGAGCGCGATCCGCTCTACGGGGCGATGCACGCGCTGCGGACCGAAAAGCAGGGAGCGGCGCTGACCGCCGCCTGCGCCGAGTGCCACAACCCTCAGGCCCCAGAGGCGCCGGACTCGCCCGCGGGCAGGGCTGGGGTGGGTTGCCTCGCTTGCCACGCGGTGGAGCGGGTGGACCGCGGGGACGGGAAGATGGGGCGGAGGGCGCTGCCGTGGTCCGATCCGGTCGTGCTGCGGGGGCCGCATGACCTTGGAGCCGAAGCTTCCCCCGTCCACCGCACCGGCAAGTCCGCCCCGCACCTCACCGACGGGACGACCATCTGCCTCGCGTGCCACGACAGCACCGAGACTCCTCGAGGGGTGGCCGCCTGCACGACCGGGCCCGAGCACCGGGCGGCGGAGGACGGCGCGACCTGCACGGGATGCCACATGCCGTGGGTCGATGCTCCGAGCGGCGCGGTGTCCACCCGGGCTCGGCACCGCAGCCACGCGTTTCTTGGGCCCCACCGCCTGTGGCAGGGGGGAGACGACGGGTTCATGGCCGGCGCGGCGGACCTCGAGGCGACATTCGAAGGCGGCACCCTGGTCGTCCGGCTCGAAAACCGGTCGAGCCACGGCTTTCCAAGTGGGTTTCCCGGTCGGCAGGTGACGGTTCGGGTGGAGGGCTTCGATCGAGCCGGGCTCCCCTTCGAGATCCCGGAGCCGACGCGAACGCTCGGAAAAGTGTACGTGGACGACGCGGGGGCGCCCACGATGGCCGCGTTTTCGGCCGCGCTGAAGGAGGACACCCGGCTTCGGCCCGGCGAGCGTCGAGAGTTCCGGTTCCCGGTGAGCGAGCGGGTGGCGCGGGTCGATGTCTCCCTTCTTTTCGCGCTCGCCCCAAAGCCGCTGTTCGTCCGCCTCGGCCTCGGGGACCGGCCGGAGTCGACGCCTCGGGTCGTCTCGACCCAAACGGTGCAGCGCTCCCCTCGCTCAGCGCGCCCGTTCTGACCGGCGAAAGCGGACCATCCCGTCGGCTCCGTTGAAACGTGGGGAGGGGGCTTCGGTCGCCGGGCATGCGGGGAGCCGGGGTCGATTCGGTTCCACCGAGGACTCGGTTCGAGTTCAGGGGTGACATCGATGCCCGCACCGGTGATCGACCCAGCCCCCGCCGGGCGCGGCCATCCGAGAAAAAGCCGAACGGCCATCGGGGCGCGGCCGCGCCGTCTACCGTCCCGGCCCGCTCGCCCGCCCTCGATCGGCCGCATCGGCTGCGGCAGCGCGCCGCGTCAACCGACCGCGGACGGGGGTCGAGCCCGGCTCGGGCTCGCTTCCGGTCCGTCGCCGGTCCATGGTCGTTCTGTGCAGCGCCCCGATGAGCTCGTGGACGAGCTCGCCGACTACTTCGACTTCCTGAAGCAGCACCTGCCGTTCGCGGAGCTGCCGCCGGTCGAGCTGGCCCGGCTCCTCGACGGTCTCGAGGTCAGCTACCACCGGGCCGGCGTCCGAATCTTCGCGGTCGGTGAGCAGGTCCGGTTTCTGTACGTCGTGCGAAAAGGCGCGGTCGAGGTCACCGGGGAGGACGGGAGCCTGATCTCCAGGGAAGGGGAGGGCGATTGCTTCGGATTCCCCGCGCTGCTCACCGGGGGGGTGGCCAAGCGGGAGGCCCGCTGCGTCGAGGACACCCTGCTCTACGCCGTCTCCGACTCGAAGTTCCACGCGCTGCGGGCGGCCCACCCCCGCTTCGATCGGTTCTTTGGCCAGGCCCATGAGTCCCGGCTGCACGCGGGGGTCGAAGAGCAGGGCGGCGGGCTGCTGTCCCAGCGGGTGCGGGATCTCGTCCGCCGGGACCCGGTCTTCGTGCCCCCGGAGGTCACCGTGCGGGAGGCCGCCAAGCGGATGGCCAGCGAGCGCATCGCCTCGGTGATGGTGGGGGAGCCAGGCAAGCTGGTCGGGATCCTGACCGACCGCGACCTCCGTTCCCGGGTGGTGGCGGAAGGGCTGGACGCCGATACCCCGGTTCGAGCGGTGATGACGCCGGACCCGTTTCGCATCGACGCCGACGACCGCAGCCTCGAGGCCCTGCTCTTGATGACCCGGCACCGGGTGCACCACCTGCCGGTGGCGCAGGCGGGCCGCATCGTGGGCATGGTGTCGGCCACCGACCTGCTGCGGGCGCAGGCCGCCCACCCGGTGTACGTCGTGGGGGAGATCCAGCGGCAGACGACCGAGGACGGACTCGTCGAGGTCAGCCGCCGCCTCCCGAGCGTCGTCCAGCGGCTTGCGCAAGCCGACCTGCGGGCCTCCGAGGTGGGCCGAGTCATCACCTTCGTGGCCGACGCGCTGACCGAGCGCCTCATCGCGATCGCTTCGATGTCGCTCGGCCGGGCCCCCGCTCGCTACGCGTGGGTAGGGCTCGGCTCCCAGGGGCGGTGCGAGCTGGGCCTGAACTCCGACCAGGACAACGCGCTCTTGCTCGAGCCCGGTGTGGACGACCGGTGGTTCGCCGAGCTCGCCGAGCTCGTGACCCATGGCCTCGCCGCGTGCGGCTTTCCGCCGTGCCCCGGGGACATCATGGCCACGAACCCCCGGCTGCGAAAGGGGACCGACGCTTGGTCGGCGGACTTCGCCCGGTGGATGGAGACCCCGGACACGAGGGCGCTGCTGAACGCGGCCACGTTCTTCGACATGCGCACCGTCCACGGAGACGACCGGCTGGTGCAGGACGTTCGGGCCCGGATGCTCGAGGCGGCCCCGAAGAACCAGCTCTTTCTCGCCGCGCTCGCCCGCGCCGCGCTCGAGCATCGCCCGCCCATCGGCTTCTTTCGGCAGTTCGTGCTCGACCGCGGGGGCGCCGAGGGCAAGGCGCTCGATCTCAAGCACCGCGGGATCGCCCCGATCGTGGCCCTCGCCCGGGTGCACGCGCTCGCCAAGGGCTCGCCGGAAGTCGAGACCCGCGCTCGGATCGAGGATTCGGCCCACCGAGGCTCGCTCAGTCGGTCCGACGCGGCGTCGCTTCTCGACGCCCACGCCTTCGTCGCGCAGTGCCGCTTGCGCCATCAGGCCAAGCAGCTCGCCGAAGGGTTTCGGCCCGACAACTTCGTCTCGCCCGATGCTCTGTCGAGCTTCGAGCGGGCCCATTTGAAGGACGCCTTTCGCGTGGTCGAGGCCCTGCAGTCGGGTCTCGAGTTTCGCTACAAGACGGGGATGCTCGGGTGACCGCATGCTGCAGCGGCTCAGGCGCAGCTACCACGCCAGTCGGGTCCGCGGTCCGCTGCGCCGCCTGCTCGCTGCGCCCCCGCCTCGGCTCGGCGTGCCGGTCACGGAATCACGCCTTCTCGCGCTCGACCTCGAGCTGACCGGTCTCGACCCGTCCCGGGCCGAGGTGATCTCGGTCGGCTTCGTGCCGGTGGACAACCTGCGCATCCGGCTCGGCGAGGCCCGGCGCTTCCTGGTCCGGCCCAACGGCGACGTGCAGGCCAGCGCCCACGTTCACCTCCTCCGGGACATGGACCTCCTCGCCGCCGGGACGATCGACGTCGCGCTCGACGCGCTCCTGTCGGCGCTCGAGGGCCGGGCCATGCTCGTGCACTACGCTGGCCTCGACCACCGGATCCTCTCCCGCTTGTGCAAGGAGCGGTGGTCCGGCCCGCTGATCGTGCCGGTGGTGGACACGCTGGCGCTCGCTCACCGCAGCGTGCTGCGCAGTGGCCGGGAGGTGATGCCGGGCAGCTTGCGGCTGCCGGCGCTCAGGGCTCGCTATGGGCTCCCCGTGGCCCGTCTGCACGGGTCGCTGTGCGACGCGGTCGCCACCGCCGAGCTGTTCTTGGCCATGGCGGCCGAGCGGGGCCTGCAGTCTCGCTTGTCGGACTTTCTGACGTGATCGACGAGGGGCGGCGGTGGTCGCGCGCCGCCATTTTGCGTACAGCCGGCCCATGAGCGAGGCACCGATCGTCACCGTGGTGGGCGCGCGCCCGAACTTCATGAAGGCGGCCCCGGTCCACCGGGCCTTCACCGCGCTCGGGGTGGCCCACGAGCTGGTGCACACCGGACAGCACTACGATCCCTCGATGTCGCAGGTCTTCTTCGACGACCTCGGCCTGCCCGCGCCGGCGGTGCACCTCGGGGTGGGGTCCGGATCGCACGCGGTGCAGACCGCGGAGATCATGCGCGGCTTCGAGACGGTCTGCGTAGAGAAGAGGCCGCGTCTGGTGCTGGTGGTGGGGGACGTCAACGGGACGGTGGCCGCCGCGCTGGTGGCCGCGAAACTCGGCATCCCGGTGGGTCACGTGGAAGCGGGCTTGCGCAGCGGCGACTGGTCGATGCCGGAGGAGGTCAACCGGGTGGTCACCGACGCCCTTTCCGACCTCCTGTTCACCCCTTCCGCCGACGCCGACGAGAACCTCGAGCGGGAGGGGAAGCCGGCCCATCGCGTGCACCGGGTCGGCAACGTCATGATCGACAGCCTCTTGTCCCACCGGGCCCGGGCCTTGTCCCTGGACGTCCCGGCCCGATTCGGCCTGTCCCGGTCGAGCTTTGCCGTGCTCACGCTGCACCGACCGAGCAACGTCGATGAAGAAGAAACGCTGACTGGGCTCGTAGGCGCGGTTCTCGAGGTGGCAGCGCGGCTGCCGGTGGTCTTCCCCGTCCATCCCCGGACCCGCACCCGCCTCGAGGCGACCGGCCTGCTCCCCCGGCTGTCCGCTCCGGGGCTGCACGTCGTCCCTCCGCTCGGCTACCTCGATTTCCTGGGGCTCGTCGCCTCCGCTCGCCTCGTGCTCACCGACTCCGGCGGCCTGCAGGAGGAGACCACCGCGCTCGGGGTGCCGTGCCTGACCCTACGCGACAACACCGAGCGCCCGATCACGGTGAGCGAGGGCACGAACACCGTGGTCGGGAGCGATCCGGCGCGCATCGTGGCCGAGGTCTCGGCGGTGCTGGCGGGCGGGGGCAAATCGGGGCGGATCCCGGACCTCTGGGACGGCCGGGCCGCGGAGCGGATCGCCGGTTGCTGCCTCGATTTCCTCGACGATCGGGCCGGATGAACGCTCTTTTGGGGTTTTCCAAAGGTCGACGGGGCGGATTTTGGCTTCCCCCGACCGGGGGCGTTCTCGTATTTCGCTCCGCCATGAGCAGTCTCGCCGCGGGTTTTGGAGCCGGCCGTCGCCTGGCCTTTGGGTGCGCCGTCCTCTGGGTGGGCATTCACTGCGCCCCTCCGCCCTACGACCGGGAGAGTCCGCCGTCGGCCGACGACACCCCGACGGATCCGCCCCCCGCGAAGGGCGCCCCTGCCGGCCCCGCCGCGCCTACCTCGACCGTGGCCGGAGCGTTTCTTCACCACCTCCGGCCCCTGATCTTCGAGGGCCGGCGCTCGGGCGAAGGCTACTTCTCCCCGGACGGCCTTCACCTCGTGTTCCAGAGCGAACGGGAGCCAAAGAACCCATTCTACTAGATCTATTGGCTCGATCTCCTGTCCGGCGAGGTCGAGCGGATCTCCACCGGGGTCGGCAAGACCACCTGCGCGTGGGTGCACCCGTCGCAGGAGAAGGTCCTGTTCGCCTCGACCCACGAGGATCCCGAGGCAGAGGCGAAGATGAAGGCGGAGCTCGACGAGCGGGCCTCCGGGGAGCGCCGGCGCTACGCGTGGGACTACGACGAGACCTACGACATCTACGAGCGCAGCCTCGACGGGGGGGCTCTTCGCCGGCTGACGTCGGCCCGAGGCTACGACGCAGAGGCGTCCTGGTCGCCGGACGGGTCGCACATCGTCTTTGCGAGCAACCGACGGGCCTACGAGGGGACGATGAGCGACGCCGAGCGGTCGCGGTTCGAAGTGGATCCTTCGTCGATGATCGATTTGTACCGGATGCGGGCCGACGGCACCCAGGTCGAGCGGCTCACCGACCACTTCGGGTACGACGGAGGCCCGTTCTATTCTGCGGATGGTTCGAAGATTACTTGGCGGCGCTTCGACCCGGACGGGAAGACGGCGGAGATTTGGGTGATGAACGCCGATGGCACCAACCAGCGCCCGATCACCGCGCTGTCCGCGATGTCCTGGGCTCCGTTTTTTCACCCGTCGGGTGACTATCCCATCTTCACCACCAACCTCCACGGCTACGGCAACTTCGAGCTATACCTGGTGCGGGCGGACGGCGGGCCCCCGGTTCGGGTCACCGACGCCGAGGGTTTCGATGGGCTCCCGGTGTTCTCGCCGGCCGGCGATGAGATCGCCTTCACCCGAGGCCAGGGCAGCGGTGCGCAGCTGGTGTTCGCGTCGTGGGACGACCGGGCGGCGCGGGCCGCGCTCGGGCTCGATCCGGCGAACGGTCGACCGCCTCGCGCTCTGCCGGAGGGTCCGCTCGACGAGCGCCGGATCGCCGCCGACGTCGCCGCGCTCACCGCCGACGAGATGGAAGGGCGGCTCACCGGGACGGCGGGCGAAGCTCGGGCGGCCGCGTACGTGGCCCGGGCGTTCGAGGCGGCCGGGCTCGAGCCAGCGGGGACCGACGGATACTTCGAGCGCTTCGATTTTGTCGCCGGGGTCGAGATCGCCGACGGAAACCGGCTCGAGCACCAGCGCGACGGCTCGGCCGAGGCGCTCACGCTCGGGGAGGCGTGGCGCCCTCTCGGCTTCTCCCGGACCGCGACCGCGGCCGGCCCGGTCGCGTTCGCCGGCTACGGGATCGTCGCCCCGGAGGCAGAGAGACAGCCCGCCTACGACGCCTACGGAGGGCTCGACGTGCGAGGTCGGTGGGTCGTCGTGCTTCGCCACCTCCCCGAAGACGTCAGCCCCGAGCGCCGCCAGCACCTCGCCCGCCACGCGTCGGCCCGTTTGAAGGCGATGGAGGCTCGGGATCGGGGGGCGGTCGGTCTCGTGGTCGTATCCGGGCCCGAGGACTCCTCGCCGCTGATGGCGCTTCGGTTCGACGCCGCCGTCGGCGGCAACGACATCCTCGCCGTCTCCATGACCGCGACCGCCGCCGAGCGCCTGTTGGAGCGGCCGCTGCTGCCGCTATCGGCGGCGCTCGACCGGGGGGAGCCGGTCCCAGGTTTCCTGGTCGAAGGGTCCACGCTGTCGGCCCGGATCTCGCTCGAGAAGCGCCGGGCGCAGGGCACGAACGTGCTCGGCCGGCTTCGGCGGGCGAAGACGGCCACCTCCGCGGTGCTCATCGGGGCCCACCTCGACCACCTGGGCCGCGGAGAGGGAGGAGACTCGCTCGCGCGGCCCGAGGAGGAAGGCCAGATTCATCCCGGCGCCGACGACAACGCGTCCGGCGTGGCTGGGTTGCTCGCGATCGCCCGGTGGCTCTCGACCGAGCCGATGCCTGGCGCCGAGCGGGACATCGTCTTTGCGGCTTGGTCGGGCGAAGAGCTCGGCCTGTACGGCTCGACGCACCACGTTCGGGCCCTCGAAGCCAAAGGCCCCTTGAACGACCAGGTCTTCGCCTACCTGAACATGGACATGATCGGCCGGCTCCGGGACAACGTGGTGATCCAGGGGGTGGCTTCGAGCCCGGCCTGGCCTCGGGTGCTGGAGGCAGCGAACCTGTCCGCGCGGGCGCCGGTCCGAACGAGCGGCGAAACCTACCTGCCGACGGACGCCACTCCGTTCTATATGGGCGGGGTCCCGATCTCGAGCGCCTTCACCGGCGCCCACGGGGACTACCACAGCCCCCGGGACGTCGCCGAGCGCATAGATGTGCCCGGTCTGGCCCGCGTCGCCCACTTGGTCGGCGAGGTCGGGGCGGCGCTGGCGAAGCGCCTCGAGCCCCTGCCCCATGTGAAGGTCGCTCCTCCGGAGCGCAGCCCGGGGCGCCGGTCGGGCCGGGCCTACCTCGGGACGATCCCCGACTACGCCGGCTCGTCCGGGGGCGACGCCGTGGGGGTCCCGGTCTCGGGGGCAGCCAAAGGGAGCCCGGCGGAGAGAGCCGGGGTGCGCGCCGGGGACGTGCTCATCGAGCTCGCCGGGCAGCCGCTCGCGAACATCTACGACTTCGTGCGCTCGCTCGACCGGCTGAAAGCGGGCGAGCCCACTCTTCTCGTCGTCCTGCGCCAAGGGCAGCGGGTCGAGATCTCGGTGACGCCCGAGCGTCGGGACTGATGGGAGCGTGAGCCGGGGGTTTCGCTTCGTCGCCGGCCCTCAGCTGCCCGAGCGCCGAACGCGGGTCGGGCGCGGCAGCTGGGCCGAGGTGTCCGAGAACGCCGGAACCCACCGGCCCACCTTGCCCTCCTGCTCGTCTTCGGCCTCGACGAAGACGAAGCCCGCGTTGGCGGTCGCCGCCGTAGGCAGCTGGCCCGACGGTCGTCCCTCGACGCTCAGCCGGGCCGTCCGCGGCTCGAGAACGTTGAGCTGGATGGTCCGGGGCGTCGAGCGAGCGGCGAAGCGGTGCTCCTTTTGGCCGCCGAAGGTCTGGCAGCGCACGAGCCAGGCGCCGAGACCCTCGACGGACCGCATCACCACCGCTCCGGGGATGGAGTAGTCGCCCGCCGGCGTGCTCGGCAGGTCCAGCCCCACCACCTGCAGCGGCTGGTTGCCGGGCGCTCGCACGGAGACCGGGCAGTCGCTCGTCCCTTCGGTCGACGCGAGGTGCACGGTCACCCGCCCCCGGCTGGGCAGGATGAGGCGGATCGGCTCGTGCCCGGGCGCGGTCACCAGCACCGCCACCTCGAGGTCGGACGGGACGAGCAGCCGAACCGGGCCCGGGCCGAGCAGCCGGCCATCCCGCTCGCCCACGAATTCCGCGCCCGCGGGGCTCGCCTCGAGCAGCACGTCGTTCCAGGGGGTCACCGTCTTCGGGCCAAGAGCGCTCCCCGAGCCTTCGACCCTGGTGGTGCCGAACGTCGCTTCGCCCATCGGCTTGAGCAGCTGCACGGCCGCCCCGCTGGCCACTGCGAGCGCGGCGAGCAGCATCAGGGTGAGGACCGAACGGCCCGAGGGCGGCGCCGTTCGCCGTAGCGGCGAATCGGGAGCGTCGGGTACGGGAGAACGGGACGGGGGTCGGGGCCGAGGAGGGAGCTGGGGGAGGGGTTCGGCGGCTACGGTCCCCCCGGGGCCGAGCAGCGCCGGGGAGCGCTCCGAGCTGACCGTCCCTCCCGGTCCCCGAAACGCGGGGAGCTCGGCGGCGATCGTCCCTCCGGGCCCGAGCACGAACGGGACCGGCGCCCCAGCGAGCGTGCCTCCAGGACCAACGCCCGGGGACTTCGACGCCGGGTCGTCGAACACCCGGGTCGGTGGCGCATTCGTCGCGTCCGGCGCGGCGATTTCGGCGCCCAATCTCACCCCGACCACCGTGGCTTTCGCCCCGGCGACGGCGAAATTCTCCTCCGAAGCCGACCGGCGGCCAGCGGCCAGATCTTCTCGTTTCATCCACATGGTCGGCGCCTCGTCGGCGCCGGCCGCGCGCGGCTTGATCGCAGGGTCGATCGGCGGACCGTCGAGGTCATCGGGGGGTGGATCGGTCCAGGTGGGCCCCTGCCCAGCCGACGCGCTCTCGGGCGCCTCGAGCGCGGTCCGGCCCAGACCCCCGGTCGGAGGCGG
>DAIQNR010000002.1:80971-83193 GCA_036788295.1 Myxococcota bacterium
CCGGCCAGGGTCTGCCCGGCCAGGGTCCCGCGGCTCGCTTCGAGCTCGACGAGGGCGTCGGAGGCCGAGGCGACCCTCCGCCCCGGATCCGCCGCCTCGAGGCGAGCGAGGAAGTCCGAGAAGCCGAGCGGAGGCTCGAGGGTGGCGGACAGCTCGCGCAGCGCCCGCCCGAGCCGCCACAAGTCCCCGGACGCCCTCACCTCGCCAGTGGACCGCTCCTCCGGCGCCCGGGGAGGAGGCGCCACCGCCGCGGCGAGCCACTCGTCCGGAACCGCGACCGGGGCGCCGAGCAGGTCCGCCCCACCGGTGCGGGGGATGACGAGGCTCGCTTGCAGCAGCGGGTCGAGCCGGCCCCGCGGGTGCCGGGCGGCGAGCCGGTCGAGCAGGCTCATCGTCGCCGCGAGCAGATCCTCGCCGAGCTCGAGCCTGGTTCGACCGCAGCGGTCGGAGGCGCCGGTCCACGGCAGCCGCCAGTAGAACGCGCCGCCATCGCCGACCGACGGGTCGAAGCCATGGTCCTCGACCTTGACCTCGAGGTCGGCGGCCAGCTCGAAGGTGTACGCCTCGACGGACCGGATCATCTCGACCTGGGCCCGCTCCTCGCCCGGCGCCATCGGCCGAAGCGGCACCCACTGCACGAGCGCGCGCCGGTTGCGCCCGTCCCGAGCCTCGAACAGCCAGGCCCCCCGCGCCTCGACGAGGCACGCCCGCATGACGAGATCGCCGAGGGGTCGGCCGACCAGAGCGGACGGCCCGTGGGGGTCGCGACCCGAACTCACCTCGCGATTTGGGCATGATTCTTCGCTCCGGGTCCAGCGCTGCATCCTGGGCTGCCGGTCGGCCGGCGGCTCCTCTTGCGTCGACGGGACGCTCCAGAGGACGGGCCTCCCCTCGCCGAACACCCGGGGCCAGGTCGCTCCGGCAGACGGTTCGGCCGAGGTCGAGCAGGGCGTTGACTCGGCCGATTTCGGGGGTTACCGCCCCGGGGATGGCGCCGGTGGCCGTACCTGAAGGCAGCCGCCTGTCCACTGAACCCCTGGCGGAGGTTCGGGTCCTCACCCCGGTGTCGGTCGTGGTCCCGACCTATCGGGAGCGCGAGAACCTCCCCCAGCTGCTCGAACGGCTCGGCGACCTTCGTCGCCGCTATGGCATCGACCTCGAGGTCATCGTCGTGGACGACGACAGCGGCGACGGAACGGCGGAGTGGTTCGAGGACCACGCGCCCGATTTCTCCCGCCTTGTGGTGCGCACGACCGATCGAGGGCTCAGCTCCGCGGTCGTGCACGGGCTGCGGGAGGCTCGGCACCCGGTGCTGGTCGTGATGGATGCAGACCTGTCTCATCCTCCGGCCAAGATCCCGGCCATGATCCTCGCCCTCGAAGCGGGCCAGCAGATGGTGGTTGGTTCTCGCTATGTCCCTGGGGGCAGCACGGACGATGATTGGGGGTTCTTTCGCTGGCTGAACAGCCGGGTGGCGACGGTCCTCGCGAGGCCGTTCACGGACATCAAGGACCCGATGTCCGGCTTCTTCGCGCTTCGAAAGACCGACTTCGATCGCGCGGTCGAGCTGAACCCGGTGGGCTACAAGATCGGGCTCGAACTCATCGTGAAGTGCGGTCTGGACAACGTCGGTGAAGTGCCCATCCACTTCACCGATCGGGTCCGCGGCGAGAGCAAGCTGACCTTCAAGGAGCAGCTCAACTATCTCAGGCATCTCCGCCGGCTGTACATGTTCCGGTACGCGACCTGGAGCAGCGCGGTGCAGTTTGCGGCGGTCGGCGCCTCCGGTGTCTTCGTCAACCTGCTGACCGTCTCCCTGATGCTCCTGTTGGGCGCGAGCAGCCCCGTCGCCCTCGCCAGCGGCATCGCCACCAGCGTGGTGAGCAACTTCTTGCTCAACCGTCGGTTCACGTTCCCGCACGCCAGGGACGGTCACATCGGCAAGCAGTTCTTGGCGTTCTGCCTCGCTTCGTCGACCGCCGCGGTCGTTCAGTTCGGCATATCCCTGTCGATTCTCGCCGCCTACCCTTCGACTTGGCCGCAGGTCGCGGCGCTCGCAGGGATCGCCGGAGGCATGCTCATCAACTACACCATCAACCAATACTACGTGTTCAAGAAACAGCACCCTCCGCGGCCTCGCGGCGGCTGAAGCCGCCTCACAGCTTCACGGCGGCTGAAGCCGCCTCACAGCTTCACGGCGGCTGAAGCCGCCTCACAGCTTC
>DAIQNR010000002.1:83293-95682 GCA_036788295.1 Myxococcota bacterium
AGCTTCACGGCGGCTGAAGCCGCCTCACAGCTTCACGGCGGCTGAAGCCGCCTCAGGGGCAAGCGGCGAGGGCGAGGGCGAGAGCCTCGAGCGACTCGGCCCGCTCGAGGCTCGCGACCCAGGTCCGGGGCAGGCCGCCCGCCCCGAGCCGCGCGCCGAGCAGCATCCCGGCGCAGGCGGCCGCGCCGTCGGAGTCGCCGGAGGTCATGCAGGACTCGCGCACCGCTCGCTCGAAGTCGTCGGGGTGGCGAGACGCCGAGAACAGCGCCATCGCCAGGGTGTCGAGAGCCGAGGGGGAGCCGAGCCGCACCGACGCGACGGCGGGCGGCGTGCCGGCGTCCGCCGCCTCGAGCGCCCCGGCCAAGCGAACGGCCGCCGCCGGGCTGAAGCGGCAGGCCGCGCCCACCATGGCCGCCGCGGCGTCGCGCAGCCTCTCGCCCCTGGCGAGCCACGCCACCCCGACCGCAATGGCCGCCGCCGCCCCCACCGTCTCCTCCCCCCGGTGGGTGACCCGGGAGAGGGCCGCTCCCCATCGTCCGGCGTCCCTGGGCTCGGCGACGAACACCAGCCCGGCGACGCCGGCCCGAAGGAGCGGGGTCGAGCCCACGTTGGCCGCCTGCCCCGCTTCCGGCCAAGGCGTGCCCGCGCCGAGGCGCGCCGCCGCGGTGCGGGTGACCGGATCGGGCTCCCGGTGACCCCCCTCGGGCGCCTCTGCCCACGCGGCCACCCGCCGGGCGAGCCGCTCGAGCGCGGTGTCCACCGGAAAGCCCCGCTGCCGAGCCTCGAGCATGGTCTCGAGCGCGAGCACCAGATGCTGCGTCTCCTCGGACGTGGCCGCGCTCTGTTCCCACCGGCGGAGCGGGGCGCTCGGTCCGTCGGCGCCGAAACGGGCCTCGAGCTGGGCCCGGTCGGTCTCGGCCTCGAGCGGAGCGCCGAGCGCATCCCCGAGCGCGGCGCCGAGCGTCGCGCCCACGCACCAGGACTCTTTCGGGCTGAGGCCGCGCATCCCCCACACCGGCCGATCCGGGGCTTTCGCGATGGGATGGGTTTCGGCCGCTGGCTCGGGCTCGGCCGGGAGGGGAGGCTCGCTCGGCCCGGGGGACGGTTCGGGACGAGCGGTCGGGGTCGCTCGGTAGGCCAGCTTTGCCGCCCGCAGGCCCAAGGTGGGCACGGCTCCCCCCTCGGACGGCGGAGGGACGGCGCGCTCGACCGGCGGAGGCCCAGCACGCTCGACCGGCTGAGGCCCAGAGCGCTCGACCGGCGGGGGGACGGAGCGCTCGAGTGGCGCCGGGACGCGGACGGCGGCCACCGACGGGGCGGAGGCTGGTTCGGGCTCGAGCGGCAGCCACCCATCGAGGTGCTTCAGATCGCCGAGGCAGCCCGGACCGCCGAGCTGGCGCACCACGGCGAGGGCCCGGGGGACCGGCCAGCCCTGCTCGGCCAAGAACGCGGCGGCGACCAGAGGGGCGGCATGGTCGGCGCTGGCGACGACGACGGTCGTTCCGGCGTTGATCTCCTCGCCGAGCCGCTCGAGCAGCGGCGCGAGGCCACCGGACCGGTCGTCCAGCCCCGCTCGGTCCTCCGGGTCGAGCAGTCGGTATCGGGAAAACCCGATGTTTCGGGCTCGGCAATCCGGCCCTAGATCCGCAGGCTCCGGAGGCGCCGACACCGACACCGTGACCCACGACCGGACCCGGGCCGACCGGGCCAGCCGGTCGAGCTCGGCTTCGAGCGCCGCCCTCGACCGTGGGTCGAGGCCGAGGCGAGGCACACCCACGAACCCGAGCCGTCCGTCGAGCGACAACGGCAGAAACCGGATCGAGGCCGGCGCGGAGCGGTCCCCTGCGTCCGGAGGGATGGACCTCGGCACGCCCTACCGTTGTCCCGAAGCTCCCCCCGCCGCAACCGTGCCCTCCCTCGTTCCTCGGCCCGATCGCGCCACCGAACGGTCGAAAACGAGCGGCCGGCGTCGATGAGGGCCGCTCGGTGCCCTACACTTTGGCCATGGTGTTCGACATCTCCGGCCGCGCTCTGGCGCTGCGGGACCAGGTGGCGCGGTTCATGGAGGAGAAGGTCTACCCTCTCGAGGCAGAGGCGGAGGCCCACCTCGCCTCCGAGCGCACCCGGTGGCAGCCGTTTCCGTTCCTCGAGCCGCTGAAGGCGGAGGCCAAGGCGGCCGGGCTCTTCAACCTCTTTCTGCCCGACCCGGTCGCGGGGGCCGGACTGGGAAACCTCGAATACGCCCCGATTTGCGAGGTGATGGGGCGCTCGCCGCTCGGTCCCGAGGTGTTCAACTGCTCGGCCCCCGACACCGGAAACATGGAGGTCCTCCACCGCTACGGCAGCGAGGAGCAAAAGGCCCGGTGGCTCGGCCCGCTGCTCGCCGGAGAGATCCGGTCGTGCTTTGCGATGACCGAGCCGGAGGTCGCCTCGTCCGACGCGACCAACATCACCGCCTCCATGGTCCCGGACGGCGACGACTATGTTCTCGACGGCAAGAAGTGGTGGACCTCCGGCGCGATGGATCCACGGTGCCGGGTCGCCATCTTCATGGGCAAATCCAACCCCGACGCTCCGGTGCACCGCCAGCAGTCGATGATCTTGGTGCCCATGGACAGCCCGGGGGTTCGGATCGTCCGGCCGCTCACCGTGTTCGGGTTCGACGATGCCCCCCACGGCCACGCCGAGGTCTGGTTCGAGCAGGTTCGAGTGCCGAAAGAGAACCTGCTGCTCGGGGAGGGCAGGGGGTTCGAGATCGCGCAGGGGCGTCTTGGACCGGGGCGCATCCATCACTGCATGCGCAGCATCGGGGCCGCCGAGCGCGCGCTCGAATTGATGCGGGCCCGGGCCCAGGGCCGCGTCGCTTTCGGCCGTCCGCTCGCCGCCATGGACACGGTTCGGGAGCTGATCGCGCGCTCTCGCATCGACATCGACCAGGCTCGCCTGCTCACCCTCCACGCCGCCCACAAGATGGATGTGGCTGGCAACAAGGCGGCGAGGACCGAGATCGCGATGATCAAGGTGGTCGCCCCGAACGCGGCGCTCTCGGTGCTGGACCGGGCGATGCAAGTATTCGGTGGGGCCGGCGTCTGCGCCGACTTCCCGCTCGCCCAAGCCTGGGCCGCGCAGCGCGCCCTGCGCATCGCCGATGGCCCGGATGCGGTTCATCTCGAGGCGATCGCGAAGCTCGAGCTGAAGAAGCCGCTGCCGCCGGAGATCGACGCTCGCCCTCGGTGACGTCTACGGCGCCGAGACGGCGGCGCCGCCGCGGCACTGTGGACAGCGCCCGACGAAGGTGACCTCCGCCTCGGCCACCGCCGCGCTCCACGGGCCGGCCGGGGGTGCGACTTGCGTGGCCGGCAGGCACGACACGGTGCCGCACCCGGCGCACCGAAAGTGGGGATGGTGGAGGCCGTGGGGTCGAGCCTGCTCGAAGTGGGTGACGCCGCCCACCGTGCTCGCGACCTGCGCAAGGCCCGCATCGACGAGCTTGACCAGATTGCGGTAGGCGGTGGCCGGGTCCCCGCCGAGCTCTCCGAGCGCCCGGACCGCGTCGGCGTGGGAGACCGGGCCGGACGAGGACTCGAGCAGCCGGAGCAGCGCCAGCCGAGGCTGGGTCACCCGAAGTCCGGCCGCCTTGATCCGGCCCCGTGCGTCATCGGTGGGTCGCCCCATGGGGGGAGGTTAGCGGCTTGGTCCACGGCAGGGAACCGGGAATCGGGCCTCGCAAAGACAGCGGGACCGCCGATGGAGCCTTTCGAGGTGGCGCTTCAGAGCTTCGTTTCGGCGACGGTCTTCGCGACCGACGCCCGGCTCGTCTCGATCATCCGCTGCTCGGCCTCGGTGGGCTCGAAGCTCAGGATTCGCTCGACCCCGCCGGCGCCGATCACACAGGGGACGCCGAAGTACATGTCCTGGATGCCGAACTGGCCCTCGCACCACGCCGCGCACGGGAGGACGCGCTTGTGGTCCCCGAGGTAGGCCTCCGCCATCTCGATGGCGGCTGCGGCCGGAGCGAAATACGCCGATCCGGTCTTGTACAGGCCGACGAGCTCGGCGCCGCCTTTTCGGGTCCGGTCGACGATGGCGGCGAGCCGGTCGGCGGGGATGAGCTCCTCCACCGGGACCCCGCCGACGGTGGTCAGCCTCGTGATCGGGACCATGTCATCGCCATGGCCTCCGAGCACCATGGCGGTCACGTCCTTCATCGACGTGCCGAGCTCCATGGCGATGAAGCTCTTGAATCGCGCGGTGTCCAGGATCCCCGACATGCCGACCACCTTGGCCGCCGGCGCGCCGGTGACCTGCTTCAGCGCGTACACCATCGCGTCGAGGGGGTTGGCGATGTTGATGAGGAACGCGTCCGAGCACACCTGCTTCAGGTTGGCCGCCACGTCGGTCATGATGGAGAGGTTCTTTCCGAGCAGCTCCTCCCTCGACATCCCCGGTTTGCGAGGAAACCCAGCGGTGATGATGACCACGTCGCATCCAGCCAGCGCGCCGTAGTCGGAGGTTCCGGAGAGGATCGAGTCACAGCGCTCGATGGTCGTCAGCTGCTGGATGTCCAGGGCCTTGCCTTGGGCCATGCCTTCGGCCTGGGGGATGTCGAAGACGACGATGTCCCCGAGCTGCTTTTGTGCCGCGAGCAGCGCCAGGTTTCCACCGATCTGCCCTGCGCCTACGAGTCCGATTTTGGGGCGTGCCATGGTCTGTCTCCTTGGGCCTGCGGAAGCGATCCGCTGGCCCTCTCCTTGGTACGGCGAGGCGCAGCGCCTCGCCGTGTTGCGGCGAAGCGGCGCACCGCCCCGCCGCGTGGATGCGGTCGCGGTTTGCTCGTCAGCCGATGCCGGAGACGGCTCGGCTCTTCAGCACCTGCTCGACCCGATCTTTGTGGACCGTCTCGAAGTGATCCACGATCTCGGCGCAGAAGTCACCGGTGGTGAGGGCTCGCGCGCCCTCGAGCCGGCCGGCGAGGTCAGGGGTGACCGTCCCTTCAGAGATGGTTTTCGCCAGCGCCGCCGTGACCAGCTCGGCCGAGTCTTTCCATCCGAGGTGCTCGAAGAGCATGACCCCGCACAACAGGGCGCTCGATGGGTTGTCGTGCTCGCCCCGGCCGCTGCGCGGGAGCAGGCCGTGGGTGGTCTCGAAGATCGCGGCTTTCGCGCCGACGAAGGCGGAAGGGGCGAGACCTACGCCGCCCACCGCGGCGAGCCCGAGCGACTGCAGGAGCGCCCCGTTCGAGTTCGTGGCGGCGATGACGTCGTGGTCCGCCGTCCGAGTGATGATCTCCCGGCACATCTCCTCGACGCTTCGGTCACGGAGCACGACCCTCCCCCGCGGGGCCTCGCCTTCATGCCGCTCCAATACCTCAGCTTCGGTGATCGTCGCGTCCCCGAACTCCTTTCGGGCGATCTCGTACCCCCAGTCCCGAAAGAAGCCCTCAGTGTGACGGAGCACGGGGCCTTGGTGGACGAAGGTCACCGAGTTGCGCTTGTTCTTGGTGGCGAAGTCCAAAGCGAGACGAAGAAGCCGCTTGGTCGCGGTGGCGCTGATCGGCTTCATGGCGATGGCCGAGTCGGGCCGCACCGGCCGGTCCGGGGCTTTGCCGAGCTCGTCGTTGATGAGGCCGATGAGTTGCCGGGCCTCCGGGGACCCCTTTTTCCACTCGAGGTCGCTCGAGACGTCTTCGGTGTGCTCCCGGAACACCCTCAAGTCCACCGGAGCGGGGGCCCGCAGGGGGCTCGGTGCCCCGTCGAGGTAGCGAATGGGCTGCACGTGCGCAAACAGGTCGAGCTTCGAACGCAGCTCGTCGTCGAGCGATTGGCAGGACCCCACAGGGCCGACGATCGGGCTCTTCAGGCAGACCTTGTACTCTTGGAGCGCCCGGACCGTATCCTCGGGGAGCCACTCCCCGGGCCCGTACACCCCGTGGGCGCGCTCACCAGCGTAGACCTCGAACCACTCGAGCCGCTTGGCGTTCGCATAGCAGCGGTCGACCGCTCGCTCGAGCACCTCTCGGACGGCGGCCCACATCTGGGGGCTCAACCCCTCACCCAATACGAACGGCACGATCGGGTCGTCCGGCACCTGCAGTTGGCCGTTCTTGGCGACGGTGATCTTGGTTCCGCGCTTCGGAGGGCTGAGCTTCAGGTACTTTCCCATGGGCGAGGAGCGGTTTACCAGGTGCCGCGATTTCCGCAACCCCCGCCCCCCGGCCCGGGTTGGGGTCTGGTGCCCCCGCCTCGGGCCCGCGCCCGCTCCTTGGCCCGCGCCCGCCCAAGCGGCCAAAGGCGGTCTCCGCGGATTGGGCCTGCGGTCCATTGTCGCCCCACTGAGGACCTGGCGTCGGTCTTTGCGCGCCCGGCGCTTGCCTGAAAAGCGGGGGCTGGTCCACACCCGCCCCCATGGAGTTCGCCCCGTCCCCCGACGACCGCTGGGTGCTCGACGCGGTGGCGACCGCTTGCGAGCGGTTTCGCACCGATGCGGCCGACTGGGACGCGCGCGGCCTCATCGACCCGGCGGCGCTCGGCCTGGCCGCAGAGCTCGGGCTCGGCGCGTTGTTCCTCGCCGAGAGCCGAGGGGGCGTGCCTCCGGCGGTGGGGCTTCTCGCGCTGGCCGAGGTGGCCGAGCGGAGCGCCGCGCTCGCCGCTCGGATCGCGGTGCACGCCGCGGTCGTCGCTCCGTGGCTGGCGGGCGGTTCGGAGCCTCCTCCTTCGGACGGATCGTGGTCGGGTCTCGTGTTCGGACCGGGGGGTTTCGGGATCGGCCTCGATGCGGAGCGGGTCTTCGTGCTCTCAGAGGAGCGGTTTCGGGGCGGCGGGGCCTTCGCGGCGCTCGACGGTCTCGGGCTGCGGGGAGCGGGTCTCGGTCGCATGCACCCGCCGCTCTCCTTGCCCGATCCGAACGACCCCAGGCTGTCGATCTTGCGGCTCGCGGTCGCCGCGGTGGCCGTCGGGGCGGGGCGGGCGGCGGTGACGGCGGCGAAGGACCACGCCTTGGGCAGAAAGCAGTTCGGCCGGCCGATCGCCGATTTCCAGGCGGTGCAGTGGATGTTGGCCGACGCCGCCACCGAGGTGGAAGCGGCGCAGCTGCTCGTGGTGGCCGGCGGTCTCGAGGGCGGCGGAGACGGCCGCGCTGCGCTCGCCTTTGCGACCGAGGCGGCCCACCACGCTGCCCACGCCGCCATCCAAATCCACGGCGGCTCCGGCTTCGTGCGGGACTTCCCCGTGGAGCGGCTCGCCCGAGATGCGCGGACTCTGGGCGTCTTGTTCGGCCCGCTCGACGACGTGCGGCACGAGATCGGCGCTCGGTGCGCTGGTCGTTGAGCTTCCGCTGAGGCCTCTGGGTTGCCCCCGCTGGGGCATCCCTCGGTCTTCGTCGCGGAGGTCTTTTGCTTTTGACCCGGACCCATAGAGCCGGGCTCCTCGCCGCGTGCCCGCTGCCATCGTTTGGTTCCGTGATGACTCGAGGCTCGACGACCACCTCGCGCTCGCCGCCGCGCTCGACTTCATCGCTCGGGGAGAAGCGCCTGCGGGCGGGTCCGGCCCGGTCGAGGCCCAGGCCGCCCTCGTCACGGTGCTCGACCCGCGGCGGTGGGATGTCGGCTTTCACGGCTTGCCCCGCCTCGGACCAGCCCGCGCTCGGTTCTGGATGGAGAGCATCGCCGCGCTCCGGTCGGCGGTTCGGGCCCGCGGAGGCGAGCTGCTAGTGCGGGTGGGCCGGGCCGAAAAGGAGCTGACCGATCTCGCGCGCACCCTCGGGGCGACGCGCGTGTTCGTCGAGGCGCACGTCGCTTGCGACGAGGTCGCCGAAGAATCGCGGGTCGAAGCCGCGCTGGCCTCGATCGGCGCCCGCCTCGAGCGCTGCCCGGGGCGAACGCTGTACCCCCCCTCCGCCCTCCCGTTTCCCGGCGACCGCCTCCCGGAGAGCTTCTCGCAGTTTCGCCGGCGGGTGGAGTCGGGGGCAGCGCCGGCGGCTCCGAGGGACGCGCCGGCTCGCCTGCCGCCGCCACCGCCGGTCGGGCCCGGCGACATCCCCGACCCGGCCTCGCTCGCGTCGGGGGACCAGTCCGGGGCGATCATCGAGTTTTCGGGGGGCGAGGCGGCGGGCCGAGCTCGGCTCGAGGCGTGGGCGTTCGAGGCGGACGCGCTCGGCCGGTACCACGAGACCCGAAACGGGATGCTCCACGCGAACGACAGCTCGAAGCTCTCGCCCTGGCTCGCCCACGGGTGCTTGTCGCCCCGGCGCGTGGTCAGCGAGGTGCGGCGCTACGAGCGCGAGCGGGGGGCGAGCAAATCCACCTACTGGCTGCTGTTCGAGCTGCTGTGGCGGGATTACTTCCAGCTGCTCGCGCTCGGGGCCGGAGCGCGTCTGTTTCAGCGGTCGGGGATGGCTCGCCGCCGCATCCCAGCCGCGCTCGACCGTCGGCGCTTCGACGCCTGGAGGGAGGGCCGGACCGGGTTCTCGTTGGTGGACGCCGGCATGCGCGAGCTCGCGCAGACCGGGTTTCTCTCCAACCGCGCCAGGCAGAACGTCGCATCTTTTCTCGCCAAGACGCTCGGGCTCGATTGGCGGCTGGGCGCGGCTTGGTTCGAAGCCACGCTCGTGGACTACGATCCGGCCAGCAACTGGGGAAACTGGCAGTACGCGGCGGGGGTGGGCACCGACCCGAGGGATAGGGTGTTCGACGTGGTGAAGCAGGCGTTCGACTACGATCCGGAGGGCGACTACGTCCGGCGTTTCGTCCCCGAGCTCGCCGCGCTCGAGGGGGGCGAAGTCCACCTTCCTTGGCGAGCCTCCGTGGAAAGCTATCCGAGGCCGATGGTTCCTCCGGGTCGGAGGTGGCGATGAGTCCCCGCAGCTCCGCGTTCTGTCGGGGAGAACCCTCCAAGAAGCGCACCGCGACTGCGACCTTGCGTCGCTCCGTTCGGGCCGGCTATGGCCCGCACATGTCGGATGACGCGCTCCGGCAGGTGCTCGCCCACCACGGCTACCTCCTGCGGTACCACGAGCACACCTGGACCGAGTGCCTCATCACCGGTCAGGGAGAATCCTACGCCGGTCGAGGCCTCGACCGTGAGCAAGCCCTGGCCGACGCTCTCGGCCGGCTCTGCCCGTCTCGGCTGGCCCGGTCGCTGCTCGACGCGGCGGTTCGAGTGGAGTCCGACGTCGCCCTCGACGAAGAGAGCACGCCGGTGGAGCCGTTTCGCTGCGAAGGAGGGCGCATCGACCGGGGCCGGATTCCGCCGGCCGCTCCCGCCCGGCCCTTGCCGCTCGCGACGCGCGCTCCGAGCCCCCGAGCGCTGGACCATGGGGGCGCGCTCGACGAGCTGTCGATTCTGGCCGACCGGGTGGAGGAGTGCCGGGTCGAGCTCGCGTGGAGCACCGCGCCCCGGCAGCGACTCGCCATCTTGGCCTGGATTTGCGAGGCCCGAAGCCACACCGACGTGTTCCCCGAGGACCAGGAAGTGCGAGAGGCGGTGGCCCGGGTCAGCCGGCAGCTCACGGAGATCGGAAAGGCGTACTGGCCGGGGTCGGTGACAGCCCTACAGCTGCAGATGCAGCCTTCGGATCTTCCTCGCCACCTGCTCGGGGAGACCCCCGCGACTTGGGCCCGGGCGGCGGAGCTGGCCGAAAGGGCGCTCGACCAGCTCGAGCAAGCCGACGAGCGCCGCGGCCAGGACCCCTACGGCTGGGGCGACTACGGGGCGCTTTCCCCGGAGCCGGTGGAGCCGCAGGCGATCCTGCGCGGCCTCGTCGACGCGGTCGAGACCTCGTGGGGGCCGCTCGATCGCTACGCGGAGCCTCGAAATCCTGAAGACCTCCCCGATCCCCCGCTCTACCAGCAATGGGTCCGGGAACTGCGCTGGGTCCGAGGCCAGGACGTGGACCCGGACGCTTGGGCCAGGGTGATGGGCCGGCTCCGGTGGTGGTCCTGCCGTCGAAACGGCCCGGTTCAGGTCGAGGGCCGGGAGCTCGAGCCGGGATTTCGCCCGGAGCGCCCGTGGGCCAACCTGCTCGAGCGGGAGGGGCGAGACTGCCCCGGCTTTCACTTGCCTGACGCCATGCTGCGCCGGGTCAGGGACCGTTTTGCCGACAAGCGGCTGCTCGTGGTGGGGCGACGGCGGGATCCGGTCGAGCAGGGGGAGCTCACCGAGGCCCTCCCCGAGGCCCGGTTCGAGTGGCGGATCCTCGAACCAGACCTGCTCGAGACCTTGCCCTCCGTCATCGAGGAGGCCGGCTACGACGCGGTCTTGAGCGCGGTCGGCCTACAGGTGCCGAGCGCCGACATCGCGCTCGCCCGCGCCTGCAGGAAGGCCGGGGTCTTCTATGCCCGGGCGCACCGTGGGCAGCCGGTGGCTTGCATTCGAGGCTTGGCCCGGCTCGCCGCCTCCGCTTGACCGCCCGCTTTGGGGCCGGGACGGTGGCCCGTGGTGTTCACGAGCCCCGGCACCCCGGCCGATCTCCGCCCCCGCGACGCGAGCACCGTTGTGGTGCTCCGGGACGCCGACCAGGGACCGGAGCTCCTCCTGGTCGAGCGCCACCCAGGGACCCGGTTCATGCGTCGGGCCTCGGTGTTCCCTGGCGGCCAGCTCGACCCCGAAGACCGAAGGGTGCCGGTGAGGCCCAGCCTCGAGCTCGGTCGCCAGCAGCCCTCCCCCGGGCGAACGTGGACGGAAGCGGACCGCCGCGCCGCAGTGGCGGCCGCGGCCCGGGAGCTGTGCGAGGAGTCGGGGCTCCGAGTGGGCGGCGTCGCCGACGACTCGGGGTGCTCCTTCCCCGAGCGACTGGCCGAGGCCGGCGGGCTCGCCAGCGACGCGTTCGTCTATTTTGCCCACTGGATCACGCCGAGCGCGGAGCGACGGCGCTACGACACTCGGTTCTTTCTGGCCCGGCTGCCTCCCGGGCAGGTGGCGCGACCGGATCTGCAGGAGACGGTCGCGGCCCGGTGGAGGACGGCGCGGGCCGCGCTCGCGGACCCGCAGCTGTGGCTCGCGCCGCCCACCCGCCGCGTCTTGGAAGAGCTGGCCCAGTTCTCCGACGTCGAGGCCGCGCTCGACGCGGCGCGGTCGAGGCTGGTGGCGCCGATCCTGCCCCGGCTCGAGCGAAGGGAGAACGGGCTGCTCGTGCATCTGCCGTGGTCTCCCCGCTACGACGAGCTCCCCGGGGAAGGCTGCCCGATGCCCGAGGACGCTCCGGACCGGTTGTTCTCGCCCGTCCTCTCGGTGCAGCTGCCGGCTTAAAGGTTATTCCGATTCAGCAAAACCCTCGGCGACCGAGGAGGTGGTCGAGGTCTCGGCATCGAGCCGGCTCACCCGCAGCGCCAGCGAGTTTTGGCACGCTGGGTCGGCGGCGGCGGTCGATTCCAGCAGCTGACGGGTGCCCTCGAGATCACCTCCGGCCCGAAGCGCCCGGGCCGCGTTTTCGTAGGCGAGGCAGCGGCCGGTGATCGACACCCGGAGCGCCGCTTTCGCCGCGACGGTGGAGCTCAGCGCCTCGGCTGCGGCCAAAAACGTGCGGGACGCCAGCTCGAGCTCGCCCCGGCTGTAGGCCCGGGTCGCCGTCGCCCACCGGGCCTCCGCCTCGCTCCATCCCTCCGGGCGAACGTTCGGGGGCAGCAGGGGGAGCCGGTTCCAGACGAGCGGGAGCGCGGGCGGCCCGAGGACCTTCGTGCCTGCGTCGGGGGGAGCTTCGGCCTCGGTCTGGGCGCAGCCGAAGAGCGCCGCCGCGAGCCCGAGGCGAAGAGCCCACTTCGAGGCGGCGGCAGAACCAGGGTTTTGGGGATGGGGCCGCGTCACCGGCTGGAGGCTGCCAGCCGCGGAGGCGGCGGGGAAGGCCGGTCAGGCCCGCGCCGCCGCCGGCCCAAAGAGGGACCGGGCGGCGGCAGAGCGGGGGCATTCGCGGTCAGCGGGCGGTGAAGCAGAACGCGTTCGAGGCCCTCCGTTCGGAGTCGTTGATGAAGATGGCGAGCTGCTGCATCATCATCGCGTTGCTCAGGCACAGGCCGAAGCGCACCCTGTACTCATCGGCACCCGCTCCCGCTTCCCGCATGGCGGTATCAAACGTGTCGGTCTCGTTGCCCTGGGCGTTCAGGAACCGGACGCCCTGAGTGTAGAGGGACGCGGGAAGGCCATTCGGTGCATAGACGCTCGCTGCGAATCGCTGCACGTTGCCGTTGTCGCAGGCGGGCGACGTCTCCGGATTTCCGGTGGGCTCCACGTTGAAGAGGATCGGGCCGTTCATGCCCCGCATGTGCGCGGTGGTCCGGTCGCAGGTCTGGGTCACGACCTCAGGGGCGGCGCACTGGTTGAACGTGTTCTCCATCGCCCTTGGATCGCACAGCTGCCCGTTCGAGAAGCATCCGTCGGCGCCGGCGTTGTCGCATTGGG
>DAIQNR010000002.1:95782-247698 GCA_036788295.1 Myxococcota bacterium
CCGGTCGGGTCGCCGCAGGTGCCGTCGGGGCGGCAGACGGACGGCTCGAGGCAGCTGCCCTCGACGCCGGCGCTCGGGGGGGTGCAGACGCAAACCGCCGGAGCAAGCGTGTTGGCGCTGTCGTTGTTGCACCGGTTCAGCTGGGCGCCGCAGACCGCGTCGCTGGTGCAGGCGGAGACGCAGGCCCCGCTCCGGAAGTCGCAGATGAGCCCGTCGCCGCAGTCGGCGTCGATCGAGCACGGGCCGTCGTCGTCGCCGCAGGCGGACGCGAGTGGCAAACACAGAGCGAGGCCGAGGGCCATGTTGAATCTCTTCATTGTCGTTCCTCCAATACCAGGCGGGGCAGCAACCGGGCGCTTTTCTCGGCGCGCCGCTCGTCCCCGGAACGACGGTTCGACGCGATGCGACGGCGGAAGTCAAAGGGGACTCTTCGACCGCGGCTCGGCAGTCGTCCTGTGATGGCGCGCACGTTCGATTCGTCCGCAATGACAAACGATCGTTCAATCGAGAAAGAAGTCCTCCACCAGCTCTTGGGTGGGATCCACCGCATACTTGTCGAAGTCCTCGACCCCTTCCTCCCGCAGAACCTCTTCGTCCACGAAGAAGTTCCCGGTCGTGCTCCGCGCCGGACGGCACAGGATGGCGTGGGCGGCGTCGGCCACGATCGCCGGGACTCGGGACTGGCGCATCATCTGCTCCCCGCCGAGCAGGTTCTTCACCGCCGCGGTGGCGATCGCGGTCCGAGGCCACAGGGCGTTGACCGCGATGCCGTCGTCCTCGAACTCCGCGGCCATCCCGAGCACGCACATGCTCATCCCGTACTTGGCCATGGTGTACGCGACGTGGTGCCGAAACCACTTGGGTTTCATGCTCAGCGGTGGGGAGTTCATGAGCACGTGCGGGTTGTCGGCCTGGCGGAGGTGCGGAATGCACGCCTGGGTGAGGCAGAAGGTCCCCCGAGCGTTCACTTGGTGCATCAGGTCGTAGCGCTTCATCGGCGTCGATTCGGTGCCGGTCAGCATGATGGCGCTCGCGTTGTTGATGCAGGCGTCGATCCCGCCGAAGGCCTCCACCGTGGCGGCCACCGCCGCCGCGACCGCCGCTTCGTCCCGGACGTCGCACACGAGCGGAAGGGCCTCGCCGCCGGCCGCTCGCACCTCCTCCGCGGCGGAGTGAATGGTCCCCGGCAGCCGCGGGTGGGGTTCGGTCGTCTTCGCGAGCAGGGCGACCCGGGCCCCGTCCATCGCGAAGCGCTTCGCCATCTCGAGGCCGATGCCCCTGCTGGCGCCGCTGATGATGATCGACTTTCCCGACAGACTCCCCATCGGTCCGGAATACCACCGACCGACCGGCGACGAAAGCAGGGTGCCGGCCGAGCGCCGAGGCTGGTACACCCCCCGGAGCCTCGCCGTGTCGTCGTCGCGCGCCACCCTCTGCCTGCTGCTGTTCGCTCTCGGCTGCGGGGGTCGCAGCAGCGGTCCCGAGCCGTCCCGCTGCCCTTCCGCTGATTCGGCGGATTCGGCGGAGGGCTGCCCCTGCCGCGCCGCCCTGGACTGCCCCTTCGGCCAGATTTGCGCGGACGGGCTCTGCGCGCGCCCGGGCTCGATCCCCGGAGATCTGCCGTTTGGTGCCGTCTGCGCCGAGGACCGAGACTGCCGGTCCGCGCGCTGCGTGCCCGCGGGCGACGGCAGCTACGGCCGATGCAGTGTGGATTGCGGCGCCTGTCCGGCGGGGTCGCGGTGCACGGGGGGCGCCTGCGTGGTCGATGCTCCGCGGATCTGCTTGCCCTGCGACAGCGACATCGACTGCCACCCGTCCGGCGGCGACCGGTGCGTAGAGGGGCGGTGTCTCGCCGCCTGCGACGAGGGCCGGTGCCCGCAGGGCACCGAGTGCCAGGCGGTCCCGTCGGCGCAGTGCGCGCCCTCGCTCGGCTGCGATGTGTGCGCCCCGGGCTTCGCTCGGACGTGCCAGCGCGGCGCGTGTTTCGGCCAGGAGCTCTGCGGCCGAGACGGCGTCTTCGGGGCGTGCGACGCCCCCGCCGCGGCGAGCGAGCGATGCACCGGGCGCGACGACGACTGCGATGGGCGGGTCGACGAAGAGGACCCGAAGCTCGAGCGTCCCGAAGGCTACCCCGCATGCCGGATCGGGGACGCCCCGGGGTGCTCGGGGGCGTGGGTCTGCGCTGGCGCCGAGGGCTGGCGCTGCGAGCCGACCGAGCCCCGAGCCGAGCTCTGCAATGGGCTCGACGACGACTGCGACGGCGAGGTGGACGAGGACTTTCGCGACGAGCAGGGGCGCTACGTGGACGCCGCCCACTGCGGCGGGTGCGGGCAGGACTGCCGCACGGCCGTCGGCGACCTCGATCCGGGCCCGGACGCGGTCGCCTGCGTAGTCATCGCTGGGACCCCACGCTGCGTTCCCCGCCTGTGCGCCCCGGGCTTTGCGCCCGGCCCGGCGCCGGGCACGGACGGTCCGGCGGTCGCGTGCTGGCCGGTCGAGCCGGTGCAGTGCCTCGAGTGCGGCCGGGACGCCGATTGCGGCTTTCCGAGCCACCGCTGCGTGCTCCACGGGGACGATCCGGCCGGAGGCTGCAGGCAGGGCTGCGGCCCGGACGCGCCGATTCCCGGCTGCACCGGTGAGACGGGGGTTCGAGGCTGCTGCCCGGAGGGGAGCACCTGCACCGAGCACGAGGGGGCGCTCGTGTGCGCGCCGGACAGCCTCAGCTGCGGCTGCGGTCCGGGCCGGGAGGGGGCCACCCGGCCGTGCCTTCGCGCCGGAGGGGGCGGCGCCGAGTGCCTGGGGGCGTCGGAGTGCCGGTTGGACGGGCTCGTCCATCGGTGGTCGCAGTGCGAGGCGGGCGAGGTGACCCGCGAGGTCTGCAACGGCCTCGACGACAACTGCGACGGGCAGGTGGACGAGGGCTTCTTCGACACCCGCGGCACCGGCGCCTACGACACCGACGAGCACTGCGGGGCCTGCTTTCGAAGCTGCACGGTCCTACCGAACGCCGACGGGTTCTGCGACCCGGCGGCAGGGCCGGGTTGCGGCATTCTCCGGTGCCGCACCGGCCGGCTCGCCGGCGGCGGTCTCTGTCTCACCGACGGGGACTGCGGGCCGCCGGGTTCTCGGTGCGATCCGATCCACCGGCAGTGCACGCGGGCCTGCCTCACCGATGGGGACTGCGGCGGGGGGCGGTGCGTGAACGGCCGCTGCGGGGAGCGCTGCACCTCGGACGCCGCTTGCCTCGCCCGCTACGGCGCCCCTTCGGTGTGCCGCGGCGGCACCTGCGCGGTCGAGTACCGCTACCTGGATCTCGACCAGGACCCCGCAAATGGCTGCGAGTGCCCCATCGCCCCCATCCCCGACGCGCCCACGGTCTACCCGGCGTACCCGCAGGCGGGGGCCCCGGCGCCCGACCGCGACTGCGACGGAGTCGACGGCGACGCCAACCGCTCCTTGTTCGTGCGGGCGGGAGCCAACGGGAACGGGACACGGGCGCGGCCGTTCGGGACCGTGGCGGAGGCGATGGTGGCCTTCGATCCGGCCCGGCACCGAACGATCCTCGTGGCGGCAGGGACCTATCCGGAGACCTTGCGCCTTCGGGGCGGCGTCGAGGTCCACGGGGGCTACGCCTCCGACTTCGGGCGCCGGGACGTGGCCGCGCTCCCGACCGCGCTCAGCCCCCCGTCCGGGCCCGCGCTCGTCGCCGAGCGCCTCGGTGCGCCGGCCCGGGTCGCCGGCTTGTCGCTCGTCGCCCCCGACGTCGGCGAGCGGGCGCGCCCGGGCGAGGATGGCCGGGCCTCGGTCGCGGTCCGGGTCGACGACGCCCCCGGGCTCGTCCTTCAGAACGTCGTCATCCGGGCTGGGGCTGGGGCCGACGGCGGCGCTGGCGCCGCTGGCGGCGACGGGGCCGCCGGCGCGGGCGGAGGGCTGGGGCTCGGCTCGGCGGAATGCTCGAGCGCGAGCTGCTTCGGAGAGCGGCAGCCCGGCGGGAGCGGTGGCCGCAATGCGTCTTGCGCGGCGGCCAACGGCACCCCGGGCGCGGACTCGATCGGCGGCCAGAGCCCCCAGCCCTACACCTTGCCGCTCGGCCGCAACGGCCGGGGGGGAAGCAACGCGACCTACAGCAACGGCAGCGACCCGAGCTTCGCCCAGTTCTGCAAGTACGATTGCTCCGTCCCCGCGTCGCTCGACGGCGGATCGGCCCGTCCCGGAGAGGCCGGCCAGGGAGGCACCGGCGGGCGAGGGTGCGGCCGACCGGAAGGCCAGGTCGGGCCCGGCGGATGGTCGCCGCTCGACCGGGCGACGGCGGGCACCGCCGGTCGGGACGGCCAGGGAGGTGGGGGCGGCGGGGCCGGAGGCGGCGTCCGCAACGCCAACGGACCGGGCTGCACGGTGGGCCAGAGGGTGGGCGATCTCGGCGCCACCGGCGGCGGCGGCGGCGGCGGCGGCTGCGGCGGGTCCGCCGGGGGAGGAGGGGGCCACGGCGGGGCTTCGATCGGGATCCTCGTCATCCGCGGACCGCCGCCTCGCCTAGTGGGGAGCGTCGTCGAGCTCGGTCGAGGGGGGCGCGGCGGGGCCGGCGGCCCGGGAGGGCGAGGCGGAACCGCCGGCCCCGGGGGTCTCGGCGGACGATCGGGGCCACCGGCCTGGTGCGCGGGCAACGGCGGCCGCGGCGGTCGCGGCGGCGACGGCGGCGGCGGCGGCGGCGGTGGCGGCGGCTGCGGGGGGCCGAGCTTCGGCGTAGCTGGGGGGCTCGGCGGTTTTGCCCCCGAGGCGACCGTGTTCTTGGGCCTCGGCCAGGGCGGGGGCGGCGGCAGCGGTGGCCGCTCCCCGGTGGGAGCCGACGGCGGACCGGGCGCTGACGCGCCGAGCCGGGAGGTGGCGCGATGACCCCCGTCTTTCTCCGTCCGCTTCGCGACGTTTTTCCCGCTTTCGCCCTTCTGCTCGCGCTGCTCGCCGGGTGCTCGAGGACGGCGGTCGAGCCCGGCCCGTGCGTGGGCGAGGCCTGCCCATGCGTGTTCGACACCGACTGCCCCGGGGAGCGATTGTGCGTCGATTCGGTGTGTCTTCGCCGCATCGACCTCGATCGATGCCTCGAGCAGGGCCGACAGCCCGAGCGGTGCAACGGATTCGACGACGACTGCAACGGGCTCGTCGATGACGGCCTCTCGCCCCGGCCGTGCGCCCGATCCTCCGCGGGGAGGACATGCGAAGGGGTCGAGCGGTGCGGAGGCCGCGCCGGCTGGACCTGCGACGCGGCCGAGCCGGCTGACGAGCGCTGCAACGGCCGGGACGACGACTGCGACGGCGTGGTGGACGGCCCGTTCGCGACGGGCCCATTCGTAGACGGCATCGGGCAGTACGCGACCGTCGCCCACTGCGGGGGGTGCGGGCGCGACTGCGACCGGCTCATCCCCGAGGCGCTCGAGACCGCGTGCGTGGACGGCCCGTCCGGGTTCGCGTGCCGAGCGGTGCGCTGCCCGGACGGGCTCGTGCCCGAGGGCGACCGCTGCCTCACCAGGCCGGATCCGCTGTGCCGCCCGTGCCAGCGGGACGCGGACTGCCCCGGACGGGGGAGCCGCTGCCTCGAGCTCGCCGAGGGCGAGCGGGCGTGCGGGGCGCCATGCGGCGGGGAGATTGGCTGCCCGCTCGGGTTTCGGTGCGAACGGGGCCAGTGCGAGCCGTCCTCCGGCAGCTGCGCTTGCACCGAGGACCAAGCCGGCGCGACCCGCTCGTGCCGGGTGGAGCCGATCTGCGATGGTTTTCAGACCTGTGTGCGGGGGCCGGTCGGCTTCGCGTGGAGCGACTGCGACATCTCCGCCTCGCGGGAGACGTGCGACGGCCTCGACAACGACTGCGACGGCATACCCGACGACCCGTTTGTGGACGAAGACGGGCGCTACGTCACCGACGAGCACTGCGGGGTCTGCAACCAGGACTGCACCCGTCGGTGGTCGGCGGCGCGGGACAAGGCGATCGGCGCCTGCGATCCGAGCCTCCCGGTGCCGGCGTGCGTGATCGCGGCCTGCGTCGTCGAAGAGGTGGGCGGTGTGCTCTACGAGTGGGTGGACGTGAACGGCGACCCGATCGATGGGTGCGAGTGCCGGCGCCGGGCCGGCAATTCGACCATCGATCCGCCCGACCTTCCCCCGAGGCCGGGCGAGCCGGCGGTCTTCGAGGACGAAAATTGCGACGGCATCGACGGCGTCATCGAAGACGCGATCTTCGTGTGGGCCGGCGCTCCGCCCGGCGGGGACGGCAGCCTAGCCAGCCCGGTCCGCACGGTGGAGGAGGGGCTCAGGCGGCGCCGGAGCGGGTCGAGACCGTACGTCTTGGTGGCGGAGGGCCGGTACGAGGAGACGGTCGTGCTCGCGGACGGCGATGTCCTGCACGGCGGCTATGCATCCGATTTTCGAAGCCGGGACGTGCTCCGTTTTCCCTCGGTGGTCCGTCCTCGATCCGGCCCGGCGCTCGTCGCCACCGGCGTTCGCTCGGCCCGGGTGGCCGGCCTTCACCTGCTGGGCCCCGACATCGTCGCCGCCCCGGCGGAAGGCACCCCAGGGCAGAGCACGGTCGCGGTGCTGCTGCGGGCGTCCTCAGTCGAGCTCATCGGATGCGTCATCGAGGGCGGCCGGGCCGGGGCCGGAGGCCGGGGCGTCTCGGGGGCACGCGGCTTCGGTCGCCTGGGCAGCACCGAGCTCGACGGCCAGTCCGGCGACCCAGGACGGCGGCAGACCGGCCCGTGCCCCGGGAACGCGGTCGCCTCCGGCGGGGCCGGAGGGCAAAACCGGGCCTGCGGCGCAGGCGGCCGGCGCGGAGGCGAGGCCCGGTGCCCGGTGTTCGACATCGAGCGCGTCCCGACCGTCGGAGCGCAGGCCGCCCACCGGGCCCCGACCGTGGGCGGCGACGGTGAGGGCGGGTACGACTGGAGCTTCGATCGGCTCAGCGGCTCCTCCTGCTCCCACGCCACCGAGAGCGGCTTTCCGACCCAGCTGCAAGACCACACCGGGGTGGATGGACGGGACGGCGGGGATGGGGCCCCGGGCGGCGAGGGATCGGCTTGCACCTTGGCGTTCGGAGAGCTCGCGCAAGGTGATTTGCGGACGGTGCCAGGGTCCGCCGGAGAGCCGGGCGCGCCGGGCCAGGCCGGAGGCGGAGGGGGCGCGGGGGGCGGCACGGCTCGCTTCTTCCGCGGCCCCGGCGATTGCGCCGCCCATGAGCTCGGAGGCGCCGGAGGCGGTGGCGGCGCCGGTGGCTGCGGCGGGCAGGGCGGCGGCGGCGGCGAGGGGGGCGGCGCTTCGGTGGCGGTTCGCTTGGTCGGCGCAGGGTCGGTGCTTCGCGACAACCGCGTCGTTCTCGGGGTCGGCGGCGGCGGCGGCGACGGCGGCTTCGGCGGTCCCGGCGGCTCCGGCGGCCGAGGAGGCGCCGGTGGAGGGCCGACCACCTGGAGCGGCGGGGGCGGAGGCGATGGCGGTGATGGGGGCAACGGGGGCCCGGGCGGAGGCGGAGGCGGAGGCTGCGGCGGCGCCGCTCTGGGCGTTTTGGCCATCGGCTTCGACGCGCGCGGCATGCAGGCCGAAAACGACTTCATCGGGCGAGAGCGGGGCGGAGCCGGAGGCAGCGGCGGTGGAGGCCGGGGGGCCAATGGCGGAACCCGGGCCATTCTGTCTGCTTTCCCCTGCGGCGCGGGCTGCCCGGCCGGGACCGGCTGCGGGACGGCCGGCTTGTGCTGGCCGCTGCCCTGACCTCACCGCTGCCCTCACCGGATCGCTGGGGACGAACCGCACATCCGGGCCGTGGGCGTCGTTGCCCGGTCAGGAGGGTGCGGACAGCTTCAGCCCGGCCACCCCGAGCGCGACCACCAAGACGAAGACCGCCTGCAGTGGGGTGAGCCGGTCACCCAGGATGACGTGACCCACCAGGGCGATGAGAACGGTGCCCACCCCTGCCCACACCGCGTAGGCGATGCCGACGCTCAGCTGCTTGATCACCAGCGAGACGCAGAAGAACGAGGCGCCGTAGAACAGCAGCATCACCGCGGCGGCGGCGTGGTTCCGAAACCCGTCGGAGAGCTTCAGGAACGTCGTGCCGGCGACCTCGAGCAGGATGGCGCACGCCAGGATGAGCCAGGGATTCGTCGGCACCGCCACCAAGGTCGACAGAGGCCTTCACCCCCGCCTCGGGGTCAAGCCTCCAGCCCCGTTGCCGAGGTCCGCGGCGGAGATCGGCGGTGCTCGAGGCAGGGTTTGGGGGGAGGGCGACGACGCCCGATCTCTCCTGGGCGTCGCTCTCGGCGCACCGAGAGGCGGTCCGACCGGGGAGGCTCGGAGTCGGGGGTCGCTCGCGCCGAGTTCGCGCCGAGCTCCAGCTCCGACGTCGGTGGCCGACCGCGCTCGGTGGCGCACGGTCGTCCGCTTGGCCCCGGGCATCGGGTCGTGGTGTGCCTTCGCGCCATGGCTCGCGCTCTTGCTTGCACCGCTGCTCTGGTGGCCCTCGCCTGCGGCGGCGATCCGGCCCCGGCGGGCTCGGTCTCGACCTCGATCATCAACGGAGAGGCCTGCGGGGCGGAGGTCGAGCCCACCGCGGTGGCGCTGCTCGTCGACGCGGTGCTCGAGGTCCCGTTCTTTGGCAGCATCCCCCTTCGCACGGTGGTCTGCACCGGCACGCTCATAGCGCCCGACACGGTCCTGACCGCGGCCCACTGCCTCGACGCTCGCGTGCTCGGGCAGGGAGTTGCGGAGGTGAACGATCCCCGGTTCTTCGTCACCTCGACCGCCGACCTCGAGGGATTCGTGTTTGCGGACGGGATGGGCACCATGCCGTTTCCGAGCGACGCCATCGAGGCCTCGGGTTTCGTTTTGCACGAGGGCTTCGCGATCGAGGAGTGGACGGAGGTCAACGGCCCGGGGAAGTTCGATGACATCGGGCTCGTGTTTCTCGAGCGGGCGGTCCGAGGGGTGGAGCCGGAGCGGGTCGTGACCGAAGCAGAAGCCTCGGCGCTCCGGACCGGCGCCTCGGTGCGCATCGCCGGATGGGGGGCTCAAACCGAGCAGACCGGGACCCTCCTGATGCCGCCCCCTCGGGGCAGCGTGGGCCGAAAGGTCTGCGGCGACGCGTTCATCGGCGAGGTGGGGCAGTGGGAGTTCCAGGTCGGGAGCGACCAGGCGAGCACGCGAAAGTGCCGGGGAGACTCCGGGGGCCCCACCTACCTCGAGGTGGCACCTGGGACGCCGTTTCCTCGGCGGGTGGTCGGGGTGACCTCCCACGCCTACGACGCTTCGCTGTGCGCCCGGGGCGGCATCGATACCAGGGTCGACGCGTACCTCGGCTGGCTCGACCAGCGGATGCGAGACGCGTGCGCCGCCGGCGAGCGGGTGTGGTGCGACGTGCCCGGCTTGATCCCCCCGGACGCGCCGGCCGTCGCCCCGGTCGTCGATCGGACCGACGCGGGCGTGCCGGACGTCTCCGCGGCAGACGCCAGCACGACCGACGTCTCCGCGGAGCGGGACGAGGCGGCCCTCGACGCTGGAGCGATCCACTCGCCCGGTCTCGACGCCGGCCGAACGGGGGCCGGCGCGCGGCTCAGCGCCGACGACGGGGGATGCCGGGGGGTTCCCTCGTCGTCCGGTCCGTGGCTCCTCGCGCTGCTCGCGCTCGGACGTCGCTCGGGTCTGCGGGTGGCGGACCGGAACCGGGGCTGGTAGGCACCATCGCCGGGGGGCTGGTTGGAGGCGAAGGATCGATCGTACACGACCGCGCAGGCGGCTGGGCTGTGGGCTGGGCTCGCCCTCGCCGGCCTCTTCATCGTCTTTGCCGACCACATCCCCCGGCCCGATGGTCTCGAGCCGGTTGCCCTGCGGCTGCTCGGGGTCGCGGCGCTCGTCGCCGTGTGGTGGGTCACCGAGGCCCTTCCCCTCGGGGCGACCGCGCTGGTCCCAGCCGCGGCGTTCCCGCTGCTCGACATCATGTCCGCCGGAGACGTGAGCCGGCACTACACCTCCCCGGTGGTGATGCTGTTGCTCGGCGGCTTCTTGCTCGCGCTCGCGGTGGAGCGGTCGGGGGTCCACCGGCGGATGGCGCTCCATGTGCTGCTTCGGGTGGGCACGTCGCCTCGGCGCCTCGTCCTCGGGTTCGCGGTGGCGGCGGCGGCGCTCTCGATGTGGATCAGCAACACCGCGACCGCCCTGGTGATGATGCCGGTCGCACTCGCGATCGCCGACCGCGCCTTCGACGGCGAGGTGAGCTCCCGGGACGCCCGCTCCTTCGCCATCGCGATTCTCCTCGCGACCGGCTACGGAGCTTCTGTCGGCGGCATGGGGACCCCAGTGGGGACGCCGCCGAACCTCATCGCGCTTCGGGCGCTCGACAACCACGGCGGCGCCTCGTTCACGTTCGTGACCTGGGCGGCGCTGTCCGTGCCGGTGGTCGTCGTGCTCGTCCCCGTGATCGCGTACGCGCTCACTCGGTTCTACCCAAAGGTGCCGCTCGAGCTGCCGCTCGGGGCCGAGTCGGCGCTTCGGGCCGACCTCTCCGGGCTCGGTCGGTGGCGCCCATCCGAGCTGCGCTCGGTCGCGGTGTTCGGCATCGCCGCGCTCCTTTGGATCACGAGGCCGGACCTGCCGCTCGGCGAGTCGTTGACCGTCTCCGGCTGGGCGAGTCGGCTCGGGTTGACGGGGACCCACGACGGGGCGGTCGCGGTTGCGGTCGCGCTGCTCGCGTTTGCGCTGCCCTCGGGCGAAGGGGACGGAGAGCGGCTGCTGCCGTGGTCCACCGCTCTGAAGGTGCCGTGGGGCCTCGTTTTGCTGTTCGGCGGCGGGGTCGCTTTGTCGGAGGGCTTCGAGCGCACCGGTCTGTCGGGGTGGCTCGGAACCGAGCTCGCGCGGATCGCGTCCGACTCGCTCCCGGCGTTCATCGCCCTGGTCACCTTCGCCGGCAGCTTCGGTACCGAGGTGATGAGCAACACCGCGCTCGCGAACATATTGATGCCGATCCTCGCCGCCACGGCGGGTCAGGCGAACATCGATCCGCGGGCGCTGCTCTGGCCGGCCGCGCTCGCCTGCTCTTGCGCGTTCATGATGCCCGCGGCCACGGGACCCAACGCGATCGTGTTCGGGTCGGGGCGGATCCAGATCATCGAGATGGTCCGGGCCGGGTTCATCATCAACTGGATGGCGTGGGCTGTGATCGTGGTCGCGGCCCTTCTTGGCTTTGCCGAGTTGCGCGAACCCTAGCCCTCGACGACACTAGGTCCATGAACCGTCCTGCGCTCGCCCTCGTCGCGCTGCTCGGCCTCGGGCAACCGGCCTGCAGTCTCTTCGACACCGACTTCGAAGGGAGCATCCGCCTCAGCTTCCAGATCGACGATCCGGACCCCGCGTATTCGGACATCGAGGAGTTCCGCCCCAGCGAAAACGATGACTTCCGGAACAACCGGGACCGCATCAAGGACGGGCGCATCGAGTCCATGGAATTTCGATTCCTCCGGATCGACCAGGCGAACCGGGCGAGCCTCATCGGCGGACAAGCCAACGTGCGTCAGCAGGGAGGAGACTGGGTGGAAGGCGTGACGGCCTGGGAGGGCATCTACGTCAACGAGGGCAACGTGTTCTTCGTGCCCGTCCCCGGGGACCGCCAGGCCGTTCTCTCGGAGCTCGTATTCGGTCAAGAAGACCCGGTGCTCGAGATCGACGTCAACGGCTTCGCTGACCAATCTCCGGTCCGCTTCGACATGCAGGTGACGCTGAACATGGTGTTCACGGCAGGGCTGTAGTCGTCGGTTTCGGCTCCCCGGGGGGCGGTGCCCTCAGCGGAGGCTGCGCTTCGATTCGGAGGCGCCGCGGCCGCTGCCCCGGTAGGGCCGAAAGTGGGCTTCCGAGCGGCGGAGGGCGTCGAGCTTCGTCAACTCCTCCACCGGGTAGGCGCCGGGGGTTCCGGGCGGGAGGCGCTCAGCGATGAAGCCGAGCACCCGGCTGCGGACCAGGTGCCCAGCGCGACCCCGGGCGTCGTCGCCGGTCTCGACGGCCCCGTCCCAGATTTCGAACAGCAGCTTTCGGCGCTCGGCCCAAGACATCTCGTCCCGGCCCACGATCGACTCGAGCCGCGGCTCGAGCGCTTCGAGCGCGTCGCGCAGGTTGCTCTTCAGGGCGTGCGCTCGCAGCTTCTCCCTGAGCCCTTCCGTCTGCTCGAGAAACCGCTTCTTTCGGTGAAGGTAGGGGTCGGACCGAAGGGAGCGCATCGCGGAGTCGGTGACGTCGAAGACGAGGATGGACGAGGAGGCAGGGCTGGTTCCGCGCAGGCCTGCCTGCACCTCGACGTCCTCGAACCAGAAGCTGCCGTCAGGCGCGATGTGGGCCACGAACGAGCCGGCGTCGGACACGTAGCCTCCATCCTCGGTGGGACGGAGCCGTGGGCGCTCCTCACGCACGTCGAGCGCGGCGCCCGCGCCGAACCCCGAGCCGGCCCTGCTTCCGGTGCGCGGCGAGGCCAGGCCCAGGACCGGCGGCGGACCCTCGGAACCGGGAGCGGACGGCGGGCCGAGCACCAACGACCGCGCCGCGTCGAGGTCGGAATCGAGGTCCGAATCCGAATCCGGCTGCGAATCCGGCCGCGAATCCGGCTCCGTATTCGAATCCGAATCCGAATCCGAGCGATCGCCGGTCGAAGGAGCGGACTTTGGGACCGAGGGCGGAGCAGGGGGAGCCATCGAAGGCCGTGCCCCAGCCATCCGTCGGCGTTTTGCGCCATCGGACCGGGCGGACGTTCGGGGACCTCGCGAACCCGGAGCCGGCTCGACCGAATCGACCGCTCCCTCGACCGGGGCGTCAGAATCCCGCCCGAGCTCGGCCAGAGGCGGAGCAGGCACCCACCGCCAGCGCTGTGCCGACTCGGTCCCGCCGTGCGGCGGACCGCTCGGGCCCCCCCTGGCGTTTCCGGGGCGGTCACCCGGCGAACGCAGGTCCGAAAACGCGCGGTGCGGGTCGAGCGGGGCCACGAGCACGACGGCGTGGGCGACTATGGCCACTCCACCGGCGAGCACCCATGACCGCCCGCCCCGGTGACTTTCCGGTGGACCACCCGTTTCGGGTGCGCGGACTTTGCGGTACGGCTCAGCGATGTCCTACGTCCCCTTGCAACTCATAGTGCGTTGCAGCAAAACGGCGGCGCTGTCGCTCGCCCTTCTGTGTCCAACGGTCGCGGTAGCGCAAAAACTCCCGACGAAGCCGCTCGAGACCGCAAAGGAGCTGCGCGCCCGCGACCCGGGTCCATCCGAGCGGCTCGCATCGGAGCACACGGTGGTGGCCCGCGTGAACCCGTTCGGTCTCATCTACTTCTCCCGACTGAGCTACCGGGTGCGGCTCTTCGACTCCGACAGCCCCCTGACCAAGGACAACTACTTCGGCATCGGCATCGCCCCGTCGGCGTCGCCCGCGTTCGCTCGGGCCGGGTTCTTGCTCGAGGTGCAGCCTCTGTCGATTCTGCAGCTGTGGGCGACCTACGAGGCGGTCGGCTACTTCGGCTCGTTTCAGTTCTTCCAGTCGTTTCCCGGCGTCTCCTCGAACCATAGCGACACCCGGCTCGACGAGCTGCGCGACCTCGAGGATGGCGACCCGGCCAAGCGCTATTCCACGTTCGGCACCCAGCTCAACCTGGGGGCGAAGCTCCAGGCGAAGGTCGGTCCGGTGGCGGCGCGCAACCTGACCCGGTTCGCTCGGGGCAGCTACGATCTGCGAGAAGGTGACCGGACCTACTACGACGTGCTCTTCGACGTGCTCGCCCCGAACGACGGCTGGTACGTCGTGAACGACCTCGATCTGCTCTTCGTCACGCCGTTCGGGCTGACGGTGGGAGCCCGGTATACGATGACCCATGCCTTCTACGAGGACCGGCATTTTGCGGAGGGCGAGGACCGCACCAACCCGAACACGCCCCACCATCGAATCGGCCCCTTCTTCGCGTACACGTTTTGGGATGACAACGGTGCCTCGAAGTTCGACCGCCCGACGGTGCTCCTCATCGTGAACTGGTGGCTCGAGCATCGCTACCGCACCGGCCAGGACGTCAGCCAAGCGTTCCCCTACGCGGTCCTCGGCTTCTCGGTGGCCGGCGACCTCTTCTCGAGGAATTGAGACGGGCGCGTCCCGGGCTCCGTTTGGCCCGGTCTTTCGCAGTGGCGAGGGGCTCCCGCGGTCATGGGGAGCCTTCCCTTCGCTCCGCCACCGCCGCGGTCGCTGCCGAGCGGGACACGAAGATCGTGCGCTGGGTGACGAGCTTGTCGTCCACCCGAGCCACCACCGTGATGCGGTTGAGCCCCTCCTGAAGGTCGAGCGGCACCGAGAACGGGATTCGCGCCGCTTCGTCGCTCGGCTTGCGCCAGCCATCGACCTCTCCGGTCGCGCTCGCCGCCGGGTCGCCGGCGAAGCGCTCGAAGTACAGCTTGTCCTCGTTGAGGGTGATGAACATGTCCCGGAGGCTGCGACCGAGCACCTCTCCGGTCAGGGTCAGCCGAGGCCCGACCACCGGCGCTGCCCCTGGCTCGCCCTCGATCCGGACCTTGGGCGCGAGCAGCATGGGATGGTAGGCGACCGTCGCGTCCTCCCTGGCTCCCTTCGCCGCGGCCTCCATCGCCGCTCGCCGGACGAACGCCGGCGCCCCGCTCGGCAGCCGAACCCGGAACCAGCTGCCGTACTTCGCCTCCGCCGGGACGACCGCGCCGGGGGGGAGGACGCCGATCACCGCGCTGTTGGCCGCCGCGCCTTGGTGCACGGTCGTGGCCCGCCGGGTCCGCTTGAGGCGGTCGATCCGCTCCGACGGCGAGGGCGCCCGGGGCCGGAACGTCAGGTCCACCCTCGACTCGAGCCAGGCCCCGGTCGGCGGATCGTACACCGCGACCTCGATCGGGAGCAGGGACCCCGACGGCGACTCCGGCACGCGAAATCGAAGCGACGCCCGACCGGTCTCGCCCGGGGCCAGCGCCCCGATCCGAGCCCGGCCGCGCTCGAGAAAGAGGTCCTCCTTGGCGCCCGACTTGAGCCGAACCGAGACCTGCTCGGCGGGCGCGTCGCCGACGTTGGTCACGAGTACTTCGAATTCCACCCCTTCGCCGGCCTCGAGCAAGCCGTCTCCGTCGCCTCTTTCTCGGTCGTCGAACACCCAGGTCGCCGCCAGCACCGGTTTTGGGACCCGCCGGGCGTGCACCGCCACCGAGGCTTCGATCGGGAGGAGCTGGTCTTCCGCCTCGAGCGTCATTCGCACCGGATCGGTTCGGTCGAAGTCGTCCCTCGGCAGACGGGTGCGCACGCTCCACGTCCGGGAGCCGCCGGGAGGCACCGCCCCGAACATCAACTCTCGACCCTCGAACGCGGCGTTCTCCGACCGCAACACCCCGTGGACTCGATGCACCGGTTCCGGCCCGTGGTTGGTCACCGTGGCCACCACCTCCACCTCCGAACCGGCCAGCGGCTCCCCCTTCAGCTCGAGTCGGGCTTCGAGCGCGGGCGCCCGAGGCGAGCGGCGGGGGGCCCGAGTCCAGTCCACGCCGAGCTTCTCGAGGCGCTCCATCATGGCCCGCTCCTCGGCGCCGGCCGTCGTCTCCACCAGGGTCCGAGCGCGGGCGAGGCTCTTGGTGCGGGTCGGGTTCGCCGTGGACAGCAGGTAGCGGCGGGCGAACTCGACCGGGAAGTCGCGGGCTCGGACCGGCTCCTCCTCTCCGTCCTCCGCCTCCTGCTCGCCCCGAACGAGGTACCCGAAGCTGTAGGTCGGACGACTCGGCTCGACCGGGGTTCGTCCGGCCCGCTCGAGGTGGCGCTCGAGGCTCCGCTCCCGATGGCTCTCGTCCTCGTAGTACCGGCGCACCGAGCGCTCCGAGATCCAGGTGGGCATCAAGCGGATGTCCGGCTCCACCCCTTCGTTTTGGATCGAGACGTCCCCTGGGGTGAGGTACTGGGCGATGGTGAGCTTGAGGGCCGAGCGGTCCGCGAAGTCGTAGAGGACTTGCACCGAGCCCTTCCCGAACGTGGTCTCGCCGATGATGGTGGCGCGATCGAGGTTCTTGAGTGCGCCGGCGACGATCTCGGACGCCGAGGCGGAGCCTCGGTTCACCAGGACGGCGAGGGGCAGGTCGGATTTCGTACCCGACCAGCGGGCCCGTTTCGGCTCCCGAAGCTTGTTGCCGTACCCGACGGTGGTCACGATGTCGCCTGAGGTGAGGAACTTGTCGCTGATCCGAGTCGCCTGCTCGAGCAGGCCTCCGGGGTTGTTGCGCAGGTCGAGGACCAGGCCCCGCAACTTGCCTTTTGCGCTCTTCTCCAGCTTCTCGAGGTGCTCCTCGAGGTCCCGTCCCGTGTTCTGCTGGAAGCTCTTCACCTTGATGTAGCCCACGCCGTCGGACAGCAGCTCGCTCTCGACCGACTCGAGCTTGATCTGCTCTCGGACCATCGAGAACTGCTTCGGTTCCGACCAGCCGGTCCGGTCCACCCAGATCGTGACCTTCGAGCCCCGGGGGCCCCGGAGCAGCTGCACCGCCTCGTCGACCGGCATCGACACCGTGGAGACGTCGCCGATGCGGCTGATCACGTCGCCGGCCTCGAGACCGGCCCTGGACGCTGGGGTCCCGTCGATGGGCGAGATGATGGTGAGGCGGCCGTCACGAAGGGAGATGACGATGCCGAGCCCGCCGAATTCGCCTTTCGTCGACGTCTTCATCTCCGCGAAGGCCTCTGGTCTGAGCAGGATGCTGTGCGGGTCGAGCGTGGACAGGGCGCCGTTGATGGCCGCGTACTCGATGAGCCGCATGTCCTCCTGCGGGGGGAGATTCTTCTCGAAGAAGCGGAACACGTCCCGCAGCTTCAGGTTGATCTCCCAGAGGTTCTGGACGTCGTTCACGACCGTCTTGGTCTTGCCCATGACCTCGATGGAGATGCGGTTGCCCTCGGTGTGCACCAGCACCTCGGCGATCTGGCGCTCGATCTCCTCGAGCGCTCGCTGGAGCATCTCCGAGGGGACGACCCGGTCCGGTTCGACGTAGTGGTCCTTCACATGGAGCGCCACGTTGGAGAACACGGTCAGCGCCGACAGCCGGTACCGGTCATCGCCGTGGCCACGGCCCAGGCCGCCGAGCAGCTCCGTGGTCTCACCGCCGGAGGCGACCACCGCCGCTGGGCGTCCGCTCGCGCGCACCGTGGACACCTGAAGGCCCAAGGAGGCGACTCCGAAGCAGAGCGCGGTCAGGACCAGGGTTCTCACGATCAGCTTCAACATGCGCCTCCAGTCATGTGCACCTCCGGTCATTTGCGCCTCCGGTCATGGGTGCCTTCGGTCGCGGCCATGCGGTCCATCGTTCTCCGAGGTCGCTCCGCTGGTCCATGCCTAGGGGGCATTGGCCACGAAGATCGGTCCCCGGTAGCGGGCATTGCGCGTGGTGCCGTCGGGGAGGCGAACGCCGAATTCGAGGATCACCTCGGCTGCTTTTCCGACCGCCACCGGGATTTTCACGTCGTAGAGGAGGAGAAACGAGCCGACCTGCTCGCCCCTGAGGTTCGCGAGCGCCTGTTCGAACTCCCCGGGGCTCTCGACGCCGACGAGTCGCCCCCGCGAAAAGGTGGCGAGGTCCTCGATCGCCTCCGGGAACGCTCCGTCGCTCGTCGTCATGACCACGTCGACCCGGTGACCTCGCCGCGATCCGGGGCGCCGCTCCACGGCGGTGAGGGCGCGGTCGAGCAGGGCCGCGTCGGCCGGTCCGGGCAGCGCGCCGAGCGCGACGAGGATCAGGCTCTCGGAGCGGGTACCTCGCTGGCCGAGGCCTTCGGCCGCCGCGATCACCGCCGGCAGCAGGGCGCTCGACCCTTCTCCGCTCGACCGAGCGAGGTCGGCGAGCACGCGATCTGCGGCCGCGCGGTCGGTCGTCGGGTCCAGCACCCGCTCGACGCCGCCGCCGGTCGTGAAGACGCTCACCCGGTCCCGAGCGCGGAGGAACCGAACGTAGGAGCGAAGCCCCTCGATGAGGAACCGGTTCGGGTCCTGGTCCGCCGCCCCCGCGCTCGTGTCCACCACCAGGGCGATGTCGAGCGGACCGGACTGCACGTTGCCCTCGACCCCCCGGTTGTAGGGCAGGGAAGCTGACGTTCTCGCCGGCCGGGGATCCAGGGCGAAGTCGCGGTCGTCGGGGAAGTCGAGCTGCGCTTGCCCGAAGCCCTCGATCATGCCGTGGTTGAGCCCCCCGCCCACGCAAAGCTCGAGCCCGTCGGTGGGCAAACGGTCGTCGGGGCAGATTCCCCGGCCGTCGCGCCCGTAGGGGCTCACTCGGATCGCGATGATGCCGTCCTCCCCGTTGGTGAGCGGGGCCCACGGAAAGACGCTCGTGACGTCCACGCCCTCGAGAGGGGGATCGGGGACTCGCGCCGCGTACGGCGGCGACCGGTACCCGTTCAGATCGAAGTACTGGACTATCACCTCGTCGTCGGCGATCGCGGGGAGGCTCGCGAACCGAAACCGGCCCTCGGCGTCCGAGATCTGGGTGAGCCGAACTCCCGGATCGAGCAGGCCGATGCGCTGCGCCTCTTCTGGGTCGAGCCCGCCGGCGAAGGCCCGTTTGCCGACGTTGGCCAAGGTCACCAGCATGTTGGGAAGCACCCGGCCGGCGACGTCGATGCGCCCGTCGGCGTTCGGCTGCGACACCTGCAGGCTGCCCTCCGGAAACTCGTAGTACTCGTTCTCGAACTGGGCGCAGTCGCGGTCGCGGTTGCAGCGCACCACCCCCGGTTCGGGGACCGTGGTCGTCTCCTCGCACTCGAGGCCGGCTTCTTGGTCCCGCTCTCGCTCGTAGATGGTCTGGCACCTCGAGGTGGCGGCGCAGCAGACGTGGGGTACGAACGGCGCGATTGTCGCCGGCACCTCGACGAACAAGGGAGCGCCGGCGGGGCCGCGGTCTCGAGCGGTCAGCCCTCGAATCTCCAGCACCTCCCCGGAGAGCGCCCGCACCTGGAACTCGAAGCTGCCGTCGGGTTCGACCTCGGCGAACACCCGATGCCCGGTGGGGAAGCTCTCGACCCGAACGACGGCCAGGGACGAGGGCATCGCGCCAGGGAGCCCCCGGCCTCGGACTAGGCCGTCGGCCACCCGATCCCCGCTTGGGAAGAAGACGTAGACGAGGCTCGGATCCGGCCCTGGCAGCTGCGGCCCCTCTGGCCCGATCACGCAGGCCACGGCCAGCCCGATCCAGGCGAAGCCCAGACGGGAGGGCAGCAGCACGTCCGACGCCTTCGGGACCGACCGCATCGGGCGAGATGGTAGCGGCGGTGCTCGTCGCCCACAACCGAGGGGACCAAGCAACCGTCGGCGAAGGAGCTTGCCGCCGAGGTGGTCATCCAGTAAGTGCCCCCGTCCGCCATGCCGGGCGGGCCCACCGACGGTCGGTGGGCGCAGACCTGGCCCGCGACGAGGTCCGAAATGAAGCCCACCCCCTTGCAGATCGTGAAGGAGAAGTTCGGCTCCCGGGAGGCGCTCGCCTCCCAGTTGGCCGGCATGGTCGACCGCATGCACGGCGACGGCTCCGAAGCGCAGGTCAAGTCCCGGCTGATGGGGCTGTCCAACCCGAAGCTGCTCCGGCTTTACACCGTCGAGCAGAAGGTGCGCGAAGCCTACGGAGACAAGGCGAAGCTCGTGGAGCACATCCTGAGCACCCGCCGCGAGGCCGGGCACAGCGCCGACGAGGCCTACCGGACGAAGATCGAGACCTTCACGAAGGCCCGTCTCCTCGACCTCACCAAGCAGAAGCTCGGCCCGAAGCCAGAGAAGCTGAGCCCAGAGGAGAAGCAGCGGCGAAAGCGGGGCAAGAAGGCCAACAAGGCCTGAGACACGCCGTTCGTTCGAAGCCCCTTCCGTCAGTCGACCGACCCTGTGTGATTTTTCGTACCTTGGGTGACATGTCGGTGGATAAGCGACGGCATGACCGCGATCCACCCGCTCGTGCGGGCCCTCCGTGAGACCGACCTGCGCCGCCTCGACCGGTCCGGCGTGGCTCGGATCTTCGAACCGGCCGAGCAGGCGGGATTGACCCCGGCCGAGCGGTCCCTGCTCGTGTCCACGTGGCAAAACCACGCCTCGGGCTGGTCCGCCGAGACCCGCTCCGCCTTCGCGCGCCGGTTTCAGAGCGCGCCGGCCGGACCGAGACCGCACCTCATCGAGACTCGGGGGCCGTGGCCGGAAGATCTGTCGGCGCGCATGAAGACGGTTTGGATGTCGAACCTGTCCGATCCGCTGCAGCTGTCCTACGCCGCCGACATGGCCCGCCTCGGGGCCGAGCTCGGGTTTCAGCTGCAGGTCTCCATTCCGGCCGGCGCTTCGGTGGCGGGGCTCGCGCGGGGGCTGCTGAACCGCACCGGATTGCCGCTCGAGACGCTCGACCGAGTGGTCGACGTGGTCCCCGTTCGGGCGTTCGAGTCGGTGTGGGGGGAAGACAACAAGATCTTGGCCCAGGGATCGGATCCGTCCCGTCCGGTGAAGGTGCTGGTCCCGCCCACCATCTCGCGCCGGTCGCTGCAGCGGGCCGAAGCGTTCACCGCGGACGAGGGCTACCACCCGTTTCGTCCCGGATTTCAAGGGGCGGTCGCCCAGCGGGGCGAGGTCGACGCGGCCATCGAAAAGGCGGGCCGGCTCGGGCGCGAGGTCAAGCGGACCGCGACCTATCTCGAGGGCGGCAACGTGCTCAACGGCACCACGAGCGAAGGAAAAGCCTACGCGCTGGTGGGGCGGGACTCGATCGTCATCTCCGCGTTTCACCTGCGAGACCGCGGGGCGTTCAGCGCCGCCGAGATCCGGGGGGCGACCGACGAGCTGAGGCGGCTCGGCAAGCTCGAGGGTGGACAGGTCGACGCGACCGCCCGCCGGCTGCTTCGGGCCGAGGGCGGTCCGGGCGACCGGATCGACAACCGGTGGCGGCGCCGGGCCGAAGAGTTCCTCGGAATCCTCGAGCTCACCCGCCGCCAAGCGGCGCGCGACCTCGACGTGGAGCCGGACCGCCTCGTCGTGCTCACCCAGCCCGATTTTCACATCGACATGCATCTTAGGCCGATGGCGCCGGGCGAGGTGCTCGTCCACCACCCGCTCGCGGCGATGCGGGCGCTCGAGGCGGCGGCGCAGGATCCCGCGCTCGCCCCTTGGCAGCTCGAAGAGCTGAGGGCCATGTACCAAAATGCGCAGCTCGAGCACCGAGAGCTGGGCGGGGTCACCGACCAGATCTTCGCCGAACTCTCAGCGGCCGGGTTGATCGCCGTCCCCACGCCGGGGGTCTTCGAAGGGCGCGAGCGGCTCGCGAACTTCATGAACGGGGTCCCCGGCACCACCGAGGCCGGCGAAATGTACTACCTCACCAACGCGAGCAGCATCGCGCCGCTCGAGACCGTGTTTCGGGACTTCATGGCTCGGGTCGGCGTCGAGCGGGTCGAGATGTTGGGCGCCGAGGGGGGCGGGCCACGGTCGCTCTCGGTGAGCGAGCGCTCCCTCGAGCTCGCGGGCGGCCTCGACTGCCGGCAGGTGGACCACGGGGGTCGGCTCGAGCCGAAGGACGACCTCGCTCGGGCGCTGCGCGGGGCGATCGTCTGAGGTTGCTCTTCGTCGCCGCTCTTTCGCCGCCGGGCGGTCAGCCAAGGTGCTCCGGGGTGGGTGCGGTGACCCGCAAACCCCTGAGGATGAAATCGGCGATCTCGGTGCCGACCACGACCGGGTCGGGCAGCGGCTGCTCTCGGCTGCGCAGGATCCACTCGAGGGAGATCTCGTCGATGGCGCCGAACAAGGCCCGGCGGAACACCCCGGGGTGCAGCTCTCGGCGAAACACCCCTCGGCTCTGGCCCTCTTCGAGGATCGCCCCCAATATGCCTAGGTATCGGCCGAATCCTTTGGGGCTGTACTCCTTGATGAAGCGGGCGCTCTGCCTCAGCTCGATGGTCAGGACCTGCATCAGCTGGGGCCTGGACGCGACGAGCTCGAGGTGGGCGACGACGTAGCGCCGGATCTTCTCGGCGGGGTCCTCGAGGGGAGCGAGCAGGCCGAGCAGCTCCTCGTTGATCTCGCCCATCTTTTCTTCGAACAAGGAGATGAGGAGGTCGTCCTTGGATTTGAAATACAGGTAGATCGTCCCGTCGGCCACGCCCGCCGTCTCCGCGATCTCTGCGACTTTCGCTCCGAAGAAGCCCTTTCGGGCGAAGACCTCCACCGCAGCGTCGATGATCGCTTCTCGCCGGTCCTCCCGCCGACGCCTGCGACCGCCCGCCCCCTTGTCCTGCCCCACGGACATGGGCGCCTCGATTACGGCCTCGGGGCGGCCGGCGCAAGTTGTCGTCCGGCGGCTCTCACGGAGAGAGGATGATCGCGAGGCGAAAATCCAAGGGCTGAACCTCGTCGGCGTGCGCGTAGCCAATGCTGGCCCCGATGTCGAAAGGCCCGACCGGGACCTCGGCTCCGACCCGACCCCCGACCATCACGTTCTTCACCCCGTCGGGGAGGAGCGCAAACGGGATGATCAGCGCCTCGAACACCGGCCGGACCGGCCACTCGGACCAACGAAAGCCGAACCCGAACGGCAACGTGATGAAGGTCTGCGGAGCCAGGCTGAACCCATCGGTCTCCGTCCGGGCCAAGTCGAGGCCGAAGCTGAAGTAGAAGGGGCCGTCGGCCCGGATGCTGATGGCCGCCCCGAAGCCGAGGACTGCCTCCTCGGACACCGCCGGGCAAAATCCAGGGCCCCCGCCCGGAAAGATCGATCGGCAGGCCCGCTCCGGTCGGCGGAACTCGCCCCGCCCGACCGAGGTTCGCAGCTCGATGCGCGGGCCCAAGACGTCCTCGTCGGGTTCGACCCTCCAAGATGGGACCGCGAGCAGCGCCGAGAGAGCGACCACCGCGCAGGTCATGGCGCCAGCTGCGGTCGCGGTTGGCCGGGGGTCAACGCGGCAAACAAGAGGTCGGCCAAGTGGTCGTAGACCGACTCGGGGACCGTCTCGGGATCGAGGAGACGCTGGACGAAGACTCCGTCGTAAGCGGCGAGGAACAGGGTCGACAGCGCGTCCGCGTCCACCGACGGTGAAAAATCTCCGCTCGCCTGCCCGAGCGCGACGATTTGCGCGACGCTCCTTCGGTAGCCCTCGTACACCCGCTGGAAGCGTCGCCGCACCCCTACGTCCTGCTCCGTCGCCTCGAGCAGCAGGCCGAGGAGGAGGCGAATCGTGGAGCCGTGATCGACAGCGAGCTCCCGAAAGAGTGACAGCAGGCGAGCGAACGCGCGGCCCGGGGTCGGTTCGGCGAGGACCAGGTCGCCGGCTCGGGTCTCGAACTCGGCGAGGGCGTGGTCCACCACCGAGCAGAGGAGATCTTCTTTGTTGTCGAAATGCCAGAATATCGAGGATTTGCTCGTGTCCGCAGCCTTTGCGACCTGGTCGAGCGATGTCCCTGCGTAGCCTCGCTCTGCGAAGAGCCTGGTCGTGACCTCGATGATGGTGAGCCTCGTGTCGTCTCCATGTTCCTTTCGCGGCCTCGGCATCGAGCCCGAACCGTGCCGACTGGACCGTGGTCCACGCAAGCCGCCGCGTCGCCCAACTTCATCGAGCGTCGCCGTGCGTCGATGTCGCGCCGCAACCCGGTCCCTGCTAGGTTGTCGGACGATGACGGCAAAGCGGACGGTCGCGGTGGTGGGGGGGAGCGGCTACGGAGGTGGCGAGCTCATCCGTCGGCTCCTCCTCCACCCCCACATGGAGCTCGTGCGGGTGGCGAGCATCGACCATGTGGGAGAGCCGCTAGCTTCCGCCCACCCGAACCTCGAACAGCGCACGTCCCTGCGCTTCGAGGCCCTCGATCCGGTCGATGCGGCTCGGGGCGTCGACGTGGCGATGTTCGCCTTGCCCCACGATGTGTCCGCTCGGGTGGTTCCCGAGGTCCTGAGGCGCGGCTCGGCCAGGGTGGTGGACCTATCCGGCGCGTTTCGGTGCCGCGATGCCGCCACCTACGCCCGTTGGTACGAAACCGAACACCCTTCTCCGGAGGCCTTGGCGGAGTTCGTCTATGGGCTCCCCGAGTACGGCGGCGATCCATTCGAAGTCTCGCGACGGTCGAGCATCGCCGGGGCCAGGGGGGTGGCGAGCCCCGGCTGTTTCGCGACCGCGATCGAGCTCGCGCTGCTCCCGCTGGCTCGGCGCCGGTGGCTCGAGGGTCCGGTGGAGGTCGTGGGGATGACCGGCTCGAGCGGCAGCGGCGTGACTCCGTCGGCCGGAACCCACCACCCGTCCCGGTCGGTCACCCTTCGTCCCTACCGCCCGCTCACCCATCCCCAGACCCCGGAGATCGTGGACACCTTGAAGTCGGCGGGCGCGGCGAAGCTCGAGCTGTCCTTCGTGCCGGTGTCGGCCCCGCTGTCCCGGGGGATCCTCGTGAGCGCCTTTGCTCGGGTGCCGGCCGACCGCAGCGAAGCGGAGATCCGAGCCGCCTATGAAGAGGCCTACGCTGACGAGCCGTTCGTTCGAATGCCGCAACGCCGGCTCCCCGAAGTGGCGGCGGTGGCCGGCTCGAATCACGCCGAGGTTGGCGTCGCCGTCGGGCCCGCGCTCGGTCCGCACCGGGTGGTCAGCTGCTTCGCGGCGCTCGACAACCTCATCAAGGGTGGGGCGGGGCAAGCCATCCAAAGCCTGAACTTGATGCTCGGCTTCGACGAGCGTACCGCGCTCGAGGACCCGGGGAGCTGGCCTTGACCACGGTTTTGAAGCTCGGAGGAGAACTCGCGCTGCCCGAGCGGCAGGAAGAGCTGCGCATCGTCGCCCACGACCTCGCCGCTTTGGTTCGCCGGGGCGAGCGAGTGGTCGTGGTGCACGGCGGCGGCCCCCAGGTGAGCGCGCTGTCGAGGGCGCGAGGGCTCGAGCCCCGCTTGGTGGACGGACGCCGGGTGACCGACGAACGCACGCTCGAAGTGCTGCTCCACGCGGTCGGAGGCGAGGTCAACTTTCGCATCGCGTCCGCGCTCTCCGCGACCGGGCTTCGGGCCGTCGGCTGCTCGGGGGCGAGCGCCCACTGCGTGCTTTGCGAGAAGCAGCCTCCCCGACCTTCCGTTGCTGCAGGCGCTGCGCCGGTGGACTACGGGTGGGTGGGCGACGTGACCCGGGTTGACCGGGATTTCCTGGAAGCGCTCCTCTCGGCGGCAATGGTGCCGGTGATGGCGTGCATCGGGGTCGACCGGCGCGGGAGCCCGTTGAACGTCAACGCCGACGCATTCGCCGCCGCCGTAGCCGGGGCGCTCGCCGCCGACCGGTTGCTCCTTCTCACTGGGGTCCCTGGGGTCCTCGGCGATCCCTCCGACCCCTCCACGCGGCTGGCCCGCCTCGATTGGGCCGAGGCCAAGGCAGCGGTCGAGCGAGGGGCGGTCCAGGGAGGCATGGTCGCGAAGCTCGAGGAAGCCTTCGCTGCGCTCGAAGCCGGGGTTAAGGCGGTGCACGTCCTCGGACGGCTCGGCCCGGGCGACCTGTTGCGTGCGATCGACCAGCCCGGAGACCTCGGGACCCGAATCGAAGGGGGGAGCTGAGCGAGATGGGGCCTGGGGCGACCGATGTCGGGGCCGGCGGCGAGCGCCCAGGGGACCGAATCGAGGTGGAAGCGGCGCTCGCGCGGCTCGAGCAGCTGCTCGACGAGCGCATCGGCCAATCGGCCCGGGCGATAGAGAGCGGCGTGCGGTGGCGTCTACTCGAGGCCCGGGCGCATCGGCACGGAGTCGACGTCGACGGCTACCTGAGCATGCTGGCGTCGGGTCCCGGTGAATTGGTGGGCGTCGCCCGTGCGCTGTTCGGCGCTGAGCCGCTGCCGGCGGAGACGGAGGTCCTGAACCGCCTCGCTCGCGGCCTCGGGCCGTGCCCGAAGCGGGAGGCGGTGCGGGCGTGGGTGATCGGATGCGGGGCCGGTGCGACCGCCTACCGCCTCGCCTTCGAGCTGCTCGCCGCAGGGGAGATGGACGCCGAACAGCTCACCGTGTTCGCCACCGACCTCGATGAGACCGAGCTGGCCGACGCGGGACGAGGACGCCTCGACCGATCCACGTTGGAGGGTCTGACACCCGGGCCGTACGTCGAGGAGGGAGGGGATCAGCTGGTGCTCCGCCCCTCGCTCCGGTCCCGGTTTGCCTTTGCCGCCCACGACCTGCTCCGGACCCCTCCGTTTCGCAAGATCGACGCCCTCGTCTGCCGGCAGCGGCTCGGGTGGCTCGAGCCGTCGTGGCTCGAGCAGGCGGTGGAGCGGCTCGCTTTTGCCCTCCGCCCCGGGGGCATGCTCGCCGTCCCGCCCGAGATCGAGCTCGACCAACTCTCGGGCGCATTCGAGCGGTTCGATGCGGAGCTGGGTCTGTACCGCCGGCGATCGTCGGTGCCGGCGACGCGGGCGCTGTTTGGTCCCGCGCGGCTGCAGTCGGACGATTGGCGAGCCTCCCGCCTGCTCGAGCAGGCCCTCTTCGCGTCCGTGGACCGGTCCTCGGGACGGGCAGCTGTGGTGCTCGACCGCCAGGGTCGGCTTCGGCTGCTCGTGGCCGAAGGGCACGGGCTTCTCCAGGGGATGGGGATCGAGGGAACGTCCCTCGAGAGGCTGCTCGAGCCCAGACTGGGCCGGGTCGTCGGCCAATCGCTGGCGGCGGCGCGGGAGGATCACCGACCGGTTCAGCGGTCTGCCCTCGTGGACACCCAACTCTTCGAGGTCTCGGTCCATTCGCTCGAGGACGGCTTCTTCGTCGAGCTGTGGAGGCTGGATCCGCCCGCCAACGAGATGGACGGCCACCGGGGACTCGAGCTCGAGCTCGCTTGGGCCCGCGCCCGGTACGAGGAGCGGCTCCTGGCGCTCGAGGCCAGCCACGAGCAGCTGCGGCGGGCCCACGCCGACCTGCTCGCGACCCACCGGGGCACCGAGGACCTGCTCCAGGAGCAGTCCGGTCGCCGGGTGGAGCTGGAGGTCGCGAACCGGAGCCTCGAACATCGGGTCGAGGTGCTCGAGGCGCTCGGCGAAGAGGTCGAGCACCTGTTCGAGAGCGGGGGGGTGGCGGCGGTATTCCTCGGTCCGGACGGCCGGGTGGCCCGGTTTTCGTCGGCGGTGGCGGAGCTGGTGGGGGTGGAGCCGACGGTCGGGGCCCCGCTGAGCCTCCCTGGCTTCTCTCGGGAGCTGGGGGAGGCGGTCGCGTCGGTGCTCGACGGCAGCGGGGCCATCGAGATCGAGCGAGCGGCGAGGGGCCGCCACTTGCTGGTGCGGATCCGACCGCTCGAGCTCACCCGAACCATCGGACCGGGCGCCGTCGTCACGTTCACCGACCTCTCCACGGTGTGGCAGGACTCCGAAGCGACCGAGACCCGAACTCGGCAGCTCGCGTCCTTGTTCGAGTCTGCCGACGATCCGACGGTCGAGTGCGACCTGTCTGGCCAGGTCAGCTACGCGAACGCCGCGGCTCGGGCGCTGCTCGGAGGGGCGACGGGGGGATCGCTTCTCGACGCCCTCCGGGTCGCCGGCGCCAGCGAGCCGGAGGCGGTCCTCGAGGCGTTCGAAGCGGCGCGGCACGGGCTGCGCCGACCTCGGGTCCCGCTGGTCTTCCCCGCTTCGGGGCTCGTCTTCGACGTGACCGCCCGACCGATCTACGCCTCGGGCCGGGTCGCCGGCGTGGTGGTGGCGGCCCGGGATGTGACCGAATTCGACAACTCCAGGAAGGAGCTCGCCGCTTCGCGGGCCCTCATGCAGGCGGTCTTGGACTCGCTCGGAGCGTCGATCGCGGTGGTGGATCGGAACGGCCGCGTCGTCACCCACAACCGGTCCTGGGCCGACAACTGGGTTTTCCCGGGCGCGTCGGCGGGGGTGGGCGCATCGCTGCTCGCTGCGCTCGACGCCGAGCGGGCCGGGGGCAGGGAGAGCGCCGGCCTCGTCGCGTCCCACCTTCGGGAGGCCCTCGAGGGCCGGGCTGGCGCCCCGGTCTGCCAATACCCGCTCGCCTCGGCCGAGCAGATCCGGCACATCGAGACGTCGGCGGTCCGCCTCAGCCATGCGGGCGAGGAGCTGGCGGTGGTCGTGCAGCAGGACGTGACCTCGGTGAAGCTCGCCGAGCAGCAGCGCCTCGACGTGCAGGCGAAGCTGCTGGATGCCGACAAGCTCGAGAGCCTCGGCGTTCTGGCGGGCGGTGTCGCCCATGACTTCAACAACCTGCTGGTGGGCATCCTCAGCAACGCGAGCTTCGCCTCCGCCACCCTCGCCGAGGGGAGCGTCGAGCGGGACTGCGTGAACGACATCGAGATGGCCGCGGAGCGGGCGGCCGAGCTGTGCCAGCAGCTGCTCGCGTTCTCCGGTCGAGGGCAGTTCCAGCTCGCGCCCTTGCGGATCGACGCGGTGGTTCAGGAGAGCCTGCGCCTCCTGCAGGCCAGCGTCGATCGCTCGGTATCGCTCGATGTGGTGCTTCCGAGCTGTGGGGTCCCCCCCGTCGTCGCGGACGAGAGCCAGGTCAAGCAGGTGCTCTTCAACCTCGTCTCGAACGGGGCCGAGGCGGTGGAGCGAGGGGGAACGGTCCGGGTGACGGTGGGGGTGGAGCGTCTCGACGCCGATCGCCTCTCTCGCGCGATCGCCGCCGAGGCGGCCAAGCCGGGGCGCCATGTGTACCTGCGGGTGGTGGACGACGGCCCCGGCATGTCGCAAGAGGTGGCGGCTCGGGCCTTCGAGCCGTTCTTCTCCACCAAATTCACCGGTCGCGGGCTGGGTCTCGCGGCGGTGCGCGGCATCGTTCAGGGCCACCGCGGCGTGCTCGAGTTGTCGAGCGCGCCCGGCGTGGGGACCACGATGACCGCGTTCTTCCCGGTGGAGGACTCCCTGCAATCCCGCACCGAGTCGGCGCACCCGATCGTGCTCGTGGTGGACGACGAGGACGTCGTCCGAGGTGCGGCGTCCCGCGCGCTGCAGCAGAGCGGCTTTCGTGTGGTGGAGGCGCGGCGGGGCGAGGAGGCGCTCGAGCGCTTCGGCGAGCTCGGCGAGACGGTGGCGCTGGTGCTGCTCGACGTCACCATGCCCGGCATGTCGGGGGAGACCGTGTTCTCCGCGATCCGAGCCCGAGACGCCGTTGTCCCGGTGCTGTTCTCGAGCGGTCGCCCCGCGCTGACCGACCGCGGGATCATTGGGCCGGACAACCGGGCCTACTTCCTCGACAAGCCGTACCGAGCGCTCGAGCTGGTCGAGCGGGTGCGCTCCATCCTCGGGATCCATCGAGATCCCGGCCAAGCATGAACCCCACGCCGGGCGGCGATGCGGTGAAGGCCTTCGGGCCGGCAAGGCGCGATCCACGCTGAACTTGGTGAGCCCCGGATCGCGGAGCTGCGGGCCGCGTAGCCCCGGGTCGCGGAGTCCCCGGATCGCGGAGCTGCGGGCCGCGTAGCCCCGGGCCGCGGAGCCCCCGGATCGCGGAGCTGCGGGCCGCGGAGCTCCGGGCCGCGGAGCCCCGGGCCGCGGAGCCCCGGTCGCCGGTCCAAGCTCGGGACGAGAGGTCAGGCCGCCTTTTTGCTCTCAGCCTTCTTGGTGTCCTTTGGCTCCGCCTTTTTGGCCTCGACCGGCGTCTCGGGGGCGGCCGGAGCCTCCCAACGCTTGGGGTCGCCGAGCTTGCTCACCGCGACCGGGTCCATCGCCTCGGCCAGAAGCGCCGCCCTGAGCTCGGCCATCAGCTCCGGCCGCTCGTCGAGGTAGGCCCGGGCCTTCTCTCTCCCTTGGCCCAGCTTGAGGTCGCCCAGCGCGAACCAAGCGCCGCTCTTCGCGATGACCCCGCGGTCGAGGGCCACGTCGATGAGCTCGCCGCTCTGGGACACTCCGTGCCCGTAGAGGATGTCGAACTCGGCCTCCCGGAACGGCGGCGCGAGCTTGTTCTTCACCACCTTGGCCCGAACTCGGTTGCCGACCGCCTGGTCGCCGTCCTTGACCGCGCCGATCCGGCGGATGTCGACGCGGACCGAGCAGTAGAACTTGAGGGCGTTGCCGCCGGTGGTGGTCTCCGGCGAGCCGAAGGTCACTCCGATCTTGTGACGGGTCTGGTTGATGAAGATCAGGGTGCTGCGGGTCTTCGCCGCGTGGCCGGTCAGCTTGCGCATCGCCTGCGACATCAAGCGGGCCTGAAGCCCAACGTGGGCATCGCCCATCTCCCCCTCGATCTCGGCCCGGGGGACCAGGGCGGCGACCGAGTCCACGACGACCAGGTCGATGGCGCCGCTGCGGAGCAGCGCCTCGACGATATCGAGCGCCTGCTCCCCGCAGTCGGGCTGGGAGATGAGCAGCCGGTCGATGTCGATCCCGAGCGATCGGGCGTAGCGGGGGTCCAGCGCGTGTTCGGCATCCACGATGGCCCCGACTCCCCCGTCGCGCTGCACCGCCGCCAGCGCGTGCAGGGCCATCGTCGTCTTTCCGGAAGCCTCCGGCCCATAGATTTCGATGATCCGGCCTCTCGGGAGCCCGCCAACCCCGAGGGCCCGGTCGAGCCCCAGAGAGCCGGACGGGATGACGTGGACCGGCTCGTCGAGCAGGTTGTCCTCACCGAGCATCATGATCGCGCCCCTCCCGAAGCGCTTCTCCAACTCCGACATGGCCATGCGGACGTTCTCGAGTTTGTTCTTGATCGACAATTGGTACCTCCTGGCGGCATCGCCGCGCTCGCCGGGTCAAGGCAAGGGGCGTGCCGGGGCGAGGAGGGGAGGGTTCGAGCCGAGAAGTCCGAAAACCGGAAATGCGGTCCGATTTGCGTCCGGAACATCCGGTTTCCGGACCGTCGACCCCCTCGAGGGGCCCCGCTGCCGGCGGGGTGACGAGGCGCCGGCCCCGAACTTCCTTTCCGAAGGCGCCGAAGAGGCTCAGAGAAAGCGAACGGGACGGGCGAGCGCCTGGTCCAGCCGCTTCAAGTACACGGACCGTGGGACCTCGTGGGCGCCGAGGGATACGAGGTGCGGGGTCGCCTGCTGGATGTCGAGCAGCTCGAAGCCGCGGTCGCGCAGGTGCTCGACGAGAAACCAAAGAGCCAGCTTCGAGGCGTCCGGCCGGCGAGAGAACATCGACTCCCCGGCGAAGAACCCGCCGATGGCGATCCCGTACAGCCCACCCACCAGCCGGCCCTGCTCCCAGGTTTCCACCGAGTGGGCGTGCCCGCGCCGGTGGAGCTCGACGTAGGCTTCTCCAAGTCTCCGGGTGATCCACGTCGCGGGTCGGTCGGTCGTTCTTGCGGCGCAACCCCTCAAAACATCGACGAAAGCGGTGTTGACACGGACCTCGAGCTGGCCTTGGCGTCGGCGCTTGGCGAGCGACCGGGAGACGTAGAAGCGGTCGAGCTCCAGGATCGCCCGCGGGTCCGGAGAAAACCACGTCATCAAGTCGTCGGAGAAAATGGGCCAGGGAAAGATCCCGCTGCGGTAGGCCAGGAGCAGGCGCTCGGTGGTGAGGTCTCCGCCGAGCGCGACCAATCCGTCGGCCGCAGCGGACTCGGGACTCGGAAAGCTCAGCTCATCACCCAGAACGGCAACCACGAGCCGAGTGTCGCCGAGACTGGTGCTCCCGTCGAGGGGCGCCGGACCGACCGGGGAAGCGAACCTGCGACTCGGGACTCGAGGCGATCGACGGGGCTGGCTGCGGTCTTCGGTTCAAAAGGGCGAAAACCAATCTGGGAGCCGATCCAGGGGAATTGGAGACGCAGGGACCGACCTCGGAGCTCGCACCGCCGGGATCTCCCGTTCACGCCAGCGAGGCCTCCGACAAAAACAGTACAGGGCCATCTAATTGCTTGCGCCACCGCGCCGGTTCATGCGACCTCTCAACCTATGAGCGAGAAAGCAAACGCCATCATCGAGTCGGCTCTGGTCGCCCTGCGCGCCGAGGCCGAGGATATCCACGGGAAGATCACGGCCCTCGAAGGGGTTCTGAAGGCCACGGGGGTTTCGGCCCCGATCGCCGTGGTCGCCGAGCCAAAGAAGGTCGCGCCCGTCGAGCCGAAGCGGAGGAAAGTCGCCCCCGTGGTGAGCGCCGTCCCCGAGCCGGTCTCCCCCCCGGCAAGGAAGCCGGCGATGTCGGCGGTCCCGAACGCCCCGCAGAGCAAGACCGAGAAGTTGAAGGAGGCGGCGAACAAGCGGGCGGCGTCCTGGACCCCGGACAAGAAGAAGGCGGCCGCGGAGCGGATGCGCAAGTACTGGGCGGAGCGGAAGAAGTCGAAGGCCGGCGAGGGCTGAACCGCGTTCCTGCGGACAGAACCTGGTCCTCGGACCCATACCGGTCCTCGGACCGAGCCTGAGCTTCGGACAGAACCTGTTCCTCGGACCGAGCCTGAGCTTGGGGCGGAACCTGGGGTGCGGCGGGGAGAACTTTCTTCCTGCCGCACCCACTTTTACCCGTGTCCACGAGAGTTTCAGCGGGTGAGGTCTTCGACCCCATCCAGCCTCGACCCTGATTTTCCCCTTCCTCGTCCTTATCCAGAAGCACGAAACGTTCACAGCGCGTCGCTACCCAGGAGTGGTCGCTGGCCGACAGTGAGGCCACGAGCCCGTCTTGGGTGAAGTTCCCATGGGTAGGGGTCTTGGCCGACCCTCGCCGCTTGGAGCAGGCAAGGCCATCTCGATGCCCTAGAGCGCCGATCGGGCTGGACCAACGCCCCAGGCTCGTTTCCGGCGTCCCTTGCCGTCCAGTCGCCTGCGGCGACCCACGAGGGGCGGCTCCGTCGGTTACGGGGAGTAGCCTCGGTCCGCCGCCGGACGGCCAAGAACACAGGATCCTTCGCCTGGAGGCGCCGCTTTGACCCGTTCGGTGCTCTCGAGCGCCGGGCTTGCAACCACGAGCCTTCATCTCAGCCCCCACGCCGTCGGCCGACGAAACCGAAGCGCCTCGCGGAGATGGTCGCCATCGATCGCGTCGTGGTCTTCGAGGTCCGCGATCGTCCGAGCAACCCTCAACACCCGGTCGAGGCTGCGGGCCGACAGGTCGAGCCGCTTCGCTGCCCTCTCCAAAATGGTACGACAACCGTCGGCCAAGACGCCCGGTCCCCGCAGCGAGGCCCCGTCTAGGCACGCGTTGTCGACGCCGCGGAGGGTTCTTTGGCGGGCTCTTGCCGCCTCCACCCTCTCTCGCACCTTCTGTGAGCACTCGCCGGGCGGGGCGTCGAGCAGCTCGTCCGGGTTGAGCGCCGGCGCCTCGACGACGAGATCGATACGGTCGAGCAGAGCGCCCGATATCCGGGCGACGTAGCGTTGGATCTCTTCCGGACGGCACGCGCAGCGGCCCGAAGGGTGTCCGAGCCATCCGCACGGGCAGGGGTTGGCCGCACCGACGAGCATGAAGCTCGCCGGGAGGGGGACGACTTGGCGGGCCCGCACCAACGTCACTTCCCGGTCCTCGAGCGGCTGCCGGAGGGTCTCGAGGACCCGCCGGGGAAGCTCGGGCATCTCGTCGAGGAACAGGACGCCCTCGTGGGCGAGCGTGACCTCTCCGGGACGGATGGGCGTTCCCCCTCCGACGAGGCCCGCCTCCGTGATGGAGTGATGGGGCGCGCGGAACGGTCGCTCTCGAACCAGACCATCGAACCCCAGGGTGAGGCCGGCGGCCGACCGCACCCGGGTGACCATCAGCGCTTCTTCGGAAGTCAGCTCGGGGAGAATCGACGGCAGGCGCCGGGCGAGCATGGTCTTGCCGCTGCCAGGGTTGCCAACGAGCAGCAGGTTGTGGGCCCCCGCCGCCGCGATCTCGAGCGCGCGACGGGCTTCGAGCTGCCCGCGCACGTCGGCGAGGTCGGGCCCCCGCCGTCTCGGCCGGCGGGCTGGCCGGGGGGGAGGGAGGAGCGGCGTTCTCCCCGAGAGGTGGTCCACCAAAGAACGAAGATCTGGGGCCGCGATCACTTCCACGCCATCGAGCGCGGCGGCCTCGGCCCCGTTTTCGAGCGGAACCACGAGCGACCGAGCCCCGAGGCTCCGCGCCAAGTCGGCCACTGGAAGGACCCCGCGGGACGGTCTCAAGGCTCCCGACAGCGCCAACTCTCCCACGGCGATCCGTCCTTCGACGGCGGCGGCGTCGAGCAGACCGCCGGCAACCAGAAGGCCGAGCGCCATGGGCAGGTCGAGCGCCGAGCCATCTTTTCGCAGGGACGCAGGGGCCAGGTTGATGGTGACCCGCTTGAGAGGGAGTACCAAGTCCACCGCCCGGAGCGCGGCCTGGATTCGGTACCGAGCCTCCTGCACTGCCGTGTCGCCGAGCCCGATGATGGAGAAGTAGGGCAGACCTTGGGCCAGCTCGGCCTCCACCTCGATGGGATGGGCCGAGACCCCCACCAGGGTGGCGCCCCGAGTGTTCGCGAGCATGGCCCCCCGAGATGCAAGACAGCGGCCACCCCCAGACCACGGAAGGGGCGCCTCCGCGTCCGTCCGGAACTCGGAGCCGGTCCGGTTTTCGGACGGACCGCGGCCCGATTTCGAACCGCGCTCGGCAACCGCTCGGCCAGACGCACGAGGCGAGCCGCGGGCCGCGTCCAAACAGATCGAGTGCTCTAGAGCACCGATCGGGCCCTACCAACGCCCCAGGCTCGTTCCCTGCGTCCCTGGCCGTCCGGTCGCCTGCGGCGACCCTCGAGGGGCGGCTCCGTCGGTTACGGGGAGTAGCCTCGGTCCGCCGCCGGACGGCCAAGAACACAGGATCCTTCGCCTGGAGGCGCCGCTTTGACCCGTTCGGTGCTCTAGGCCAAAAGCCGGTCCTCTCGGCGGCGGAGAGCCTCGTCCACGAGCAGGAAGCCAAACGGGAGCAGCGACGCGCCGAACACCTTGCCAGTGAAGCCTACCGTCCACCGGGCCGAGAAGTGGGCGATGACCAGCGCGAGCACGAAGACGGTGAACAGCAGTCCGTGAACGCTTCCGACCCAACGGACCGCGATCGGCATATCGAGCCCGTACTTGAGAGGCATCGCCACGAAGAGCAGCAGCAGCCAGGAGCAGCCCTCGACGATGCCCAGGATGCGCACCGCTCGCACCAGGTTCATGGCCGGAACCTAGATCGACTCGCTCAGGGTGGTCCCATGTTTTGCGACGTGGATGCTCGCCGGACCCGGTCGTCCGGACGGATTTCGCTCGCCAGCGCTGCGGACGACTCGAGGACTTCCACCGGGTCGAGCGGGGTCCCGCCGAGCCGAAGCTCGAAGTGCAGGTGGTGTCCGGTGGCGCGCCCGGTGCTCCCCATCAGCCCCAGCTCTCGACCGGCCTCCACGAAGGCGCCGGTCTCGACCAGCAGCGAAGAGAGGTGGGCATAGACGGTGATGTACCCGCCGACGTGCTGGAGAAAGACCGCCCGCCCGAGCCCCCCCTGCCAGCCAGCGGCGATCACCTCGCCGGTGGCGGCGGCCCATACTGGGTCGCCCCTGCGCCCCCCGAGGTCGACGCCGGCGTGAAAACCCATTCGCCGGTCTCCATGGATCGGGTCGAGCCGGTACCCAAACCCGCTCGTCACCTGGATCGGGCTCACCGGCCAGCGAAGACGGATCGGGCCCGCGGGCGCTTCACGCTGGCTTCGACCCAGCCGGCCTCGGACATCGGCGAAGGCCCGCGCGATCCTTCGGTCCACCTCCCCCGACATGGTCTCGGAGCGCTCGCGTTCGGTCTCGAGAACCACCCGCACCTGGACCAGCGCGCGGACGGGGATTCGGTCGAGCAGGAGCGCCCGCTCCACCTCGTCGAGAATTCGACCCCAGCTGCGCTCATCGGGCGGGGTCTGCCTCGCGGCAGCCCCGAAGCCGAGCAGGCTTCGCTCGAGCCGGCGGGCCGCCGCCTCGGCGTCGTCCCGAGGCCCGTCCGGGGGCGCGGTCCGCGGCGCTGGGGAAGGCGGCGTAGGGGTGTCTATCCCCTCCTTGGCGTCGTCCTCCCAGGTCGTTCGCCCGGTCTGGGCGCACCCGAGCGAGAGAAGGAGAGCGAGCCACCGCTTCACTGGTCGTAAGCTCCGACGCCGAACCCACCGCGGTCCATCCGTACCTGTGGCCTCCGTGCCTCTCGGCCGGTCGGCCGACCGCCGGCCACCTCGACCCGTGCTAGCCGAGCTGGATGCGGTCAGTGAGCAGATGGGCTTTTTTGGGACTCGCCTTGACCAGCGGGCTTCCCCGCTGCGCCTGCGATGAGACCGACGGGCTGCGTCGAGCGCAGGTCGAGCTGCTCCTCACGTTTCTCGACGAGGACAGCTGCTCCGGGAACGTGGTGCGGCGGCGCATCCCGGATGACTACGAGGGCGCGCTCAGGCCGGTGACCGACTTTGCCTCCCGGGGAGAGCGCGTGTTCGAGCTGCGCTCGACCGGCGAGGTCGGGCTCTTGGTCGAAGAGGTCCGTCTGTCCCAGGACGACCCCGAGTTTTCGCTGACCGTCACCGACGCAGAAGGCGAAGAGGTCGAGCTGCCGCGGCTCATCCCACCGGCTCGGGGCGGACCGCCCGGGCTCGTGCTCACCGTTCGCTATTCCGCTTTCGACGCCGAACCGGACCGGCTCGACCTCGTGGTCGTGACCGACGACCCGGACCGCTCGGAGGTCCGCTTTGGTCTGGCCGCGGGCCGGGGCCGGCTCTCGGTGTGCGTGGACGGGCTGTGCGACGAGCAGGCGGCCGTCGATTTCGGCCCGGTGGACCGGGGCACGGCCGCTTCGAGGGAGATCGTGCTCGAGAACGTCGGCGACGGGCCTCTGGATCTGCGCTCGGTTCGCCTCGCCAGCGACTCCGGAGAGTTCTGCGCCCCCGAAGCCACCGAGCTCCCCGACGGCCTGCTCGACTGCACCCTGATCCCGCAGTGCCTCGAGCTGCTGCCCGGTGAGCAGTACGTGGTCCGGCTGACCTACCGTCCGGTCGATGGAGGTGAGGATTCGGCCGAGCTCGTCATCGTCTCCGGGGACGCGGCCGCCGGCAACGTCGTGGTTCCCATCACCGGGCTCGGAGCTGGGCCGGCGCTGTGCGTCTGCGCGGTCGAGGGCGATGGGTGCGAGCCAGCGCCGGTGGTCGACTTCGGCCTCGCGCCGGTGGGAGGGGTGTCGGAGCGCGCGGTTCGGTTGCTGTCCTGCGGGACGGCGCCGGTCACGCTGTCCGAGGCGACGCTCGAGCGGTCGGCGAACCACCCGTTCTTCACGGGCACGGAGTTCGAAATATCGAGCCCGTTCGCGCTCGGTCCGCTCCCCCCTGGCGCGACCTCCGAAGCGGTGATCCGATACAGCCCGACCGTCGCCGGGCGGCACCGCGGAGGACTGCGCTACCGGTCGGCCGAGTCCCCGCTCGACAGCTGGGTCGGGCTCGTCGGCCGCGCCGCCACCTGTGAGTTGCAAGCGGTCCCCGACCGGCTCGGATTTGGAACGATCGCCGGCGGGCAGAGCCGAGACCGGTCGGTCCTCCTCATCAACATTGGCAACCAGGCTTGCGAAGTGCTCGAACTCGTCGAGCCTTCCGCCCCGTTCGCGATCGTGAACGCTCCTGGCCTCCCGGCGGAGATCCTCCCTGGGTCCACGCTCGAGGTCCCGGTTCGCTTCTCTCCGCCGGCCGGGCCGGTCCAAAACTACACCGGCCAGCTCGAGGTGCGGTCGTCGGCCCCCGGCGCCTCGAACCTGACCATCGATCTCAGGGGTGACGGCGGCGGCGTCCCGGTCTGCTCGGTGGAGGTGGCGCCGAGCTTTCCCACTCGGTTGGCGGGCCGCGACGGTCTGCTCAACTTTGGGGCGGTGAACGTCGGCTACACCCAGACCTTGCCCATACGGATTCGCAACGTGGGCAGCGCCGACTGCACGCTGGCGAGCTTTCGGCTCAACTCCCTGCTCGGGCGGAGGGTGTTTCAGGCGACGTCGACGCAGCCGGTGCCGCTGGCGATCCCGCCCGGAGCGCAGACCGAGGTGCGGGTGAGCTTCGCGCCGACCTCGGCGAGCGACCTGCCGTTCGAGCCGATCACGAACTCGGTCGATCTTCGCCTGTCGGGCCCGGACCTCGCCCAGACCGACTGGTCCATCGGCATCCTCGCTCGGGCGACCGTCCCCTCCATCGACGTCATTCCCCGGGACCTCGACTTCGGCGAGGTGACTTGGGAGCGGCCGAGCGCCCCCGACAACCGGAGCGCGTGCGGGTCGAGGACCCGAACCGTCTCGGTCTACAACTCCGGCTCCGGGCCGCTGACCATCACCGGCATCGAGATCGACCGCAGCTCCGACCCGGTGTTCGAGATCCGGGAGGTTCGCCAGGGCGGCAGGGCGCTGCCCGCCCCGTACGCTGGGATCTCGGTTGGAGGAGGTTCGAGCATCGAGGTGGACCTTCGGTTCTTCCCCACCAGGGCCGATCCGTCCGAGCACCGCGGGTTGCTCGTGGTGGACAACGACGTGACCAATCCCATGGGGAACGGGGCACCGTTCACGGTACCGCTCACCGGAGCGGGGACGGCCAACCCAAACCAGATCGATCGCTTCGAGCAGCTCGTGGACAACAAGGTCGACGTCCTGTGGGTCATCGACGACTCCTGCTCGATGCAGAGCAACCTGAACCAAGTCTCGGCGAACTTTCGGAGCTTCGTCGGCTTCGCCGACAGCCTCGGCGTCGACTACCAAATTGGGGTGACGACCACCGAGGTGCGCGACGCGAACACCTCCGGCGTCATCTGGGGATGCAGCGGCTTCAACCGGATCATCCGGAGCAGCGATCCCGACCGCTTCGCCGCCTTCGAGTGCGCCTCGCAGGTCATGAACCCCCCGAACGGCAACCGCCGCCCGAATCCTGGGGGATCCGACGTGCAGGAGGCTGGCCTGCAAGCGGCCCGGATCGCGCTCGATGTGCCGAACGTCACCGGGGCCAACGCTGGCTTTCTTCGGTCCGATGCCCGGCTGTCGGTGGTCGTCGTGTCCGACGAGGATGACCAGTCGGACGGTCCGGTCAGCCTCTATGTGGACTTCTTTCGGACGCTGAAGGGTTTTCGAAACCAAGATCTGGTGCAGCTGTCTTCGATCGCGGGCGACGTTCCGAACGGCTGCGCGACCGCCGACGCCGGCCGACGGTATGCGGCCGCGGTTTCCGCCCTCGGCGGTCAGTTCGAGTCGATCTGCAGCCGCTCGTGGGCGACCATGCTCCAAAACCTGGGTCTCGGCTCGTTCGCGCTGAGGCGAAGCTGGGGGTTGAGCCGCCCCGCCGATCCCGCGACCCTTCAGGTCACCGTGAACGGCCAGGTCGTCGCTGAGAGCGGCAGCAACGGGTACACCCATGACGCCGCCTCGGACTCGATTCTCTTTCATGGGGCTGCGGTTCCTCCGCCCGGCGCCCGCATCGAGGTCCGCTACCGGGCCCGCTGCCTCCCCTGACGAAGAGGTAGCGGCTGCCGAGGATCTCGGGCTCCGCCCTGCGTCCTGGCTGGGCGCTTTGTGGGCGCGATTGGCGCAGAGCGCGGCGCTGGCCTTCGCTGCCATGAGCCCGGACCCGCTCCGCCTGGTGTGGGTGCTGCTGGCGGTGGTGATCGCCGCCGCCGGTCCAGGGGCGGCGCTCGGGGCTCGGGGGCGTCGGTTCGTTTCCGCCTGGGCGGCGGCGCTGCTCGGCCGCGGGTTGGTGGTCGCCGTGGTGCTCGCGCCGATGGCGGCGGTCGGGGCGGTCGGTGCGTGGCTGTCCCCGGGCCAAGCCCCGGTCGGCGCGGCGGTCGCGGCTGGATGGGCCGGCGCGCTCGGCCTGCTGGCGGCGGTGCCGCTCGCCGGGGCGGTGGGTGCGGCGCCGGTGCTCGCCGTCGCCGGGGCCGATCCCCGAACGGCGGTTCGCGCCGCGCTTTCGCGGCTGTCGATGCGATCGGTTTGGGTGGTGCTCGTGCTCGCCGGCGCCGAGGCGGCCGCCGGCCTCGTCGCGGTGCTCGCGGTGCGGCCGCTGTCCGCTTCGGAGGTCGCCGGGCTGCCGTGGGACGAGCTGCTCGCCGCCGAGCTGTGCACCGCTGCGGTGTGGCGATGCTTGGGCGTGCCGGTCCAGGTGCTCGGGGCCCAGCTTCACCGGCAAGGGGCGGCTCAGCTCGTCCGGGGAATGAGCAAGCCCCCGAGCCGCGCTTCGAACGGATCCCGATCCACTTGATCGAGCCCCGAATCGGGGTCGATCGGGTGGCGGGGCACGTCCCAGCGGAGGTGCGCCAGGAACCGCCGCGACCGGCCTCGGGGACTGCGGACCCGAACCGCGTCCCCGTCGGCGGATTCGACGAAGACCAGCCGCTCTTCGGTCCCGACGTGCAGCGCCGCCATGACCGGTGCCCTTCGGTGGGCGCCGGCCTCGTCGAGGCGCTCGGCCGCGTGTCGCTCGTCGGAGACGTTCTGGTACCGGACCCCGAACACCGCCGAAAGGGCCGAAGCGAGCACGTCGAGGTCGAGGCTCTCCCCTCCGGACCCGAAGAACTGGGGAGGCCGCCGCCGCTCCGCGACCGCGGCGGGCAATCCGGCGAGCGCCTCGGGCAGGCTCTCCCCCTCGAGCACGGCGCCTCCGGCGAGCACGGCCCCCCCTCGGGCCAGGGAGGCGGCGACCCGCGCGAACTCGGCCGGCCACCGCTCGGCGAGGGCAAACGCGATCGCCGCCTGCACCCCCGCAGGACCCTCCTCGGCCGGCAGCGTCGCCGGCTGCGCGACCGGGGCGAGCACCGGCGCGGGGTCCCCCCCCGCCTCGGCGAGCGCGAGCAAGGAGCCGGCGAGCTCGTGCCCTTCGTGGTCGGTGTCGGCGAGCGCGGAGCGGAGTCCGATTCGTCGGGCGGCGACCCGGGCGAGCAGCACCCGTCCGTCGCCATCGAGCCGATCGAAGAGGCGGCAAGCCTGCCTTCGGCCCACCGGGCGCAGCTCGAACAGCGCGCCGGATCGCAGCAGCGCGAGCGCGGCTTTGGGGGCGCTGGGATCGCTCGGGTCCCGGACCGATGGATCGAGCAGGTTCGCTTGCTCGTCGGGGTGCAGGCGCTCGAGTCCGCCCTCGTGGATCAGGTGCTCGAGAGCCCGCTTCGGAGACAAGCTCGGCTCCCCTCGGGGCTGCTCGTGGCGGCCGAGCAGCACGGCGTCGAGGACGTCGAGTTGCTCGGTGGGCAGGGCGACGACCAGGCCCCGGAGCGCCGCCGTGCTGGGGGTGAAGATCCGCTCGAGCAAGATGGCCTGCCGACGGAGCGCGGCCGGGATCGCGCCGGTGCGCAGGCCCGGAAGCGGAGCTCGGGGCACCACGCCTGTGAGGTCGAGCGCGGTCACCTCCTCGACCTCCGGGATCGCCTCGAAGGGTGCGGCGCTCGCGACCCCTCGGCGAGCGGTCGCGGTCGGTGAAGGCTCGGACCGATCGCGCTTCACCCGGGCTCGGCCCGCCTCTTCGAGCGCATCGACCCGCTCCTCTCGAGAGCGGCCCGCCTCCTCGATTGCATCGACCCGCTCCTCTCGAGAGCGGCGCAGCTCCTCGAGCGGAGCGCCCGATTCGGCCAGCCACGGCGACAACCATCGCGGCCCATGAAGCGGCGCGGCTGTGAGCTGGGCGCCCAGCCATGAGCCCACCGGCGCCCGCTCGACCCGAAATTTCCTGGTCTCGGCGAAGAACCGCGCGCGCCGCCGGCGGCCAGCAGATACCGGCTCGTCGGGGTCGGACATCCCAGGACTGTAGCAGGCACCGCCGAGCGGGAGCGCTCGGGGTGCGACGGTTTGGCGTTGCCAGGTCGCTCGGCCTCTTCATTATGGGCGGGTGCAGGGAACGGGTCACATCACCATCAAGACGCCAGCGGAGATCGACGCGATGCGCAAGGTCTGCCGACTGGCCGCCCGGACCCTGCGTATGGCGGCCGAGCTGGTGAAGCCCGGGGTGAGCACCGAAGAGATCAACGAGGCGGTTCACGCCTTCACCCTCGAGGCAGGGGCGATCCCGGCGCCGCTTCACTACGGCGCCGATCCCTCCCGGGGCATCCCGCCGTTCCCGAAGTCGGTGTGCACCTCGGTGAACGACGTCATCTGCCACGGCATCCCGTCGCGGACCGAGATCCTCGCCGATGGGGACATCATCAACATCGACGTGACCTCCATCCTCGACGGATTTCACGGCGACACGAGCCGGACCTTCGTCGTCGGCGAGGCGAGGCCCGAGGTCCGAAAGCTGGTCGACGTGACCTACGATTGCATGATGCTCGGCATCCGCGCGGTGAAGCCGGGGGGCCGCATCCGGGACATCGGCACCGCGATCGAAGCCCACGCGAAGAAGTTTGGGTACGGGGTGGTGGAGGAGTACGTCGGCCACGGGATCGGGCGCGGGTTCCATGAACCTCCGCAGGTCCCCCACTTTCGCTCCCGCGGCCCAAACCCCCGCCTCCGGCCAGGCATGACGTTCACCGTGGAGCCGATGATCAACCTTGGCGGCAGGCACACCGTGCTCGACCCGGTCGACCGGTGGACCGTTCGGACCGCCGACGGCGGTCTTTCGGCCCAGTTCGAACACACGGTGCTCGTGACCGAGACCGGCTACGACATCCTCACCGATTGGGCGAAGATCGCCTGAATCGCGCGGACGGAGGGCGTCATCGGCTCCCGCCGCCCAGCGTGAGCCAGACCCTGACCCCGAGCCCGAGCCGGCTGCACTCGGCGGCCGACGGGCACGCGTCGTCCGCCCATCCGAGCACCTCGGCGACCCGTCCCCACGGCTCTTGTCCCAACCCCGAGACGGCGACCGCCGGCACCTGGCCGGTGTCGCGAAGGCGGCGGCGAACTTCGCCCTGGATTCCGAGCGCAGAGGAGGGCTCTCCGTCGAGGCTCAGCCCCCCGCCTGCCTCGAGAGCGACGCGAAGCGCGGAGGAGGGCGGATCGCCGAAGGCGGCGCGCAAGCCCACCTGCTCGCCGCTCGGCCTCTCGTGAACGATCTGAACCGGGCTCGCGCCGCCGCGCTCACGCAGGAACTCGAGCAACTCGAGCACGGTGGAGGCGGGGACCGTTCGGTGGACCACCACGACGAACGGCCCTGTGAGCTCGTTGCGCCCGGCGCTGGTCCTCCGGGCAGTCGTCCGAAAATCGCGGGGAAGACGGCCCTCCTCGAGCGGAGCGAAAGGGGTCGAGCCGATGCGCACTTCGCTCGGTCCCACGGCGAGGGTGGCGCCCGCGTCCGAAACCGGCTGACCGCCCCGCGCCACGGAAAGCTCGAGGCCCGACGGGAGCTCCACCCGGCGCAGGCTCTCGAAGGGCGCCGGCTCCTCGTCCGGCGTCACCGCCGACATCATGGCGAGCCAGGCCACGGTGACCGCCCCAAACCAGCCGAACGCTGCAAACGCTGGGCGAAGCAACTCGCGGTCCGGGCCCAACGCCGCCGCTGCGCGCCCGGGGACGAGCAAGGGAGCCTGCGGTGCGATCCGGACGACCGCCTCGAGCAGCGCCCGGACATGCCGAGCCTCTCGAACGCTCGGGGCGAGCAGCCAACCGTGGACGACCCACAGCCCGACGAGGCAGCCGAGCGCAAAGCCTCCCTCGACGAACGCGCCGGCCAACGCCTCGAACGGTCCAAGGAGCAGGGGTTCCGCGTCGAGCTGGACGACGGGCAGGGGCAGGCCTCGGACGTGTTCGACCGCGGCGCCCGTGGCCTGCACCGCGCCGAAGATCCCGAGCACGAGCGGCGCGCAGCCGGCGACGAGCAGCGCGAGCTCCCGAACTCCGAGGAGCGGGCGGCTGGGACCGAAGCGGGCGGCGGCCAGTTTGGACAGCGCCTCGAGCAGCGCCGGCTCCGGCGGAGAATCGGCGGCGAGCGCGTTGACCACCGGCCCAACGGCGGCCCGCGGCTCCGCGGACAGGCGCCGCACGGCCGCTTCGAGGGCGGGTAGGTCGCTGGCGTTGGCGAGCCGACGGGTCGCCGAGCGCTCCAAGGCCCAATCGAGCCCGAACCCGCCAAGGGCGGCGGCCAGCGCGACGAGTGCGAAGATGGCGACCCAACTCACGGAAATCTCGGCGCGCCGATCACTCGAACTCCGCGGCTTGGCGCAGCGCCGCGCTCCGCTCTCGCTCGATGGCGGCGCGCATGTTTTGGGCCACGAGCGGGGCCACGATGCGCCGAAGGTGTCGAGCCCGCTGCCGGTGGACGAGCACGGCGGCCCGCCCGAGGAGAAGGGCCCCAGGCAGCAGCGTCGCGATCGCGACCGCCAAGGCGAGCACGGTCCACGGCGGAAGGGACGCGAACGCGGCAGCGACGACCGGTACGAGCGGGAAGCCGCCGAACGCAGCGGCCACCAGGGTCGGGCGTACGGGGGCGGCGACCACCGGCTCCGGCCGCCCCATGAGCGCCCCCACGAGCGGCTCGAACACGCCGCCTTGAGCCCGGGCCCGGATTCGGGCTCGTTCCGGCTCCCCCTGCGCCGCGAGCCGAGCGACCTCCTCCGCCTCCCGGCGGAACTCGCGGGCTCGGCGAAGCATCCACCACAGGCCCCCCGCTTGCGCACCCACGCCGACGAGCGCCCAGCCGAGGATCACGGGGCCGAAGGGGGCGCCAAAGAGCGGCTCGAATGGAAACATGCCGGTTAGCGGGCCGCTTCCACGGCGAGCACCGCTTGCGCGAGCGACCGGTGCGCCGCCCGCGCCCGCTCCGCGAGCGCACAGCCGAGGAAAAGGCAGAGCAAGAACCCGCCGAGGCCAGCGCAGCCGGCGAACCACGCTCGGGTGCCGGGGACCGCGGCGAACGCCAGCGGCGTCCGAGCGGTTCCAAGAGACGGCCGCGTCATCGGTCGGAAAGCTGTCCGTCTCCGTGCCCCTCGTCAAGTCGGCGACCACCGGTGTCCGTGACGGCACCGCGAAGGCGCGGTAGCGTCCCGCCCGGTGAAGCGGCTCGAGGAGCGAATACGGATTGGCATCGTCGGCCTGGGTTGGGTCGGCCGGGAAGTGGCCAGGGCCGCACTCGAGGACGGGCGGGTGTCGCTGGTGGGCGTCGCCGACATGGATCCGGTGAAGGCCGGTCGAGACTTGGGCGAGATCATCGGAGAAGGGCGCCTCGGGGTGCCCATCGACCCCGATGTGGAGAGCATGCTGCGCCGGGCCCGACCGGAGGTCGCGGTCCTGTGCACCGCGACCGACGTCGAGGTGCTCGGTCCGGCCCTCGAGTGCTGCGTCGCCCACGGAGCCCACGTCGTGACCACGTGCGAGAACCTCGCCGACGGCGAGCTCGGTCTCGCTCAGCTCGAGCCCGGTTTCGACGACCGGGCGAGGGACGCCGGGGTCGTGGTGCTCGCCACCGGGGTCAATCCCGGTTTCGCCATGGATCGGCTGCCGGTGATGCTCGCCCAGGCGACTAGGCACATTCGGCGGATACGGGTCGCGCGCGTGGTCGATGCGGCGACGAGGCGGGCCCAGCTCCAGAGCAAGATCGGCGTCGGTCGGGCCCCGTCGGACTTCGCCGACGCCATCCGGGACGGGACCATCGGCCACGCTGGCTTGTCCTGCAGCCTGCGGCTCGTCGCGAAGGGCCTCGGCATCAGCCTCGAGAAGACGTCGGAGGCGTTTTCTCCGGTCATCGCGGCCGAAGACACCGCGTCGGTGCTCGGTCCGGTGCCCGCGGGCCGGGTCCGCGGGATCTACCAGATCGCCCGCGGCTATCGGGCCCACCGCGAGGTCATCACCCTCGAGCTGACGATGGCGCTCGGCGAGCCGCGCCCCCGCGACACCATCGACATCGTGGGGGAGCCGCCCATCCATTTCGAAGGCGAGCTCCCCGGCGACGAGTGCACGGTGGCCACGGTGCTCTCCGCCATCTACGTGGTCGTCAACATGCGGCCGGGGGTGCGTTCGGTGCTCGAGGTCCCGCTCGAGCAACCCGAGGAGCCGCCCCCCGCCCCCCGGGTCGCTTCGGCGGCGGTGACCCAGCTGCCGGTGCCGGCCGAGCGGTTGGAGCCGGCCCCGAACCTGGAAATGGAGACGGCGCCGGAGTCGACGCCAGCTCCGAGACGGCGGGCGGCCCGGTCCAAAAAGAGCTCGAATCGGCGCAAGAAGGCCCAGACCACGCCTGCGGACGGGTGACCGGCGGTTCCGACGGCAGGACCGGGCCTCGCCTACCGGCCTGGGTCACGCCGCCGTCCTTCCGCGGAGGCGGGCAGGAGCCGATGCCCACCGCCTCTGGTATGGTCCCGGGGTGTCCCGGATCGAACGGATCCGCCCCGGCGAGGTGATGAACGGCAGCCTCCGTGACGAGCCGATCGCGGCCCTGCTCGTGGGCGCGCTTCGGGCCCATTTCACTGGGTTGCTGGAGTTCCTAAGATCAGGCAGTGGACCCCAGAGCGTGGTCTTTCGGTCCGGCGTTCCCGTGCGGGTGGAGCTGCCCGACGGGGATGCCCCCGACCGGGCCGCGCCTCCTTCTGATCGTCTCGCCCACCGGCGCAAGGCGGAGCAGGGCCTCACCCGGTTGTTCGCCGAGCGGGATCTCGCGTTTCGGGCGGTGGAGGGCCTCGACGATCCGGTGCCCGGGCCCGCCCTCGTGCTCGAGCCCCTGCCTCTCCTGTTTCGGGGGTTTTCGGCCCACCTGGGCTCAGCCCGCCCGTTTCTTCCTCCGCGCGAGACCCGGCTTCGACTGGCCGATACCTATCCGGACGGGGTGGATCCGTTCCAGTTCGGCGCCGAGCTCGAGGCGTTGGTTCGGGCCGGGCTCGGGGTCGAGGCGCTCGTCGCCCAAGGGGTGGCCCGAGCGAAGGCGGAGGCGGCGGTGGCCTGCCTCGTGGTGACCGAGATGGCCTTCGCCGAGGCCGCAGCGGGCGACCTCGATTCCCAACCGGCGGCGGGTCCCAAGTCCGGCGGGCTCGGCCGAGCCGAGGGCGAAGGTCTCGTGGTCCACCGCCGGGTGCCTCACCGTCCCGAAGCGGGCTCCGCCCGCCGCGAGCTCGATCCGCGGCCCTCTCGGTCCTCGGTTCCTGCGCCGTCCGTGCCGGATGCGACCGGGCTCTTGCCCGCGGAGGCCGCGCCATCGGTGACGCAGCGCCTCTCTCCTCTTTTGGGTCGGGGGTACTACCAGATGCTGAGGGTGGGTCCGGAGACCGATCCCGCGCAGCTCGAGCGGGCCTATCGGTTCCTGGTGAATCGGCTCGCCGAGGAGCCGGGGGACGAGGGGACGGCTGCGCTCGCGGGGCTGTACCGGGAGGCGTTCACCTTTCTCGGCGACCGCGCGCGCGCGGCCCGGTACGCGGCCGTTTCGGACGGCGAGCGCGCTGCCCTCGAAGCGGAGCCGAGGGCAGAGCGGGCCCTGCTCGCGGTCGGGGACGGACGGTTCGAGGAGGCCCGGTTGCTCGCGGCGTGGGCCAGCCGCCTCGCTCCGCGGCGACAAGAGCTCTCGACGCTCCTAACGGCGGTGACCTGGCTCTCGGCGCTCCCCGAGGACCGCGGGCCCAGCCCTCGAGCGGCCGTCGTCGTCGAAGCTCGGCGCACCGGGCATCGCCTGCTGTGGCTCGCGCTCGCTCTCGTCGCGGCGGCCGAGGGGGACAGCAAAGGCGCACGGTGGGCGGCGGCCGAGTCCGGGGTCCCCGAGCACCCCCTGCTCGCGCGGTTCGGGGGCGGCTGATGCGGTGGTCCGCGCGACACGGGATCTACGCCGCGGTGGCCGTTAACACCGTGCTCGCCCTCGCGCTCGGCCTCGCGCTCAGCGCGTCCGGGCCTCGGATTTTCGCGAGCCTGCAGCGCGATTTTCCTTCGGATCGGCTGGTCCTCGACAACCGCGGCCCGCCGCTCGACAGCGTCCGCCTCGAGCTCGACGGGCGCTTTGGCCGGGAAGTGCTCCGGCTCGAGCCGGGCAAGACGGATCTCGAGCTGCGGAGCTTTCGCGACCGGGAGGGCCGGCGTCCGCGCGGAGGGCAGGCGCCGAAGCGGCTGCAGGTTCACCACCAGGGCGGCGTGGAGGTGATCGAGGTGGTTCGCATCGGGCTCGACCCATGAACATCGAAGGGCTGTGCCGAGCGCTCGGTCTCGGCTCCGACCCGGAGGCGGTGCTGGCCGCGCTCAGGGACGTCTACGAAGAGGTCGACCGCCGCGTAGCGTCCGCGCTCGACCTCCCGTGCCGAGCCGGCTGCAGCGCCTGCTGCCACGAGGCGGTGTTCGTGTCCGCGCCGGAGTTTCTCGCGGTGGCGGCGGCGCTCGCTTCGGCGGACCCCGGCCGGCGGGCGGCGGTGGTGGCCGAGATGCGGAGGCTCGCCGACGTCTTCGCCGATGAGCTCGAGCTGCTCGAAGGGCTCCCCGCGGGCGCGGAGCGCGACGAGGTGGCGGCCCGGATCAAGTTTCGCTGCCCGCTGCTCGCCGAGGACGAGCGGTGCTCGGTCTACGCCGTTCGCGAGCTCAACGCTCGGGCGTTCGGTCTGAGCCACGACAGGCAGCGGGGCGAGGCGTACGGCTGCGAGCTCACCCACGAGCGTCTCCGGGTCCTGGCGGTGCCGCCCAGAAGCCTCCCGGACGCTCGCGACCTTCGCCGGCTGCTCGCCCGGAGGCTCCCAAACACCGCGCCGGTTCACGTCTATCCGTGGTGGTTCGAGCGGTACGCCTCGTTCCTTTACAGCTCGAAGTCATGAAAGCCGGGGGGCGCCTGTCCGTCCCCGCGGGGTCGTCGCTTCCGAGGTCTTCGGCTCGGTTCGGCTTCGCCGTCCTCGTCCGGTCGGTCGGAAGCGCCGAGCGCAGGCTCGGGGCTCGTCGGTGGTTTCTTCGGCTCCGGCGGCCCGACCGAGTTCGGCTCGAGCGGAGGCGGCGCCACCGACGGAGCCGGGGGCTCGGTTCGCTCCGGGGAGCGGGTTCGTCCGACCGCGGCAAAGGCGAGCAAGGCCCCAGTTGCCAGGGCGACGAGCCCGATGAGCGGCGCCATCCGGCGCACGGACCAGGTTGCCTCGGGTCGGCGCGGCGGCGGCTCCGCCGCTCGGCTCCTGCCTTCGAGAAGGGTCCGGATCTCGGCCCGGACCGCCGCCGCGCTCGGGAGCCGGCGCGACGGGTGCTTCTCGAGCAGCCGCATCACCAGCGCCGCGACCGCCTCCGGGACCTCCGGGGCCAGCGACCGCAGGGGCGGGGGCACGTCCTGGACGTGCTGCAGCAGCACCGCGATCGGAGCGTCTCCAAGAAACGGTGGCCGTCCGGCGAGGCAGCGGTAGGCGACGACGCCGAGGCTGTACAGGTCGCTGCTCGAGTCCACCGATTGGCCGAGCGCTTGCTCCGGGGACATGTACGCCGGCGTCCCGCACACCAGACCGGTCATGGTGTCGGTCGAGGCCCCGAGCTTCGCGATGCCGAAGTCGAGGACCTTCGCTCGGTCTTCGCCCTGCAAATCGACGACGTAGATGTTCTCCGGCTTGAGGTCTCGATGGACCACGCTGCGGCCGTGGGCCTCCTCGAGCGAGGCCGCCACTTGCTCGAGCAGCGACAGCACCCGGGTCCAAGGGAGGGGGCCCGACGCGGCCAGTCGCTCGAGCGTCATGCCCTCGAGGTACTCGGTCACGAAAAACGGGCGCCGGTCGGGAAGCAGGCCGAAATCGAACAGCCGCAAGGTGGACGGGTGGTCGAGGCGGGCCACGATCCTCGCCTCCTTCTCGAACCGGCGGCTGGTGTCCTCGTCGTCCGATTCGCTCGGGTGCAGGACCTTGATCGCGACGTGGCGATCGAGATCCTTCTGCACGGCCCGGTAGACCACCCCCATGCCCCCCGAGCCGATGCGACCCACCACCCGGTACTGGCCGGCGATCGTCGCGCCGAGCATCGGGTCGTGCGGCGGCGGCTGGTCGTGGAGCGTCGTCTCGTCGTCGCGGGGCGGGGGCAGAGCCGCGTGCGCATCCGCCGCCTTCGTCTGCTCCGCGCCCCCCACCCCGGAGGTTCTACGCGATCGGTCCTCGATTCTGGATCCGACGGACGGCGCAAGCGCCCGCTGGCGCGCTGGGCCGGGGCTGGCGGGACCGAACGAGCGGCGGTAGACCGGGCAGGCGCGCGGTCGGGGTGTCGTCGTCCTCCTCCCAGGCGTCGGGGTGGCCGCGGAGGCTGCTCGCCCCGAGGCGGGCGTAGAGGTTGGCGATGACTTCCTTGTCGGCTCCGTACCCAGAGGAAGCGGCGCGAAATCGGCCGGGAGATCGTGCGAACATCGCTACGGTACTAAGCCATCTTCGTGCCAAGCAGGATGAGACAGCAAATGATCCCTTGGCAGCGGTTCGGCCGTTCGGCGAACGTTCGAACGATGTTCGGTTCGAACCGCGACCGCCGGCGACGCGCGGGCTGGGCGCTTGCGGTCCTCCTGCTGCCGGCGGCAGCGGCGGCGAGCACCCCGCGGGCTCGGGTCGCCGCGCACAAGAAGGCCGCCTTTCGGCTGTTCGAGCAGGGCGACTACGCGGGGGGGATCGAAGAGATGGAGGCGGCCCATGCGCTGCTCCCCCACCCCGGTTTTCTGCTGAACATCGCGGTTGCCTACGAACGCTGGGGCGGACGCTGCGTCGAGGCCCTCACCGCGCTCGACCGCTTCGATGGGCTCTGCGACCGCTGCGAACTCACGGAGGCCGGTCGGCGGCGGCGGGACAGCATCGAAGCCGTCTGCGCCACCGACGTCTCGGTGCGCAGCGAGCCTCCGGGGGCGCGGCTCGTGCTCGACGGACAGAAGAGGGTGGGGACCGCGCCCGCGACCGTCTCGATTCTTCCCGGTCGCCATTCGATCCGGGCCGAGCTCGACGGCTACGTGCCGGCCGAGCAGAGCTTCGAGGTGAGGCAGGACGCGGGCCCGAGCCTCGTGCTCCGGCTCGCGCCCGAGGTGTTTTCGAGCCCGGCCCTCGCTCCTCCCGAACAGCCGGCGATTTTGGGCATCGAGAGGCCGCCATCGGCCGAACCGAATCGCGGACCCGCGGCGTCGGGGCCGAGCGCGTGGACGGTGCTGGCCCTCGGGGTGGGGGCGGCCGGCCTCGGGGCCGGGGCCTATTTCACCGTCACCGCGTTCGACCGAATCGACGCCGAGGCGCGGGGCCGCCGGGACGGCTCGGAGCTCGGGGAGCTGCTCGAGCTCCGCTCCGATGCGGAGGCGCAGGCGGTGGCCGCGCACGTCGGCTTCGGGATCGGCCTGCTGGGCGTCGGCATCGGGCTGTTGTCGTGGCTGCTCGATGGACCATCCTCCCCGCCCGAGCCGCCTCGAGTCGGCCTACGGTTTTGAAGATGCGACGGTGGCTCGTGATCGCGGTCCTGGCCGGATGCCTGCCCGAGTTTCCCCCGCTCGAGTGCACGCGGGACGAGGAGTGCGCAGCGGCGACGGGCCGCTGCGAGGACAACCTGTGCGTGGTCGAACCGGCGCCGCTCGATCCCAGCCTCGCGTTCGAGCCGGCCCGGGTCGAGTTCGGGGTGCAGCCGGCGGGTTGCCCCGGCCCGCCCCGGACCGTCCGCCTGGTCGCTCGATCGGACGCGCAGGTGCTGTCGGTTCGGGTGGACGCCGGCTCCGGTTTCGCCTTCGAAGGGGTCGAGCCCCCGTTTTCGCTCGGCGCTGCTCAGACCGAGACCGTGCGGGTGTGGTTCGCGCCGGCCGGGATCGGCCCTCGCGAAGAGACGCTCGTCGCCCGCACCGGGGCCGGGGAGGCCCGGCTCGCGCTCATCGGTGAGAGCGCCAACCCGGCGCGGGTCGTCGAAGGCTTCGTCGCTGGGTCGGAGCCGGACTACCCGCTCGCGTTTCGACTCGTCGGCTCGGTCGAGGTGCGCGTGGCCGGATCCCAGGTCCCAGAGGGACAGGTCTGGGACGTGGACCGCGCTGAGTCCCGGCTCAGCTTTCGCCCCGGGCAGGCCCCGCCGCGGGGCGCCGCCGTCGAGGTCCGGTACGAGGCGGAGTGCCGATGAACCGGCCAAAGAGCGCCGCTCGGCCGGTTCGATGCGCTACCGGGCGAGCTCGAACTCGGCGCGGGCCGCCCGCTCGAGCCGAAACGTCGCGCCCGGCGCCCCGCCGGCGAGCGCGAGCAGCCGGCGGCGCCGCACCACGATGAGGTAACGACCGGGCTCGGTGGGCAGGTCCACCCGCGCCTCGCCTGGATCGGGCGCCACCGACACCGGCGCCACCGCCGGACGATCGCTCGCGTCGAGCACGGCGAGCACCGCCTCCTCCGCGTCCTCCCCCTGGCCCCAGGCCACGAGCAGCCGGCTTGCGTCTCCGGCCCGAACGAGGGCGCCGGCCGGGGGGCGGGTGACCTCGAAGCGGCCGGGCCCATCGAGCCTGGCGTCGAGTCCATCCTCGCCCGCGCGAACGTCGAGCCCAATCCAGGCGGGGCCGCCTTCGAGCCGTCCCTGGTAGATGCCGGGACCTCGGGCCGAGGCCGAGACCGGGACTCGGCGCTCGAGGTCGGTGAGGGTGACGACCGCGTCGGTCACCGCGAGCCCCCGGGCCCGGATCTCGACCGTGACGTCGGTGAACCGGTCGGCGATGACCCCTTGGGCCACGACCGTCAGCGTACCGGTGCCCGAGCCGGGGTCGTCCCTGCCGTCCCCGCAGGACGAGAGCGCGGCGACGGCGAGCCCAAGGGCGCGAGTCGAGGTCATAGGAAGAACAGGAGCTGGGTCGTGGCGTGAACCATGGGGACGTCGGGCCCGCCGAAGTTGATGAGGTAGAGCCCGTCCACTTGAAACCCGAGGAACAGATCCCGGCGGAGCTTCAGTTCGATCCCCACCCCGGGCCCGAACCCCCACTGCACGATGCTGCGGCCGTCGATCTCGTTGCCGATGAGGAACTGGAAGGTCGTCCCGAACCCCAGGAACGGCCGGATGCTGTCGGTCAGGAGGTAGTAGCGGGCCTCGACCGGGGTGAGGTGGAAGACGACCGTCGTCGCGTCGAGCAGCGCCTCGTCGCCCCGAAAGCCGACCATCGCCCTCGCGGTGAACCACCAGTGGTCGGTGGCCTTGTAGCCGGCCCTCAGCCCGAAGATCGGAGCGTGCTGCTCGAGCCTCAGCTCCTCGCCGATGAAGTGGTAGCCGGCTTCGAAGCCCACCTGCTGCCCCCGGTACTGGGCGAAGGCCGAGGCCGGCCCCGAGAGGCCGGCGAGGACGAAGACGGCGGCGGCGCCACGACCGAGCACGGCCAAAGGGGAGCATGGACGACGCCGCCGTCAAAGGGGCAGAGTGCCGGGCCCGATTGACGGACGCGAAGTCGAGCGGGGAGGATTCCGATCGTGCGGCCTCGCCATCTCGTGTTCCTCACCGCGCTCGGCGCGGTCCGGTGCGCGTCGTGCGTGGACCGGACCGTCCACGAGGCGGCGATTCAGCACAACGACGTCGGCATCGAGTACCTGAATGCCGGGGAGTGTGTGCAGGCCGAGGAGCGGTTTCGGCTCGCGCTCGAGTACGGGCCGAACTTCGAGCACCCCCACAACGGCCTCGGGATGGTGGCGCTCATGTGTCGAAACGACATCGACGGCGCCGCCCAGCACTTCAAGGACGCCATCGCCGTCAACGCCGACTTCGCCGAAGCCCACAACAACCTGGGGACGACGTTCATCCGCCGCAACCCTCCCCGCTACGCGGAAGCGTGCGACGAGTTCCGGGCCGCGATCGAGATCGACCCCGGGTACTTCGACGCGCGGGAGAACCTCGGCTTCTGCCTGCTCAGGGAGGGCACGATCCGGGGGGATCAGGGCGACATGGGGGCGAGGAACGAGCGCTTCACGGAGGCGAGGAGCCACCTCATCCGGCTGCTGGAGATCGCCCCGAACAACTTCAACGCCCGGCACCACCTCGGGTTCATGGACCTGCTCGAGCAGCGCTACGCCTCTTCCGAGCAGAACTTCAAGCGATGCCTCGAGATCGATCCGGAGAACCCCGTCTGCAGCTACAACCTCGGAAACCTCTATTTGGCGACGGCCCGCTGCGCCGACGCCATCCAGGCGTTCGTGGCCGCGCTGCGCGATCCGAACAACCAGGAGGTCGCGGTGAGCGCGAGGCAGAACCTGGGCGAGAGCTACCGGCGCTGCGCCGAGGACGACGGGGCCATCCGAGAGTTCCTCGACCAGATCAAGAGCGACCCGGGCAACCCGACCCACCACTACGACCTCGGGCGCATCTACAAGCAGAAGGGCCTGCCCGACAAAGCGGTGGGCGAGTGGGAGAACACGGTGAAGCTCGACCCAACCTATTGCCCGGCCTACTTCGAGCTCGCGATGTACGCGAACCAGCTGCTGGACACCGGGAAGACGATCGCGAGGTGCCAGGATTTCGTGGCGTGCACGACCGAAGTCGAGCGGGGCGGGGCCGCGCGGTGGCCGGACAAGACGGCGTCCTGCAAGGACCTGGTCCGTCGCTTGGAGATGGAGTGAGGCGGTGGGGGTGACGCGAGCAAAGGAGCGGCCGATGGATCCGGGCAGAGCGCCGCCGATGCACTTGAGCGTCCGACTCGAACTGCCGGACAAGGAGCCGAGGACCTTCGAGTACGACTTCGAGCAGGCGGTGGTGACCTTGGGGCGCGACCCGTCGAACGACATCCAGGTGCCGCTGACCACGGTCAGCCGAAACCACGCCCGAATCTTCTTCGAGCGCGGAGACTTCTTCCTCGAAGACCTCGGCAGCACCCACGGGACCAAACACAACGATCGCCCGATCGCCACCGGTGAGAAGCGGCTGCTCCGGGCCGGGGATCGGATCGCGATCGTGTCCTTTCACATCCTCTTCGACACCCCGACGGGGCTGCTCGTGGACCGCCAGCCCGGGGAGCGAACCGAGCAGCTGGCCCGCAGAATGGTCCAGGGCATGCTCGAGCAGATCAACGTCGGCGCGGAGCCGCCGTCGCTGCGGGTGATGAGCGGTCCGGACGAGGGGCGTCGCTTCGTCCTCTCCGACGACCGGGCCGAGATCGTGATCGGCCGCAGCCCGGATTGCGACATCACCCTGGAGGACGCCAACATCTCGAGGCGCCACTGCCTGGTGAAGCGGTCGTGGCACGGGTTCACCGCCCAGGACCTCGGGTCTCGCAACGGCGTGTTGGTGAACGACCGCCGGGTGGAGGGGGCCCGCATGCTCCGGGACGGCGACGAGCTGCAGGTCGGCGGAGTGAAGCTCACCTTCATCGATCCCCCGTCCCGCCTGCTCGCTTCCGGCGGGCTCGACGAGGAAGACGACGAGGAATCGGCTGCGGTCGCCGAGGAGCAGCCGGAGGAAGCGCCGCCGGAAGACATCGCCTACGCCGGGGCCGCCGACGACCTCGATCCCCCGTTCGAGTCCCAGAGCGAGCCCCCGCCGGACCCCTTCGTCCCGGAGGTCGATCCCCATCCCCACGAAGAGGACCCTGCCGTTCCGTCGATGGGAGGCTCGTTCTGGGAGATGGCGATCCTGGCGGTGGGCGGGCTGTTCTTGCTCGGCGCCGCCGCATTTTTCCTGCTCGTCTTTTCGTGACCGGGAAATCCTGACGTCGGCTGGGTCCTTCATTGGCAGCGTCGTCCGGGTGGGCTAGCCTTCCCCCACTTTGTCGGCCGCCTCGCTGTCTACGCCCGCCCTCCTGTTGCTCGAGGACGGGACCGCCTTCGAGGGCGTCTCGGTGGGGGCCAGCGGCTGCGTGGCCGGGGAGGTGGTGTTCAACACCTCCCACTCCGGCTACCAGGAAATTCTCACCGATCCCTCCTACTGTCGGCAGATCGTCACCCTGACCTATCCGCACATCGGGAACGTCGGGACGAACCCCGAAGACGCCCAGAGCGGGCGGGTGTTCGCGAGCGGTCTGCTGGTGCGGGACGTCCCCCCGAGAGCGTCGAGCTGGCGGGCGACCCAGGAGCTCGGTGCCTATCTCACAGCGGCGAACACGGTCGCGGTCGCCGGCATCGACACCCGCCGACTGACCCGAATCCTGCGTGAGGGCGGGGCCCAGCGGGGCGCGGTCGTCGCCGGACCGGAGCCTTCTGCGAGCGAGGCCCGTTTGGCGATCGAAGCCTTTCCTGGCTTGGCCGGCCTCGACTTGGCGAAGGTCGTGTCCACCGAGGCCCCGTTCGATTGGACGGAGGGGGCCTGGCAGCTCGGGCAGGGGTTTTCTCCGGCGGCGCCGCCTCGGTTTTCGGTTGTCGCCTACGATTTTGGGGCCAAACGGGACATCCTCCGCATCCTCACCGACCTCGGCTGCTCGGTGCGGGTGGTTCCGGCCACCACCCCGGCCGAGGAGGTCCTCGCGCTCCGTCCGGACGGGATCTTCCTCTCGAACGGGCCGGGCGACCCCGAGCCGTGCCGGTACGCGATCGCCGCCATCGAGCGTTTTCTCGTCGAGCGGGTGCCGGTGTTCGGGATCTGCCTCGGTCACCAGCTGCTGGCCCTCGCGAGCGGCGCTCGGACGGAGAAGATGAAGTTCGGCCACCACGGGGCCAACCACCCGGTGCTCGATGTCGCCGCGGAACGGGTCATGATCACCAGCCAGAACCATGGGTTCTGCGTCGCGTCGGACGGCCTGCCGCCCACCCTCCGGGTCACCCACCGCTCGCTGTTCGACGGCAGCATTCAGGGCATTCATCACACCGAGGCGCCGGCCTTCGGGTTTCAAGGTCACCCCGAGGCGAGCCCTGGTCCCCGGGACGCTGCCCCGCTGTTTCAGCACTTCATCGAGCTGATGGCTCGGTGAGCAGCCGAGACTCCCATGCCGAAGCGTACCGACATAGAGAGCATCCTCATCCTTGGCGCCGGCCCGATCGTGATCGGACAAGCGTGCGAGTTCGACTACTCGGGCGCGCAAGCGGTGAAGGCGCTTCGGGAGGAGGGGTACCGGGTGATCCTGGTGAACTCGAACCCCGCCACCATCATGACCGACCCGGAGCTGGCCGATGCGACATACATCGAGCCCGTCCATTGGAAGGTGGTCGAGCGCATCATCGCCAAGGAGCGGCCGGACGCGGTCCTCCCCACCATGGGCGGCCAGACCGCTCTGAACTGCGCGCTCGACCTCGGTCGGCACGGGGTGCTCGACCGGTACGGGGTCGAGCTCATCGGGGCCAGCGTCGCGGCGATCGACAAAGCGGAGGACCGAGAGAAGTTCCGCGCGGCGATGGATCGCATCGGGCTCGAGAGCCCGAAGAGCCAGCTCGCCCACTCGATGAAGGAGGCCTGGGCCGCCGCGGAGGAGCTCGGGTTCCCGCTCATCATCCGGCCGAGCTTCACCCTCGGGGGCAGCGGCGGCGGGGTGGCCTACAACCGCGAGGAGTTCGAAGAGATCTGCGAATCCGGGCTCGACCTGTCGCCGGTCCGCCAGCTCCTCATCGACGAATCCATCATCGGCTGGAAGGAGTTCGAGATGGAGGTGGTGCGGGACAGGAGCGACAACTGCATCATCGTCTGCTCGATCGAGAACCTCGACCCGATGGGGGTTCACACCGGTGACTCGATCACCGTCGCCCCGGCCCAGACCCTGACCGACCGCGAGTACCAGATCATGCGCGACGCCTCGACCGCGGTGCTCCGTGAGATCGGGGTGGAGACCGGCGGCTCGAACGTCCAGTTCGCGGTGTGCCCGGATACCGGGCGCATGGTCATCATCGAGATGAACCCTCGGGTGTCTCGCTCGTCCGCGCTCGCGTCGAAGGCGACGGGCTTTCCCATCGCGCGGGTCGCGGCGAAGCTGGCCGTCGGGTACACTCTGGATGAGCTCGCCAACGAGATCACGGGAGGGGCGACGCCGGCCTCGTTCGAGCCGGCCATCGACTATGTCGTCACCAAGGTCCCCCGGTTCACCTTCGAGAAGTTCCCCGCGGCGGCCCCTCGGTTGTCGACCCAGATGAAGTCGGTCGGGGAGGTGATGGCGATCGGCCGCACCTTCCAAGAGTCCCTCCAGAAGGCGCTTCGAGGGCTCGAGACGGGCAAGTCGGGGCTCGATGAGCGGGTGTTGGACAACAGCGAAGCGTCGCTGTCCGTGCTGCGGGGCGAGCTCGCAAACCCTGGTCCGGAGCGGCTTTGGTCCATCGCCGATGGGTTTCGCTTGGGGCTGGGCTTCGAGGAGATCCATGCCCAGAGCAAGGTGGATCCTTGGTTTCTCGCCCAGATCGAAGAGCTGGTGGACATCGAAGCCGGTCTGCGCGGAGCACGGCTCAACGAACTCGATCGCCCTCGGCTCCGCGACCTGAAGCGTCGGGGCTTTTCGGACCGGCGCCTGGCCCGGCTGCTTCAGACCGACGAGGCGAAGGTCCGCGCGCGACGCCACGAGCTGTCCCTTCGCCCGGTCTACAAGCGGGTGGACACCTGCGCGGCTGAGTTCGCCACCCAAACCGCCTATCTCTACTCGACCTACGAGGACGAGTGCGAGGCGGCCCCGAGCCAGCGGGAGAAGATCGTGGTCCTCGGCGGGGGACCGAACCGGATCGGCCAGGGGATCGAGTTCGACTATTGCTGCGTGCACGCGGCGCTCGCCCTGCGCGAGGATGGCTTCGAGACCATCATGGTGAACTGCAACCCGGAGACGGTCTCGACCGACTTCGACACCTCCGACCGGTTGTATTTCGAGCCTCTGACGCTCGAGGACGTGCTCGAGATCCTTCACGTCGAGCGGCCGAAGGGGGTCATCGTGCAGTACGGCGGGCAGACCCCGCTGAAGCTGGCCCGGGCGCTCGAGGCGGCTGGGGCGCCGATCATCGGCACCTCGCCCGACGCCATCGATCTGGCCGAGGACCGGGAGCGGTTTCAGCAGATGCTGAACGAGCTCGGTCTGAAGCAGCCCCCGAACCGAATCGTGCGCACCGTCGAAGCAGCGACGGCGGCGGCGGAAGCGATAGGCTACCCCCTGGTCGTGCGGCCTTCCTATGTCCTCGGGGGTAGGGCGATGGAGATCGTCTACGACCCGGATGACCTGCTTCGGTACATGCGGGAAGCGGTCGATGTCTCCGAAGAGTCCCCGGTGCTGCTCGACCGATTTCTCGACGACGCGGTCGAGGTGGATGTCGATGCGGTCTGCGACGGCTCGGCCGTGTTCATCGGTGGGGTCATGGAGCACATCGAGCAGGCCGGCGTGCACTCTGGCGACTCGGCCTGCGCGCTGCCCCCATACACGCTCGGCCGGGCGGTGCAGGAAGAATTGCGTGAGCAGGTGCGCGCGATGGCCCGGCGCCTCGGGGTGGTCGGGCTCATGAACGCCCAGTTCGCGCTGAAGGGCGACGAAGTCTTCGTGCTCGAGGTGAACCCCCGCGCGTCCCGGACGGTGCCGTTCGTGTCGAAGGCGATCGGCTTGCCGCTCGCGAAGATCGCGGCCCGCTGCATGGTCGGCCGCTCTCTGCAGGCGCAGGGCGTGGGCTCGGAGGTCGAGCCTCCGTACGCCTCGGTGAAGGAGGCGGTGTTCCCGTTTGCCAAGTTCCGCGGGGTCGATCCCATCCTGGGGCCGGAGATGCGGAGCACCGGCGAGGTCATGGGCATCGGAGAGAGCTTCGGGGAGGCTTTTGCGAAGAGCCAGCTCGGGGCCTCGGTGGACCTCCCCACTGGCGGGACGTGCGTCTTGAGCGTGCGCCACGCCGACCGCCTCAAGCTGGTGCCGCTCGGGCGGGCGCTGCTCGAGGCTGGGTTCGAGCTCGCCGCCACCCGGGGGACCGCCCGGACGCTCTCCGAGGCGGGGTTGCCGTGCAAAACGGTGGCAAAGGTGGCCGAAGGTCGGCCCCACATCGTGGACCACATCAAAAACGGCGAGATCAGCCTGGTGGTCAACACGACCGAAGGCCGAAAGTCGATCGCGGACTCGGCCGAGATCCGGCGCTCCGCGCTCCAGGCGCGGGTCGCGTACTGCACGACGCTCGCCGGGGCGTTCGCGACCCTGGCGGCGCTTCCGTACCGGGACAGCGAGCGGGTCGCGTCGCTTCAGTCCCTGCACGCGCGCTTGCCCCACCGCGCTTGAGCGCGGCGCCCCCCCCCATCGCGCTCGGTCAGAGTTGGGCCGCGTCGCCGTCGCCAGACCGGAGCTGCGCGAGCGTGGCGCGGGTGGTCTCGGCTGCGAACGACAGCTGCTCCTCGGTATGGAGTGAGGAGATGAAGAACCGGAGGCGCGACGATTCGTTGTCCACCGCGGGGTAGACAATCGGCTGGACGTTGATGGCGCGCTCGGCGAGCGCCGCCGACAGCCGCAAACACGTGAGCGAATCCCCGACGATCACCGGGACCACCGCCACTCCCACCGCGGGTCCGGTGTCGAGCCCTCGGGATTTGCAGGCCTCGAGGAAAAACATCGAGTTGTGGCGCAGTCGCTCCACCGTCTCCGGCTCCGCCTGCATGAGCCGAAGCGAAGCGAGCGCGGCGGCCGCGTTCGGGGGAGCGAGTCCCACCGAATAGACGAAGCCCGGGGCCGTGTACTTGAGCCACTGCACCAAGGCCCGGCGGCCGGCGATGTAACCGCCGACCGACGCGAACGACTTCGACAACGTCCCCATCCACATGTCGACATCGTGTGGGTCCACCCCGGCGAAGTGGTGGCCCACCCCGCGGCCCGACGGTCCCAGGACCCCGATCGAGTGCGCTTCGTCGATGAGCAGCAGGCACCGAAAGCGCTTCTTCAGCTCGATCAGGCGGGGCAGGTCGCAGATGTCCCCGTCCATCGAGTAGATGCCCTCGGCGGCGATCAGCACCCGCCGAAACCCGGAGCGCGTCTGCTCGAGCAGCCGCCTCAGCGCGTCCATGTCGTTGTGAGGGAAGGGCCGGCGCTTGGCCCCCGACAGCTTGATGCCCTGAAAGACGCTGTCGTGGATGAGCGCGTCGTGCAGAACCAGGTCATCCTTTCCGATGACATGGCCGACGGTCGTGACGTTGGTCGCGTGCCCGCCGACGAACAAGATCGCGTCCTCGACCCCCAAATGCTCCGCGATCCCCTGCTCGAACTCCCGGTGGACCGGTCGCTCCCCGGAGGCGACCCGGCTCGCCGAGACCGAGGTCCCGTACTTGGCGGCCGCTGCCTGCGCCGCCTCGATGACCTCCTTTCGCCCGCTGAATCCAAGATAGTTGTAGCCGGAGAAGTGGAGCATCTCCTTGCCGTTGACGACGCTCTTGTCGCGAGCGGTCCCGGCGTGCATCGAGAAGTAGGGGTTGGCGAGCCCCATGAGCTTCGCCATCTCGAGCCTTTGCTCGAGCGCCTCGACCTCGGGGAAGCGACTCACGTCCCAGTGCTCGGGGGGAGCTTCGGCCATCGGCGGAGCTTCGGCCCTGGGGGGAGCTTCGGTCGGAGGCTCGGGCGCATGGCCGTTCTTCCGAAGCGCCGCCTCCCCCTTCTGAGGGCTCTTCGGGGCGAGCTCGGCGAACCGGCCGCGCACGTTTTGTAGCGTGGCGTAGGGCCGCCCTTCGGCGTCGGTGAATGAGATGTCGCCCGAGAAACCCTCCTCGGAGACGTCCCGCAGCCGGACCACGCAATGGACCGGCTCCGCCCCGAAGCGACGGGCGAGGTGAAGGCGCGAGAATCCAATGGGATAGCCCGCTTTGCCGTGGTGCACGTGCAGCCAATAGCCAGCGAGCTGAAAGCTGCCGTCGAGCACCAGTGGGTCGGCAGCAAAGGCCCCCTGCGGGTCCCCAGGCAGCCAGCGCGCTCGATCCGCCGGCCGAACGACGCCATGGATGCCCTGGTCGGTGCTGCGGTTCAGCCGCTCGATGCCCCGCAGCAGCGGCCCGTGAAGGGTGTGGTCCAGATAAAAGGCGTCGAGCGTCAGCGGCGCCGTTTTCGGGGCCCCGACGAGCTCGAACGCCTCGGCGTCGGACCCGGCTTGGTTCACGCGGGCCCGGTAGGCGAGCGCCTCGCCGACGCGAATCTCTACCGTCGCCCGGGCGAGCCGGTCCCCCTCGACCGTCCCCTCGAGGTGGAGCACCGCGGTCTCGTCGCCGCGCACCCCGCGCACGAGCTCGAGGTCCTCCACCGCCGCGCTGCCGCTCGACCCCGCGGCGGAGAAGAACGCCTCGAGCACCCAATCGGCGATGCTCGCGAGCGGCACCACCGGGACCCCGTTGAGCTCGTGGTCGGCGAGGTAGGGGTGGGTCTCGAGCGCGAAGCGTCGTTCGATTCGCGCCGACAGAGGACGGACGGGAAGGTCCCGGCCCACCACTTCGAGCCCGCGGACCTCCTGCTCGAAGGCTTCGCTCAGCAGGCCGATCCCCTCTTCGGGGCCAAGGAACGTGACCCGCTTCTGCTCCATCAACCGCCGCACCATCGGCGGGATCGATGCAACCATGGCCGTGCCATCCCATGGGGGCCAGGCGAGGGACACCGTCCGGGTGCTCCCGCTGCCAGCAGCGATCGCGATCCGGTCGAGCAGCTCGTTGGCCGCGGCGTAGTCCACCTGGCCCGCGTTTCCGAACCGACCGGCCCACGAAGAGAACAGGACCAAGTCGCGGAGCGCGGGGAAGCTCTGCAGGATGACCTGCACCGCCCTCGCCTTGGCGGCGAGCACCCGCTCCACGCTCTCCATCGACTTCTTGGGCGCGGGCGCGTCTTCGATGACGCCAGCTGCGTGCAGCACGACGGTCACCGGGCCGACCTGGCCCTCGAGCAGCCGGGTAGAAGCCGCCAGCGCACCGGGCACGCCGAGGTCCACCGATAGGTAGGCGGCGGTGGTGCCGAGCTCCCGCAGCTCGCCGAGCTGAGCCTCGATCGCGGCGTCGGTTGGGCGCCGCCCGAGCAGCACGAGACCGCGCGGTCTCGCCGCCGCCGCCCATCGAGCCACCCGGGCCCCGATCTCACCGGTTCCGCCGGTGATGAGCACGACGTCGCTCGGCCCGATCTTTCTCGTCGGAGGGGCCGGGACCGCCGGCTCGAGCGTGGCCACGATCCGATCTCCCCCGGTGAAGCCCACCTCCGGTCCAAGGTCCGCAGACAAGAGCTCTTCGAGCACCCATCGGGCGTTTCGGGCCGGGTCCACCCGCGGGTCCACGTCGAGCGCGCGCACGACCTTGCCCGGGCGCTCCCGCGCGAGGGACTTGCTGTAGCCGAGCAAGACCGCCTGAAGAACGTTGCGGGTGACGGTTGGGCCGCGCTCGAGCCCGAGCTTTCCCCCGAGCGTGGTCACGATCGCGAGCCGCGCCGGGTCGATCTGCGCCGCCAACGGGTGGAGCAGGCGGAGCGGGCCCACCGGGTCGTCGCCTGGGCTCGCCGAGGCGAGGCCGGCGGCGTGAATGAAGCCGTCGAGCTTGATCTGCGCCGCCTCGAGCGCGCCGGGCAGGCCCTCCACGAAGGCTCTCGGCCATAGGTTCACCGAGCCGAAGGCGAGTCGGTCCGGCGCCGAGACCCCGTCTTCGGTGAACCGAACCCGGACGAGCCGTGCCCCCCGATCGCCGAGCCCGGCCGCGATCTCGGCGGCCAGGCGGTTGTCGTCTTCGGTGACCAGCCAGGTCTCGCCGGTGACGTCGTGAGCCGGCCCCTCGATCCGAGGCGCCGACCGGGGCACGACCCGGTATCGGGTCGCCGGCCGAGCGGCGGTCGAGGAAGCCGAAGGAGCGGGGGATGTCGAGGGAGCCAAAGCGGAGGCGGTTTCGCCGCTCTTCGCCCGCACCAGGTGGTTCGAGATGTCGGCGACGGTGGTCTCGAGTCCAAACAGCGATGGCGGCAGACCGCCGGCGTCCGGGAACGCGGCCTCGATCGCGCCGCCGAGGTCCGCGATCATCAGCGAGTCGAAGCCGAGCTCGTCCACCAGACGCTGCTCCGCTCGCACGTTCTCTTCGGGAAACGCGCTGACCTTGGCGATGATCGCGCGAACCTGGGCCTCGACGAGGGCCGAGTCCACCTTCGCCGGACCCGGCTCCTCGGTCTGGCCTCGGCGCTCGCCCTCTCCCCCGTTTGCGGTGGGGACCGGGCTCAGGTTCGCGGCTGGGACCGGAGGATCGACCTGGACTGGGGCCTCCCCGGTCTGCCCCTGGTCCGCCCCGGTCTGCCCCTGGGCATGCGCGACCGGCGCCGGGGCCTCCACGACCGGCGCCGAGCTCACCGCCGCCGGCGCCATGGTGGGTCGTGACGGCGCGGGAGTTCCTCTCTCCGCGGCCGTCCACGAACCCCCCATGTCCTCCCGGGCCAAGATTCGGGTCTGGGCGGCGAGCACCTCGGCGTGAGCCCTCAGAACCTCGGCCTGCTTCTCGAACAGGGCCACCAGCTCGGACCGGGCCACCGGCTCGGACCGGGCCACCGGCTCGGACCGGGCCACCGGCTCGGACCGGCCCTGCGGGACCGGCACCCCAGGCACCTCCGGTGCGGAGACCTCGGCCGGGGCGATGCGCACCGCGGTGGCTTCCGGCTCCGGCAACCTATGGGTCAGCTCGGCCACCGGCTGGACCTGGGGTTTCACCACCCAGTAGGACTCCCGCTGAAGCGGAGTCTCGGGCAGGCTGACCACCCGCCGCTCGCCTGGCGGGTGGAGTGGTTCGAAATCGACGTCCACCCCCATCGCCGCGAGCGTCACCAACCCCCGCACCAGCTCGTAGCCGCCGTCGTCGACCGACGGGGCGAGGGCGATGGTCGGGACCTCGCGGCCGAGCGTCGCCCGCGCGAACCCGAGCAGGGCGCCGCCCGCTCCGATCTGGAGGAACGCAGTGGCGCCGCCGTCTCTGGCCTGCTCGAGGCCACGGGCGAAGTCCACCGCGGAGGTGGCGTGATCGGTCAGCACCCGCCGGGTGCGCTCGCCGTCGGCGGTGTATACTTGTCCCGAGACGCAGGATGCGACCAAGTGCCGAGGCACACCAAGATCGAGCGGGGCCAAGAACGTACCGACCGCGTCGTTGACCCCGGCCATCAGCGGGGAGTGAAACCCGTGGGACACGGGGAGCCGGCGCACGTCGTGGCCGGCCTGAGCAAGCTCCACGCTCGCCGCCTCCACCGCCGCGGTTGGGCCGGAGATGACCACCTGCCGAGGGTGGTTGACGTTCGCGATCACCACCCCGGGGTGAGATTGGAGCGCGGAGCGCACCGCGCCTTCGGCGGACATCACCGCGGCCATGGTCCCCGGGTCCGCCATTCCGAGGTTTCGCATGGCGGCGCCGCGCTCGGCGACCAGGCGGACCGCGGCTTCTGGCTCGAGCACTCCGGCGTGGGCGAGGGCGACGAACTCTCCGAGCGAGTGCCCAAGACCCACCTGCGCTCGCACGCCCGTTTGCTCGAGCAGCTCGGCGAGGGCGAGGGCGAGCGCGGCCATCGCCGGCTGGCAGACCTCGGTGGCGGTGAGGGCGTGCTCGGCGGCCTCCCCCGGGTCTTCGGGGTAGAGGTAGGCGGACAACGGGCGGGGCAAGAGGTCGCCTACCGCGGCCTCGAACCGCCCAAAGGCGGCCGAGAACGCGGGGAAGCGGCGCCGAGCCCCCGCGAGCAGGCCGGTTCTCTGGGCGCCTTGGCCCGGAAAGAGAAACGCGAGCGCGGGCGGCGTCCGCTCTTCCGCCGGTCCGACGTCGAACAGGGCTACATGGGGGGATACGGTAAGGGGGAGCCGAGGCCGACCCTCGACCGCGGCCCGGGCCGCCCGGAGGTTTCGAAGGAGCTCCGTCGGGGTTCGGGCGCCGATCGCGGCCCGGACCCGCTCCCTGGTGCGGCGGGCGTTGAGGGTGAACGCGAGGTCGGCGACCGAGCACCGGCGGCCCTCTCCCTCGGCCAAGAACTGCTCGAGCCGGCTCAGCATCAAAGCGAGCAAGTCGGGGGTGGGCGCGGTGACCAGCACCGCCTCCGGAGCGAACTCGGGATCCGGATCGCCCCGCTCGAGCACGAGCTCGATCGGCTCGGACAGGGACGGCGGCCGGGGCCGCTCCGGCGGGGCTTCGAGCACGAGGTGGGAGTTCGTGCCGCCAAAACCGAACGAACTCACCCCCACCCGCAGCGGGTGCCCCGAGACGGGGGAGAGATGTTGGCGCTCCACCGACACCTCGAGCGGCCAGCGATCGAGCTCGAGCTTCGGGTGCGGCCGCTCGAATCCGGGCTGCGGGGGGCTGACCCGGGCCTCGATCATCTTGATCGCCTTCACCAAGCCGGCGATGCCCGCTGCCGACATCGCGTGGCCGATGTTGCCCTTGACCGAGCCGATCAGCGCCGGCGCCTTTCGGCCGGACTGCTCGAGCAGGGTACCCAGCGCCCGCACCTCGACCGGGTCGCCCACGCTGGTCGCGGTTCCGTGGGCCTCGAAGTACGAGACCGTCGCCGGAGAGACGTCGGCGTCGGCGTAGGCCGCGCGCAGGGCCTCGATCTGGCCTTCGAAACGTGGGGTCATCGGGCCTTCGCCCCGTCCGTCGTTGTTGCATCCGCTGCCGAGCAGGACGGCGTGGATCCGGTCCCCGTCGGCGAGCGCGTCGTCGAGCCGGCGCAGCACCAGCACCCCGACCCCGTCCGACTGCACGAAGCCGCTCGCCCGGTGGTCGAAGGGTCGGCAGATCCCCTCCGGGCTGATCGCGCCGATCTTCGTGAACGCCACCAGGTTGTCCGGGCTCAGGTTCAGGTACGCTCCGCCGGCCACCGCGTGGTCGAGCAGCCCGGCCCGAAGGTGCAGCATCGCGTCGTGCACGGCGACGGACGCGGACGCGCAGGCCGAGTCGATGACATAGGCGGGCCCCCCGAGATCGAAGGTCTGCGCCACCGTGGCCGCGGCGAGCGCGGTCAAGGATCCGCTCAGGTGAAAGGCCCGCATCGGCGCCACCCGGGCCGCCATTTCGAGCACCGCCCGCCGCAAGGCTTCATCCCCGGCCGGGGCGCCGAAGTCTCCTCCGAGCAGCTGCATGGCGTGGACCCGGGATTGGGCGAGGTTCTTGAACTCGCTGACCGAGACCCCGAAGAACACCCCGGTCCGGCGGCGGTCGAAGCCACGCCGCTCGTAGCCCGCGTCCTGCAGCGCCCACCGGGTGGACTCGATGAGCAGGCGCTGTTGGGGATCCATGACCTCGAGCCGCCGCGGGGCGATCCCGTAGTGCATCGCCGCGAACTCTCGAAAGTTTTCGATGAACGAGCCGCTCGCCGCCCAGGACTTGTCCACGTCCCGCTGGTTTGGGCTGTAGAACACCTCGTGGTTCCACCGCTCGGGGGGGACCTCTCGAAACGTCACTTTGCCGGCTTCGATGAGCGACCAGAAGGCAGCGACGTCCGGGGCTTCCGGGAAGATGCCACCGACGCCGACCACGGCGATGGGAGAGTTCGGGGTCTTCGGTGGGGCGGGGCGCATGGGTGGGAACTCCGGGCGCGAGCGGCCGGCCCGGACGTCTCCGCACCGAACCGCTGCGCCGAATCGGCTCGATGAGGCCCGAGATCAGGCGGCGAGACGGTTCACGACCTGGGTGAGGTCGCGCATCGAGCGAATGGTCGACAGCTCCTCGTCGGGGAAGCGAATGTTGAGCTTCTCCTCGAGCACCCCGATGACCTCCATGGTCATCACCGAGTCGAGGCCGAGCGATGCGAGCTCCGTGGCCGGGGTCACTTCCTTCACCACCACGCTGTTGTCCACTTCGGACACGGCTTCCTTGAATAGTTGAATGATGTCGTTCTCGCTTCGCATGTCAGTCTCCTCTCGAGATGGTCCAAGCTCGTGCTGCGCAGGCTCTCGTCGTTCAGCCGCGGGGTTCCGTTTTTCGCACCGCGGACATCAGCCGCCGCGCGGTCCGGGCCGGCCTCCCGACCTCGTGGCCGAGACGGGCGATCGCGGAGGCGGTCACGTGGCGAGCGATCAGCAGCCGGGTCGCGGTCGAGCCCAGCGTGCGGTTGCCGCCCTGGCCGAGGCTCCCCTCCTCGAACGCCCGCCGAGTGCGGCTGCGCTGCAGCTTTCCGCTCGACGTCTTCGGGAGCGCGCCGGCGCCGATGAGGGCCACGTGCTTCACCTCGACACCCAGGTTCTGCCTCACGCGGACGCGAACCGCCTCCTCGAGCGCGGCGCGAGCGTCCGGGTCCGTCACCTTGGTCTCCACCGCCACCGCGAGCTGCTCCGAATGCTCGCCGCTCGTGGAGAACGCGACGACGTTGCCCCGCCGAACCCCCTCGAGCTGCTCGACTTCCCATTCGATGGCTTGGGGGTGGTAGTTTCTGCCGTTCAGGATGATGAGATCCTTCATCCGGCCCGACACGAAGATCTGGCCCTCGCGCATGAACCCGAGGTCGCCGGTGTGAAGCCAACCATTTTGGAGCGCGGCCTGCGTCGCCGCTTCGTTGCCGAAGTAGCCGGGGGTGACGCTCGGACCCCGAAACACGATCTCGCCCACCTCACCGTCGGGTAGGAGCTGCTCGCCGGGGCCCATGACGCCGAGCTGGTGGCCAGAGAAGGTTCGGCCGCATCCCACGAGCTCGAGACCGTCTCGCGCCGGAACCGCTTGCCCGTCGGCTTCGTAGCGGTCGCGGTCGATGACCACGGTGCCGAACGGCTGATCGACGCGGTCGAAGGCCATGGCCAGCGTGGCCTCGGCCATCCCGTAGCAGGGCATGAGCGCGTCGCCGCGGAGGCCGGCGGGCGCGAAGGCGTCGGCGAACCGCCGCAAGGTCCCGGCGTGAATGGGCTCCGCCCCGCACCCGAGCACCCGGACCCGAGAGAGGTCGATCTTGTCCACGCCGCGGGCCCGCTTGGCGGCCAGACCGAAGGCGAAGTTCGGGGCGAAGCTTATCGTTCCTTGGTACTTCGACATCGTCTCCATCCACACCCCGGGCCGCTTCACGAACGACAAGGTGGGGATGAAGACAACGGGGACGGTCGTGAACAGGGGGGAGATGACGAAGCCGATGAGGCCCATGTCATGGTACAGCGGCAGCCAACTCACGGCGCGGTCACCGCGGTCCCCGTAGGCGCCGAGGCCCTCGGTCATGATCGCGCGGGCGTTCGCGATGAGGTTTCCATGGGTGACCATCACCCCCTTCGGGTCCGCGGTGCTGCCGGAGGTGAACTGCAAGAAGCAGAGGTCATCGGCCCGGATGGGGCGGGCGTCGAGGTCCACCTCCGGGGCGTCCTGACCTTCGGCGAGCCGGTCGGTGGTGATCAGGTCTTCGAGGCTCGGGACCTTCGGGACGAGCCCCCACAGCAGCGCGGACATCGACTTCGAGGTGAGCAGCTGCTTCACCCCGGCCGCGGTCATGATGCGACGAGCGGTGTCGAGGTATCCATCCATCTTCCCGAGCGCAAGCGGAGGATACATTGGTACGGGCACGATCCCGGCCCGCACGGCGCCGAGAAAGGTCAGCACGAAGTCGCGACCGTCCGGCACCACCAGCGCGATCCGGTCCCCCGGCTCGAGGCCAGCCCGCCTGAGCAGGCGCCCCCTTCGCTCCGCTTCCGCGGCGACCGCCGAAAACGGGTAGTCGCGAGGGGCGAGGTCGTCGTCGAGGAAGGTGAAGCCCCGCTCGGTCTGGGAGGCCGCCTCGCGCAGCATGTCGATCACGGTATCGGGCATGGTGACATCCGGGTGTCGGGGACCTTCCCCGCTCGGGCTGGCGGACGTATGCATGACCTCGGTGGGAGGGTCAACGCCGAACACGCGGAGGTGATCGCGCGCAACCCGCCGTCTTCGCACGGGCTTTCGGCGAAGCGCCCGTCTTGGCGAGGCGTTCCCGAGGTACCGACGAGTCGGTTTCGGGGACGGGGCCGATGCGGTGCGGCCCGGTCGGCGGTACAACCAAGGGGATGTCCGCGCGATTGGCCCAGGTCTGCTTGTTCTCCGCCGAGGGAGGCCCGCTCCGGCGGTTCCTCGAGGTGATCTCCGGGCAGCTCGAGCACGACGACGGCCAGCTCTTGTCGTTTCACATGGGCGCCGGACCGGCGACGGTCGCCTGGCACGCGCCCGCCGGCGAGCTGGGTGAGGGCGACCTGGTCGTCACGCTCTCGGTCCCCCGCCCCGCGGACGTGGACCGTCTGCATCGGGCGCTGCTCGACGCGGGGCTCAGCTTGGACGACGCTCCGGAGAGCACCGAGTGGGGCTGGCGCCTGTTTTGGTATCGGGCCGCGCCCCACTTGGTGTTCGAGGTGGGGGCGCCTCTCGGCTGAGGCCGGCCGACTCCGGGCCGTGCTAGCGTGCGGCCCGCGTGAATGCTGACGACCAAGACGGAAGCGCGGACACCCAGCATCCGCCGGTTCCGGGGGGCCCGCCGTGGCCGGTTCCTGCCCGCTCGGGCGACCTCATCGGGGGCAGGTGGCGGCTCGAGCGGTTCCTCGACGGGGGCGGAATGGGGGTCGTGTGGCAGGCGACGGACACTCGGCTCGACGTCCCGGCAGCGGTCAAGCTCATGAACCCGGTCCTCGTGCGGACCCGAGAGGCCCGGGAGCGGTTCCTCAGGGAGGCGCGGGCTGCGGCCCGAGTGACGGGCAGCCACGTCGTCGCCGTTCACGACTCCGATGTGGACGCGCTCACCGGGGTCCCGTACCTCGCGATGGAGCTGCTGCGGGGGGAGTCGCTCGCCGCCCGCCTCCGTCGAGGCCCGCTCGGGTACCTCCAGACCCGCGCGCTTCTATCCGATGTCGTCCGGGCGCTGGCTAGGGCCCACCGCCTCGGGGTGGTCCACCGGGACTTGAAGCCAGGCAACATCTTTCTTGCGACTACCGACGACGGCATCTCGGCCAAGATCCTGGATTTCGGGATCGCGAAGCTCGCGCTCGCCGATCCCCTCACCGACCCCTACCAGCTCCTCGGGACCCCCCATTACATGAGCCCAGAGCAGATCGAGGACGCCCAGGCCGTCGATCATCGGGCCGACCTCTGGTCGCTCTCGCTCATCGTCTACGAGTGCCTGACCGGTCAGCAGGCGTTCCCCGGGCACGCGCCGATCCAGGTCCTGCACAAGATCGCGCTCGAGAGGCCCGCCCTGGCCTCCTCCATCGCCGCGGTGCCTCGCGGCTTCGACGCCTGGTTCGACCGGGGGATCCGCCGGGACCGGGCGGAGCGCTACCAGAGCGCCCAGGAGCTGTTCGCTGCGTTCGCCGGGCTCGATTCCGACCCGGTCTCGTTCGAGCCCGAGCCGGATCCGCCCCGGCGGAGGGGACGGTTGTGGGTCTCGGACGCGGCGCAGGTGGACATCGAGTCCATCGAGGAGCTCGTCTACCGAAACGCGGCCGTCGAAGAGTTCATGGAAGACGAGCGGAGGCATTTCGTCTCCGGGGCGAAGGGCTGCGGCAAGACCCTGCTGCTCACCTACAAGCGGGCGAGGCTCGGCGCCCGCTACCAGCGCGAGGGGCGGGCGGCGGTGACTTTCATCCCGGAGGGCCGGCCCTACCTCGACATGATGAGCGACCTCCGCTCGGTCGGGCGTCCCATGATGGAGCTCATGGCGGCCCTGCCTCAGGCCAAGCGGCTGTGGGGCTTCTCGCTGAGGCTCTCGATCGTCTCCTACGTGCTCGGGGTGCGGCTGCCCCGGGGGCCGGTCTCGGCGCTGCCTCCGTCCCTGCGACCGATCGCCGACGGGCAGGCGGCCGAGCCCACCTTGGTGCTCCGGGAGCTGCTTTCCCTTGGCGTGGGCCAGATTCACCAGGTGCTGGGCCAGCTGGAGCTGCCGCTCGAGCATGCGCTGCGGTCGGTGCACGAGGGCGTGTTCGTGTTCGTGGACAAGATCGACCAGGCTCTGCGCGGGGTGTCCAAGGACGCCTGGGTGGCGATGCAAGCCGGGCTCGTGGAGGCGGCGTGGGATCTCATGGGCGCAAACCCGCACGTCAAGGTCTTCGCCACCATTCGCGAGGAGGCCTTCTCCTCCTACGCGTCCGACATCAAGACCAATCTATTTGGAGCCACCACTCGGCTTCGGTACACGAAGACCGACCTGCGAAAGCTGCTCGGCCGGCTCACCACGTTCTACGAGGGCCTGCCCCTCACCGATTTCGTGACCCTGGACGTGGTGACTCCGGGCGGGGCGAGCGAGACCGAGTCCGCGTTCGACTTCCTGGTCCGCCACACCCTGAACCGCCCCCGCGACCTCGTCATCGTCGCCTCCGAGATCTCTCGGCTCCGGGGCGAGCTCGACGAGCGTGGGTTCAAGCTGGTGGTGGAGGAGACCTGCGCCTCGATTCTGGTCGCCAACGTCTTCGAGGAGATGCGGGTGTTCCTCGAGGTGCTGACCGACCCGGAGAGCCGCAGCCGCTTCTTTTCGTGCCTGCGGTGGGGGGCGCTCAGCCGCGACGATCTCATCGAGGCCTGGTGCCGGTTTCACGGGGTGGAGCGGGACTTCTTCGACGACTACGGGCAGGCATCGGGCGACGTCTTTCATCCGTTTCGCGAGCTGTACGATTGCGGGCTGCTCGGGGTCGTGGTCGCCGGCGAACACGAAGATGAGGCCCGGCAGCGGTTCCGCCAGCCCCACGATCCCACCCCGGCCTATCGGCACGACCTGCCCCCCTCGCCGGTGTACCTCCTCCATCCGACCCTTCAGGCGCTGGTGCGCCAGCAGGGCATGCAGGAGGGCCTGCAGCCCATGCGCGAGCTGGTCATCGGCCACGATCACCCATTTCGGCCCCACCACGCCGTCCTGATCCGGGTGCAGCGCGAGCTGCTCCGGAGCCCGTGCGCGGGCAGCGGGCCGGTGGCCGCCGCGGTTCGCGAGCTGGTGGCCGAGCTGGCCCGGCGGGCGAGCGGAGGCGAAGATCCGGGCCGGATCCGGGCCGAGCTCGGGCGGACCCCCGCCGTCGCCGAGCTGTCTTCCCGCCTCGAGTCGGCGGGCCCGGGCTGGGACGACCTGCACCTCGCGGTGCTCGAAGCGTTCCCCTCGACCCCAACCTGAGCCTCGCCACGGGTTTCGAGGGCGGTGCGGCACGGGCGGGTTCGAGCTTCGCTGGTCGATCGTGCCTCGGTGACGGCGGGCGGGCGGCGCCGATTTTCGGGCTTGCGTTTCGCCGCGCGGGGGCATTCGACATCGCCATGGGTAGGACCTTCGAGAACCGCAAGCAGGCGATGGCCAAGCGGGGGGACCGCGACGCCAAGGCCTTCACCCGGGCCGGGCGCCAAATCAGCATCGCGGTGAAGTCGGGAGGGCCGGATCCAGCAGCGAACCCGGCCCTGCGCCGGGCGATCGAGAACGCGCGCTCGGTGAACATGCCGAAGGACCGCATCCAGAACGCGATCGAGAAGGCGGCGGGCCTCGGGGACACCAGCGAGTACCAGCAGATCCTCTACGAAGGCTACGGCCCCCACGGCATCGCGGTGCTCGTGGACACCACCACCGACAACCCCACCCGGACGGTCGCGAACGTTCGGTCCGCCTTCAAGAAGGGGGGCGGGGCTCTGGGCACCGCGGGCAGCGTCGCGTTCTTGTTCGACCTCTTCGCGGTGTTTCGGCTCCGTCCGGACGGGCTCGACCGAGGCTCGCTCGAGCTCGAGCTCATCGACCACGGGCTCGAGGAGCTCCTCGACGGCGAGGACGACCACGGCCGTCCGCTCCTGGTGCTTCGGGCGACCAAGCCGAATTTCGGCGCGCTGCAGGCCGAGCTCGAGGCCCGAAAGATCGAGGTGGTGTCCTCCGGGTTCGAGTGGATCCCGAAAACGACCACCGCGCTCACCGACGAGCAGGAGCAGGAGCTCGCGAACCTGTTCGACCGTCTCGAGGCCGACGATGACGTGCAGGAGGTCTTCTCGAACCTCGGCTGAGGGTGGAGCGAAGGGCCGAAGATTTTGTCGTGGGTCCGGTCGGAAGGGCTCGATGGACCGCGCCGCGTTGGTCTAGGGTCCGGCGCCATGGGCGAAAACGATGCCGGCGAGGCGACGCTCGGCTTTCTGCTTCGAAGCTTCGAGGCGGTGCTCGTGAACCTCGGAGAGGCGGACGTGGCCGCCTCGCTCCCGTGGCCCCACCTTCGGTCGGCGCAGGCTCGGTCGGGACCGGCCGCGCCGATCCCGGACGACCCTCGGGCCGACCTCGCGGTGCAGGCCCACTCGATCGCGTTTCAGCTGCTTTCGCAGGCAGAGGAGAACGCGGATGCCCAGGCCCGGCGACGGGAGGAGGCGGCGGGGCGCCTCGGCTCCGATCCGGGCTCGTTCGACCAGCACCTCGGCCGGCTCGTGGCCGCAGGCTGGACGGCCGAGACCATCTGTGTCCGCATGCCCGAGATCCGGGTCGAGCCGGTGCTGACCGCCCATCCGACCGAGGCGAAACGGCAGACCGTGCTCCATCACCACCGGGCGCTGTACCGGCACATCGTCGAGCTCGAGAACACGATGTGGTCGCCGGCGGAGCGGGCCGCGCTCGAAGCGTCGGTCCGGGCGGTGCTCGAGCGGCTGTGGCGGACCGGTGAGATCTACCTTCAGAAGCCGTCGGTGGCCGACGAGCGCCGAAATGTCCTCCACTACCTCACGGAAGTGTTCCCGGAGGCGCTGCCCTGGGTGGAGCGAAGGTTCGAAGCGGCGTGGCTTCGCACCGGCCTCGGTCCGACCCCGGCCCACGGTCCGTCGCTCGGCTTCGGGTGCTGGGTGGGCGGCGACCGGGACGGTCACCCCTTCGTGACCGCGGCGGTCACCGAAGAGACGCTCAGCCTGTTCGCGGCCGAAGCCCGGCGCCTGGTCGCCGCGAAGCTGTCCGAGCTGGCCGCGCGGGTCAGCCTCTCCGACTTGAAGGAGGAGCCGCCTGCGGCGCTCGCCGATTGGGTGAGGTCCGAAGCCGACGCGCTCGGGGCGGCCGGCGAGGCGGCGCTGTCCCGAAACCCGGACGAGACCTATCGCCAGGCCGTCAACCTGATGCGGACGAGAGTGGAGCTGCCGGCGGCTTCAGGGGGCTACGGGGAAGCGGGCGAGCTGCTCGCCGACCTCGATCGGCTTCGGGATGGCCTCGTCGGGCTCGGGGCGGAGCGGCTGGCCAGGGAGGATCTCGACCCGGTGCGCCGCCACGTCGAGGTGTTCGGATTTCACCTCGCTCGCCTCGACGTGCGCCAGAACAGCAGCTTTCATGACCGGGCGCTCGCTCGCCTGCTCGCGGGCGCCGGCGTCCCCGACGCCGAGACCTACCCGGAGTGGCCGGCCCAGCGGCGGCGGTCGATGCTGCTCGAAGAGGCGGACGGGCGCCGGCCGTTTCTCGCCCGGGGGGTGGAAGTCGGCGGCGAGGCGGAGGCCGTGCTCGCCGTGTACCAGGTGCTCGACCGACACATCGCTGCCCACGGAGGCGCGGGGCTCGGGGGGCTCATCGTGAGCATGACGAGAGGCGTCGAGGACCTGCTCGCCGTGCATGTGCTGGCCCGAGAGGCAGGGCTTCAGCGCAAGGACGAGCGGGGATCCTACCTCCCCCTGCCCGTGGTCCCGCTGTTCGAGACCATCGACGACCTCGAGGCCGCGCCGGACATCCTCACCGCCTACCTCGACACCGACGTCGCGGCCCGGTCGCTCGCTCGCCGCCGGGGCCCCCGGGGCAAGCCGGTGCAGGAGGTCATGGTGGGCTACTCCGACAGCGGCAAGGACGGGGGCGTGGTGGCGAGCTTCGTCGCTCTGTACCGGGCGCAGCGGGCATTGAGCCGGCTCGCCGAGGCCCGCGGTGTCGATCTTCGCTTCTTTCACGGCCGGGGGGGCACGATCGGGCGGGGCGCTGGCCCCACCCACCGCTTCCTCGCCGCGCTGCCCCGGCCCCACGGGCAGCTCCGGGTCACCGAGCAGGGGGAGAGCATCGCTCAGAAGTACGCGAACCGGGTGACGGCGGCCCATCACCTCGAGCTCCTGCTCGGGGGCACGCTGAGGGCGACGCTCGACAGCCCGGAGGAGGATCCTCCGGAGCTCGAGGCCGCGTTCGACCGACTGGCCAAGGACTCCCGTCGGGCGTACCGGGACCTGGTCGACGCGCCAGGTTTCCTTCGCTTCTTCGAGCGCGCGACCCCGATCGACGCGCTCGAACACAGCCGGATCGGCTCCCGGCCGGCCCGGCGCACCGGACAGCGGACGCTCGCCGACCTGCGTGCGATCCCATGGGTGTTCGCGTGGAGCCAGGCCCGGTTCGAGCTGCCGGGCTGGTTCGGCTTTGGCGCCGCGCTCGAGCGGCTCGAGGCGTCCGATCCCGAGCTGTGGACCTGGCTCGTACAGGCCAAAGCGGAGCCCACTCGCTCGCCGCCTTGGCACTACCTCGTGAGCAACGTGGCCACCGCCTGGGCGTCCGCCGACCCAGAGCAGATGGGCCGGTACGCCGGACTCGTCGATGACGAGGGTTTGCGAAGACGCCTGCTCGAGCTGGTGCTCGACGAGCACCGGCGCACCGGCGACCGGCTCGCTGCCATCTACGGGGCCCCGGTCCGGGAGGCCCGGGCCGAGGTGCAGCGCCGGCTCGACCGCCGTAACACCGCGCTGTCGCCGCTTCACGACCGGCAGGTGGCGCTCCTCGCGCGGTGGCGGGCCGCGAGCGACGACGACGCGCCCGCGCTGCTCGAGCAGGTTCTGCTCACCGTCAACGCGATCGCGTCCGGACTGGGCCAGACCGGCTGAGCCATCGCCCCAGGGTCTGTGGTGAGGCAACCTGACTGCGTTGCCGGCGAGCGTCTTGACAAGAGCGCCGAGAGAACAGCCATTCGTGGTCATGAATCAAGAACCTTCTAAGTCACCCTGTGCTTCTGGGGTTCTCGCTGGCCTCGTCGCCGCCGCAGTTCTGTGGATGCTCCCGTCGGCCTGCGGCAGCCCAGACGAGTGCAGAGTGTGGCGCGGAGACGGCATGTCGTGCATGTCCGGCTTTCCCTATTCGTGCGATGCTTCCCCCTCCTGCTACCAAACGCAAGAGGCGTGCATCCGATCGAACACTTGTCCTGAATCCTGACCTTTCTCTTTTGCCTGCTACCAAGTGGCGAGGCGGGGCGTGAGGCCGAGGAAGAGGCCGGCTCGGACGACCGTCAGCTCCTCCTCGACCACGGTGACGTCATCGAGGCGGACCGGTCCGCGAGCGAACCCGAGCCCGCTCGCGGAGAGTCCGAGGTCGAGCAGGAACACCCGGAAGCGCAATCCCAGGCCGCCGCCCAGAGCGGTCGACCCGGGTAGGTCGCCGAACCCGAACGCGAGGTGGGGTTCGAGGTAGAGGCCGACCGAAGGGCTCCCCCGCCACAGCCGCCAGCCCGCCCGCAGCTCGGCCTGCGCCGTTGGCTCCCATCCGTCGAAGCCGGAGGGCGCGGCGAGCCCCAACTGGGCGCCAATGAGGAGCTGGTCATCGGCGAGACCCAGCTCGAGTCCGACGAGGGCGTCGCCGGTGAGATGGTGGCTTTCCCGAGCGGTCCGATCGCCGCGGAGCAGGTCTCGCTGAGCTCGATGGTTGTAGGCCCAACCCCCGCGCAGCTCGACCGTGGCCCGAAGCGCGTTCGAGGTCGTCTTCGGCTCGAGCTTCGGCGGAGCGTCGTCGGCCTTCGGCTCCGGCCTCGGGACGCACATCCGGTCGGTGCAGCGAAACTCGGGCCGGCAGTCGAGCGCCGCCCGGCAGCTCTCGCCCAGCTCCCCTAGAGTCCGGGCCTCGGGCGTCGGCCGCTCCGGCGCGGCGGCGACGGTCCGGGCGCTCGGGCGAAGGACCGAGCGCCGGGGCGCAGGATCTCCATCGTTCGGCGACGGCAGCGCGAGCGCCAGAAGCAGCCACATCGACATCGGCTCGATGTGAGCAGAAGTAGGATATGCCGACCACCGATTCCTCGACCGACCGTGGCGCCCGCCTCGGTTCGAGCCACCGGCTCGAATGCTGGGGCGCTCAGGGCTCAGTCTTCGGCTTCGAGCTCATCGAGCGCTCGCTCGTACGAGTCGGGCGTGATCTCGGCCTCGACCTCGGTCTCGAAGTCGGCGGGGACCGGGATCGGGTCGCTGCCTCCCTGGGGCGGTTCGGCGGCCGGGGGCGAAGCCGGCGCGGAGGCGGGTGCCGTCGGGTTCGCGGTCTGGGGCGCGGAGTTGGCGGGGCTGCTGACCGGATCGTTGTTGCACGCGGTGAGACCTGCGGCGAGGGCGAGGGCGAGACGAGCGGCGTTCATCGGAGCTCCTCCTGCTTCTTGGCGATCCAAGCCTGGTGCCGGTCGGCCTCCTTGGCTTCGAGCTTTTCGACCCGGGCGAGCGCCTTCTTGTTCCCCTTCGCCGCCGCCAGTTCCCGGACCCGGGTGAGTTTGGCCACCCGCTTGGCGTGCCGCTTCTGCTCCGCGCGAACGTCGGGCGTCATGGCCCCCCGCTCGGCAAGGGGTCCAAGAGCCCTCTTGGCTTCGACCCGCTCCGCCTCGGCTCGCCGTCGACTGGCGTCGGCGCGAGCCGCCCGCGCCTCCGGTCCGGCGGCGCGCTTGGACGCCTCCGGGGCCTCAGCTCCCAACCTCGGCCCGTCGTCGTCGGCCTTCGCCTTGCCTTTCCCCTTCTCGGCCCGGTCCGGGCCTCGTTCCGCCTTGGCCTCGGCGGCCCTGCTCTTCCCCTTCTCGGCCCTCTCCGGGCCCCGCGCTGCTTTGGCCTCGTTGGCCCTCTTCTTGACCTCCTGGGCCTTGTCTTTGCCCCGCGCACCGGACCGGTCGGCGGCTTCCTTGGCCGGAGGAGCCCCCATTTTGCCTTCCGCTTGGCCCTTCTTTGCTGGCCGCGCCTTTTCGGGTGGCTCGTCGGCGAGCGCCGGGCTCCCGGCGAGGGCCGCGGTCAGAAAGAGACCGAGTTGGGGTCGAGTCCATGCGTACATTCCCTGATGGTCGCACATCGGGGCCGCCGGCGCAGCCCCCCGTCAGCGCTTGATGAAACCGGAACGCGCGTTCAGAACTCCCGGCGGTGGAGGGCTACGTCGAGCTGCGGGCCGCGACCGCCTTTTCGTTTCTCCGGGGCGCTTCGCAGCCCACCGAGCTGGTCGCCGCCGCGGCGGCGCTCGGCCACCGGCGGATCGCGATAACGGACCGAAACGGGGTCTACGGGGTGGTGGAGGCGTATCGGGCCGGGCAGGAGCACGGGGTCGAGATCCTGCCCGGCGCCGAGCTGGTGCTCGAGGGCGGCGCCGACCCGGAGGCGCTCGTGCTGCTGCCTCGGGATCGGGCCGCTTGGGGCCGGCTGTGCCGCCTCTTGACCCTCGGCCGGCGCCGGGTGGGCAAGGGAGGGTTCTCGCTCACGGTGGAGGACGTCGCCGCCCACGCCGAAGGGCTCGAGGCCATCCACCACGGGTGCCTCGACCCGTTTCGGCTGGCCCGCTGGCGCGAGGTGTTCTCCACGCGGCTCGCGGTGGGGCTCGGGCGCCGGCTGTGCCCCGACGACCGGGCCCGAAACGAAGCGGCGGTGCGGGCCGCGGCCCGGATCGGGGCCCCGCTGGTGGTGACCGGAGGGGTACGCCTGCACGACCGATCCCGAAAGCCGCTGCTCGACGTGCTCACCTGCGTTCGGCTCGGCACCCGAATCGACGAGGCCGGCCGCCGCCTGGCCCCGAACGCGGCCGCGCACCTTCGCTCGGCGGCGGCGATGGCCCGCCTGTTCCCGGAGTACCCGGAGGCAGTGGCCGAATCGGTTCGGATCGCTGACCGGGTGGGGTTTCGGCTCGGCGAGCTGGCGCAGGACTTCACCCTCGAGGTCCTGCCCCCCGGCGAGACCGGGATCGGCTACCTGCGCAAGCTGGTCGGGCGCGGGGTCGAGGAGCGGTGGCCCGCCGGCGCCCCGAAAGAGGTCCTCGCCCAGGTGGAGCACGAGCTCGATCTCATCGAGCAGCTCGACTTCTCCGGCTACTTTCTCACCGTCTGGGACATCGTGTGGTGGGCCCGCTCCCGGGGGATCCTCTGCCAGGGGCGGGGCTCGGCCGCGAACTCGGTGGTGTGTTATGCGCTCGGGATTACGTCGATCGATCCCATTCGCATGAACTTGTTGTTCGAGCGGTTCATCTCGGTCGAGCGGGGCGAGCCCCCCGACATCGACGTGGATTTCGAGCACGACCGCCGGGAGGAGGTCATGCAGTACGTCTTCGAAAAGTACGGCCGGGAGCGGGCGGCGATGGTGGCGAACGTCATCCGGTACCGGGACAAGCTCGCCCTGCGGGAGGTGGGAAAGGTCTTCGGGCTCGGCCTCGATCCCATCGATCGCTTGTCCCGGATGCGGTCGCACTGGGGCGGACCCCCGGTCAGCGAGGCGGACCTCCGGGAGGCCGGGCTCGACCCGGACGACGCCAGGGTGGGGTCGGTGGTCCGTCTCGCTGCCGCGCTCGTTGGTTTTCCCCGCCACCTCGGCCTGCACTCCGGAGGCTTCGTCATCACCCGGCAGCCGCTGGTCGAGCTCGTCCCGGTGGAAAACGCCAGCATGGCCCACCGCACCGTCATCGCCTGGGACAAGCGGGATGTGGAGACGCTGGGGCTCGTGAAGGTGGACCTGCTCGCGCTGGGGATGCTGAGCGTGATTCGAAGGGCCTTCGACGCGATCCATCACACCGAGGGGACGAAGCTCGACCTCGCGTCCATCCCCCCCGAAGACGAGCGGGTGTACCAGATGATCAGGGAGGCAGACACCATCGGGACCTTCCAGGTCGAGTCGCGAGCGCAGATGCAGATGCTGCCTCGGTTGAAGCCGAAGACGTTCTATGATCTCGTGGTCTCGGTGGCGATCGTTCGGCCCGGGCCGATCCAGGGGGACATGATCCATCCCTACCTGCGGCGGCGGGACGGCGAGGAGCCGGTCGAATATCCTCACCCGGCGCTCGAGGAGATCCTCGGCAAGACCTTCGGGATCCCTCTTTTCCAGGAGCAAGTCATGAAGATGGCGGTGGCGGTGGCCGGGTTCACCCCCGGAGAGGCAGACGAGCTGCGCCGGGCGATCGGGTGGCAATCCCAGGTCCGCATCGCCGAGCTGCGGGAGCGCCTGGTCACGGGCATGCTCGACAGTGGGCTCGATCTCGAATACGCCGAGCGAGTCTTCGGGATGATCAAAGGGTTTGGGGGCTACGGGTTCCCCGAATCCCACGCTGCGTCCTTCGCGCTCATCGGCTACGCGTCGTGTTTTCTGAAGCGGTACCATCCAGCGGCTTTCGCGCTCGGCCTGCTGAACAGCCAGCCGATGGGATTCTATCGGCCTCATACGCTCATCGCCGACGCGCAGCGCCACGGGGTGGAGGTTCGGCCCCCTTGCGTGGCCAAGAGCGGGGTGGACGCGACGCTCGAGCCCCCGGACCGCGCCTCTGCCGAGTCCTGGTGGGCCAACTCGGAGCATCCGGAGCGCCACCACACGCCGTGGGCGGACGAGAAGAAGGGAGCCCGCCGGCACGGTCAGGCTCTGCAGCCCGCCTTGCGGCTCGGGCTCGGCGCGATCACCGGCATGGCGGCGGCGGCGGCGGAGCGCATCGTCGCCGCCCGGAGCGAGGCCCCGTTTTCGGATCTCGGGGACCTGTGCCGCCGGGCCGACGTGCCCCGGGACCAGGCCAGCCGGCTGGCCGCGGCGGGGGCGCTCGCCGTCTTCGGCCTCGATCGGCGGACGGCGCTGTGGGCGGTGCTCGCGCTCGACCGGGCGGGGCCGCTGTTTGCCGGTATCGCGCCGGCCGAGCCGCCCGAGCCGGTTGGGCTCCCCGACATGACCCCCGCCGAGCGCATCGCCGCCGACTACGCCGCGGTGGGGGCCTGCCTCGACACCCACCCGATGCGGCTCCTCCGGGCCGAGCTCGACCGGGACGGGGTGCTCGGCAGCCGGGCCCTCCGCCGAGCGGCCCACGGAGAGCAGGTCACCGTCGGCGGCCTGGTCGTCATCCGCCAGCGCCCCGCCACCGCGTCGGGGGTCGTCTTCATCACCCTCGAGGACGAAGACGGGCACATGAACCTGGTCGTGTTCGCGTCGGTGTTCGAACGGGACACCGCGCTGGCCCGGGACGCGCCGATGCTGCGGGCGAGCGGCAAGATCGATCGGACCGGCGACGTCGTCCACCTCGTCGTCGAGCGCTTCGCCCCGCTCACCGATCCATCCTCGATCGGCCGGATCAGCCGGGACTTTCGCTAGCCTTCCGGATTTCGACCGTTTTCCTTCGATCGTCCCGGTTCAGCATGTCTGTGACCGACGAGAGCGAAGCGGCGACAATGGCGGGAAAGAGGGTATAGATTGTCTCGTCACGGGCCCCAAATGTTTTCGCCATGGTGCGTGCGGCTCAGCTCCCTCCGTGGGCAAGGAAGCGCACCTACTTCGTGGTCGCCCGAGGCGTAGATCACCTCTGCCTTGGTTCTCAGGCCTCCGAAGCACCTCCGTGCCGGTACCGGCGGCGAGCGCCAGAGGCGGAGCGCCCGCTTCGATGAACGTCGGATCGACAGAGAGGGAGGTTCGGGGCTAGGACCGGGCGCGCATGTACATCTTGGATGCAACCGCGGTGCTGCTGGTCCTGTCGGCGGTGTTCGGCCTGCTCAACTACCACTTCGTACGGCTGCCGTTCACGATCGGTTTGATGGCGGCGGGGCTCATCGCTTCGCTCGCGATGCTGCTCGTGGATGCCGTCGTGCCCGGTCTCGGGCTCGCGGCCGGGGCGCGGGCCGCGATCGCCGAGATCGAGTTCGCGAACGCCATCTTGTACGGGATGCTGAGCGTGCTGCTCTTCGCTGGGGCGCTCCACGTCAATCTCGACGTCCTGCTCGACCGAAAGGTCCCGATTCTAGCCCTGGCCACGGTCGGGATCCTCATCTCCACCGCGGTGGCGGGGCTGCTCGCCTACGCCATCTTCCGGATGGTCGGCGTCGACATTCCGCTGCCGTGGTGCTTCGTCTTTGGCGCCCTGATCTCCCCCACCGACCCCATCGCGGTGCTCGGAATCATGAAGGCCGCCGGCGCCCCCAAGGAGCTCGAGATCAAGGTGGTGGGGGAGAGCCTGTTCAACGACGGGATCGGTGTGGTGCTGTTCCTCGTGCTCGTCGGCTACGCCTCGGCCGCCACTGGGGCCGACACCTCGAAGGTGATGGGCGTCGGCTCGGTCGGGATCTTGCTCGTTCAGGAGGTGGTCGGGGGGATTGGTCTTGGATTCTTGTTCGGCTTCGGGACCTACTACGCGCTGAAGTCGGTGGACGAGACGAACCTCGAGATCCTGCTCACGGTGGCCTGCATCTTGGGCCTCAACTCGGCGGCGACGGCTCTTCACGTCTCCGGGCCGCTCGGGGCGGTGGTCGCGGGCCTGCTGCTCGGAAACTCCGGCCGGTACATGGCGATGAGCGACAAGAGCCGAAACAACCTCGACACCGTGTGGTACTTCATCGACGAGGCCCTCAACGCGATCCTGTTTCTCCTCATCGGCCTCGAAGTGTTCGCGGTGGACTTTCGAATCCCGTATCTCGTCGCCGGCATCGCGCTCATCCCGCTCGTGCTCGCCGCCCGCTCGGCCGGCGTGGGTGTTCCGCTCGCGGTGCTCGGCCGGCGCCTCGACTTTCCCCCGGGGACGACCTCGGTGCTCATCTGGGGCGGGCTGAAGGGCGGGGTGAGCGTCGCGCTCGCCATGAAGCTGCCTGCTTTCGAGGGCCGGGACGCCCTGCTCACCGCCGCCTATGTCACCGTCATATTCTCCATCCTCGTGCAGGGCCTCACGGTGGGGCGGCTCATCGAGGCGGTCGTGAAGCCGAAGCCCGCTTCCGCCTGAGCGAGCCCTGGGGTCTCGCGGCTGACCTCATTTGGGTTGCTGGTCCGCACCGAGCCAGCGGCGAAGGATGCTGTCGAGCAGGATGGGATCGAGCGGCTTTTGGAGAAAGTCGGTCATGCCCGCCTCGAAGCACCGGCTGCGGTCGGTCTCCGAAGCGTAGGCGGTGGCGGCGACGACGGGCAGAATCGCTCCCGAGGCGCGGATCTGGGCGGTGGCGGCCCAGCCGTCGAGCCGGGGCATCTCACAGTCCATGAGCACGAGGTCGAAGGGCACCTTCTCGAGCTGCGCAATCTCGAGCCGGTGGATGGCCTCTTCGCCGTCTTCCGCGACTTCGACCTCGCAGCCGAGGCGAAGGAGCAGCCGCCGGGCCACCGCGCGGTTGATGCGGTCGTCGTCCACGACGAGCACCCTGCGACCTCTCGCCGGAGGGGGGGGCGCTGGCGTCTCGGCCGGCTCGGCCGGGACCCGTACCCGGGCGCAAATCCCGGGGCTTCGAGGCAGGAGGGCCGCCGAGCCGCCGAGGCCAGCGGCGGTGGCGGCGACGATCGCGAGCCCGAGCCCGGCGCTGCCCGGCGGCCGGGGGCCGTCCTCCTGGCCCATTTGGAACGGCTCGAACGCGGCCGCGCGCAGCGATTCGGACATCCCTATCCCGTCGTCCAAAACCTCGAACTCGAGGGCGCCGTCTCGCGCGGAGACCGCGAACTCGACCTTTGCCCCCCGCGGAGAGGCGGCGATGGCGTTCTTTCCGAGCTCGGCGAGCACCCGATGCAGGTGCGCCCCGTCGAGCGACCAGAACCCGGCCGCGGAAGCGTGCACCGCCGCCACGACGCGCACCCCCTTGGCCTCGGCGGAGGCGCGAAGCCGCCGGACCGCAAGCTCGAGCAAAGCCGCCGGCTCGGAGGGTCCGATACGAATCCCGATGTCGCCGCCGGCGAGCTGCGCGTAGGTGAGCACCGACTGCAGCAGCGTGGACAGGCGGGACGCCGAATCGAGCAGGTCGCGGATCTCGGGTGAGCTCTCGAACGCGCGAGCAGGGCCGATGGGCGTTCGGGTCTCGAGCGAGTGGAGCAGTCCGTTCAACGGGGTTCGAAGCTCGTGCCCCATCAGCTGGAGGAAGCGGTCGCGGACGGACAGCGCGGCCTCCTTTTCGGCGAGGGCCCGCTCGAGCTCGACGTTCTGCTCTTCGAGCTCCCTCTGCTGGGCCAGGAGCTGGGCGTGGACCTGGTCGCCCCGAAAGAGCAGGCGGAGCGCCCGGCCCAGCCGAGCCCAGAGGGTCCCCGAGGGGGGAGGTCTCACCCAATAGGTCGCGCACCGGCCGTCGGTGGTCCAGATCACCTCCGAGGGTTCGAGACCGATGAGCGTGGTCTCTTGCGCGATCATTCCACCGGCCGTCGCGAAGAAGCTCCGGCTCGGGAGCGCGCCCGAAGGCAGGGCCATTCGAATGCGAACGTGATGTCCTTCTCGGGTCGCCGCCACCTCGAGAAAGGGAAAGAGCCTGGTCAGCCCAAGGCGCGGGGTGCTGAGCATGAAGGTGAACGGGTCGAGGAACAGGCTCACCCCCTCGAGCATCGCGAGCGTAGGTTTCGCCTCGAGCACGGCCTGGCCAAGGTCGAACTGCGCCTTTTCGGTCGGGGCGTAGCGCTCGATCTGGCTCTGCACTCGATGAAACTGGTCCCAAGAAATGTTCAGGGGAGGAGCGTCGAGCTCAGGGGTGTAGGCGAGCAGGTCCCCGACCTTCACGCCTAGGCGTTCGGCCATGAGCGGCAAGGGCGCGAGCGCGTCTCGATGCACCGGAAACCGTGGTCTCGGCCTACCCATTCGGCCTCATCCATCGGTCCAGGGTGGCACAATAGCAGTCACCTCGGTGGTTCCCCGCATCGACCGCCCGAAAACGTGACGGGCGTTTCTGCACGGCCAGGTGGGGGCGTGTTTGGCTTCGCTTGGCTCGGGCTCGAGGCCAACTCGACCGCTACTTTCCCCGCTCCACGATCGCGACGACCAGCATCGCGGCGAAGAACACGGTGTTGAGGAGCAGCCCCAGCGAGTATTCCGTGACGGTGAACAGGGTGAAGACGGCCGTGATCGGGAAGAGGGCGTAGAGCACCCACGGGCTCTTGGGATCGTTGAACGGGTGGGCCGGCTGCCGCTCCGCCCGCCGCACCGCGACGTCGTACAAGGCGATGCACAGCATGCTCGCCACCCCGATGAGGGCAAATACGAGCCACATCGACTGCGGGTGGTAGGCCTCCCAGAGCAGCCGCCGGGCTCCGAACGGGTCCACCCCGGCCCGCTGGTAGAGCACGTCGAGCACCTGCGCCCGGTCGATCTCGGCCGCAGCCACGCCGAACTTCTCCTCGAGGTAGCGGCGGGCGAGGTTGATCTTGTCGCCGCCCTTTTCGTACATCTCACCGGCCACGACGCTCCCCACCGACCAGCCGATGCCGACCGTGAAATTCACATAGCCCATGTATTGCCCCTGCTTGCCCGGGGGGGCGATTCCGGACAGGTAGCGCATCTTCGTCGGGCTCGCCGCCATCTCCCCGAGCGAGAACAGGGCGATGGCGCCGAGCGTCCACCAGCCGCTCATCGACAGCCCGAGCCCATAGATGGCCACGGCGCTGACCGCGATCCCGGCGATGATCGCGGTGAGGCTGCGCACGAGGCCGGTCGCGTACCCCATCGCGAACGCAAACAGGCTGATCAGAAGCGCGTTCACGTTGATCATCCACTCCTGGGTGAGGTTTCCGCCGTTGATGGTGGGCACCGCGCTCTCCCCGAGCACGCTCGACAAGGCCGAGGCCGCCCCTCGGGAGTCGACCCAGTCGTCGATGAAGTTCGGGAGGATGTCGAACAGCTGGTAGAACATGAGCCAAAAGCCCGCGAACGCGAGGGTGAAGAAGAACAAACGGGGCTCGAGCAGGCCGCGCATCGCGTCGTAGAGGATGGTGAGCGGGTTGTCGCTCTGGCCCGGCTCCCTCTTGGGTTCGGCGAAGAAGAACAGCGGGATGAAGTTGAGCGCGATGCCGGCGGCGCAAATGAGAAAGACATAGGTCCAGTCGAGCACCCGAAGGTAGCCGGCGATGAGCGGGCCGATGAACCCGCCGATGTTCACCATCTGGTAGAACAGCGCCCAGCCGAGCGAGCTCGCCCCTTTGGGCATCTGGGTGGCGAGCAGGCCCTGGAGGCCTGGCTTGAAGATCGCGGTGCCGAACGCGAGCAGCATCGCTCCGAAGAAGAACACCTCGAACACCCGGTCGGTCCCCGCCGCCCTGGCTTCGGCCAGCGGCGCTCCGGCGAGGGCCTCCGTCAGGGGGATGCAGTAGCCCATTACCAGGTAGCCGAGGATCTTGAGCGCGGTGGACACCCCGATGTTGAGCTTGTAGCCGAAGCGGTCGGCGAACCCGCCGGAGAGGATGGGGACGAAGCTCTGGACGATGGCCCAGACCGCGAAGATGCTCCCCTTTTGCGAGTGGCTGAGCTGAGGGCCGCCGTCGTCGATGGCCAGCACCATGAAGACGGGCAGGACGACCCGGACCCCGTAGTAGGCGAAGCGCTCGACGAGCTCCATCCAGTTGGCGATCCAGTACACCGTGCCAAAGGCGCGGAGCTGGTCGAGGAACGGCAAGCGCGGTTCGTTTGCGGCGGTGGGCGGCATCCGGCTGACCTAGCAGAGACCGGGGCCCGCGCCCCATCGGACCGGTGGCGGGCCCATCCCGCATCCACGACGTTGCGGCGACGACGACCGGTCGGCATGCTGCGCGCCATGTCGGAGGCCGTCACCCAGGGGGTCCGTGTTCGGGTGGAATCCCGGTACCTCTCCCATCAGTCCTCGCCGGCCAGCAACCGCTTCGTCTTCGCCTACACCGTGACCATCGCGAACGAATCGAGGCACACCGTCCAGCTCGAGAGCCGCCACTGGGTGATCACCGATGGGCGGGGCAAGGTCGAGGAGGTGCAAGGGGAGGGCGTCGTCGGGGAGAAGCCGGTGCTGAGGCCCAGGCAGAGCTTCAAATACAGCTCTCGGTGCATCCTGGAGACGACGTGGGGGACGATGCACGGCAGCTACCAGATGCACCGCGAAGACGGAGGCGCGTTCGACGCCGCGATCTCGCCGTTTCTGCTGCGCGCGCCGTTCGCCAGCGTAGGCGGAGACGTGCTCCACTGACGGGCCGATGGGAACGGACCAGTTCTTCGCGCTCACCCCCGACTGGGTCCTGAAGGCGGTGGAGGCCGGGGGCTTCTTGCCGACCGGCCACGTGATGGCGCTGCACTGCCTCGAGAACCGTGTCTACGACCTTCGGCTCGAGGACGGCTCGCACGTCGTGGCCAAGTTCTACCGGCCCGGCCGGTGGTCGAAGCTGGCGATCGAAGAGGAGCACGAGTTCTTGTTCGACCTCGAAGAGGCGGAGCTTCCGGTGTGCGTGCCGCTCGCGTTCGAGGACGAGGAGACCGTGCACACCGTCGAGGGCATCCACTACGCGGTGTGGCCGCGAACCGGGGGCCGGTCCCCGGAGGAGCTCGACGATGAGCAGGTGGCGATCCTCGGCCGCTTGGTGGCCCGGATCCACAACGTGGGCGCGTCGCGGCCGGTAGAGCACCGGCCGACGCTCGACGCCGAGCACTACGGGCGGGAGGCGCTCTCGGTGCTCGAGCGGCACGTCACGAAGAACCGATGGGCCCGCTACCGGTCGGCGGTGGAGCGGATCTGCGCGGTGTACGAGGCGCTCTCCGCCGGCGTCCCGCTGCACCGCATCCACGCCGATTGCCACCACGGCAACCTGCTCAACGGGCGACAAGGGTGGTTCTTCCTCGATTTCGACGACTTTCGGCTCGGTCCGGCCGCCCAGGACGTGTGGCTGCTCGTGCCCGGGCGGGACGAGGAAGCGGAGCGCCAGCGGGAGATCTTCGTGGACGCGTACCGGCAGTTTCGACGGTTCGAGCCCCGGTGGTTGAAGCTGGTGGAGCCGCTCCGGGGGCTCCGGTTCATCCACTACGCCGCTTGGGTCGCCCGGCGATGGGACGACCCGGCATTTCCAGCCGCATTCCCCGAGTTCGGCAGCGAGCGGTACTGGGACCGGGAGGTGTCCGACCTCGAGGAGCAGCTCGAGCGGTGCGAAGAGGCGCTGTCTTGGTGACCCCCGTTCGGTGCTCGCTCGAGGACATCGCCCGGGACCTGTCCGAGGCGCTCACGGCCTCGTCGTTCGGCCCGCCGGTGACCCACGTCTACGACCCGCTGGCCTACGCGTTTGCACCCCACGCGGACTACCTTCGCCGCTTTGGCAAAGGAACGAAGGAGGTGGTGCTGCTCGGCATGAACCCCGGGCCGTGGGGCATGGCCCAGACCGGAGTTCCGTTTGGGGAGGTGGGCCTCGTGCGAGACTTTCTCGGGGTGCAGGGGCCGGTGGGCCGGCCGCCCGTGGAGCACCCCCAGCGGCCCATTCTCGGCTTTTCGTGCGAGCGCAGCGAGGTCAGCGGACGCCGTCTGTGGGGCTGGGTGCGAGATCGGTTTGGCCAGCCGGAGGCGTTCTTCGCTCGGTTCTTCGTCCTCAACTACTGCCCGCTCGTGTTCATGGAAGCGAGCGGCCGAAACCGCACCCCGGACAAATTGCCGGCCGCAGAGCGGAGCCGGTTGTATTCGGCGTGCGATCGTTCCCTGCGACGCTCGGTCGAGCTGCTGTCGCCCCGGTGGGTGGTCGGGGTGGGGGCGTTCGCGGAGGGCCGAGCGAGAGCCGCGCTCGCCGGGCTCGACGTGCAGGTGGGGCGAGTCCCCCACCCGAGCCCGGCGTCCCCGGCGGCCAACCGGGGGTGGGCGGAGCTGATGGACGAGGCGCTCGTCGGGCTCGGCATCGACGTGCGCTGAGGCCCAAAAGCCCTTGTTGGGCCGTGAATTCGGCACCAAACTCCCTGCATGTGGTTCACCAACCCCAACAAGACCCGCCTGCCCGGCCCCGAGGACGCGCTCCCTGGTCGGTCCGAGCCGCTGGCGGTCCCGGCCGCTCACTACGTGAACGGGCGCCCACTGAAGCCCCCGTTCCCGGACGGCCTCGAGCGGGCGGTCTTCGGCATGGGGTGTTTCTGGGGGGTCGAGCGGATCTTTTGGACCATCGAAGGGGTGTACACCACCGCGGTGGGCTACGCCGGGGGCCTGACCCAAAACCCTACCTACGAAGAGGTCTGCTCCGGCCGCACCGGACACAACGAAGTCGCGCTCGTCGTGTTCGATCCGTCGCAGGTCAGCTACGAGAGGCTGCTGACTCGGTTCTGGGAGGGCCACGATCCCACCCAGGGCATGCGCCAGGGCAACGACCTCGGCACCCAGTATCGGTCCGGCATCTATGTCGAGAGCCCCGAGCAGCGACTCTCGGCCGAAAGGAGCCGCGAGCGTTTCCAAGCTGCGCTGACCGCGGCCGGTCGCGGCACCATCACCACCGAGATCGTGGACGCCCCCCCGTTCTACTACGCGGAGGCGTACCACCAGCAGTACCTGGCCAAAAACCCAGGCGGCTACTGCGGGCTCGGGGGCACCGGCGTCTCCTGCCCCCTTTGAGGTCAGGAGGCCCGAAGCCGGCTGCGCTGCAGATCGAAGAGGTAGCCGTAGACGGAATCCTGCTCCTTTTCGGCGATGCGGGTGAACGCGAGCCCGAGCCTCGTTCCGCGCTCCACCGGTTCGGCCCAGCATACCCGGCCTCGGGCGCGAACGCGGCGACCCCCGATCTCGAGCTCGACCTGAAGCTCGTCGTCCACCGCGATCGGGAGGTCCGAGGTCGCCTCGAGGCACATTCCGCTCCCGCTCAAGTCCCGGGTGATCCCTTCGAGGTCGACCGTGTCCGGCTCACCGTGAGCGGGGCTGAGCTTGACCGGCAGCTCCACCGGCTCCCGGAACGTCGACCGGCGCTGCACCACCCGCAGCTCACGGGGAGGAGCGAGATCGAGCCGGCCGGCGTCGAAGTCGTAGTCGATCACCGGCACCGGCTCGCTCTGGTGTCGGACCGAGCCGTTCCAAAAGGCGAGCTCGATGCCGGCGCTCAGGTGGTGGGCCTCGAGCCACACCGCCGGCTCGGTGAGGCGAACCGAGAGTCGATCCGGGCCCGCTTCGAGCACGTCGGCGGCGACTTCCTCGTGCCCGACGATGGCGAGACGGATCCGCTGGTGGCGCTCGAAGGCGATCGACTCCTTCATCGCTAGAACCCATCGGCGCCTTTTCTTCGAACTTGCGCCGAAACATCCTGGGCCCGCGCTTTGGCTACCTACGGGCCCGCTGCCGGGCGAACAGGAACCGAAACAGGATGTCGCCCCCCCCGCTGGCCATCTCGGTGAAGGCGAGCCCGGCCGTGCACCGGCCCGAGCCGCGGCGCTCGATCCACGCCACCTTCGCTTCGGCCTGCATCCGGTGGCCGTCGAGGTCGAGCTCGACGCGGACGATTTGGCCGGCATCGACCTCGAGAGGGCGGCGAGTCACGATCCGCGCCCCGCCGCCGCCGATGTCCAGGCTCTCTCCGCTCACCGCCGCTGCGCCAAGCGGCGCTCCCAGCGGCTGGCCGTCGGCGGGGAGCACCCGCACCGGGACCTCCACCCGCTCCCGAAAACCGGCCCGCCGCGGCGCCTCGAGCAGCTCGAGCGAGCCGCGCAGCCGCAGCAGCCTGGTCTCCGGGTCGAACCCGAGGACCCCCACCGACTCGGCGGCGAAGCGACGGGGTCCATCGAAAGCTTCGACGTCGACCCCGAGCGAGAAGTGAGGGGACCGCAGCCCGGCCGCCGACGGGCCGAGCACGAGGTGGGTTTCTGCGCCCTGCTCGGCGATCTCCGCTGGCAGGACCCGGTCCATGGCCCGCAGACGGACCTGCAGAGCGAGCTTGGGCTCGAGCGCGAGCGATGCGGCCACCTCCCTTGCTTCGGCCCGCTCCCTGGAGCCCTGCAGCCGACCCCACCCTGGAAGCTCCGACCCGTCTCGCGCTGGCACACCGCGGATGGATCATGCTACGAATCGGGGGTGCGGTGGCTGGTCTCGCTGTTGGCGCTGGGTCTTGGCGCCGCCCCGGTGTCGGCCGAGGCTGCGGTCCGGTGCGCCGACGGCGTCGTTCGGACCCACTGCTGCTGCCCGACGGACCGCCAAGAGCCCATCGGGCCGTGCTTTGCTCCGGCCGGCTGCTGCGAATCGGTTCCGTCGGCGAGCGACCGGGGCGGCCCGGTTCCTGGCCCCGACCTGCGTCCCCACGTAGGCCCGGCCGCGGTCGAGCGAGGGCTTCGGCAAGTCGTCGAGCTCGAATCGGCCTTCACTGGCTCTGACCTTCGGGCGCCCCGCCGCCCGGTCTTTCTCCGTCACCGCGCACTTCTCATCTAGGCCTCTGCTCGCCCGACATCCGGGACCGAACCGAAGCATCGGTTCGATGTTCCCCTCGAGGACTGGGTTGCCTTGGTGCCGCATGGTTCGGCGCCCGCGCGGTGACCCCGGGAGAGTTTCATGGTCCATCGCATCGCTTCGGCATCCATCGCCGGATGGGTAGCGTCGTTCGCCGGCGCTGCCTGGTCCGCCCCCGATCCCTACCCAGATACGAGGCGGGAGTGGGCGCAGTCTGCCCCCTCCGCCGAGGCCCCCGTCCCCGACCGCCCCTTTGACCAGGTCGAGCTCGTCGCGGCGGTGCTCGCGCGAAATCCGAGCGTCGAAGCGGCCCACCGGGGCTGGCAGCAGGCGCTGGCGAGGCCGGCGCAGGCCCGCGCCCTCGAAGATCCGATGCTCGGGGGCTCGTTTGCTCCCCTGAGCCTGTTCGGCGGTGAGCCGATGCCCGCCGCGCACGGAGCGGAGCCAAGACCGGTCGAGTTCGGCTTCTCGGTGGAGCTGGTCCAGCGGCTCCCGTTTCCGGGAAAGCGGGCGCTCGGGGCAGCGCGGGCCACCGCCGAGGCGGAGGCGGCCGGGTCCGATTTCGCCGTCGTGCGGCTCGACTTGGCGCTCGCAGCGTCGGAGCTGCTCTTCGATCGGTGGCGGGTCGAGCGGGCGCTCGACATCAACCGGCGGTCGGCGGCCTTGGTCGCGGAGCTTGCCTCCGCTTCCGCCGCTCAGCACCGGGCGGGCCGAGCCAACCAGGAAGACCAGTGGCTCGCGGAGATCGCGGCCGCGAGAGTCGAAGAGGAGCGCATCGGGCTTCAAGCGGAAGCGGCCGTGCTCGACGCGAGGATGAACGGTCTGCTCCACCGAGCGCCCGAGGCGCCGCTGCCCCCGCCTGCCCCCCCTCCTGATCCTCCATCCCTCATGCCGCCGCTGTCGTTTTTCATGGCCGCAGGAAAGCGCCATAGGCCGGAGGTCGCCGCGACCGCGGCCCGGGTGCGGGCGGGCGCCGCCGCCATCGCGTCGGCCGAGCGGGAGCGGTGGCCGGACCTGCAGCTGTCCGCGGGTTACAACGCGATGTGGGACATGCCCGAGCATCGGTTCATGCTCGGGCTCGGCGTGAACCTCCCGGTGCAGACCGGCCGCCGCGACGCGGCCGAAGAAGAGGCGTCGGCAGGCTTTCGGGCCAGGCAGGCCGAAGCCGAGCGGGTGGCTCGCTCGGTGGAAGTCGAGGTGGTCGCGGCCTACCGTCAGGTCGAGGCTTCGGCCCGCACCCTCGATCTATACGGGGGGCGGCTCCTGCCCGCAGCCAGCGGGCGGCGGGCGGCGGCCGAGGCCGGCCTCGCCACGGGGGAGAGCTCGCTGTCCGCCGTGCTCGAGGCTGAGCGGGACGAGCGGCAGATGGAGCTCTCCTTCGAGCTCGCTCGGGCGGCGGCGAGGAAAAGATGGGCCGGGCTCGAGCGGGCCGCGGGCATGCTCCCGGGAGGCGACCGATGACCGGCCCGCGTTTCGGCGCGCCGGGAAGGATCCTTCGGTGGGCGGCCGTGCTCGCGGCGGTGGCGGCAGGGCTGTTTGCGCTAAAGGGGCCCCTTCGGGACTGGTTCTTCCTCGCGCCAGCGGGGCCGGCGAGCGCGCCGGCCACGAGGCCCCACGCACCAAAGCCCCCTCCGATCGAGGCCCCAGAGCTGCCCGAGCACCGCATGAGCGACCCAGGTTTCGCTTCCTCGAGGCTCGCGATGGACCGGTACGAGGACATCCGCGTCCTCCTCGCCGCCGACCGACTCGATGGCATCGACCAAGCGGCCCGGGCGGCGTCCCGGGCGCTCGAGGCCGCGCTCGCCGCCGAACCGGACGCTCCCTCGCCGGTACGCGACGCCATGGGGGACGCGGCGAACGCGTCCGCGCGGCTCGCGGCGGCTGAAGACCTCGAGAAGGCCCGGCTTCGGTTCGGGGAGCTCGGCCGGCAGCTCGTCGGGGTGGCCCGCGCCGACCAGAGACTGCAAGAAGGTTTTCATCTATTCGACTGCCCGATGGCCGAGGGCTACCGCAAATGGTTTCAGCGCTCGCCGCGCATCGAGAACGCGTACATGGGCCAGCAGATGCTCGAGTGCGGCAGCGCGAGCCCCTGGGATCCTCCTCCGGCGGACGACCTCGGCGCGATCTCCCACGAAGGCCACGGCCACGAGGGCGACGAGGTCGCCCACCACGTCTGCCCGATGCACCCCTCGGTTCGGCAGCGGGACATGGGGACCTGCCCGATCTGCGGGATGGACCTCGTCCCGGTCAGCTACGACGAGGTCGAAAGCGGCGTCATCCGGGTCGAGGAGGGGCGCAGGCAGACGATCGGCGTCCGCACCGCGGCGGTGGTGCGCCGGCCGCTCGAACGGACGCTCACCGCGCTCGGGCGAGTGACATGGGACGAGACCGGGCTGTTCGATGTCACCCTGAAGCGGGGAGGCTTCGTCCGGACGCTCCGGGTCAACGCGAGCGGGCAGATGGTCAAGAAGGGGGAGGTCCTGTTCACCCTCTACAGCCCCGAGCTGCTCTCCGCACAGGAGGAGTTCTTGCTCGCGGTCACCGGGGAGCGAGACGCAAAGAGCTCGGCCGAGAAGGCCCGGTCGGCCAATCTCGTGGCTTCGGCCCGGCGGCGGCTCGATCTGTGGGATCTACCCGGTGGGCTCATCGACCGGATCGCGAAGAAGGGCGCGCCCATCGAGGCGGTCCCGTTCTTCGCGCCGGTGAGCGGGGTGGTCCTCGAGAAGGACATCGTGGAGGGCGGGGCGGTGTCGCCCCAGGTCCGGCTCTACCGCATCGCCCCGGTGGACCGGGTGTGGGTCGAGGCCGACCTGTTCTCCTCCGACATCTCCGATGTCGCCCCTGGGCAGGCGGCGAGGGTCGAGGTTGAGGGGCGGACCATCGAAGCGAACGTCAGCCACGTCTTTTCGTGGCTCGACGTGGCCACGCGGACGGTTCGGGTGCGGATCGAGGTGCCAAACCCAGGCGGCGAGCTTCGACCTGGACAGTTCGCTCGGGTCGAGCTCCCGGTAGAGCGGCCCCCGCGGCTGCTCGTCCCCAGGGAAGCGGTGCTCTACGCTGGCCCTCGGCGCCTCGTGTTCCTCGATCTCGGCGGAGGTCGGCTGCGTCCGGTCGAGGTCCGGGTCGGCAACCGCTCCGAAGCTTGGGTGGAGATCCTCGACGGGCTGAAGGAAGGCCAGATCGTCGTCTCCTCCGGGAACTTTCTCATCGCGGCCGAGAGCCGGCTTCGGTCCGCGGTCGACCACTTCGAGCGAGGAGCGGACGATGGCGCCAAGTGACACCGGAGGTCCGCTCGGGGCCGTCATCGCCGCGTCGGCAAAGAACCCGGGGCTCGTCGTCCTCGCCTGCGCGGGCCTGGCCGCCGCCGGGGCCTGGGCGCTCGGGGAGGCTCCGCTCGACGCGATCCCCGATCTATCCGACGTGCAGGTCATCGTCTTCACCGAGTGGCCGGGGCAGAGCCCGGACCTCGTAGAAGACCAGGTGACCTACCCCATCTCGACCGGGCTGTTGTCCGCGCCGAAGGTCCGCTCGGTGCGTGGGCAGTCGATGTTCGGGATGTCCTTCGTGTACGCGATCTTCGAGGATGGAACCGACATCTATTGGGCTCGCAGCCGGGTGCTGGAATCGCTCAGCTCGATGTCGTCCCGGCTCCCGCTGGGGGTGACGCCGACGCTCGGTCCGGACGCGAGCGGGGTCGGGTGGGTGTTTCAATACGCGCTCGTGGACGAATCGGGCCGGCTCGACCTCTCCGAGCTCCGGTCGATCCAGGATTACCAGCTCCGTTTCGCCCTCGAGAGCGTGCCCGGCGTGGCCGAGGTCGCGCCGGTGGGCGGGTTCGTGAAGCAATACCAGGTGCGGCTCGACCCCGAGCGGCTGCGAGCCTTCGACCTCGGGCCGACCGAGATCGCGGCCGCGATCCGGGCCTCGAACCGGGACACATCCGGCCGGGTGCTCGAGATCGCCGGTCATGAGCACGTCATTCGGGGCCGGGGGTACCTCAGAGGAATCGAGGACCTCGAGCTGATCCCCGTCGGGTCCCTCGTAGGCGGCACCCCGGTGCTGCTCGGGCAGGTGGCCGACGTCGCGGTCGGCGCCGCCCCCCGGCGCGGCCTCAGCGAGCTCGACGGCAAAGGGGAGGTCGTCGGGGCCATCGTCATCATGCGCCACGGCGAAAACGCGCTCCGGGTCATCGACCGGGTGAAGGAGCGGATCGCCGAGCTCGAGCCGGGCCTGCCCAAAGGGGTGCGCATCGATGTGGTCTACGACCGCTCCGAGCTCATCGAGGCCGCGGTACAGACGCTCCGAAGCACGCTGCTGCACGAGATGATCGTGGTCAGCGTCGTCATCTTTCTGTTCTTGCTCCACGCGAGGAGCGCGCTCGTCCCGATCTTGACCTTGCCGGTCGCGGTGCTGCTCGCGTTCTTGCCCATGCTCGGGCAAGGTCTCACCGCGAACATCATGTCCCTCGGTGGGATCGCGGTCGCGATCGGGGCGATGGTCGATGGGTCGATCATCGTCGTCGAGAACGTGCACGAGAAACTCGAAGTCTGGGAGGCGGAGGGCCGCCCTGGCCGGCGCAGCGACGTGCTCATCGCCGCGATGCAGGAGGTGGGGCCGACCATCTTTTTCTCGCTGCTCGTCATCACCGTCTCCTTTTTGCCCGTGTTCGCCCTCGAGGGCGCCGAAGGTCGGCTGTTCGCGCCGCTCGCCTACACGAAGACCTACTCGATGGGGTTTGCGTCGGTTCTCGCCGTGACCCTCACCCCGGCGCTCGCCGCCCTGTTCGTGCGGGGAAAGATCCGGCGGGCCGAGGACAACCCCCTGAACCGGGTGCTGTACGCCGCGTACGTCCCGGTGGTGCGGTGGGTGGTCCGGCGGCCGGTATCCGTCGTGGCGGCCGCCGCGGTCATCGTGTCCTTCACCGTCCCGGCGTTTCTCCGCTTGGACCGGGAGTTCATGCCCCCGCTCCACGAAGGCGCGATCCTCTACATGCCGACCGCACCGCCAGGCATGTCGATGACCGAAGCGAGCGCGGTGCTCCAGGAGATGGGGCGGCAGCTCGCCCGTTTTCCCGAAGTGGACCGGGTGTTCGGGAAGATGGGCCGGGCCGAGACCCCGACCGATCCGGCCCCGATCGGCATGGCGGAGACGACGATCACGCTCCGCCCCCGCAGCCAGTGGCGCCCGGGGATGACCTACGAGAAGCTGCTCGCGGAGCTCGACGAGGCCGTGCGCTTCCCGGGCATGCCGAACCTGTGGTGGATGCCCATCCAGACCCGGACCGAGATGCTCAGCACCGGGGTGCGAAGCCCGCTCGGGGTGCAGGTCTTCGGAGACCGGCTCGAGACCATCGAAGAGGCGGCGCGGCAGGTCGAGGCGGCGCTCGAGGGTCTCGTTGGGACCCGAAGCGTGTTCGCGGAGCGCTCGACCGGGGGCTTCTACCTCGACATCCAACTTCGCCGGGAGGACGCGGCTCGGTACGGCATCACGGTGGAGGACATGAACGCGGTGATCGCGTCCGCTCTCGGCGACGAGCAGGTCTCGGTGATGGTGGACGGCCGGGAGCGCTACCCGATCGGCGTCGCCTATGCCCGGGAGTTTCGGGACGACCCGGACAAGATCGGCGAGGTGCTGATCCGGACGGCAGCCGGCGCCCACATCCCCCTTCGCGACGTGGCAAACATCGAGCCGAAGCTCGGGCCGCCGATGGTCCGGAGCGAGGACGGTCGCCTGGTCGGCTTCGTCTTCGTGGATACCGACCGGCCGATCGTGGAGTACGTCGAGGACGCCCAGCGGAAGGTGGCGCAGACCGTCACCCTCCCGCCGGGGGTTCGGCTCGGCTGGGTGGGCCAGTTCCGGGCGTTCGAGCGGGCCAAAGCGAGGCTCTTCCTCATCGCCCCCGTGACCCTGGCTCTCATCGTGCTCCTGCTCTACCTCAACACCGGGTCGCTGGTGGAGACGCTGCTCGTGGTCGCGCTCTTGCCGACGGCGCTCGTAGGGGCGGTGTGGCTCGTGTTCCTGCTCGACTTCAACCTGAGCGTCGCGGTGTGGGTGGGCATGATCGCGCTCGCTGGGCTCGACGCCGAGACCAGCGTCGTCATGCTTCTCTACCTGCGCCTTGCCCATGAGCGCTTCGACCGCGAGGGTCGGCTGAAGACCGCCGCCGACCTCGAAGCCGCGATCATCGACGGGGCGGCCAAACGGCTCCGTCCGAAGCTCATGACGGTGATGACCACCATGATCGGCCTCGTGCCGATCCTCTTCAGCACCGGGGCTGGGGCCGACGTCATGCGTCGCATCGCCGCCCCCATGATCGGCGGCCTCGCCAGCAGCTTCGTCCTCGAGATGGCGGTCTACCCGGCGGTGTTCGCCCTGTGGAAGCGCCGCGCGCTCCCGCCGGCCCGGACGTAGAGCCCGACCGTCTCCGGTCGAGGCCCATCGGTCGGAAAAGCCATGGCCTCGTCTCGCCTTTCGGCAGGTTCTGCTCTATACGCCGAGGCGGTGAAGGGCCGAAGTGAAGGGATGCCGCCGCCGACCGCGCGCGCTGCTGACCGAAGGGCAACGGGCCACCCTCGTGGCGGCGCAGACCGCGCCGCCGCCCGGGGCTACCTCGCGAAAGGAACAATCTGATGAAAGTCGTCTTGCTTGCCGGAGGCTACGGGACCCGCCTCAGTGAGGTCACCGACGTCCGGCCGAAGCCGATGGTCGAGATCGGTGGCCGGCCCATCCTTTGGCACATCATGAAGATCTACAGCCACTATGGATTCAACGAATTCGTGGTGTGCCTCGGGTACAAGGGATACGTCATCAAGGAGTACTTCTCGAACTATCTTCTGCACCAGGCCGACGTGACGATCGACGTGCGGGAGAACAAGGTCGAGATGCATTCGCACAGCGCCGAGCCGTGGCGGGTCACGCTGGTCGAGACCGGGCTCGAGACGATGACCGGCGGCCGGATCAAGCGGATCCAACCCTACATCGGCGACGAGGACTTCTTCATGACCTACGGCGACGGGGTGTCCGACGTGGACATCCCGAGGGCGCTCGAGTTCCACCGGGCCCACGGCAAGGCGGCGACGCTCACCGCGATCCAGCCCCCCGGGCGCTTCGGGGCGCTCGACCTCGGCGACAAGGACGCCATCCACGCCTTCATGGAGAAACCCAAAGGCGACAAATCCTGGATCAATGGAGGGTTCTTCGTCCTCTCCCCGAAGGTCTTCGATTACATCCAGGACGGCGACGGCACCGTGTTCGAGGGCAAACCGCTCGAAGGGCTCGCCCAGGACAACGAGCTCGTGGCGTTCAAGCACGACGGCTTTTGGCAGTCGATGGACACGCTCCGAGACCGGACGACGCTCGAAAAGCTGTGGGCGAGCGGACGGCCTCCGTGGAAGCTCTGGGAAGGGTGAGGATGGGCCGCCTACAAGACGCCTACCGAGGCCGCACCGTACTGCTCACCGGGCACACCGGCTTCAAGGGAGGGTGGCTCGCGCTGTGGCTCGAGCGGCTCGGAGCCCGGGTGGTCGGTTTCTCGCTCCCTCCTCCGAGCGAACCCAATCTGTTCGATGCGGCCCGGGTTCAAGGGTCGGTGATCGACGTTCGAGGCGACATCCGAGACTCCGCCGCGCTCGACGCGGTGATCGGCGCCCACCGGCCCGAGGTCGTGTTCCACCTCGCGGCGCAGCCGCTGGTGCGGCTGTCCTATGAGCAGCCCGACTCCACCTTCGAGACCAACGTCATGGGTTCGCTCCGGGTGTTCGAGGCGGTTCGCCGCTCCGATTCGGTCCGGGTGCTCGTCAACGTGACCTCCGACAAGTGCTACGAGAACCGGGAGTGGGTTTGGGGCTACCGCGAGAACGACCCGATGGGGGGCCGCGACCCCTACTCGGCGAGCAAAGGCTGCGCGGAGCTGCTGTTCTCCGCGTGGCAGCGGTCCTACTTCGACCCGGCGAGGCACGGGGACACCCACCAGGTGGCGGCCGCGTCGGTCCGGGCCGGCAATGTCATCGGCGGAGGAGACTGGGGCGGCGACCGCCTGGTCCCCGACTGCTTTCGGGCCCTGTCTGCGGGCAAGGCGGTCGCCATTCGCTCCCCGCGCGCGACCCGGCCGTGGCAGCACGTGCTCGAGCCCCTGTCCGGCTACCTCGAAGTGGGGGCGCGCCTGTTCGAAGACGCGAGAGCCGGCAGCGGCGGCTGGAACTTCGGTCCGGTCGCCGGTGACGTATGGGACGTCGAGGCGGTGGTGCAGCGGATCTGCACGCTCTGGGGCGGCGGGCGCTACGACGTGGACGAGGGCCCGCACCCCCACGAGGCCCACTGGCTGAAGCTCGACTGCAGCAAAGCGAGCGTGGACCTGGGCTGGAACCCCCGCTGGGGGGTGGCGCGGGCGCTCGAAGAGACGACGCGCTGGTACCGGAGCTTCTACGAGAGTGCCGGGCCGGAGCGGATGCGCGCGCTCACCCTCGAGCAGATCGAGGCGTACGAAAAGAGCGCGCCGCTCGGACCGGGTGAAAGGAGGGACGCATGAGCGAACCAGGCGCTGCGGCTTCGCGCCGCCTCATCTCGATTTGCATTCCGGTCCTCAACGAGGAGGAGACGCTCGACAAGCTGTACGAGACGCTCTCGCCTCTGCTCGAGCAGCACAAGGACCGCTACGATTTCGAGATCGTCTTCACCGACAACCACAGCACCGACCGGACCTACGAGAAGCTGAGCAAGCTCGCCGCGAAGGACGAGCGGGTCCGGGTGTTCCGATTCTCGAAGAACTTCGGCTACCAGCGGTCGATCCTCACCGCGTACCTCAAGGCGCGGGGCGACGCCGTGGTCCAGCTCGACTGCGATCTGCAGGACCCCCCCGAGCTCATCTTCGAGTTCGCCCGCTTGTGGGAGCAGGGATACGAGGTCGTGTACGGGGTGCGCCGCAAGCGGGACGAGGCGTGGTGGATGGAGGTGACCCGAAAAGTCTTCTACCGCGTCGCGAACTACCTGTCCGAGGACCCCCTCCCGGTGGACGCGGGGGATTTTCGTTTGGTGGACCGGCGCATCATAGAGACCTTGAAGCGCATGCAGGACTCGCAACCCTACCTGCGCGGCGCGATCAGCGCGATGGGCTTTCGCCAGATCGGCGTCCCCTACGACCGGAGGAACCGGGAGGCGGGCACGAGCAAGTTCTCGGTGCGCGACCTGTTCGGGCTCGCGCTCGACGGGATCCTGAACCACTCCACCGTGCCCCTCCGGGTGGCGACCTTCGTGGGCCTCGGGGTCGCGCTCGTCACCCTGTTCGGGCTCGGCGTGTTCGTCATCGGAAAGTTCGCGGTGGGAGCGGACTGGCCGGCCGGCTTCGCGACGCTCATCGTCGTCACGCTCGGAGGCCTCGCGCTCAACGCGCTGTTCCTCGGGATCATCGGCGAATACTTGGGGCGCATCTACAAGCAAGTGAAGCGCGGCCCGTTGACGGTGGTCGAGAGCTCCATCGACCGGACCCCCAAACCCGATGGCGCGTCCGATCGCGGGTGGGTGGTCGAGCCGTGAGCGAGCTCGCCCAAAAGAAGGTGCTGGTGACCGGCGCCGGCGGCTTCATGGGTTCGCACCTCGTCCGACGCCTGCTGCGGACCGACGCGGCCGCCGTCCATGGTTTCGTGAGGGGTGACCGCTCCCTGGTCGAAGGCATCGACGTCGAGCTTCACTCGGTCGATCTCACCGATCGGGCCGCGATGCGAGATGTCGTGGGTTCGATTCGCCCCGATGTCATCTTTCACTTGGCCGCGGCGGTGAACGTGAGCCGCGACCTCGAGCTCGGGCCGCGCATGTTCGCGGTGAACACCGTGGCCACCGCGGAGCTGCTCGCGGCTTGCGCGGCGCACGGCTTCGACCGCTTCGTCCACGTTGGGACCTGCGAGGAGTACGGCGACAACGAGGCTCCCTTCACCGAGGATCAGGCTCCCAATCCGGTCTCCCCCTATTCGGCTTCGAAGGCGGCGGCGACCCAATACGTTCGCATGGTCCACCGGACGCAGGGCCTGCCGGTGTGCGTCGTTCGGCCGTTCCTCACCTATGGGCCCCATCTCAAGAACCGGATGCTGACGACGATGCTCATCGCCGCTGGCCTCCGGGGTGAGACCCTACAGATGACCCCGGCCGAGCAGACGCGGGAGTTCAACTTCGTCGAGGACATCATCGAGGGGTTCTTCCTGGCCGCCGTCCGGGCGGAGGCGGTGGGCGAGGTCATCAACATCGGCTGCGGCGAGGAGGTGAAGATCGCCGACTTCGCCCGCCTGATGATGGAGCTGTTCGAGGGGCGCCTCACGGTCGAAATCGGGGCTCTGCCCTATCGGGCAGGGGAGACCTGGCACTTCTACAGCTCGAACGAGAAGGCGAGGCGCCTTCTCGGCTATGCACCGAGGATCTCGCTTCGGGACGGTCTCGAGCGGACGATCGAGTGGTACCGGGCCCACCCGGAGGTCGTGGAGAAGCTATGATCGAGCACATCGAAGTCTTCGAATTGTTTCGTCACGACGACGAGCGAGGGTTCCTTCTCAAGGCGGTGAAGAAGGAGTACACGGACGATCGCCCATTCGGAGAGATCTACTTCGTCAGCGCGAGTCCGGGGACCGTCCGGGCCAACCACTTTCACGAGCTGACCACCGAGTGGTTCGTCGTCGTCGCTGGCCAGGGGGTGTTGACGCTCGCCGACGCCAAAGACCCGACCCGTCGGCGAACCGTGGCCATGGGCAAAGACCAGAGGGTCTGCGTGAAGATCCCCCCCGGCGTCGCTCACGCGATCGAGGCGGTGGGGGAGGGGGACATGCTGATGATGGCCCTCGCCGACAAACCCTACGATCCGGCCGACACCGACACGTTTCCGCTCGTCATCAATCCGCCGGCGCCGTGACCGTCGGCGGGAGCCGGTACACGGTGTGAGCCTCTTCGAAGAATCGTTTCCGCCCACTCTCGATCCGGGCGAGGACCTCGGCCTCCTCCTTCAGCTCGGCGACGAACGCGGCGTACGCGGGGACCGTCTCGAGCAGACCGGAGTCTTCGACCACGAAAAGGTTGATCCCTTGGGACCGCCAGTGCTCGAGTCTCCACTCTTCGGGCTGCACCGGCCACGCGGAGACCCTCACTTTCCCCTCCAGATCTTCGTCCGAATAGATCTCGAGGCCGTGCACCGCCCAAGGGAAGCCGAGCACGAAATAGCCGCCGAAGTGGCGAGCCCGGGCGGTCGATCGGTCCGGCGCCTCGGGGGGAATCTCGAGCCCGTACTTTCGGCACAAGCGCTCGAACCGGGCCCGCTCGGCCCGCTCGGCGGAGAAGCTGATCGGGACCCCAACCCGGTCCGCCCAGGACGCGAGGATCCTCACCTCGTCCGGTCCGCCCTGCGCTCGCACGATGTCCCCGATCTGGTTCGAGATCGGGCGAGCGAGGGCCTGGCGAACGACGTCGGCGCTTCCGAGCGCGACGAGCAGAGCGGTGACCGCGAGCCCGACCCTTGCGCCGGTCCGGTAGGCAGGCTGTTGTGACTCGGCCCAGCGCGCCAAGAGACAGACCCCAAGGAACAGGAAGATCCCAGTGAACGGCAGGAGCAGCCCCGGGGTGACGCGGGTGGCGGCGATGGCCACGACGACCAAGAGCGCAGCGAAGGTGGAGCCAAAGAGGAGCCGGACCCGCGGGTCCGGCCAGAGGAATGGAGCCGCGAAAGCGACGCCGAGCGCGACCCACGTGGCGCCGTCGTAGGTGGAGCCGAGCATCGGTACCACCGTCCCGAGCACCTCGAAGATCGGGGCGCTGCGATTGGACATCGCGGCCTGAATGGTTTGGTAGTCGAGGAAGTTTCTCAGGTCGAGCAGGACGCCGATGCTGAGCGGGATCCAAGCCACGACGGTCACCGCGGTGACGAGGGCGCCGCGCCGCAGGAGCTCGGGCACGTCGATCCCTCGGACGGCCTGCGCGAGGAGGAGCCCGGCGGTCATGGTCACCGCGAAGAAGGCCGCCGTCTGCTTGAAGGCGATCGCCACCGCGGTGGCCAGGCCCAAGTAGACCCACGGACGCCGATGGTCGGGCCGGTCGAGGACATGGAACGAAGCGAGCGCCATCGCGAAGATGGCGGTGGTCATCGGCATCTGCGGCTTCGAGACATGGCCCCACAGCACGTTCACCGGCTGAAGCGCCACCACCAAGCCGACGAGCAGGGCCCACCGACCTCTCACCCCGAGCCGCTCGGCGAGCAGCACCGCGATCGGGGCCGCTCCGGCGGCGAGCGCGGCCACCACCCAGCGGCACACGACGGTGAAGACCTGCGGGAACTCGAAGAAGAACGCTCGAAACCCAGCGGCGTCGTGCCACGCCACCGCGATTCGTCCCAGGACGAACATCGCCGCGTAGGCAACAGCGTGCACATAGTACAACAGAGGCGTGTAGTAGTGATCGGGCGGGATGAGGTCCCCGGTCAGGACTTTGGCCGGCACGCCCGGCCGCTCGTCGCCATAGGTCGCGCCCCACCAGGCCCCGACCGCGCGAAGGAAGAAGGCGAACAGGAAGAGGCCGACGAGGCGGCGACGCAGAGCCCGGCGCGCGTCGCCGGTGGTATCGTCCATGGGCGCTGACGTTAGCATCGAGCGTTCTTCTGCGCGATCATCGGTTCAGCGGCCGCCGCCGGTTCCGGTCCGACGTTGGTCTCGGGGCCCGAGGGGAGCTCGCCTACGGGGCGAAACGGACGAGCAGGCCGTCGAGCCCTCCGGCGCTCTCGGTCTGGACCGGTCCGACATCCCCTCCGCCCCGAAACGACAAGAGCCACCACCCTGCGCCGTTCACGGCCACGACGAACCCTTGCTGCGGGGGCTCGGTGCGAAAGACGGCGGGACGGACGCGCTGGCCTTCGTCGAGGCGGGCGAGCCAAGCCCCGCCGAGGCCCGCCGGCGGCGCCCGCTCGGAGGTCCCGCTCAGCCACGGCCGCCCCCGTCGGTCGAGGCCCACCGACGCCAGGCGCACGACTCCGGGGCCGCCGACGTGGCCGGCGGTGATCCCGGCGGCGATGGGTCCCGGCGGTACTTGGAGCCACAGCCCATCGACCCCCTCCGCCGAGAGCTCGACCTCGCCGGCGCGGACGCGCCCCCGAAAGCTCCCCACGATCCAAGTGGCGGCGCGGTCGGCGACCGCGCTCGTGAGCTCGAGGTCGCCGGTCGGATCTTCGATGGCGAATCGGTCCTCGACCCGCCCGTCAGGGGAGAGCCGAACGAGCGCGACCCCGGGCCCAGCGAGCCCGGCCGCGGGCGCGGCGGCGGTCGTCCGCACCGCGGCGAGGCTGCGACCGCCAGGCTCGACCGCGAGCGCGGTGACGGTGGCGAGCCCTCCGGGGGCGGCGATCACGGTGCGCCACTTCGGCTCGAGGTCGGCGCCGAGCCGGGCGACGAAGCCGTCCTCGCCGCCGTCGGCCCGGACAGGGACATGGGGCGGGCCCAGGTCGAGCGCGCCAAAGCGGCCGCCTATGAGCCGATCGCCCCCGGGAGCGGCCGCGAGCGTCACCGCCACCTGGTCGCCGGGGCCGCCGAGCCGGCGCCCGGTCCAGCCGTCGGGGCCGAGGCGAAGGGCGAGGATCGAACCCTCTCCGGGAATGGGGCGACCGCCGAGCTCGAGCGCTGGGCCGAGCGCGGTGCCGCCGATGAGCGGCGCGTCGAGAGGATCGAGCGCGAGCCGAAGCTGCTCGATGCTCCCTCGCCCGAGCCGGACGGTGGACAGGCTCTGGGCCGAGCCGTCCTCCGCGACTCGGCCTACGAACAGGCCGCCCCCTTCGCCCCGGTCTCCGAGAAACGGGAGGCTGCCGTCGAAACGCCCCGCGATCACCGCCTCCCCGCTCCGAGTCACCGCGAGCGCGAGCGGTCGGTCGTCCGCCTCGTCCCCGAACCGGTAGCCCGCGAGCACCGGCCCTGGATCCGGGGGCCCGAGCGGCTCCGGCTCGACGGCGCAGCCGAAGACCGCGAACAAAGCGGCGGCGAAGGCGAACCGGGCGGCGGGGACCGCCCGACGCGGTCCGAGGACGAGGCTCCTTTGGGCCACCCCGCGACCGGTAGCAGGGGGCCGGCCGGTCCAACACCGCCGTTGCGCCTTGACCGCCGCTTCAGCGGGTCGAATCTGGTGGCATGCGGGTCGGCATCGAGAGGGGGAAGGTGCGGCTTCGGCCGGCGGCCGTAGGCGACATCGCCTATGTCGAGGCGGCGATCGACCGGAGCGAGCTCGCGTGGGCGTTTGGCTACGGCCCGGGGAGGGGCAAGGAGTTTGCCCGGCGGCGTGCGCAGATGGAGCTGGCGGTGGTCGAGAGGACCGGCCGCCGGGTGGGTTTCGTGGCTGCGTTTCCCCCTTCTCGACAGTTTTCGGCTCCAGAGCTCGCCTACGCCATCGTCCATCGCCGCGACCGGGATGGTTTCACCGCCATCGCCGCCGCCGACGCCTGGGTCCACTACTTGCTCGACCACCTGCGCTTCCCGGAGCTCGGATTTCGCACCCGCGCCGACAATCTCCCCGCGCTCGCGGTCCTCCGCCGGCTCGGCTACCCTCCCGGTCCCTCGGTCCGCCTCGACGGGATGGCGTTCCGGTTGGGCCGCATCGACCGCGCCGCTTGGGCCCGTCGCCGCGCCCAGCTCGAACGTCACGGCTCCCCGTTCCGCTATGTATCGGTTGAGAGTCAGGGGAATGGGGCGAGGCGGGGCCACGGGTGGGTGGCTTCCCACTGCCCCGCGACCGATAGAAGCCGGTCCTCCGCTCCGAGCGGAGCGAGCAGGTGCAGGCCCATGGGCAGGCCCTCGGCCGACACGCCCATCGGCACCGAGATCGCGGGCAGGCCGACCCCGTTGGCGAGCGGAGTGAAACCGACGTAGGCGAGCAGCACCCGGGCGAGGCCGAGGTCCGAAGGGCTGGTGGGAAGACCGGCGGCGAGCCGGGTCTGGGAGCGGCGCTTCATCACCGGCTCGAGCTCGGTGAACAAGGACCCGATCCGGTCGGGTGGCCGCAGCAGGGTCGGGGTGAGCCAAAGGTCAAAACCCACGAAGAACTTCGCGAGCGTCGCTTCCATCTCCCCGAAGACGACATGCGCGAGCCACAGGGCGCTCGGGCTCAGGTCCTCGTCCCGGCGAGCGAGAAACCGAGTGAACTTCTGAAGCCGTGGGCCCTTGCGGTCCGGCACGGCGAGCAGCCGCCGAAGCAGCTTTCGCCGGCCGAGCATGGCTTTCACCAAGGGGTTTGGTCCGGCCTGCTCGAGCGCGCGGGCGAGCAGCCGGAGCAAGACGCCGCCGGCCGCTGCCCACAGGACGCCGAACGCCCGGGCCATCTCTTCGCCGTTCACGGGGGCCCCGACCTCCTCGAGGCGGTGCCCCAAGGCCTCGAGCCGGCGGGCGCTCTCGAGCAGCGCCGCCTCCACGTCGGGATGGGGCCGATCTCCGAAAGGGGAGCGGAGCGTGTACGCGATCCGGAGTTCACCCGGGGGCCGCTTCACCGCGTCGGAGAACCGGCCTTCGGGGGGAGGCACCCAGTACCGGCCGGGGGTCGAGCCGCACACGGCGTCGAGGAACGCGGCGCTGTCCCGCACCGTGCGGGTGAGCACATGGTGGGTGACGAAGCCGAACGGTGGATCGGAGGGCGCGGAAGGATAGCGGCCGCGGCTCGGCTTGAGGCCGACGAGCCCGCACGCGGAGGCGGGGATGCGGATCGAACCCCCTCCGTCGGCGGCGTGGGCCATCGGGACCACGCCCGCGGCCACGGCGGCGGCCGAGCCTCCGCTGCTGCCCCCCGGGGAGTGGCCGAGCCGCCACGGGTTCTTGCACGGCGGTCCCGTGGGCGGCTCGGTCGTGGGCAAGAGGCCGAGCTCGCTCATCGCGGTGCGGCCGATGACGTGAAGGCCAGCGCCGAGCAGGCGCTCGATGAACGGGTGGGTCTCGGTGGACATTCGGCCCTCGAGCAGGCGGCAGCCTACGGTCATCGGGGCCCCTTCGAGCTCGAGCTCGTCCTTCAAGAGAAACGGGATCCCGGCAAGAGGGCCGGTTCTTTTCCCGGGGCGGTCGAGGCGGTGGGCGAGCAGCCCGAGGCGCGGGTTGACCGCCTCGAGGCGGGAGAGGGCAGCGGCGACCGCTTCGCCCGGTTGGATCTCGCCGGCGTCGATCGCCTCGAGGAGCCCGGTCGCGTCGAAGCCGAGGTAGTCCGAAGCAGAGAGCGGCACCGCCGGAGCATGCCCATGTTCGGGGACGCGCGCACCGAGATGTCCTCGGCCGGGCTGCGGCAGCGGCAAAAAAACGCGATGCCGGTCAGCGGATGGTGACGACCAGGTTGTAGGGACCTTCCCGGGACACCGTCGGGAGGGAGACGCGCCAACTGTCCACGACGAGAAAGACGGTGGCGGGGTTGGCACCAGGGTTTTGCCAAGTCACCACTTCGGGGTTTCCGGAGTCATCTCCGACGAGGCACGTGGTGGCCGATTGGGCGCAGTTGGACACGAGGTAGAGCGCGGCATCCCAGGTTGCGGTCAGGCTGGCCGAGAGGGTGGCGCCAGCCGGGACTTCGACCTCGTAGACCGCGTCCGCGCCGTCCTGGGAGTACCCGGTGCAGCTGGTTCGGCCGTCGCTCGTGCCGAGGTTTGCGCCGAAGCCGGCGGTCGTTCCCCGGAAGGTGCCGCCGCCGGGCGGGATCCGGTACGGATCGGAGCAGTCGTCGCCGCCGCGAAGCGCGGCCGACAGCAGCCCGGTGACCGAACTGGCGCCATCGACCACGGCGTAGACGGTGCGGTTCGCCGCGAACACCGGCGCCACGCGCTCGGCAACCGCGCCGGGCCGGTCGGATCCGGCCACGCAGCTTCCGGTGGGGTTGGCGCAGGCCTCGAGCACATACAGCGCCGCGTCTCCCGCGCTCGGGTCGAATTGCAGGTCGAGCTGCTCCCCCGCCCGGACGTCGGTCCGAAACACCCGATCGGGCCCGGTGGGCGGCCGGGGCACGCAGCCGCTCGGCGCGTAGCGGTCGGCCCGGCCGGCGGTGGTCGTCCACTCTGGCCCTCGGGTCAGGGGGATGGCGTCGGCGCAGGCTTCGCCCCGATAGGTCAGGGCGAGCAACTCGTGGTCGCCTTCGCCGGTCGCGGGCGCGTCTACGACCAGGAAATGTCCCCCGTCGCGCCGGACCACGAACCGGAGGGTCTCGGCATCCCCCGGGCCGCCCCCGTCGCTGCCGGCGATGCAAGTCTCCGGCGCGCAGCGATCGAGCGCGTACAGGGAGCCATCGAACCCAGGGTCGAAGGTCGCGCCGGCCACCACCACGTCCCCGGTCTCGAGCGTCGCCTCGTAGACCCGGTCGGCGCCCGGTTGGGGCGAAAGGCAGCCTGCGCCTTGGTAGCGGTCGGTCATGCCCCGGGTCGTGGACACGAAGCGCACCGCCGGGCCGGGCACGGTCACCGGCGCCTCGCACACATCGCCCCCACGGGGCGGCGGGCTGATTTGCACGTCGAGGTCGAACCGGCCTCGGGCTCCGCCGTAGCCATCGACGATGAGAAAGTACGTTCCCGCTCGAGGAGCTACGAAGCGGATCGCTTCTGGGTTTCCCGAGTCGGATCCGGCTACGCAAGTGTCTCCGGCCTGGGCACAATTGGTCACCAGGTACAGCGATGCGTCCCACAGCGCGTCGAGCGTGGCTTCGAGCCGCTCGCCGGCGGCGAGATCGACCCGGTAGGTCACGTCAGGGCCGTCCGCCCGGTACCCGGTGCAGCTTCGGCCGCCGCTTGCGACCGGCGAATACAAGGGGCGGGCGCTCGTCGTGTCCCCAGAGAAGCGGCCCCCGGCGGTGGCGTCGATGGCGCCGCTGCAGTCGTCGTTTGGGACCGCCGCCGGGTTCAGGAGCACGTCGAGACGGTAGCGTCCGCCGGTGCCGCCAAAACCATCGACGACCAAGAAGTGATCGCCGCCGGCCGAAGCGGTGAAGTCGATGACTTCGGGCACGCCGGAGTCGGAGCCGGCCACGCAGCTGCTCGACGGCTGGGTGCAGGTCGACAAAAGATACAGCGAAGGGTCGTAGCCGATGGTTTGGGGCCGCAGCTCGGCGCGGAGCCGGTCTCCGGCGGCGAGCGGGATCTGGTAGACGACATCGGGGCCGGTCTGAGAAAAACCGGTGCACGACGCGACGGCCCGGATCGCGTCGGTGCCAAGCCGGGTGTCGCCAGTGAAAACGCCGCTCTGCCTGACCGGGAACGCTTCATCGCAAGTATCTCCCGTGCGGGGCCGCACCCGCACCGTGACTTGCGCGTTGGCCCGGCCGCCGGGGCCATCGGCGGTGAGCGCGTAGCTCGTCGCCGCGGTGGGGTTGACCGTGGTCTGGTCTTCGGCGGCCACCGTCCCGATCCCCCGGTCGAGGCTGACCGTGGCCTGTCCCCGGACCCGCCAGCTGAGGATGCTCGGCTGCCCGGGCGCGACTTCGGGCGGGGTCGCCGTGAACCGCTCGATGGCCGGGGCGCCTGGCGGTCCGACGGCGATCCGCTGCTCGGCCCGGGCTTCGCCGGATGGGCTCTGGGCGATGAGCTCGTAGGTGGTCGTCGCTGCAGGCCGGACCATGATCTGGCCCGACGGCGGCTGCGGCCCGAGAGACGGGCCGGATTGGGGGCCGCTCGGGACCAGCTCGACCTCGACCGCGTCTCGGGTGACCCACCGCAGCTCGGCGCTCGCCCCGAGCTCGATCGCGGGAGGGGAGGCCTCGAAAGTATCGATCGTGGGCGGCGGCGGCGCGACCTCGACGGTGACGGTGGCCGAGGCCGGCCCACCGGGGCCCCGGGCGAGCAGGGTATAGGTGGTGGTCATCGCTGGCTCGACCCGCAACGAGCCGCTCGCCGGCACCGCGCCCATTCCTGGGGACAGCTCCACCGACTCCGCCCCGTCCGTCCGCCACACGAGCTCGGCGGCGCCGCCCCGAAACACGATCGGGGGACGGGCCTGAAACTCGAGCACGGCCGGACCGGATCCGACCTCGACGGTCACGGTGGCCTCGACCTCGGCGCCCGCTCCGAAGGCCCGCAGCCGGTAGGCGGTGGTCTCGGTGGGGGCGACCTCGAGCTCGCCTTTTGGGGGCTGCCCGCCGAGGCCGGGCTCGAGGCTCACGCCCTCCGCCTCGCCCACGTCCCAGGACAGCCTGCTTTGGCCGCCCGGGGGCACCCGCCCTGGAGCGGCGGCGAACGAGCGGATCACCGGCGGCTCGCCGCTGAGCACCTGGACCGTCAACGAGGCTTGCGTGACTCCCCCAGTCGGGCCGGCGGCGCTCAGGGTGTAGACGGTGGTGCGCTGCGGGAAAACCTCCACCTCGCCGGCCAGCGGCCGCGGGCCAAGGCCCTGGTCGAGCGCAACCTGGACGGCGCCTTCGGTCGCCCACTCGAGCCGGACCGCGTCCCCGACCCCAACAGATTGGGGTTCCGCCCGAAACGTTCGGATCCGCGGTCCGTCGCCAGCGACCACCACGGTGAGCGCCCGCGGCTCCGACGACTCGAGCCCCCGAGTGGCGACGAGTTGGTAGGTGGTGGTGGTCTCCGGGGTCACATCGAGCCCGCCTTCGGGGGGCAGCCGCTCCCCGCCGGGCTCGAGCCGGACCTGCGTGGCGTCCACCGTCCGCCAGGACAAGCGGGCGGATTCACCCGGAGCGAGGCTGCGGGGGGTGGCGTCGAATCCGAGCACCCGGGGGGCCCCGGCCACCTCCACCAGCAGCTCGGCGAACAGACCGGAGCCGTCGGGCACGGTCAGCCGGTAGTTCGTGCTCACGAGCGGCCGGTCGAGCGCGAAGCCCACCGGGTCCTGTGGCCCGATCCGGGGGTCGATCACGACGCCGGGCACGTCGTACGCCTCCCAGATGAGGGTGACCGTCTCCCCGGGGTTCAGCCGCTCGGGAGCGGCGGAGAACGACGCGATGCGGGGCACGGAGGCGGGGTCGGCGGTGCAGTCCCAAGCCGAGAGCGCCAGGCAGAGCCCGGTCCGAGCCGCTGCCCGCCCCCCCATCGGTCGCGCCCATCGTTTCGTCATCGAGTCGATATCCTACCCAGACCCGCGACGAGGAGCATCAGCGCATGCGCCGACACGCACACCCATCGACGACACCCAGTCACCAACCTTGACGCGCTGGCCGTTTGCGAGGGTGATGTCGCCATGGGGCACGGCTCTTTCGCCGGCTCGAGCTCACGGAGTTCGAGGAGAAGCGGTTGATGTTGTCCGCCGACCGCTCCATCGATGGGTCCGCGCTCATGATGTCGGCTGCGCTGTCCCTGGCGCTCGGCTGCGCCCAGACGACGCCCCCATCGGAGTCGCAGCTCTGCGTCGTCCGCCACGCCCAGGCGCTGAAGAACCTCGAGCCGCCGCCCGAGGGAGCGACCGAGCAGCAGCTCGACCACTTGACCGCTGAGGGCAGGTCGCAGGCGCAAGCGGTTGGCGCCTCGCTGCCGGCGGGGCCGAAGCGGGTGTGGACCAGTCCCGCCGAGCGGGCGATTCAGACCGCCCGTTTGCTCGACGCCGCCGAGATCGGGATCGAAACTCGGGTTCGTCCGCTCGAAGGCGACGAGCCGTGGGAGCGGCGGATGGAGTCGTGGGCGCGCGGCGAAGATCCCCGCCCGAGCGGAGGCGAATCCCTCGCGGACGGGGCCTCGCGAACGCTCGCGGCCCTTGAAGAGGTCCGGAAAGATGTACCCCCGGGGACGCACGCGATCGTCGTCACCCACGGTGACATTGCATCGATTCTGCTCGGGGAGCTGCGGGGCACCCCGCTTCTCGAGCGTCCCCGCCGTGATGCATTGGCAACGGGCACGTTCACCTGCTTGCCGCTCGTACCTCGAGCCCGCCCGTGAGCCGACAGCCCGCGCTCGTTCCGGTGCTGGATCCGACCCGCCGATGACCAAGGAACCTCCGCTCGCCCGAGTTGTTGGCGTCTGGGGCGCCGTTTGGATGGGGCTCGGCTCGATCCTCGGCACGGGCGTCTTCGTCAGCCTGGGCATCGCGGCGGGGTTGGTCGGCTCGGGGGTCCTGCTCGCGGTCGGCCTCGCTGCGCTCGTGGCGACGGCCAACGGGCTGTCGAGCGCGCAGCTCGCCGCGGCTCGCCCGGTGAGCGGAGGTACCTACGAGCACGCGCACATCTACGTTCACCCGGCGGCCGGCTTTGCGGCGGGCTGGATGTTTCTCGCTGCCAAGAGCGCGTCGGCGGCCACCGCGGCGCTCGGGTGCTCTGGCTATCTCTTGCGCGCCCTTGGGCTTGGGCATCTCGGCCAGGCCCACGTCGGCCTGGCGCTCGCGATCGTGCTCGCGCTGACGGCGCTCGTCGCCGGCGGTGTCCGTCGATCGAGCGCCGCGAATATCATCATCGTTTCGATCACGTTGTCTGCGCTCGGCGCCTTCGTGCTGTTTGGATGGGCGAGCGTCGTTCCGGCTGAACTTCTTGCGCGGCTTCACCCGTCGACCTGGACAGTGGCTCTGAACGACCCGGGCGCGCTGCTGCACGCGACCGCGCTGCTCTTCGTTGCCTACACCGGCTACGGCCGGATCGCGACGTTGGGCGAGGAGGTCCGCGAGCCCGAGCGCACCATCCCGGTCGCCATCATCACGACGATCGGCCTGTCGATGCTGCTCTACGTCGCCGTCGGCGCGACCGCCGTCGCCGTCGTGGGCGCCGAGACCTTCGCTTCCGCCGCTCGCGACGGGGGAGCGTCTCTCGAGGCGATCGCGCGGACGTTTCGACACCCGCGGATCGCGTGGCTCGTCGCCGCCGGCGGAGTCACGGCGATGGCGGGCGTGCTGCTCAACCTCGTGCTCGGCCTGAGCCGCGTGGTGCTGGCGATGGCCCGGCGAAAAGACCTGCCCGCTTCGCTCCAGAAGGTCGATGCGAAAACCTCGAGCCCGGCTCGCGCGGTCTGGGTGGTCGGGGCCGTGATCGGCGCCCTGGTTCTCGTCGGCGATCTGAAGACCACCTGGGGGTTCAGCGCGTTCACCGTGCTCGTCTACTATGGGCTCACGAACCTCGCGGCGCTCTGCATGCCCCGGGCGGCCCGCCGTTTTCCCGCGTGGGTTGCGGTCGCGGGCCTCGTGAGTTGCCTGGGCCTCGCTTCTTTCATCCCGTGGCCCATCGGGCTCGCGGGACTCGTGGTGCTGGCCGCCGGGTTCGCGCTGCGTCGCGGCGCCTTTGGTGGCATGAACGGTCGGTGAGCCGCAGCTGCGTCGTGTTCGGCATCTTCTTGGCCAAACCGGCCGACTCCGCCCTCAGAAGGCCTCCCCGATGAGAAGATAGAAGGTCGGGTCTTCCCGGGTGAAGGCGACGTCCAGTCGGGTGTAGACGTCCTTGTCGGGGAAGAGGAGAAAGCGCAGGCCGCCGCCTCCGGCGACGACGAAATCGGAGATGGGGGGGAGATCGGGCCCGGGGAAGACGGTGCCGACCCCGAGGAAGACAGAGGCTCCGAACCGACGCCAGAAGGGATCGGTGAAGAACGGCAGAGGCAGGAAGCGGTACTCCACCTGGGCGCCGAGGAAGTGGCGGTCTCGAAAGCGCCCCAGATAGTATCCTCGCATCAGGCTCTCGCCGCCGAGGGTGGAGAGCTCGTTGAAGGGGATGTCGCCAAAGGTGAACCGGCCCACGAGATGGAGCGCGAGCGTGTCCCTCTCGTTGACCGGGATGAAGTAGCGGGTGTCGGACTCGACGACCGTGAACTCGAAGTCGCTCGCCCACAGGTTGTTGTAGTGGAGGAGCGCGAGCTCCGAGAACAGGCCGTCCCGCACGTTGAGCACGTTGTGCCGGTTGTCGAACACGAGGCCGATCCCCGCGCCGATGTTCAACGACCCCGCCGCTCCGTTCGGGAGGTCGGGCACGACGCCCTCCGCGTAGTTGAAGCGCACGTTCGTTATCCAATCCAAGGCGAGCTCCGGCCCGATGTAGAACGAGTCCAGGATCCGATAGAGGACCCGCTCTCGGATCAAGAGCGACAGCTCCTCCACCGTGGCTTGGGGCTCGGCCGGCGTGCCCATCCCGATCCCGTAGTACTCGAGAGGGAAGCTCTGAAACCGCGCCTCTCCGAGGAAGAACCACTGGTCTCGGTCGGTGTACAGCGCATGCTCGACGAGCACGCCGAGCTGCCCCGCGAACGTCGCGAAGGCATAGCTCGTCACCTCGCTCAGCCGATTCTTCGGGTCATCGCCAGCGTAGTACACGGCCAGGAAGCTCACCCCGATCTCCCAGTCCGTCTCGGGCGAAAAGGCCAAGACCGGGTAGGCGATGAACCTCGGCTCGTTCGGATTCTCGGGCATGCCGAAGATGCCCTCCAGGTACCGAAAGAGGAAGTTTCCCCCTTCCTCTGCGACCGGAGCCTCGGGCGATGTGGGCACCTCTTTGGTCGAGCCGACCTCGGTGGTCTCGTCCGCCTCGTTGGGCGGGGTTTCGGGGGGATCGTCAGCGGCCCGGGCGTCGTCGATCCCTCCGAGGAGATTGAGCGCGAACAGGAGAAGGCACGCCCCGGTTGAGACTGTCCGATGAGCCAGCCCGAAGAGCCCCATGCATGGTGGTCGACGGGGCACGCGACCGCCGTGTCCGACGGTCGCGCCTCATGAATCAAGCGCGGAGGCGCGGCGGGCGTCCTCTTGCTGCCTCGGTCATCTCCGATTCGACGTGCCCGGGCGCTGGGGTGGAGGCCTGATGTCGCGAAGCCGGTCTCTCCCGAGCGGATCGGGGCTGGCGAACGTCGGCGGGATCGGGGAGTCTCCCCCAAATATGGCGGGCCTTGTCCGATTTCGGTCGATGTCCCTGGCCGCGGTGCACGCGGCCCTCGCCGCCGCTGGCTACGCGGCGGTGGCGGCTGCGTACATCCTGGTGTCGGGAGAGCTGGTGTCGTTCCTCGCCGATGACGCGGCGCAGCTCCATCGGCTCGAAGCGATGAAAGGCCTCGGCTTCGTGCTCGTGACCGCGGTGGCGTTGTTTTGCGTCGTGCGGTGGAGCCTGACCGCCACCGTGCGAAGCGCAAAGGAGGTCGAAAAGAGCCGGGCCGCGTTTCTCGCCGCCGAGCGCCGGGCTACGGCGACGCGATTTGCGGCGGCGATCGCCCACGATTTCAACAATATGCTCGCGGTCGTGGACGCGGTTGCCGACGGGCTCGCCCACGCCGAAGACCGGGCGGAGCGGATGCAGCTGCTCGCGGAGATCGAGGCGGCGACGAAGCGAGCCAAGGAGCTGACCCGGCGGCTGATCGACGCGGCGCGGGGGGAAGACGAAGAGGCGTCGAAACTGGTCGACCTCGGCGAGCTGCTCCGCGAAGTGCTCGGGACCCTGACCGAGCGCGTGCTGCGTGGCCGCCCGCCGGAGCTGATCGTGGACCAGCCCGTCCTGATGCGGGTCTACCCGACGTCGATCCGCCAAATCGCCGTCAACCTCTTGCTCAACGCGCGGGACGCGGCCGGCAGGGACGGGAGGATCGTCCTTCGCCTCCGTCCGGCGGGGTCCGGGGCGGTTCTCGAAGTGGAGTACGACGGCCCCGGGATCCCGCTCGAGCGTCGGGAACGGGTCTTCGAGGCCTTCTTCACCACCAAAACGACGGGAACCGGCCTCGGGCTCCTTTCGGTGCAGGCCGCGGCCCAGCGGCACCGGGGCAAGGTCGAGGTGCTGCCGTCGGAGCTCGGGGGAGCGCGGTTTCTGGTTTTGCTCGAGTCGCTCGAGGGGTGAGCCGGTCAAGCCGGCGGCGGACCTTCGGCGGTGGCGACCATGGTGAGCACATCGTAGGCGGCGACGACCGTGCCGTCGGCGCGGATCACCTCGGTGTCCCAGGCGACCTCCCCGTAGCCCTTGTCGATGCGCAGCGACTTCGACTTGCAAGTGAAGTGAACGTGCAGCGTGTCCCCCGGATAGACCGGGGTCGCGAAGCGGCAGTGATCGAGGCCATAGTTTGCGAGCACCGGACCGGGACTCGGTTCTACGAAGAGACCCGCTGCCATCGAGACCACGAAGTAACCGTGCGCGACCCGGCCCTCGAAGATCGGCGAGGCGCGGGCCGCTTCCTCGTCCATGTGGGCATAGAACCGGTCCCCAGAGAGATCGGCGAAGCGCTCGATGTCCTCGAGGGTGATGGTTCGGCTGTCGGTGACGACCGCGTCCCCGATCTCGAGCTCCTCGAACGTCTTTCGGAAGGGATGCACCCCCGTGCGCCGCTCCGCTCCCGAGACATAGGTGCCGGTGATCGCGGTCAGCATGTCCGGAGAGCCCTGCACGGCGGTGCGCCGAAGGTAATGCTTGGCGCCGCGAATCCCGCCGAGCTCCTCGCCGCCGCCGGCCCGGCCCGGGCCGCCGTGAATGAGGTGGGGCAGGGGGGAGCCGTGCCCCGTCGAGGTCTTGCCGCAGCGACCGTCCACAGCGAGCACGCGCCCGTTGAACGGGGCGATGGCGAGGGTGAGATCCCTCGCTTCGGCGAGGCTCGCCGAAAACACGCTGGTCACGAGCGAGCCCCCGCCCCTGGCGATCAGCTCGGCGGCGTCATCGAGGTGGTCGTAGGGGATGATCGTCGCCACCGGGCCAAACGGCTCCACCTCGTGCACGGCCTGGTTCGTAGGGTCCTGGCTGACGAGGACGAGCGGCGCCGCGAACGCGCCCCGCTCCCAGTCGGCATCGAGCAGCTCGGGCCGATCCCCGATCGCGACCTCGGCTCCGCCCCGGAGCGCGGCCACCGCCCGGTCGAGCTCGCGCCGCTGATCTTGGCTCGCCAGCGGTCCGAGCCGGACTTCGTCGCGCCGGGGGTTGCCGATGGCGTAGGTGGAGAGCCGGGCCCTCAGACCGTTCAGGACCGGCTCGAGCGCGGAGCGGGGGACGAGGGCGCGGCGGATCGCGGTGCACTTCTGGCCCGCTTTGACGCACATCTCCTTTGCGACCTCACGGACGAAGAGGTCGAACTCGGGGGTGCCCGGCGCCGCCGACGGGGCGAGCACCGAGCCGTTCAGGGAGTCGGCCTCCGCGGTGAAGTGGGCGGAGCGGCCCACCACCGCCCGGTGGGATCGGAGCTTCTCGGCCGTCGCCGCCGAGCCGGTGAAGCCGATTAAGTCCTGCCCGCCGAGGTGGTCGAACAGATCCCCGATCCCACCCACGATGAGCTGCAGCGAGCCGGCGGGGAGGATGTTTGCCTCCAGCATGATGCGGGCCGCCCGCTCGGCGAGATAGGCGGTCGGGGTGGCCGGTTTCGTGATGACTGGGACTGCGGCGAGCAGGGCCGGGCCCAGCTTCTCGAGCATGCCCCACACCGGAAAGTTGAACGCGTTGATGTGGACCGCGACGCCGCGGCCGGGGGCGAGCAGGTGCAGTCCTCGAAACGAGCCATCCTTTGCGAAGCTCTCGACCGGGCCCTCGACGAGGTGCTTCGCGTTCGGCAGCTCCCGGCGGCCCTTCGAGGCGAACGTGAAGAGGGTCCCGATCCCGCCGTCCACGTCGATCCAGGCGTCGGCTCTGGTGCAGCCAGCGAGCGTGGACAGGCTGTACAGCTCCTCCTTTCGCTCCTGAAGGGCGGTCGCGAGCGCCTTCAGCATCAGCGCCCGCTCGTGAAAGGTCATGGCCCGCAGGGCCGGTCCGCCCACGTCCCGGGCGAAGCGGACCGCCTCTTCGGGCGAAAAGCCCCCGTCGTCGAGGATCGCGACCACGTCGCCGGTCGAGGCGTCAAAAAGAGGCCTCGGGCTCGACCCGCTCGCGACCCACGCCCCGGCGACGTGGCTCTTCAATGTCATCGCGCTGTCCATGTTTCCTCCTCCTACTGGCCATCGAAGTCGAGGACCAGCCTTGGCGATCGGGGCTCGGCTTGGCAGGCGAGCAGGTAGCCCCGCTCGAGCTCCCACGGCTCGAGCGCATAGTTCACGGTCATCGCCGCCTCGCCCTCCACGAGGCGGCAGCGGCAGGTCGAGCACATGCCTCCGGCGCACGACCAGGGCAGGTCGAGCCCGGCCCTGGCCCCGGCGTCGATGATTCGCTCTCCGGGCTTTGCGACGAAGCGCCGGCGCATCCCGTCGAGCAGCACCTCGACCTCGACCCCCTGCTCGACGGCGGGCGGGGGCGCCGCTGTCGAGGCGGCGGCCCCGAAGCGCTCGGCCAAGACGGCGGATTTTGGCACCCCGAGCTCGGCGAGCCCGGCCTCGAGCCCCTCGATCATGTCCCCAGGGCCGCATAGATAGACGACGTCGCAGTCGGCGGGGTCGAACAGCCGCGCGCCGTGCAGGAGCCCAACCTTCTCGCGGTCGAGCCGGCCCACGAACAGCGGGACATCCACCGACTCTCTGCTCAGGACATGAAACAACCGAAGCCGGTTCAAGAAGCGGTCCTTCAGCCGGTGGAGGTCTTCGAGGAACATCGCGTCCGCGATCCGGCGGTTGCCGTAGAACAAAGTCACCCGGTCTTCAGGGCTCTTCTCGAGCACGTCGCCTACGATGGCGAGGATCGGGGTGATGCCGCTGCCGGCGGCGAAACCCACATGGTGGGTGGGTTTTTCTTTGTGCAGGCGCACGAAACGCCCCGCCGGCGGGGCGACCAGGAGCCGATCGCCGGGCCGGAGCCGAGCGGCGTGGTTCGAGAACTTTCCTCCTGGGACCTTCTTGATGCCCACCCGGAGCGGCGCCTTCGGCAGGGAGCAAATCGAGTAGCTGCGGCGCAGATCTTCGCCGTCCACCGAGGCGCGGAGGGTCAGGTACTGGCCGGGCCGAAACCGAAACTGGGGCTCGAGCGCGGGGGGAATGCGAAACTCGAGCGTCACCGAATCGGGGGTTTCGCGGGTCACGGCCGACAGGGCCAGCTCGAAGAACTCCATGTCAATGTCGCTTGAACGATTCGAAGGGCTCGAGGCAGGCCAGGCAGCGGTGGAGGGACTTGCACGGGGTCGAACCATGCTCCGAGATTCGCTCGGTGGTGTTCGCGCCGCAAAGAGGGCAGGCCGGCCTCGGCGCGGCTTCGAACAAGGGGAGGGTAGATGGGCCGTGGTGGGGAAGGATCGGCTCCGGCGGGGCGACCCCCGCCTCCCGCAGCCGGGCCCGGCCCCGGTCGGTGATCCAGTTCGTGGTCCACGGGGGGCTTCGCACGAGCCGGACCTCGACCGTCGAGAAGCCGTAGCGTTCGAGCGCGCTGCGGACCCCTTCGGCGATCACTTCGGTGGCTGGGCACCCCGAATAGGTGGGCGCGAGGTCCACTTCGGCCCGGGCCCCGTTCACCCGGACGGCCCGGATCATCCCCAGGTCGCCGAGCGTCACCATCGGCAGCTCTGGGTCTTCGACCTCGGAGACGACGGCCCGGGCCTCGGCCGCGGTGGGGACCCGGGTCACCACGACGCCCCCGGATGGGCCCGCGGTAGGGACTGCATGTGGGCGAGGAGATGCCCGAGGTACTCGGTGTGCTGCCCTTTTCGCCCCCCGGTCTGAAACCATCGCTCGGAGGGCATGGGCAGGGTTGCTTGCGCGAGCACCTCGCCCACGGTGGCCCGCCACGCCGGCTCGAGCGCGGCGCGGTCGGGCAGCCACTTCGACAGGACCGCGACCTTCGCCGGGCCATCCTGTTCGAACAGCTCACCGCAAAACGGCCACAAGGTCTCGAGCGCATCTTCCACCCTGGCCCGGCTCTCTTCTGTACCGTCTCCGAGGCGGATCACCCACTCGGCGGCGTGGCGGAGGTGGTGGACCGACTCCTTTTCGGCCTGCCCGGCGATCCCTCCGAGGTCGGGGTCGGCGGAGCGGGACGCTTCCGCCCAGAACGGGGCCATGAACGCGGAGAAGAAGAACGTTCGGACGGTGACGTGGGCGAAGTCTTCGTTTGGCTGTTCGACGAGGAGCAGGTTTCGAAAGTGGCGCTCGGAGCGGTGAAACGCGAAGTCGTCTTCGGTTCGGCCGGCGCCCTCCCGCGCCGCGACCCAGGAGTACAGGGCCCGGGCCTGCCCGATGAGGTCGAGGCCGAGGTTTGCCGACGCGAGCTCCTCCTCGAGCGTGGGCCCGGAGCCGGTGAGCTCCGCGACCCGCTGGCCGAGGATGAGGTGGTCGTCGGCGAGCGCGAGCACCGGGATCAAGCGGTCGTTCACGAGCATCGCAGGCTCACATGTGCCCGACGTCGTCGGGGATGTCGTAGAAGGTCGGGTGCCGGTAGGGTTTGGACGCTGTGGGTTCGAACCAGGAGCTCTCTTCGTTCGGATCGGAGGCGACGATGTTCTCGGTCTTCACCACCCACAGGCTCACCCCTTCGCCTCGCCGGGTGTAGACGTCGCGGGCGGCGAGCAGCGCGAGGCGCTCGTCTTCGGCGTGCACCGAGCCGACGTGTTTGTGGGACATGCCGTTTCGGGGGCGCACGAACACCTCCCACAGCGGTGCGCCGCGGGTCACGCGCTGGCCCTCAGACCGGCCGCACGCTTCTCGGCGTGGGCCCGGGCCGCCTCGCGCACCCATTCGCCGGCGTCGTGGGCCTTCTTTCGCTGCCGAATGCGCTGCCGGCTCGCTGGTCCCTCGCCTTTCACCACCCGCCAGAACTCATCCCAGTCGATGGCGCCGAACCGGTAGCCGCCGAGCGCTTCGTCGAAGCGCAGCGCCGGGTCGGGAATGCTGAGGCCGAGGCGCTCGGCCTGGGGAACGGTGGCGTCCACGAACTTCTGCCTCAGCTGGTCGTTCGTGAAGCGCTTGATCTTCCACGCCATCGCTCGCTCGGTGTGCTGCGAGGCTTCGTCCGGGGGCCCGAACATCATGAGCGAGGGCCACCAGAACCGGTTCAGCGCGTCCTGGGCCATCTGCTGCTGCTCCCTGGTGCCCTGGGACAAGGTCATCATGATCTCGTAGCCCTGCCGCTGGTGAAAGCTCTCTTCCTTGCAGACTCGGATCATCGCCCGGGCGTAGGGCCCGTAGGAGCACCGGCAGAGCGGGATTTGGTTCATGATCGCGGCGCCGTCCACGAGCCAGCCGATCGCCCCGACGTCGGCCCAGCTCAGGGTCGGATAGTTGAAGATCGACGAATACTTGGCCCGGCCGTCGAGCAGCTGCTCCACGAGCGCCTCCCGGCTCTCCCCCAGAGTCTCGGCCGCGGCGTACAGGTAGAGCCCATGGCCGGCTTCGTCCTGGACCTTCGCGAGCAGGGTCGCCTTTCGGCGCAGGCTCGGAGCGCGGGTGATCCAGTTGCCCTCCGGGAGCATGCCCACGATCTCCGAGTGGGCGTGCTGCGCGATCTGGCGGAGCAGCGTCTTTCGGTACGCCTCCGGCATCGGGTCGTTGGGCTCGATCTTGTGCTCGGCGTCGATCCGGGCCTGAAACCGGGCCAGGAACTCGGGATCTTCGGTTTCCGGGCGCCGGGATGGGGGGGATTCGAGGAGGCCCTGGCCGTACACGCCGTCCATCGTATTGCGAAACGGGCCCAAATCAAGCCTTCTTACGCAACGGTTCCTCGGTCCTCGGGTCGGGGGCGCTGCACGCGCCCGGTTTCGGGTCGGCGGCGGCTCGCTGCGGCTCGAGCCGGGTGGAGGGCAGGCCGCCGAAGCGCTGAAAGAACGCGTCGTCCGGGGGGGAGAGGTCGCGAACCTGGTCGAGCCAGGCCTCGCTCGGAGCGAGCAGCGCCGCGTACGCGCGGCGAACGAGACGCCGAGCCTCGGCGCGGGGCCCGGCCGGAGGACCCTCCGCCTCGGGAGGAAGCCTCGGGTCCTCGAGCACGAGCCGCCGAAAACCGTGCACGAGCAGGGTCCGAGCGAGCATCGCGTCCTCCGGCTCGATGGCGGCCCCGGCCTCCGCGGAGCGGGCGAGCGCCTCCGAGAGCGGCGAGAACTCGGCCACGAATCGGGCGCTTCGATGATCGGCGGCGTCGAGGTCGAAGGCGCGGCGGACCAGCGCAGCGAGGTTCGATCCCTTCAGCGGCACCGCCGAGAACCCGGTGGCGCCGGCGGGAAGGGGGACGGGGTGGGGCGGATCTTCCTCGGCCCGAACGAAGATCCCGTCCTCGATCCGTCCAAAGCCGGCGGCCCGGGCCGCGGCGTCGCCCGAGGAGAACAGGAGGGTGTACGTTCCCGTCCAGGTCGGCTCCTCGAGCCCGTACACCCGGCGGGCGGCGGCCTCGAATGCCTCTCGGCGGCCTTCGGCCAGCCGGTAGTGGCTGTGCCGGCCGCGCTTGTGTCTCGAGAGCCAGCCCTCCGCGGTGAGCCTCGACATCGCGGCCCCGAGCGTCCCCGGCGGGACCTCGAGCCGGTCGAGCAGGCGGGCGATGGTGCCGAGCCAGACCTCCCCGCCGCGGGGGACGACGGCGTCGCCGAAAAACGTGATGACCAACGAGCCCACCCGCAGCCGCTCGGCGCGAAGCGCGAGCACCCGCCGGTCGAGCTCGGTCCGGGCCGACCCCACCGCTGCGGTGAAGCACGGACCGCCGTCGCTGTCAGCCCCAGGACGGCGCGCAAAGGACCATCGATGAAGACGAATCGATGGGGTCAGGGGCCGCAACCTGGGCCTTGCCTTGTTTTGCGGCTCCCGGCTCTGTACCCCGTTGACCATGACAGCAGGCAGCACCGGCTTTCACGAGCAGGAAGAGTCGCTCACGACAGCGACCAAGGACCGGCACCGGGCCATCGTGTCCGTCATGGAGGAGATGGAGGCGGTCGATTGGTACGACCAGCGGGTCGAAGCCGCGACCGACCCCGAGCTGGCCGCGATCCTGGCCCACAACCGCGACGAGGAGAAGGAGCACGCGGCGATGGTGCTCGAGTGGCTGCGCCGAAACGACAAGACCTGGGACGAAGAGCTTCGGGCCAACCTGTTCAAGGACGGCCCCATCGTGGACCACGGGCCAGCCTCCGCCGCCCCCGGCGCCGCCGCCCATGGGGCCCCCGGCGCCGCCGCCCCCGGGGCGGGCGGGTCGCTCGGCATCGGCTCGCTGCGGGGCAAGGTCTGATGAGCCTGAACCTTCGACGCGACGAAGCCCCCCTTTCGGCGGCGGCCTGGGCCGAGGTGGACGAGGAGGCTCGGCGGGTGCTCGAGCTGTCGCTCGCCGCTCGAAAGCTCGTGGACTTTCGCGGTCCGCTCGGCTGGCAGACCAGCGCGGTGGGCCTCGGGCGGACCGAGCCGCTGCCGGACCCAAACGGGGACGTGGAGCTGCACGCCCGCCGGTCGCAACCCCTGATCGAGCTTCGGGTGCCGTTTTCGGTGGCGCTCGCCGAGGCCGAGGCGATCGACCGCGGGGCGGAGGACGCCGATCTCGACCCGGTGATCGAAGCCGCGCTGAAGTTCGCGGGCGCCGAGGACCGGCTGGTGTTCGATGGCCTCGGCGCCGCCGGGGTGACCGGCATCGTGAGCGGATCGCCCCACCCGCCGATGCCCATCGCGTCCAACTACCAAAACTATCCCCACACCGTGGCCCTCGCGCTGCACCAGCTCGAGCAGGCGGGGGTGGCCGGTCCGTTCGGAATCGCGCTCGGTCCCCGCTGCTACGCCGGGCTGATGCAGGCGCCCTCCGATGGAGGGTACCCGGTGTACACGCGGCTCGAGAGGGTCTTGCGCGGGGGCCCGATCGTGCGCGCCCCCACCGTGGACGGCGCCGTCGTGCTGAGCCTCAGAGAGGGCGACTTTGCCCTGTTCATCGGCCAGGACATCTCCATCGGATACACCGGGCACGACCGGACCCACGTGCATCTGTACCTGGTGCAGTCGCTCACCTTCCGGAACCTGGGGCCGGAGGCGGCCGTCGCCCTCGTGTACACCTGACCGTCGCCCGCTGTTCGAGCGGACGCTGGATCAGAAGTAATCCTCGCGGAGGACCTCGATGTCCGAGACGAGCACGACGGCGCGGTAGTCGCCGAGCAGGGCGTGGATCTCGGTGAGCAGGGCGTCGGCGGTGGGTCCATCCATGACCGCGACGAGAAGGCGCATCGCGAGGGCGGTGTTCAGGTCGGTCGCGCCCATCGCCCCCGAGTGGCCGTGACCGGCGAGCACCGGCAGGACGGTGTGGCCCTTCACCCCTTGCTCATCGAGCAGGTCCACGAGCCGAGGTAGGAGCGCCGCCTCGGCGATGATCTCGAGCTTCTTCTTCTTGTGGGTTTTCATGGCCGGGCTCCGAGCCAGGTGGCGATGGAGAGGTAGAGCGGGATGCCGACGCTGATGTTGAAGGGGAAGGTGAGCGCGAGGGATAGGGTGAGATACACGGCTGGGTTTGCCTTCGGGACCGCGAGCCGCATGGCCGCCGGCACCGCGATGTAGGAGGCGCTCGCGGCCAAGGTCGCGAGCAGGGCCGAGCCCCCGACGCCGAGCCCCGCGAGCTGCGCGAAGCCGAGGCCGAGGCTCGCCCCCACGAGCGGCATGTAGACCGAAAACGCGACGAGCGGTAGGCGCAGCACCCTCGCCCCCCGCAAGCGGGCGGCGGCGACGAGGCCCATGTCGAGCAGAAACAGGCACAAGACCCCGGCGAACGGGGCCTGAAAGAACGGGGCGACCTTGGCAAAACCGGTCGGACCAGCGAGCAGACCGACCGCGAACCCGCCGACGAGCAACACGACGCTCGCGTTCAGGAAGACTTCGCGCACGAGGGCCTTCGGAAGACCTCGGCTCGAGCCTCCGCGGGCGAGCAGGATCCCGGAGATGATGGCCGGCGTCTCCATCAAAGCCACCGCTCCGACCAAAAACGGCTCGAATTCGATCCCCTCCGCCTCGAGCAGCGAGGTCGCGGTCACGAAGGTGACCACCGAGATCGATCCGTAGTGGGCGGCGACCGCCGCCGCGTTCATGCGGTCGAGCCCGGCGGTCGCCCTCAAGGCCAAAAAGGCCACGATGGGCATCCCGAACGAGAGGATCACCCCGAAGAGCAAGGTGAGGACCATGCTCAGCTCGACCGGGCTGCCCGCCACCGCGGCTCCGCCCTTCAGGCCGATGGCCAACATCAAATAGATGGAGATGGCTTTTCCGACTTCGCCCGGGATCGACAGCTCGGCCCGGGCGAGCCCGGATCCAAGGCCCAGGGCGAAGCACAGGACGGGAGGGGACAGCAGGTTGCTGCCGATGGCGTCGACCGGACTCATCGAGACACCCCGGAAAGAAGCACGAAGCTGAACACGCGAATCGGATGTCATGCTTTCCCGGACCACGCAAGCCGAGGTACGTGCCCCTGGCCCGAGCGAAACGACGTCCAGACGACGTCCAGAGTTGGGGTAGCCTCCGGGGCATGTGGTGGATCTTGGCCCTCGCTGCTCCCCCCTCGCTGTCCACGGTGGACCTCCAGCAGGTCGTCTCGCAGCTGCCGGAGGCGAAGCGGGCGGGGGCGGAGGTGGAGGCGGCCCGCGCTCGGTCGCAGGGGATCATCGATCGTCGTCGCGCGGCGCTGCTGTCCGGTCGGTCGTCGCTGTCCGAGGCCGAGCTCGCCGAGCGGGCCCGGGCCATCGACGCCGAGATCGACGCCGCGGAGCGGGCGCTCGTGGCCCTCGAGGCCCAAAAGCTCGATCCGATCCTGCGCCGGCTCGAGGTCCTGCTCGCCGAGGTGAAGGGGCAAGTCGTATTGCGGCGGGACGAGGCGGCGGTGCTCGGGTGGGACGAGCGCTGCGATCTCACCGATTGGTTGGTCTCGAGGGCCCGGGGGCAGCCGGCGCCTCCGCCCACCGAGCGGTGCCCGGTGACGTCGTTTCGGGTGGTGGACGTGGCGGCGCTCGCGCCGGGCAGCGAGGCGGCGCGGCTCGCCGAAGAGAAGCTCGAGCGACGGCGGCGGGCGGCGCAGGCGGCCATCGACGACAAGAGGGCGGAAGTGGAGCGGCTCGAGGCGACCGGGACGAAGAGCCAGGCGGCCCACTCCGCCCGACGGGAGCTCGACGACCAGACGGTGCGGACCCGTGCCGAGCTCGAGCGGGCCCGGCAAACGGCCGAGCGCGAGGTGCGAGCGGCGGTGGAGCGGGCGCTCGCCGACGCGGCCAGAGCCACCCCGACCGTCGCCGTGGTGGACAAGACCGACGCCGAGCTTCCGGCGCCGGCCGAACCGGGCGACAGCTGGGCACGGTCGGCGCTCGCCAAGGTTCGCCAAGAACCGCGAGGGAACGCTACGGGCCGGTGAGCTCGCCGCAGGAGGGCGGCTCGCCGCAGGAGGGCGGCTCCCGGGATGCTCTTCGGTGGCCGTCGCCCTGCACGACGAAGCCTGCCCAATGGTACGGGGCCGAGAACCGCTCGGAGCGGGCGAGAGCGGCCTGGGCCAAGGTCAGCGCCCCTGCCGCCGAGGCGCCGCGGTGGAGCAGCGCCTCGTAGAACGTCTCCATCAAGGCCTTGGTGGCTTCGTCATCCACCTTCCAGAGCGTGGCGACCACCGCCCGGGCGCCGGCGTGCAGAAAGGCGCGGGTGAGGCCGATGACGCCTTCGCCTCTCGCTTCGGCCCCGAGCGCGGTCTCGCAGGCGCTCAATGTGACGAGCTCGGCGTCGAGCCGCAGCCGATAGATGTCGCGAAGCCCCAAGAACCCCTCGATCGGCGCTCCGGTCTCGTCGAAGCGGCTCAGGACGAGCCCGGAGCGGGCCGGCTGCTCCGGGTCGAGCACCCCGTGGGCGGCGAAGTGAACGTACCGGCGCCCGGCGAGCCCGCCGCCGAGCACGAAGCGCCGGGTCGCGCCAAATCCGGTGCGCACGGTGGGCTCTTCGGCCCGCGCCGCGAGCGCCGCCACCTCGGCGGCAGCGTGACGCAGCCTAGGGAGCGCGACCGGGCCACCCCGGACGCCGCTTCTTGCCCGCTTCTCCTTCGCTCCGAGCCGAGGGTCGTCGAGCCCGAAGACCGGATCCCCCACCACCGCGACCCCTCGACCGGTCGATTCGGGCCGTCGCCGCAGCACCGACAGCACGGTCAAGGACGGCACCGTCGAGACCTCGTGCTCGGGGAGCAGGGCCGAAAACGGGACGTAGTGAAGCGCGCCGTCCGGGACGATGAGCACCCGCTCGGCGGCGGCGAGCTCCGGCTCGAGCGGACCGAACAGCCGGTTCCGCAAGCTGACCAGCGCTTTGGGCACCTCGGCGTCGGCCTGGGCGATGCGAGCGGCCCTCGCCGCGGCCCGCTCGCCGGGGCGGATCTCGTTGCGGGCAGACAGGCGCCGGTGAAGCCCGCGGGCTTCGGCTTCGATGTCGGGGCCGCCGAGCTCGTGCACCGCGGCGGTGCTGCTCGAGAGGGCGAGCGCGAGGCTGCCCCCGGCGCCGAGGTGAAACTCGACGACGATCGCCTTGTCGCCGGCGATGCGCCGCGCTTCGGCGAGGTCCACGATCGGCGGCGCGTACAGCGCTCCATGGTCCGGGTCGAGCGCCTCGAGCTCGGCCGCGAGCTGCGCGTATTCGGTCATCCGGTCGAGGACCGCCGCTTCGGCCCGGGCCACGGCTTTGGCTGGAGCCGATTGGGCGCGGGCCAGCGCGAGCGCCTCCTCGAGCGCGCGCACCTGAGCCCGAAGCCGCTTCTCCTCGGCCAGCAGGTGGGGCGGGACGGCGGCCGAGCGGGGTAGGTCGAGCGCGTCGAGCGTCTCGAGCAGGGCGCGAGCCCGCGCCCGCTCGCTCGCCTCGAGCGTCTTCTCGACGTCGCCGTCGGCCGCGCGGGCGGCGACGAGCAGGTCGTAGGACCACCGCAGCCGCCCCGAGAACTCGATTCGGCCCGCTTCGCTCCCGATTCGCTGTCGCAGCGAGTCCCCGAGCTCGAGCGCGGCTTCGGCCGCTTCGGCCGATTCCTTGAAGTGGCCGGCCGCGAACCAGGCCCGCCCGATCCGGAAGTGGGCGTAGGCCTGCCAGCCGAGGTTTCCTGCCTCTTTTGCCTTTTCGAGCCCGGACCGCAGAGGGGCGAGCGCCTCCTCGGGCCGACCGAGCCTCGTGAGGGCGCTGCCGAGCGACACGAGCGTCTGCGCTTCGCCTCGGGGCCAGCCGAGCGCCCGCCGCAGCGGCAGGGCCCTTCGGTGCCGGTCGAGCGCCTCTTCCCGGTGGAGCGTCGATTCCATCTGCCCGGCCGAGTCGAGCGCGTTGGCGAGCGCGTTGTTGTCCCCGGTGCCCTCGAGCAGCGCGATCGCCGCTTCGTACCCGAGGAGCGCCCGCTCCCAGTCGTGGTCGAAATTCGAGGCGATGATCGCGACCTCGTAGCGGGCCCGGCCCTCCCTGGCCCGGTCGCCGAGCCGCACCGCGTGTCGAAGGCTCGATTCGAACCGCTCGAGCGCCTCGTCGCGCTGGCCGAGCCGCAGGTGGGCCCATCCGATCGCCCGATCGACCTCTGCGTCGAGCTCGCCCCCGTCCCGGACCGCGCCGGCGAGCGCCTCGGCTTCCTTCGCCATCGCGAGGGCTTCGACGAAGTGGCCGCGGTCGAGCCGCGCCCGAGAGCGGATGAGTCGGGAGCGGGCGGCGTAGGCTGGGTCGCCGGCCAGGGCGTGCCGGTCGAGCAGCTCGCTCGGGTCGGCCCCGCGGCCCCGAAGGTCGAGGGCGAGGGCGAGCGCCGCCTCGGCCCGAAGCGCGCTCCCGTGGGGGTCGGTGCTGCCGAGCACCTGCTCGAGTCGAGCCCGCGCCCCTGGCACTCCGGCGAGCAGACCGGCTCGCCCCGCGATGAGCGCGGCCTCCATCTCGGACGGCCCCGGGTCGAGCCCGCAGCCGGCGAGCGCCGCGACCAGCGTCGCGCTCCACCTCCGCCCAGCCACCTCGGCCACCGTAGCAGCCCCGCCGCCGGGCCGGGGGGCGCCCTTGCTCGACCCGCCCAGGCGCCGTACTCCTGGGCCATGTCCCCGCCGCGCGCCGACGTCCATTTGGACCCCACCGACCCCGACAGCCGTCGGCAGTGGAAGCGAAAGGAGCGGTCGCGGCTCATCGACGCCCGCCGACGCCTCACCGAAGCGGACCGGCGAGCTCGCTCGGAGCGGCTCGTCCAGCACCTCGGCGGGTTGCTCGGCGAGGTGCGTGGGGCCTGCGTGTCGGCGTGGTGGCCGCTCGAGGGGGAGCCGGACATCCGTCCGCTCATGGCGACGCTGTTGTCCCGCGGAGCGACGGTCGCGCTCCCGGTGGTGCTCGGCCCGAAAAGGCCGCTCGGGTTTCGCCGGTGGGAGCCGAGCGCGGCGCTGGTCCCGAGCTCTTTTGGCGTCCTCGAGCCGGCCGACGGCGAGCTGCTGCGGCCCGACGTCGTTCTCGCTCCGCTGGTGGGCTTTGACCGGGACGGCTACCGGCTCGGCCACGGGGGCGGGTTCTACGACCGAACGCTCGCCGCGCTCGACCCCAGGCCGAGGGCCATCGGCGTGGGATTCGAGATCGGGCGGCTCGATACCATTCACCCCGACGGCCACGACGTCCCCATGGACGCGATCGTGACCGACGAAGGGGTAGAGCTCGCGTTCGGCTGACCCCACGATCGAGGAGGCGAACAGCCCGCGCACAGCCTGGCGAAGTCCAGGCTTCGAGCCGCCTCGGGAGCCGGTCGGGGGAGCCAGGCGGGACCCTGCATGCTACGATTGCGCCATGTTGAACCTCGATTATGGGCAGACGTTCAAACGCGGGTTTTTGCTCGCGTTCGGCGGTGGCCAGGCGCTCGTCTTCCTCGCCGGAGCGGCGGTCGTCGCCGTCTGCGCCGGTGTGGTCTGCGGACTGGTGCTCTCGGGCTCGCCCGTCTGGGCGTTGCTCCTAGGCTTCCTGCTCACCCCGATCTGGGGCTCCGCCGCGCTCGGTCTTGCGCACGTCAGCCTGCGATCCAGCCGCGGGGAGCAGCCTTCGTTCTCCGACCTTCGCGGCGGGCTGGGCCGGATCATGCCTGCCGCGCTCGTCGCGGCCTTGGTTTTCGTCGCGACGATGGTTGGCTTTCTCGCCTTCGCGGTCCCGGGGGTCTTCGTGCTGGCGCTCGCGAGCCACGCCTTCTACGAGCTGGCCGATTCGCCAGAGGAAGGGGCGTGGGTGGTGGCGCGGCGGGCCTACGAGCGAGTCGGGCGCCACTTCTCGGCGATGAGCGTGCTGGTGGTGGTCTATCTGCTCGCGCTCATCATCGGGAACGTGGTGCTGGGCGCGCTCCCGTGGCTGCTGCAGGTGGTGTGGTGGCTGGTGATGGTGACCGCGGTGGTGGCGTTCCTGTTTTCGGTCAACGCGGTGGTCTATGTGCAGGCCCGTGAAGAAGACCGGCAGGCCGAGCCCGTGCCCGATCCGATCCCGGCCGCACCGGAGCTCCCGAGCTCAGGGAACGACGCGTAGCGGGTACTCGGCCACGAGGTGGTCCGACCACAGCTCGACCTGGGCGTCGCCCTCGGGCAGGCGCGCCTTTGGGACGACGACCTCGACCGAATAGGCGGTGACCCGGTCCGGCTCGCCCTGCCAGACCACTTCGCCCCCCAAACGCACTCGAACCGTCGGGGCCTCGGGGACCGTGCCGTCCACGGCGAGCTCGAGCCGGTTCGCTTCGCTGGCCGAAGCGGCCGGAGCCGGCGCTCGAGACCGAGTGGTGGCGGAGACGAGCGAGACGAGCACCGGCTCGCTTTGGTCCGACGACGGAAGGCCTACCGCGAGGGCGATCCCCGCGACCGCCGCCAGCGCAGGCGCGAGCCGCCGAAAAAGCGGCCGCACGACGGCCGCGCGGGCTTCCTCGGACGAAGCCGGCCGAGGGACGCTCTTCAGGGCAGCTCCGAGCTGGGCGCGGAGGCGAAGCCGGGGGTCGGCGCGGTAGCGGGCCTCGAATCGGGCTTGCCGCTGAGGCGACAGCTCGCCCGACCAGAAATCGTCGATGAGCTCGGCTTCGAGCGAGCGCAGCTGCTCGTGGCGGCGCTGGTCCAAAAAGCACGCCTCCTCGAGGGCGGCGGCTTCATCGGGGTCCAGCTCGCCGAGCAGGAAGGCGCTCGCGGTGCCAGGGTCGAGGTCCTGCATCCTGTTCCCTCATGTCTCCGGGTCGCGATGCATTCCACCGGATTCGGTGAGGCAGCGCTCGACCCGAGCCCGGATGCGAAAGACCCTCACCCGGAGGGTGGCGAGGCCCACGCCGAGGGCTTCGGCGAGGCGAGCCCGGCCGGCGATGCGGTCCTGGCCGTCTCCGCGGTGGTAGGCGAGCAGGAGGCGGCGGTCCTCGGGAGCCAGGCGGGCGAGGCAGGCGTCGAGGGCGGAGTGCGCCCGCTCTCGGTCGAGCGCGTCGAGCAGGGGAGGGGCAGGATGCTGGTCGGCGGCGAACGGGGCCGATCGGGCGTCTCGTCGCCCGGCTTCGAGGGCGACCAAGCGGGCCACACCGAGCACGAACGCGGTGGGGGCGTCGCAGTCGAGCCCCTGGTCCACCCGTCGGGCCACCCGGTCGAGAACCTCGTCGGCGAGCGCGTCGGCTCCAGCCAATCCCCGCCACCGGAAGAAGTCCTCGAGGCGCTCGCGCAGGCTCGCGTACGCTGCCCCTCCGCGGCCGTCCGGGCCGAGAAACCGAAGCAGGGCTGCAAACCGGGCGGAGTCCTCGGCCCGCCGAGCGGCTTCGACCTCGGCCACCGGCGGACGATGCGCGGGCCCCCAAGGCCGGTCAACGGCCGGCTCGCGTTGGGTCGATTTCTCTCTCGACGGCGGCGGATGGACTTGGCACGTTGGTGGCATGGCGACCAGGGCGGAACAGCGGAACCCACCGAGCCGACCCGACCCTGACCGCGCCACCTCCGAGACCCCGAGCGGCAGCCCGTTCGACACCGCGGTGTCCCTCGGGTTGGAGAGCGAGCTCGGTTCATTCGACGACCAGTCCGTGGTCACGCCGGCGGCGAGCGGCGCCTCGAGCCCAGCCCGGGTGATCAACCCCGGCGAGGTGCTGCAGTGCGTTCGCTACGCTCGGGACCCCGATGCCCTGCGAATCAGCGGGGTGACGCCCCATGGCCGCAAGCTGACCTTCGAGCAGCGGGAGGGTGAGGACGGCTGGTACGTGGTGGCGATGCAGCAGCGACGCCGGCCCAGTGAGCGCGAGCTCGCGCTCGTGGTGGCAACCATCACGAGGGAGATGGAGGCGGCGATGGCGCCGGAGGACGAGCGCGAAGACGTTCGCGCCGCCTACGCGCTCGCGTCCCGTCCCGACCAGCCGGGGATGCCCGGGCTCGGGCTCGCCGCCTATCGCGATCTATTGCTTCACGAGGTGGATGACTTTCTCGCCGGACAGGCCGAGCGCATCGCGGTGGTGGCCGTGGAATACCAAGCGTTCAAGCGGTTCGCGGTCCGGCACGGCCACGACATCGGTCAAGCGTTCGTTCGAGCGCTCGGGGAGCGCCTGGTGGACCTGTTCGCCGGCGAGGACCGGGTCTATGTCTGCCACAAGGCGGGCAAATCGTTTCGGCTCATCGCCCGGGACCGGTCGAGCGAGCAGGTCCACGCCCTCATCGAGCGGTTCGTGACCGACGAGACCCGCCGCTGGCTGGTCGAGCGGGCGTGGGGACCGGAGCCTCGCACCTCCCCGTCCGAGGTTCATTTCTGCATCGGTTTTGCGACGACCCGGGCCAGCGACCGGACCGGCTCGACGTTCGCGGTGGCCCAGCGACTGAACGACGACGCGTTTCGGGCGGCCAAGCTCGGCCAGCTCGAGCGGTGCGTCGCCATCGCGCACGCGAAGAACGCCTACCGCACGACGGTCCACCAGTGGGGCAGGCGGTCCGAGGAACAGATCGAGTCCCTCGCCAGCCAGATGGATGAAGGCCCGGCCGACGTGATGGCGGAGATGAACGACTATCTCCATGAACTCACGCCGGCCAACCTCGACCGAATGGCGGTCGAGGGCGACGTCGAGGCGCTGCTGCACGCGGCGATCGCCCGCGATGGCTTCTGGCAAGGGAGCGTCGCCATGCGCATCGCCGGTGAGCGGCTCTTGCGGCGGTTTCGAGCCCACGAGCCAGCGCCTCCGGGCGAGAACGACTATGTGGGTGGCTTCGAGCTCGGGGACGAATTCTACGGCATGGTCCGCGAGCACGGCCGCTTCTATCTGGCCTGGGGCGACATCAACAGCGCCGGCGCGACGCGGCTTCGGGCGGGTCTTCACCGCATTCGCCAAGCGGTGGGGTGGCGGCGATCGGACGGAGGCGGCATCGTGGGCCGCTTCCTCGGCGCCTTGAAGAGCGAGGGCGACGACCGCCCGTTCCCGCTGCGGGTCCGAGAGGCGGCGGAGAAGGCCTACGCAGATGTCTGCGCCGACCCGGCGATGCGGGTCAACGACGGGGTGGAGATCGGAGAGTACCTCCAAAACCCGGATGGGAGCCGACCCACCACCCGCGACCACCTCGCCGAAGGAGAGGAGTTTCAGTTGGTCCTCCCCGGGCGGCGTCACCGCGTGCGGGTGCTCGACCGAAGGTCCCGGTTCGGGCTCAAGCTCGAGATCGACGGCAGGGAACACCTTGCCGCCTTGACCGAGACCGAGGCCGGCCTGCTGGTGAAGCTCCGGATTCGCGACGCGGTCGTGTCGGCGGCGGTGTGCGTGCTGGAGGTCGAACGCGGCCACCTCGAGGCGGTGCTGGCGAGGGTCCGGGAGGACCACGGGCTCAGGGAGGACCGACCGCTCGACGTGCTCGGTTTTCTCCGGCATGTGGCCGATCTTCTCCTGGCGGTTCAGGTCAAGGGCCCGGGGAAGGTGGGGCTCGCCCTCGGCGAGCCGTACCAAGGGACCCGTTTCGTGCAGCACATCACCCTCGACGAGGCCCGCCACCGCGAGCCCGGCCTGTTCTTCGAGGCCGTGCACCGGCAGCTTCTCGGCCGCGGCGAGGTCGGAATGCACGGCAGCCTCGAAGAGATGATCGGCCGGACGATGCTCGCTCGGCCTCGCCCCGGAGACCGCGGCGCGGAGCGACCGGGATGGCCAGCGCCAGGCCCTCAGGGCCTGTGACCGAAGGCCGGTTCGAACACCGAGGCCGGCCCCTACCCATGGGCAGGAGCTCATCCGAAGGACGGCGGGTCGGAGGGGGGAACGAATCGGAGGCGGGTTTCGGCCCGGCCATCGGGGGCGACTGCGAACTCGAGCGCGCCGCCCATGGCGCTCAGCGCCCGGTGCGCGTAGGACAAGCCAACCCCCACCCCGCCGAGCGCCTCCCTGGCGTCGAGCTCGGTGGCGGGAGCGCACAAGCGACCGATCTCGCTCGGTGGGATGGGGGCGATCGGGGCCAAGATCTCGATGCGGGGCGGGTGGTCGGCGGTGCGAATGGTGACTTTCGCTCGGCCGAGGCAGAGCTTGGCAACCCGAGCGAAGACGGCGTGCACCGCGCGGCGCGCGAGGTCCAAGTCCGCGGCGGCGAGGGCCGGCCCGAGCTCGGTGGTGACATCTAGGGGCTTGTCTTCGATGTCGTAGGCCAGCTCACCGAGCACCGCTTCCACCAGCTCCTCGAGCACGACCGGCTGAAGCCGTATCGGCGCGAGTCCCGCTTCGAGGTACAGGATGCTCTCGAACTCCCCCACGAGCGCGTCGACCCGCTGCGCGGCGCGCACGATGCGCCCGACCGAGCCGAGCCCCTCCGGGCCGAGGCCCTCCATCTTCAAGAGCTCGGCGTACAGGGTGATGACGTTGAGGGGGTTTCGGATGGCGTGGGCGAGGCTCGTGGTCCGAAGCGGGTCGAGCACGACGCGCCCGGGTCCGACCCGCCCATCGAGGAAGAGGGCCACCCGCCGGGTGAGCACCGCCACCGACCCTGGCCATCGGGCGACCTCATCGGCTCCGGCAGCGAGCGCCACCGACTCGTCGTCGCCGACGTCGAGCACGGCCACGATCGCCGGGCCCGGCCCCAGGGCCGACCGCAGCGCCGACAGCCACAGCGGGTCGGCCAGGAGGAGCAGGGCGGCCGGTCCGAGCGCGATCTCGCTCGGGTCGTCCACGACCTTCGGGTCCCGGTCGGCGAGGTGAGCGACCAGGGTGTCTCGGCGCGGGCCGGGACCCAGGGCCACGACGAGGGCGGGGGTCCTGCGCATCGCTGCTTCCGTGAAACCATGGGGGAGGGTCCGGGGCAAGGCGCCTCCATGCTGGGGGTGCTGTTCCCCATCCGCCGAGGGCAGAGCGCACGGAGGCGCAGCTCCCGGCCGGGCGGTTTCGCGCCGGCGCGGATGCGCTCAAGGCGGAGGATCGATCCCGGGGGCGGCCTCCGCTTGGGCCCGGGTGGCCGTCGTCGTGAGCAGGCGGGCCAGCTCCGCCGCGGCTTCGCCGAGCCGAGGTCCAGGCCGAAGCAAGCGGGCGTCGGGGGCCCGAAACACCCGGTGGGTGCGCACCGCAGGGAGCTCGGCCAACTGTTCGGGTGGTCCTCCCCCGGCGGCGTCGATCACGACCTCGGCCCCGGTGGCGAGCAGTCCTTCGTAGGACCATTGCGCCCACGCGCCCCCCTTTTCGGCTGCGTTTCTGGCTCCGATGAGCTGGAGCAGCTCGTCGGGGAAGCTGCTCGGGCCAGCGAGGAACAAGGGGCGCCACCCGTACACCATCGCGACCTTCGGACGGTCCTTCGCCAAGTTGGCGGAGGCGAGCAGGCTCGCCTGCATCGTGTTCGAGAGGGTCGCGGCCTCGGCCTCTCGGCCGAGCAAGGCGCCCAGATCGTGGATCGTGGCCAGCGCGTCGGCGATCGAAGAGGCAGGCAGGACGCGCACCGGCACCGAGCTCTTGTCGAGAACCTCGAGCTGGGCCCGGTAGGCGTCCCCCGGGACCCCCACGACGAGGTCCGGACGGAGGGCGAGCACCGCCTCGACGTCGAGGTCGGTGTAGCCTCCGATCTTCGGGAGCCGGGTCGCCTCCTCCGGGTGGTCGGCAAACCGCGAGGTCCCAACCACCGCCGCCCCGGACCCGAGGGCAAACAGGGTCTCGGTGAGTCCCGGGGCGAGGCTCACGACGCGCGTCGGCACCCGGGCCGGCCGAGACCGGCCAAACCACTCCGGGAGCGTGCTGGGCTGCCCCCACCGGGGAGCCGGGTCTTCGTTCGTCGGTCGGTCGGGGGAAGGCGAGCCTGGGTCAGGGGCGACGCACCCGGCGGCGAGCAGCGCGAACAGGCCGACTGAGCGCCGCATCAGTGGCAGTTCGAGAACCGGACCTCGCCCACGACCGATCGGGGGTCGGCGCAGTCGAGCTGGGCCTCGCCTTCGATGTTCACGACGTCGTTGGTCCGCGTGTTGGTGTCCCGGGCTTCGCCCACGGCGCAGGCGCCCAGGACGAGCCCGAGGTCGTCGGTGGGTCGGTCGAAGAACGCCACCCCCTCGATGGCGGGCGCGGACCCGATTCGGAGCAATCGCAGCGTGGAGCCGCTGTCGAGTTCGATGTCGACACCGGAAAAGCCGCTCGGCGTCGCCGACTTGCAGTCCGCGAGGCCCACCGGCTGGCCTTCCACGACGAGCTCGCCCTCGACCGAGGTGCACCCGGCCAGCGCGAACCACAGGAGGGCATGACGCCTCATCGCCGTCCTCCGCGCGCCCGTTCGATCGGCAGCCCGACCCGGCCTTCGCCGTCGCCGGTGATGACCTGGCCCTCGGGAAGGCTCGCTCGGGCGGTCACCCGGCATCTCCCCGGGCCGAACACCTCCACGAACGCGGTCTGACCGAGCGGACCTTCTTGGTTCAGACGGCACACGTTCGGAACGTCCGCCGTGAGTGCCACCGATATCGGCGAGAACAAGAGGGCGTCGGCCCCGGTCCGACCGACCACCCGTACCGCCACCTCCGGGCCTCGCTCGCCCAGGAACACGACGTCGAGGCGGTCGGGCCGCGCCGACGCATCCACCTGGACCTCGGCGACGGCGGCCCCTCTGGGGTCCACCAGCCGCGCCGTGCCTTCTCGTTCGGGAAGCTCGACCCGCAGCGTGGGGCCGTCCTCCGCCTCGACCGCCACGAGGCCGGTCGGGTCGATGGCGGCGAGCCACCGATCGCCGATCAGGGCCCGCCCCTGGTTGTCGGTTGCCGACCAGAGGACGGAGAATTGGGACCCTGGGGCGCCCACGAAGCGGTCGAGCTTGAACCCGTCCGGCAAGCGCAGGCTCACCCGGGCCGCCTCTGCGACCTCGACCTCCACCTCGCCTTCGATCTCGTCCCCCTCGATGAGGCCACGGGCAGTGATTTTGGTCACCCCGCGGCCGACCGCGCGCAGCCGCCCTGGCTCGGCGGGGTCCAATGGTTCGAACACCCCCCTCGGTGTGAAGGAGACATCGATGATTCGAACCCCGATGAATCCGCAGTCGAGGTTCGAGTCGCAGCGGAGCCGGCGGTTTCGAGGCTCGAGCCGGTACTCGGCGCCGAGCACGACCGGCCCCGCCGGCCGGGACAGTGAGATGCCATCCCCGCAGGCGCAGGCCCCGAGGAGCAACAGGGCGACTGGCCGCTCCACGCTCGGGGTGTAGCCCAGCTTCGCCCGACGGGGAAGGCTCAAGAGGGGAAGAGCTTGAGCCGGGGCTCGGCTCCGAGCGCGGCGAGCAGGAAGTCGCTCGCCTGCTTGACCCTGGCCGAGGAGTCCATCGCGGCGGCGCGGGCGAGACGCTGCAGGTCGTCGGTGTTGACCCGGTGCTCGCCGCCGATCTTGGCCAAGGTCACGAACGCGGTCTCTCGAACCGTCTCGTCCCGGTGGCTGGTCAAGCGGACGACCGTCGGCCCGAGATGGTGCAGCTGCCGCTGCGCCACGATCTCGAGGGCGCAGGCCACCGTCCACGGGTGGCGGTGCTCGAGGAGGTCGAAGACCCACTCGTCCATGGTCTTTCGGGGAATGTCGGGATACAGGTCTCGACCTCGGGCGAGCCTGATCTCTCGGGGCAGGTCGTCGATGAGCGGGACGAGCCTGCGAGCATCCTCCCGGCGCACGATGTTCTCGGCCGCCTCGACCGCGTTGGCTCGAAGGACGCGGTTGCTCGAACCGAGCCGCATCTCGACCAGCCGAATGTCTCGCCTGGGGTAGAGGATCTCGAGAAAGCGGAAGATGAGCGCCACCCGCTGCCGAAGGCGCGCGTCGAGCGCGTCTTCGAGCAGCGTGCCCGAACCGAGCCCCAGGTCATCGAGCACCGCGAGGGTGCGAAAGGCCCCCTCGAACTCTTCGTCGAGCGCGGCCCGGACTTTCTGCACGTCCACCGGGGCGCGGGGGTTCTTGTCCACGAGCCGGGCCGCTTCTTTGGCTGCGGCCGCTCGCAGCGCCGGGTCCCGCGTGCCGAGGGTGTCGATCAGGCGGCCCAGCGCTCGCTCCCCGCCCACGGCGCCGAGAACTCCGGGGATCCGCCTCCGAATGGCGAGGTCCTCTGCGGACTTCGAGAGCACCTCGAGCAACGTGGGTTCCACCGCTGCGCCGTAGGCGGCGAGGGCCTGCGCGGCGGCCCGGCCGCAGTGCTTGTCGGCGAGCTTGTAGATGAGGAGCGACACGAGCTCCGGGCTCCGCATCGCTCCAGCGGCCTGCACCGCGGCGAGCTGCACCCTTGGGTCTGGGTCCTGAAGCAGGGTCAGCAGCGGATGGTAGAACGTCGGGACACGGATCTCCCCGAGCACCCGGACGCCGTAGATTCTGGCTTTTGCGTCCTCGTGGGCGAGCAGCGCCTTCAGGCTCGGACCCGCGGTGAGCGTGCCCTCGAGGCTGCAGTGCTGGATGAGGGCGGCGATGGCGGCCGCTCGGGGGTCGAGGTCGGGGTCGTCGAGGAAGCGGCGGACGGTGTCGATGGATCGCTCGCGGCCAATGGCGCAAAACGCGGTCACCGCGGCGGCGCGAATGCTCGGCTCCGGATCTTCGAGGCGCTCCCGCACGGCGCCGATGCTCTGAAATCGCCTCTTGGCTCCCAGGCGCTCGAGCGCAGCGATGCGGACCCCGGGCGCCTCGTGGGAGAGCAGCGCCTCGACCTCGTCGTCGAGGTCGAGATCGAGGTCGGGGAGCAGCTCGAGGATGGGAAGGATGGTCTGCTCGTCCCCGGATCGCAGCCGGGCTCTCAAGGACGCCACCGTGGCCTGATCCACGGCCGGGGTCCAAGCCCCGGCGAAGTCGGCGCGCCCGGTCCGGAGGCTGTTCATCAGAGAATCGGCGTACGGCCGACGCATGAGCCCCACGACGAGCAGCCACCCGACGAGGAGCACGGCGACCGCGGCGGTCAGCTCGAGCGCGAGCTCCTCGGGTGGGATTCGGCGTCCGAGGCCATACAAGAGCAAGCCGCCCACCCCGATGGACATGGGCTTCAAGATGCCGTCGATGAACGCCTTGGCCCGGCTGCGCCGGTCGCTCCGAACGGGCAGGTAGAGGACTTGGGTGGTGGCGTCGTTGATGGTGTACCGAAAGATGTTCTCGGCGCCCTTGGTCAAGGTGACCGCGAACAGGGGGCTGAGCAACGGGACCAAGAACATCGAACCCACCCCGAGCGCCATCATCCCGGGAAGCACCAGGAGGGCGAGGATGAGCCCGTGCCGCTCGATGAGCCGCCCGGTGACGAAGACCTGGGTCAGGCAGGCGATGACCCCGGCCACCCCTTGGAAGTTTCCGAAGAACGCGGCGAGCTGAGCCTCGCTCAGCATCGAGGTGCGGGCGATGACCTTGAACTGGTAGTCCACGAGCGTGATGGTGAAAAAGGAGACGACCACCAGGCCGGCGATGAGCTTGAGGTGGGTGTCGTGCAGGACCGCCTCCGAGTCCCGGGCGACCCCGATGCCGCGACTCCGCGGCCGAAGGAACGCTTGGTCGAGATCGTCTTCTGCAAGCCTGGCTGCGGCCCTTACGAACCCGATGCAAGCCAGAAACAGCACGGCGACCACGAGCAGGAGCTGCTCGGCGCCGATGGCGGGAGCGAGGGCTCCGATGGCGAAGCCGCACAGCACGTTCGCGAGGACCCCGCCGGCGCCAATGAAGCCGAAGAGCCGCTTGGCCTGCCGGCTGTTGAACACGTCGCCGGCGAGCGTCCAGAACTGGATCATCGACAGGGCGCCGATGATCTCCACCGCGACGTAGAGCGCGGCGTAGGGCCAGTCGCCGGGGACGCGGGCGAGGATGAGGCCGTAGAACCCGAGCGTGACCACGAAGAACGTGCCGAGCGTCCGTACGACCAGGCGGTCCCGCCGAAGCCGGTTGGCGACCCGGCTGTAGCCGTAGGCTGCGATGCTCACCGCCGCCGCGACGGCGACGTACATCAGCGGGAGCGCCTCGAGCGAGACTCGGTGAAGAAACAGGGTGTCGCGGACGGTGCGGCCGATGATGAACGTGGAGACGACCGCGAGCAGGTACGCGAACATCAGCCCGACGAGCCGGGCTTCACCAGGACGAATGCGGAAGGCGGCCTCCAGCACCGAGTGGGCCGGCTTCGGGTCGGTCGCCATGGCGGGGCATCATGGGCGAGGTCCGAGGGGCCCGCCACCGACGTCAGGGTGACCCAAGTGGAGGCCGTGGTCGTCGAGACCGGAGTGGTCGTGGTCGTGACCGCGGTGGTCGTGCTCGTGCCCCGGGTGGTCGTGCTCGTGTCCGGGGTGGTCGTGCTCGTGTCCGTGATCAACCTCGAACAGGGACCGGGCGAGCCGGGTCGGGCCCCGCCGGAGGAGCGCGGCCAGGAACGCGGCGCCGAGCGCGGCGAGGCAGACCTGTTGCAGGAGCGTGGGCGCCTCGGCGCCGGGAAGGCTCAGCCCCGCGGCGACCGACGGGAGGAGCGCGTTGAGGCCGAGGCCGAGAAGGACGCTGATCCCGAGCAGAGCGCCGGCAAAAGCGAAGGCCACGTTGCGGCCGTGCATCCGGGTCAGCACGCCGACGGTGGTGAGATTGCTCGCCGGGCCGGAGATGAGGAAAGCGAGCGCCGCCCCCGGGGAGGCGCCCGCGACGAGAAAGGCGGCCGCGAGCGGCGTCGCGCCCGACGCGCAGACATAGATGGGTAGCCCGAGCAGCGCGAACACGACCACGTCGAGTCCGGCCGGGAGCGCGCCGAGCACCGGGGTCCAGGCCTCCGGATCGATGGCAGCGGCGACGACGAGTCCGACGAGGATCCACGGGGCGGTGTGCTCGACCACCTCGCCCAAGCCGTGGCCGAGCGCGGCTCTGGTCTTCTCGGCGAGGCTCGGCGCTGGGCCGAGCGGCTCGGTCCGGGCCGATGCGACGGATGGTACCGAGCGCCCCACCCAATAGCCGACCGCGATCGCGGCCACGGCGGCAGCGACGATCCGGGCGCCGGTCATCGGTCCGCCGAGCAGAGGCCAGGAGATGAGCACCGATTCCACTCCCAGCTCGGGGGTGGCGACGAGGAACGCGAAGCCGGCCGAGGCGGGCAGGCCCCTCGCAGCGAGGCCCCGGTACACGGGGATGACGCCGCACGAGCAGATGGGAATGGGGAGACCGACCAGAACCCCCCGCAAGGACCGACCGAAGTCGCCGCCCCGGGCCGCCCACGCGATGGTGGCCCGGGGTAGAAAAGACCCGATCACCCCGGCGAGCAGGTAGCCGAGGAGCAGGGCCGGCGCGGTCTCGAAGGCCAGGCCCACGAACCGCTCGCCGAACGCCGGTTCGGCGACGATCAGGCCTTCGGGCGCGAGCAGCAGCGCCCCCCCGGCGAGCGCTCCGCCCAGGGTCTCGAGCCGAGGGAGGGCTGGTCCAGCCGGAGCGAAGTGGTGGCTGAACAGGACGTGGAGCAGGAGGCCACCGAGAAAGGCGGTGGCGAAACCCACCGGGGCGGCCCCGAGGGGGACGACGACATGATTGCCGAGCAGGTACCCCGCGACGGTGAGCGCGCCGAGCCCCGTGAGCAGCAGAGCGGCCATGGGGCGGCCGTGCCGCTTCGACACCATCCACCACAGAAACAGCGCGACGGGCACCCGGTGGACGATGATGGCCAGACCGAGCCCGGGAGCGTCGGAGAGCGCGAGCCCGGCGCCGTCGAGCGCTTCATGGATGGCGACGCCGACGAGCGCGAGCCGCTCGGTCCAGGCGTAGGCTCGTCGCTCGAGGCGCTCGACCAAAAACGGGAGAAGCGCTCCCGCCGCGACGGCGACGAGGGCGAACAGTCCCGCCGCCTCCACCCCGTGGGGCAGCACGTGGAGCAGCACCAGGGCCCCCACCGCGACGAACACGAACCCCCGAAGGATGGGCGCGACCGCCGACGAGCGTTCGGCCCAGGCGGCGAGCACCGGCGCGGCGAGCAGCGCGAGCAGCGCGAGCACGATCACGCCCGAGGATGGATCCGACCGGCGGCGACCTGGCAAGGCGCTTCTCGCGAGGCGATTCCGTCCAGTCTCGAACGGCCGAGACAGGGTCCACCGTTCGAAGACATCGGCGGCGGATCAGAACGCGGCGCGGAGGCCGAGGCGGAGCTCGGGGACAAAGCCCTCGATTTGGCGCACGGCGATGGCCTGCACGAGATCCGGGTCTTGACCCGGAACCGGATCGAACCGGAGGACCACGTGCTGCGCCGCGATTTCGGTGAAGACGCAGGCCCGGGACAGCGGGCCTCCGAGCAAGCACCGCTCGGCCCCGCCGAAGGCGCCGAAGCGCTCGCCCTGCAGGTCGAAGAGCACCGCCCCCACCTGTCCGCCGCCGCCGAACAGGCCGTGGACATACCCGCCCACGAACAATCCGAACGGGTCGTTCACCTCGGTCAGAAGGACCCGGATACGAGGTCCGAGGAACACGAAGTAGGATCCGCCGGCCGACTCGGACAGGCCGGGCGGCTGACCGGGATCGGACAAGACGGGCAGGGTGAGCCCGCCCTCGGCGAGCACGCCGAGCCGCTCGAACAGCACCGCCCCGAAGCCGAGCGCGAAGCCGCCTTGCACCGTGGCGCCCTCGGGGGCCCCCTCGCCGAAGCCCTCGAGCCGAAAGCCGCTCGCGACCGTCCCGGACAGCTCTGCGAAGAGCCCGAGGCTTCGCTGCCCGGCGATGACGCCCTGGCGGTTGGCTTCGGCGCCCGACTCGTCCGCGGCCCAGCGCCGGGCCGCAGCGGCGTGGGCAAGCGCGCCCTCGGTCTCGAGCAGGGCGATGAGGCTGGCCTCCGGGGCCCGCGGGGTGGACTCGATCGGCGGGGGGAGGTCCCCGAGCAGCCGGCGAGGGAAGCGGCGGCCGATCTCGGCGAAAGCGGAGACGTCTCCGTCGTCGGTCCGCTCCGGCCACGGTGGACCGGGCTCGGGCGAAGGTGGGAGCGACGCGAGCAGCAAGACGGCGAGGGCGGCGTCGTCCTGGTTTGCGCCAGGGGCCACGGCGATGACGTCCCGGTCCCCGGCCGCCACCGGTTGGTCGGCGTTCAGGGGGTACAGGAAGGCTCGTTCCGGGCGCGACAACGGAGCGTCGGTGACGACCCGGTAGGTTCGCGGACCCACGAGGTAGCCGACCCGGTGGCTCCACGGGGGCCGGCTCGCCAGGGACAGCAGCCATCTTTCGCCGAATCGCTCGTCGATGAAGCAGCTGAGGTGGTGCCGCTCCCCGGGTAGCCGGTGCTCGCCGCACGAGAACTCCCACCTCTTCGATCCGGTGATCGCGCCCCTGCGGTACCGAACCGGCGCCTCGCCCCCGAGCGCGTGCTCGCTGTCTCGAACCGAGACGACTTCGAAACCAAGCCCGCTGCGGCCGGTCCCCTGCTCGTCCTTTGGAAGCGACACCGCTGCTCGTTCAAGGCCTGCGGGCAGGTCCCGGACTCGAAACCCGAGCGCCGCCGCCGGGGGCCGCGCCGGCTCCGGAGGGTCGAAGACCGCGCACCCCAGCGCCCCGAGGACGGCGACGGTCCATCCACGAGCGGCCACCCCCGGACCTCATCACGCCCGGGGCGCTCGGTCACCCAGGGCCCGACCTCCCAGAGGGCGGAATCCACAGCAAAGGACCCGTGATCAAGCCAGAGGGTCGAGGGTCAGGAGGATTCGGGGTACGCCCGGGGTCGGGGGCGAGCGGTGAACGAGCGCCCGGCCCGCGTTCCCTGGCCAAGATTCCCCCTTGAAGACGCAGAGCTCGCCAGGGCGCAGGCGGATGGGAAGGACCCCGCGGGCGACGAGGCCGGAGCGCTCGTCCGGCTCTCCGCCGGCGCCGTGGCCGAGCCGCTCTCGGTGGACCGCCGCGCTGGGCAGGTACTCGGTGGCCGGGCCCAAAACGGTGAGCACCGCCCGGCAGGGCACCCGGTCCACGTGGTATCGAGGACAGTGCGGGGCCTCGGCGGCGAGCAGCCGGCAGCCGAGCTCGGCGGAGCCGCTGAGCGTGGACACCACGCCGGCGAGCCGTCCGAGGTACCCGAGCCAAGGGTCCCGGGCCGGGTCATCGCCGAAGTCGAAGATCCGCTGGGCCCGAGGATCGAGCTCGTCGTCCTCGGTTACCTCGATTTCGGCGCGGGTCTGTCCCCTGACCCGAGCGCTGAGATACGTCACCACTTCGGGCGGCGCGGGCACGAAAGCGGTGACCAGCTGCACCCCCTCGTCGAACAGCCGACCCAAGTCCTCGAGCGAATCGCCCCGAATGACTTCTTGCACCGCAAACCCTCAGGCGCTCGCCCGCTGGGGCTCGAGCGAAGAAACCAGCCGGTCGGCCGCCCGGCGGGCGCCAGCGATGTTGCCGGCCGTGGGGCCGAGCCTCAGCTCCGCGAGGTGGCCGGTCACGAACAGCCCGGGGTGGCCCCAGCGCAGCTGCTCGTCCGGCCAGGGGGCTCCGCACGGGGCGAGAGGCAGGCCGCGCCCGGCGAGCCGGCGGGCGAGCGGCGGGAGGTCGGGGCACAGACCGGTCGCGAACACCGTGGGTCCGTCGAGGGCCTGCCGGTCGATGGGGACCCCGGTCCGAAGCTCGACTCGGCCGGCGCGCACCTCGGACCTCAGGGCCCGCACCACCTCCGGGGGCATGCTCCCCAGAAGCCGCGCGCTCTGGATCTGGGCCCGGCGCCGGGCCGGGTCCCGTTCCGCCTCGAAGCCGACCATGAACTTCGGTCCGAGCCAGCCTGGGTCGGCGTCGAACATGTGCTCCCGCAGCTCGTGGCGAGCGTGCAAGATGACTCTCGAGGCCCGCGCTTCGCGAAGGATCCGCAGGGCAACCTGCGCCGCGCTGATGCCGCCCCCGATGACATGCGCGCTCGGAGCGCAAGAATCGAGCGCGTCTTCAGCGAAGGCGTGCCGAAACGACGGGCCAGAGGCCCAGTCCGGCAGCGGGGCCTCGGCCCGACCGAGGGCGAGCAGCGCGGCGCGGGCCTGAACCGGTCCGGTGGTGGTCAGCAGCCGCAGAGGGTCGCCGAGCTCGATGTCGAGCACCTCCGCTCGCCGGTGCCGATGGGCGAGCCCGGCGTCTTCGATGAGCCGGGCAGCGTGCTGGTCGAAGACATCGAGCGGGGGGCGGTTGTAGGGCTGAAGAAAGCGAGACCGCCGCCGTTTGCCGCCATCGGCGCGGGCGAGGCGGAGCGGACCAAGCCCCGGTCGCGCCCGGCTGCGCCGGGGTGCCGAGTCCCTGAGATCGAAGGCGGAAAGACCGAGGTGGTGCACGTCCGGGGAGCGCAGGTGGGTCATGCCCACCGCGGCGGTTCGGCGCCGCCAGCGGCCGAGCAGCGTCGGCTCCGGGTCGATGAGGCTCATCCGCTCTGGGTCCCAGCCGAGGTCGAGCACCAGCCGGACGGCGAAGTGCACCGCGTGCACGCCTCCGCCCACGATCACGAAGTCGAGCACCTCAGGCCTCCGGGGTGGGAAACGGTATGGACAGGGCCGCCCAGGCCGACTCTGACCGGTCGAGCTCCTCGTCGGTCACGAGGCAGGCGTCCAGAATCGACTCGATCCGGTCCTTTGGTGGGTCGATACCTATGAACACGATCCGCTGCGATGGTCGCACTCCGGCGCCGTGCTGTTCTTCTGGGGCCGCCCACTGGCCAGCGGGTCGAAGGTCGCAGATCCCGCCCGCCTGCGATAGATGGTAGGCGAGATCCTTTCGGTGGGCCGACCACAAGAAACCTTTGGCCCGGAGGATGTCGGACCATATCTCCGCCATCTCGAGGAACGCAAAGAACCGCCCCGGGTGAAACGGACGGTCGGCCCGGTAGACGAAGCTGCCCACGCCGTAGGTCTCGGACTCCGAAGTGGAGGGGGCATCGGACAGAGCATGGACCCAACCCGGACGGGCGGACGCGGCCTCGAGGTCGAAGCGCTCGGTGTTCAAGACCTCTCGAAGCGGGATCTGGCCCCGCTCGGCCTCGACGATGCGGGCCCCGGGGTTCAGCCTGCTCAGCGCGAGCTTCAGCAAATCGAGCTCGTCCCGGCCGACGAGGTCGGTCTTGTTGACCACCAGGACGTCCGCAAACTCTACTTGCTCGACGAGCAAGTGGGCGAGGTTTCGTTCGTCGTCCGGGTCCACCGAGAGCCCCCGGTCGCGCAGGGTCTCGGCATCGAAGAAATCCCTCAGAAATCGGACCGAATCGACGACGGTCACCATCGTATCGAGCCGAGCGACTCTCGACAGACTCACCCCCGGTTCGAGCTCGAACGAGAAGGTCTCTGCCACCGGAAGCGGCTCCGATACCCCCGTGGATTCGATGATCAGGTAGTCGAAACGACCCTCTTTCGCGAGCCGGGCCACCTCGACGAGCAGGTCTTCCCGCAGCGTGCAGCAGATGCAACCATTGGACATCTCCACCAGCCGCTCCTCGGTGCGGGACAGGGCGCCGCTTCGCTCGACGTCGGCGGCGTCCACGTTCAGCTCGCTCATGTCATTGACGATGACGGCGACCCGTAGGTTTTCGCGGTTGTCGAGCACGTGCTGAAGCAGCGTCGTTTTCCCAGCGCCGAGGAATCCGGACAAAACGGTGGTGGGCAGGCGAGGATCGGGGCTTTTCATGGCGAATCAGCGGCAGAATCTAGTGGCAGTGGTCGAAGTGGCAGTCGCCGGAGCAGCAATCGGCGTTGACTCGGCACGATGCGCCGGGGCGGGCGCAGGTGGGGGGCGGCGGCTCGCCCGCCTCCACCGTCACCTCCATGGTGTACGGACCCTCTCCGATGCCGTACGGGATGACGGCGATCCCAGCGGCGCCGGCGGACCGGGCGACGAAGCTGGCCCGCTCGGCGCCGGAGGTGCCGATGCTGTAGTCGAGCGGGTCCGGTGACCCCGGGCCATACAAGAATAGATCGATGTCCATGCGCGACGGGTCGTACCTGAGGGTGACCGTGAGCTCGTCGCCCGCCTGCAGCTGCAGCACATACCAATCGGGGTTGCCAGGGCAGCTGTGGTGCTCGCTGCGTCCCGGCATCCACCGGGTCGCTTCCCTCGGGCTGTCGTTGGGCTCATGGTCGTCGTCGGGCCCGACGCAGGCTGGGATCTCGGCGCAGCGTCTTTCGGACCCGGCGCCGATTTGGGTGTAGCCGGGGTCGCATTCGCAGAACCGGCCGTTGAATCGGCCGTGCGACCCGCACTGGGGCCGTCCGTCCTGCGGCGGCGGAGCGACCGTCACCTCATCCACCACGCAGCGGAGGCCGTCGCCGATGAAGCCTTCGTCGCAGTGGCAATGGGCGCGCTCGCTCCCGAGCTCGCCATGGAGGCGCCCGTTCGGCGCGCAGGGGTCCAAAGGGGAGGAGTCCTCCGGAGGATCGGCGTCGCCACAGGCCAAGGCCAGTACCAACACCGCCAGGCAGTGGCGAAGCGGGAGCATGGGAGGACGCTGACGCAGTTCGATTGCAAAAGCAACCGGTAGGCTCATCCGTCAGGGGCGGATAGGGAGCCAGCCCGCCACCGTCCCCTCGGGCCCGATGGACGCGACGAACAGGCTCGAGCCGGCGGCGCCGATCCGGTGGCCCTCGAGGTCACGCCGGCCGAACGGGGTCACCGGATCGCAGATTCGGCCCTCGGGCCCATGCACGAACACGACAGCCTGGTCGTCCACCCACGCCGCGCCCCCTTCGAAGGGGACCACCCGCCGAAACCCCACCACGGATGTGTCGGGGTTGCTGGCCGAGAACCATCGGCCCCGCTGGTTTCGGTACAGGAGCTGCCCGAGTTTGGTGCCGGCCAGGATCCAGCCGTCGGACGTGGGTTCGAGCGCTCGGAGACCGTTTTCGATGGGCCCCTGCCAGCCGGGGAGCACCGGCTCGTCGAACACGGCGTCGCCGCTGACCCGGACCGCTTCGAGCTTTCGAGCAAATCCGAGCAGCGCGCCCCCGTCGAGGTAGGCGAGGTCCTCGAAGCCTCCGTGTGCGCCGAGGTCCACGACGCCGAGCTCGAGCTCGCCGCCGGCCCCGAGGCGCACGATCCGCCCGTCGGCGAGCGCCGCGACCACCTCTTCGGCCGCTCGATCTCGAGGTCCGTCGAGGCCCCGAACCACGGCGCCGGCTTCGGCCACCGGTTGTCCTGGCTCGTCGCTCGCGGCGAGATCCGGTGAAAGACGATGGATGGCGCCGTCTCGGCTGGCGAGCCAAACCCACCCCGCGCCATCTACGAAGCCATCGGCCACCGGGGGGGCGGCGGTCCACCGCTCGGGAGGCCCCCGCGGGGGAAAAACGTAGGAGCTCTTTAGTCCGGTGACGAGCATGCGGCCGCCGCCCAGGAGGAACACCCCGGTCGGCCTCGCCAGATCGGTCAGCGTGGTCCCGGTCTCGATTTGCCAGCTCGGACAGGTACGACGGGGAGGGATCGACACGTTGGAGAAGCGGGAGGATGGGCCCGGGCGAAACGGCCCCGGGAGCTCTGCGACGAGCGTGGTCATCGGCGCCGGAAGGCGCCGGACGAGGGGACCGGGGCCCTCGTCCGCGGTCGGCGGTCGCTCGATGGGGCCCTCCTCCAAGTCCAGCTGCTCGAGCGTCTCGACGAAGAAGGCGGCGTGGGCGACGGTGGACCCGGCGGGTAGGAGCAGAGGGACGAGCGTGCCGTCCCGGGTGGGGTGGGCGAGGGTCCGTTCACCGGCGAGCACCACCAGGCTCTGGGCATCGCTCGGGACGGCGATGGGCACCACGACCGGGGGCTCGGCGCACGCCAGCGACGCGGTGACGCCGATCGGCGCCGTTTGCCCGATCGCTCGAAGGAAGATGCCGAAGCGAATCGGCGGCGGGCAACGCGAGCGGCTTCGACCGAATCCCGGGCTCACATCCGCAGCCTACCCGAGACGGGGGCGGCTCGCTCGGGTCGGACCAAGGACGCCTGTACGACGAAGCGCCCCCGCCCGCCGGGCGTGACCGCATGAAAGGGCCAGCACGTCACGAGCGTCAGCTTGGCCGTGCTCGAGGCGCGGATGAGGTCGGTCTGCGATTCGTCCCGGACGGCGAGGGTGTCGACCACGTACCGGTGGATCTCACCATCCGCCGACTCGAGGGTGAGGACATCGTTCGCTTCGATGGCTTCGAGCACCCGAAAATGGGTGTCTCGATGGCCGGCGATCACCACGTTGCCGGCCTCGCCCGCCTGGGCCGAGCCGGACAGGTGGCCTGGTCCGAACGCGAGGCTGCTTCCGGTGGCGCCGGCGACTACGATGAAGGATCGGCCGTGCTTTGGAAAGCCGAGGCGTGCGACCGGGTGGGTGTCGGCCCACGGCCAGGGTCGAACCAGGTGCCCGCCGCGAGAAGCCATCCACGCCCGCTCGAGTAGATGCTGAGCGACCTGGGCCTTGAGGGGGATGTAGGCCGCCTTCGAAGCGAGCAGAAGGGAGACCGCAAAGAGGGCTCGGCGAAGACAAACCATGGTGGTCGGCCCGTCCGGTCAGGCCCGCGTTCGCCGGCGCGCGGGCAGCGCGAGCGAAAGCAGGAGCAGGAGCAGGGCGAGCGTCAGCAGCGCCGGCGCGGGGGTCCCTCCGGCGGGGAGCGATGCCATCGCAGGATCCGTGGGGCTCTTTGGACCCTCGGCGACCGTTTGCGGCAGCTCTTCGACCGCGACCAGGCTCGTGTAGGTCGAGACCAGCCCGTGGTCGAGCGCGACCCGGACGATCTCGGGCCGAACTTCGAGCTCGGGGGTCCCCATCGAGATCCGGTCGGTGAGCGACGCGATCTTCTTTCGAGCCCACAGCTTCGAGATGCCCCGCTCGGCCCGGGTCTGCCCGAGCGGGAGCGTGCGGACGAAATGGTCCGTCTTGCTCGTCCCCCGAAGCTCGATCCGCTCGACGGTCGCCGGGACCCGCGCGGTGAGGATGAGCGGCTCACCGAGATACAGGTCCGGTATCCTCTCTGGCCATGCTTGCACCCCAGTAAGGCCCCAGTCGATCTGCAGGTCACGGAGGACCGGGCTCTCGATCTTCGAAAACAGCGTCGCCATCTTCGCCTGGACCTCACCGAGCTGGTTGATGTGGGTGAAGGTCCCTCGCCCGAACTTGGCGGCTTGCCCCATGAACCACGAGTTGGGAGCGCTCCCGATCCCCACCGTGAACAAGCGGCGCTCCCCCAGGTTCGTCTGAATGAACCGAAAGAGCTGCTCCTCGTTGTCCACCGCGCCGTCCGTGATGAAGATGATCTGCCGGAGGATGTCCGACTCTTGGCCGGGGCTCGGCAAGGCGAGTCTCAAGGCCGACAGCATGTGGGTGCCGCCAGATGGATGGAGGGCGCGGATGAAGCGCAGCGCCTCCGACCTGCTCTTCGCGTTGACCTCGCGGGCAGATGTCCACAGGGATCTCGCCTGATGGTTGAACTCGATGATGTTGAACCAATCCGAGGGGCCGAGCCGGGACACCGCGAACTCGACCGCGCTCTTGGCTTGCGGCAGGGAAGGCCCGGCCATCGAGCCTGAAGTATCGATGACGAAGATGATCTCCCGGGCCAACTGCGGCTTCGAGTCGGCCGAGGGCCTAGAGCACCGATCGGGCTCTACCAACGCCCCAGGCTCGTTTCCTGCGTCCCTGGCCGTCCGGTCGCCTGCGGCGACCCTCGAGGGGCGGCTCCGTCGGTTACGGGGAGTAGCCTCGGTCCGCCGCCGGACGTCCAAGAACACAGGATCCTTCGCCTGGAGGCGCCGTTCCATCCCGTTCGGTGCTCGAGGCGGGAGCACCATGAGCAAGATGTATCGATCGCTGCCGTGATCCTCGGCGAACGACGCAAAGAGCGGGGCCGCTCCTCCTCGGGCTTGCCAGGTTATTTCGAAGTCTCGCTCCGGGCGGACTTCATCGAGCTCGATCGTGGTCGTCGGATCGCCATGGGTCACTCGGATGCCATGGCTTGGGCTCTTCACCTCCCCGAGCGGAAAGCCCGCATCGAGCTCGACGCGAATCCGAGCCGACAAGCTCTCCGTCGTGCCCCTCGGGAGCGTCCGCCGCGCGGCAGGGGTGGCGAACGCGCCGGAGGCGAAGGTCGAGCTCTCGGCTCCGGCGCGAAAGTGGCGCGGGTTCACCCGCAGCGGAAAGCGGAGGCTCATGGTTCCGGAGTCGTACCGAACGACTTCCTGGTATTCGATTCGAACGAGCAGGGTTTCGTGTGCCCCCAGGTTCGCGACGCGGGTGGAGAACATGTTGGGTCGCTCCTGCTGAAGGAGGGACGCCCGTTTGCCGCTCGACTTGGCCTCCGCGAAGACCCGCTCCGCGTGGGCGCGCTCCATGATCTTTCCTTCGATGCTTCGACCGCCGATCTTCAGCCGCATGCGATCGACGGCGGACCCGGGGGGCAGAGGGAAGACGTACAGCCCGTGC
>DAIQNR010000003.1:0-142161 GCA_036788295.1 Myxococcota bacterium
CTAGTCCTCCAGTCCCGCGTGCGCACCAGTAATGCCCGGAGTCGCTGAGCTCGACCCAGCGAAGGGGTCCGGTAACGCCCGGAGTCGCTGAGCTCGACCCAGCGAAGCGGTCCGGCATCGGGCTCCGGCTCGGTCGGGGGGGCGTCGTCCGGTCCGCAGGCGGAGGCCATGGCGGCGATCGCGAGAAAAGAACGAAGTCTCATGGGTACTCCTTGAGCATCCGGGCGAGCCGACCCCGGAGCTGGGGATCGGTCTCGGGATGGGGGCCATTCTGGCATCCGGGCGAGCCGTCCCCGGAGCTGGGGCTCGGTCTCGGGATGGGCGGGGGCCATTCTGCGCGTCGTCGTCATTGGGGTGGGTTATGGGCTTGGGGAGTGTCGGTTCAATCGCCGGGGAGAGGAGGCGGGCTGAGCCGGCCGACTCCCGTGTCTTCTCCCCAGCATACGATCTCGTGGTCGGTGGTGATGCCGCAGGCGCTTCTGCTGGACGGGACGATGGTGAGGAAACTCACCCCGGGAGGGACCTGGCGGATGAACTCCGTCCACCTCGGGTCGCTCGACCAGCAGACCACTTCTCCGCTGGCTTCGATTTCGATGCAGAGCCCGTGGCTCCCTCCGATCACGGGAAAGAGCCGGCTCACCGGCTCGTCGGGGACAAACCTCTGGTAGGCGCCCGTGCATACCACGCGGCCGGTGGCGGTGGGCCAGGCGCACAGGGCGTTGTTGCCGACAGAGATCTCTTGGTAGGGCCCCTGCCGGTCGAAGGCGCCCGGGAACTGGCGGTCCCCCCAGTCCAGAAAGCGCCCGTCTTCGGTGAGCCCGGCGGCGTGGTTGACGCCGACGGCGACCTTCGAGAAGCGCTCATCGGGCACTTCGAACACGGCGCTGTCCGAACTGCTCTCCCAGCAGCGAGCGGTGCCGTCGCGCCGCCGAATGCAGCCTCTTCCATTGGAAAGGCTCACCGTGGCCACATCGGTCTCGTCGGTGGGAAGAACCATCGCGTCCCCTGAGCCGGCAAAGCACCGGAGGCGGCCGTCGGCGACCACGCCGCACAGGGCGGACCCCGCTCCGATGGCGACGATGCCGTCTTCGGGTTCGAACGGGGCCTCGGGGACGGTGTTCTGGAAAGCGTCGAGCTCCCCCCAGCACCGCACATGGCCGGCGCTGGTGCGTGCGCACCAGTAACGCCCGGAGTCGCTGAGTTCAACCCAGCGAAGGGGTCCGGGATCGGGCTCCGGCTCGGTCGGGGGGCCGTCGTCCGGTCCGCAGGCGGAGGCCATGGCGGCGATCGCGAGAAAAGAGCGAAGTCTCATGGGTTCTCCTTGAGCATCCGGGCGAGCCGGCCCCGGAGCTGGGGATCGGTCTCGGGATGGTTGCGCACGATCTGAATGCCCCTCTTGGCTGCTTCACCGTCGTGGGTGCGGAGCATGCGGACGACGTATTCGAAACTCCGAGCCCGGATCGAGCCCTCGGAGAGGCGCTCGACCGTGCGCTTGATGACCTCGGGCGGAACGGACCGGTACCCTCCGAGCACGTCGAAGGCCCGGGCCTGCACGACCGGGTGCTCGTCTTCGCTGAAGCGCGCCGCCCACTCGATGGCCTCCGGGGTGTGGACATGCCGGAGCGCGTAGGCGGCGTGGGCGCGAACCGTCGGCTCGGCCGTGCGCGAAGCGATCTCCGCGAGCACGGGGACATTGTCCGCCTGGCCGGCGTTGCCGAGCGCAGTGACCGCGGCGATGGCCGCTGGGTCGCTCGGGTGCGGCTCTTTCGCGAGCTCTTGCAGCCGCCGGTTGTACTGCGCGGCGAGCGCCGGCTGTTGGCCGGCGAGCCGGTGCACCACCGCGCCGAGCGAGACGGCGGCGCTGAAACGCACCGGGATCTCGGGCGAATCGAGCCAAGCGGCCAGCGCCCGGGCGGTCGCCGGCTCGGGGGACTTCACCAGCATCAGGCGCTTCGCGCCTTCCGCCACCTCCGCCCATGCCCCCTGCTCGTGAAGCCGACCCAGAATGCGGAGGATCGCCCGCTGCCCCGGAGGCGATTCGAGCGCAGCGAGCAAATCCAAGATTCGATCCCGCGCCGCCGTGGAGAGTCCTCCGTCGAAGAACGCCGCTTCCAGCTCCGGGATCCGCTCCGGGTGCAGGTCCAGGTACCCGACCGTCTGCCACACCCGGCGCTTGTCGTCGGGGCGGTTTTCGGTGGCCGCGAAAAAGCGAAGATCGTCCAAGATGTCTTCGAAGCTTCGACCGGCGGCCTGCGACTCGAGCAGGCCCCGGCGCACCTGCTCGCTCTCGGGGGGCATGTCCGTACGGTACCCAAGCGGCGCCGAGCTTGGCCGAAAAACCGGCGCATCTTTGCCCACGGAGAGCCGCTCGAGCACGACTCGGCTCGTGACGCTCGCCCATGGGGCGTCGGTTTCGGTCCGGACCTGAAAGCGGGCGGCCTCGTCCCAGGACAAAAGCCCGGACCCATCGGCCACGATGCGGGCCATGCCCGACGCCTCCTTCTTGAAGGCAGCGAGGCCCTTCGCATCGACGGCGGTTCCGAGCATCGCCGGCCAGGAATAGGCGACCAGGGATCGGGTGTACGTCGTGGCCAACGGGTCCCGGTCTTCTGTCAGCTCGTACCGCACCCGGCCTTCGATGCGCTCCCCGTCGAAGGCCATTGCTTCGGGGCCGGTCTGCCGCCACGCGAGCTGGCCGAGCAACAAGCCGGCGACCCGGGCGACCTCGGCTTCGGCTTCAGCTGGCCCATCGACGGCAAACCGCACCGCCCCGCCGTCGAGCGGGAGGGCAAAACGAACCGACGACAACCGCAGGGCCTCCGCGAGCTGAGTCGGGGGCAGGGTCGGGTCGTCCTCTACCCACACCCCTGCTTGCCGCACCGCGTCCCAGCGCAGCTCGGCCTCGACGACGGTGGCGGTAACGGAGAACACGGACCACCGAAGGTCGGCCTGCAGTCGCGAGCGCACTGTCATCGGAGGCGGGTCTCCGGGGAGCGGAAGCCGAGACTCGAGGTCATGATCGAGTCGAACGGAGAACCGGTACACCGTCGCCGCCTGCCACAGGGCAAACGACGAGGGCTCGGAGTCCGGCGTCAAAGGATCGAAGGAGCGAACGCCGAGGGCGGCGAGCCCGGCCAAAGCCAGGCCCACCGCCCCGAGGCCCACCCACCGCCACGGCGAGCGGAGGATGCTCACAGCCTACAGTCCCCGCTCCCGAACAAGCACGGGTTCGACCACAGGTCGCTGTTGATGATGAGCTCGTGCTTCCCGCTGAACGGCTCCGACTTGTCGCGAAGGCCCGTCCAGCGCACGAGATCCATCTCTGCCCCGAAGGTGAAGGGCCAGAGGCTCACCTCCGCGAACAAGGAGATGCGTCCGTCGAGGAATCTCCACTCGATATCGAGCGCGGTCTGGAGCCGCTGGTCGATGAGCGGTTGCCATGCCTCCTGATCACGACATTCCCAGACCCCGGCCCGCTGTGTGCAATCGTAATACTGGCGGTACCCGGTCGGCGTGGACTCGAAGTCGCCGGGCACGAGCTCATTGGCCAGGGTGAGGCTCGTCGTCAGCCCCAGGAGGACGAGCGAACCCCGGATCCCGGCCCGAAGGATCGCGACCTGCAGGGCGGCCTCGGCGAAGGCCTCGATCTCGAACCCAAAGCCCACCGATGCGGCCAGGGACCGCTGCGCCTCGCACGCATTGTACTGGCGCGAGAGGAGCGCTTCGAACGTGAAGCCCATCTTCAGGTTCGCGACGACCCCGGCCTTGACGGTCACTTGGACCGGGCCCAGCGTGAGGACCGGGACGGGCGGGGATTCGACTATGGTGATTTTTTTCGGCACTCCTGCCAGCTTGAGCAAGTCGACCGTGATCTTCGCGCTCAGCGCGTTGTTTCGGTAGTCGAAGCTGAATCCGCCGTACCCGAGCAAAGCTAGCACGCCGTCGCCTTCGGTGTCGTAGCCTGCGCTGGCGGTGAGTTTCAGGCCGAGATCGGACCGAACGGCGACCAAGTCGAATTTGTTGCCGAGCAGCGTCGCGCCGAAAGAAAAATCGCTGGTCTGTTGGGGCGAGAGCTCGCAGAAGTCGTTCCGTGTGGGGCCGCCCACCTGGGGCATCTCGGTGGTCATGCCCGAGCGGCTCTCGAAATGGACCGCGGCCCCGAAGAAGCTGTTGTCGTCGGTTTCGGCCTTCGAGTGGGCCAGCGTCTTGGTGGGTTTGCCCGTCGCCCCGTCGATGATGGCCATGTCCCGATACTGCCCGATGGCCTCCTCCAGGAGATGCTGGAAGTACGCCGTTCGAATCTGGTCGTATTGGGCCTTGTTGCCAGAGAGCAGGCGGTATTTGGTGAGGTTTTCCCCGTAGTCGTGCGCAAGAAACTGCTGGCTTCCGAGCGCCCCTTGGCCGTCCCAGTTGTCGGGGATGAACGGCTGGCCGAAGGCAGCGTCGTTCAGGAGCGCTTGGTCGAAGACGTCTCCGGTGTCGGCTATGCACCGGCTCATGACCAGATCCATCTCGGTGGCCATCTTGTTTTCGAGTTCCTCGAAAAAGAGGCTCGGTGCCCAGGTGCAGGGGCTCGGGCTTTGGTTGCAGATGGGCGCCAGCATGTCGTAAAGCGCGTCGAGCTCCTGAGCCAGGTCGCTCGCTTTTGCGTTGATGTCCTGGATGAGCGCCTCGAGCCGGGTCCCACCGGCGGCGATGTTCGATGAAAAGGCCATGAACGCAACATACGGATCCGAGTTGATGGCAAACTCGAGGGCGGTCAGGTCCCGGTCGAAGAGGTTGGGGATGGTGTTGTAGGTCAGGTCGGCATTCAGGGTCTCTCCGAGCCGCTCTTCGGGAGGCGGCAGCTCCAAAAACGCCGTTTCAGGGAACTCGTGGTTCCACCCAGTGTGCGGCTTTTCGACCGCATCCCAATCAAACGTCCAGTTCCGTTCGAGGCCGTGAAGGTGAGCGACGTTGCTGTGGGTCGCGGCCATCGTCTCGAGCTGCCACACCCAATGCACGAAGTCAGGGCCTCCGAGCTGCTGGGCGATGTCCTCGAGGGCGGCGAGCCACTTGTCGCCGTCCATGATGGCCTTGTAGCGGGCCACCTCGTCGATGGTCTGCCGCATGAGCATATTCCAGTGGGCAGTTCCCTGAGCAAGGAGTTGTTGGAGCCGACGAAGCTCCTCCAGGTACTCGATGGGCCAGCCTCGGGCCTGGGCGAGGTTCCACCGGTAGGCATGCCAGGCCGCGCCGGGTAGGTGGGTCATGTGGTTCCTCGGAGCATTGAGGGCGGGACGGCTCTGGGCCCGGTCCCAGTACACCAGGAGGGAGTCCCACACGGCCGTCGGGAAGTTCACCGGCGGAAGGGGTTGACCGGCGGTATCGGTCATCAAGGACTGGCCGGTGGCAGGGTCGAACAGCGCCGTGAACGCGTGGTTCAGCGCGCCCTCGATGTCGACGGTGCCGAGAAGGAACTGCTCGTGCCAGGCCGCATAGTCCCAGAACGACTCGAACACGACCTCTTCGCAGCTATCCACTTTCGCGTCGGCGTACGTGATTCGGGAGGGGAACATGGGCGGGCTCGTGAAGTCCGGGTCGTAGCCGTGGCGCCGGCGAACCTCGGGCGCCGGGTAGCGGCGCGCGGTCGTGGACGCGATGCCGTTCTGGACGATGCCGGAGCTGGTCACCTCGGTCTGGGGGAGCATCGTCGGCTCCTGGTTGCTCTGCAGCTCGTTCGCGAGCGGGCCGATGCAGCGCCAGTTCGTCGCCCCCTGGCATACCTCCCACTCGAGGCGGCCGCAGATCGACGCGCGGTACGCCGTGTCGGTGCAGCTGTCCGGACGCTCCACGCCGCAGTCGGCGGGCGCCGGCGGGGCGCAGTGGCTCAGGCAGGAGAGTCCCGCGTTACCGGTCACGTAGTCGTTCCAGTTCTGAAAGCCGCATCCGGACCACGCGTAGTCCTCGGAGCGGCACTCGGCCGCGCTCGGCTCGCTGCAATTCAGGCGGCGCGCGTCGTCGGTCCATGACGCTTGGTTACCGGGGGGGGGGGGGGGGGCCGCATGGGCCACTGCGCTGGCGAAGAGCGCCGCAAACGGCCCGGCGAGCCACCGGTGCCCGGTCCGGCGATTCGGCACGCGGCCGAGCTTCGGATCCGGACCGCTGCGCGGTGCGCCGCGTCTCGGCGCTCGCTCCGCCTGTGACCGGTCCGATCTGTCAGGGATGGGGAAGATCGACATCATCTTGAAAGCATCCTCCAGAAGGTAGGGGCCCGAAACCGCGGGCGGCGCCCTTGTCACGTCTGACCTTGGTGCCGGTCAAGGTGACAAGAGGGGGATGCAACCACCGATTGAAGTGGCGGAGGGGTAGTGTTCAGGAAAACCCGAGTGTCTGCGCGGGGACAAAGGATCGGACAGCCGTGCGCCGAGTCAGGGATGGGCGAAGGCGCGGCCAACGGCTGCTTCGGCGGCGCCGGACATCTGTTCCAGGTGATGGGCGAGGTGGAGCTGGCCGCGGGCCCGGACTTCGGCGTGGTGGCTTCGGGTGGGGTAGCGGCTCGGATCCCAGCCGAAATAGTTCTCTTCGAGCGCGTCGCGGCAGAACCGGGCGGACAGCTCGACCATGATGGTCCGGGTGGCGGCGACGATGGCCAGGCGCTCCGGCTCGGTGACGGCGGCCGCTTCGGCGTAGCCGACGAGCGCGGCCTCGAACCAATCGAGCCGCACGGTGGGCTCCGGCTCGTCTTCGCCGGCAGGGTTGCACCACGAGCGGAGCGCGTCGCCGAGCTCGAGCGGTAGCGGCATGCGCCCCAAAGTGTCGAGGTCCACGAGCGCGCGGCCTTCGCCCCCAGGGCCAAAGACCAGGTTGTCGAGCTTCGGGTCGCCGTGCACGACCCGCTCGGGAAGTTCGGGGAGCTTCGGGAGTCGGGCGGCGGCGGCGAGCACTTCTTCCCCGAGCTCTTGGATGGGTTCGTAGCGCGCATGTCCGCGATGGGTGCCGAGCGCGCTCTGTAGCGCCCGAAGGTGGCTTTCGGTGTCGTGCACGCCGAGCCGGCGGTGAAGAAACGGGAGGTTGTAATCACGGAGGGCGTGGTGAAACGCACCAAGCAGCCGGCCCGCCTCCTTGGCCCGCTCCGCGTGGTCGACGCGGTGCAGGCTCACCCCCGGGATCCACGTCATGAGCCGCCAAATTGCCCCCTGGTGCTCGATGTCGAGCTCGCCGGGCGACGGGGGGACGAGCCGCGGCACGACGATGCCCTTTCGTTCGAGGTGCGCGCCGACCCGATCGATGTCCCGCTGCACCTCGCGCCCAAATATGGGGTTCACCCGCTGAAGCGCGTAGTGGGGCCCGCCGGCGGTCTCCACCCGGTAGGTGAGGTGGATGAGCCCGGTGCCGACCGGGACGAGCCGCGCCCCGGCGCCGATCTCTCCCCACGCGGCGAGCGCGCCGAACGCCTCGCTCATAGATGGGCCCTCAAGAAGGCGACGATTCGGCCGTACAGCGCCTCCCTGGCCCCAGCGTCCGACAGCTGGTGGGTTCCGCCGACGAGCGGCAACAGCTCGAACGGCTTGCCCGCCCGAAACAGCGCCTCGGCGAGCTGAAGCGAGTGGGCAAAATACACGTTGTCGTCCGCGATCCCGTGGACGAGCAGCAGCGGCCGCTCGAGCCGGTCCGCCAACCGAACGAGGCTCGTCGCCGCGTACACCGGATCGTTGTTTCCTTCCGGGACCCCAAGATACCGCTCGGTGTAGTGGGTGTCGTAGTACCACCAGTCCGTCACCGGCGCCCCAGAGATGGCGGCCTTGAACAGGTCCGGCCGCTTCAGCACCGCGAGCGCGGCCATGTATCCGCCAAACGACCACCCGTAGACGCCAACCCGGTTGCGGTCGAGGTAGGGCCGGGACTTGGCGAGCGCCTCGAAGCCCTTTACCTGATCTTCGAGCGGGACCTCGTGAAAGCGGTTCTTGATCGCGCGCTCGAAGCTCTTCCCCCGCCGGGGCGTGCCCCGGCCGTCGAGCGACACCACCACGAACCCATGATCGGCGATCCATTGGGGCAGAAACCAAGACGACATCGTCGCCTTGACCAGCGAGTGCCCCGGCCCTCCGTAGACATAGAGCAGCACCGGGTACCGCTTCTTCGGATCGAAGCCGGCGGGCCGCACGATCGCGGCCCGAAACCCACCCGCCTCTTTGGCGGGGATGAGCTCGACGTCGGGGCGCCGTTTTGGGGTCTCGGCCTCGTGGGGCAGGGAACCTTCGAACTCGAGTCCGCGATCGGTGAGGCGGGCGAGCCGGGTCTCGGGCAGCGACTCGAGCGAGGTGGTGGTGAGGGCCAGGGCCTCGCCGTTCTTCGCAAAATGGGCGTCGCTCCACGCCGTTTCGCCCACGATCTCCTCGGGGGTTTCGGACTCGTCGAGCCGGGCCCGGTACAAGCCGAGCGCCGCCGGGTCCGCCCCGCCGCTGAACCATACCCAGCCTCGCCGCTCGTCCACGTGCGTGATGTCCACGAAGCCGGCTCGCTCGGGGACGATCACCTGCCGGCGCACGACCGACCGGCCGTCGTCGGCGAGCCACTTGCGCTCGAGCCGCCAAGACCCGCCTTCCTCGTTCGCCCACAGAAAGCTCTTTCCGTCGGACGACACCCTGGGGTTCGACGGGTGAAGGTTCAGCCAGTTCTCGTCCCGCTCTTCGAACAAGGGGCGGGCCTCACCGTCCGGGCCTACCCTCATCAGGGCCTGCCGGCGCTGGTCCCGGGCCTGAACGATCAGCAGCAGCGGCCCGGTCCAGCTGACTTTGGCGAGGTACGGATAGGTTTCGCGGTCCCACGTCAGCTCCCGCCGGGGGCCGCCGTCCACCGGAGCGAAGAACAGGCGGACGTCCACGTTTTTCCGGCCCGGCCGGGGGTAGGGAAACGTCGAGGCCGGGCGCTCGGGGCGGGCGGCGTCGGCGATGGTGAACTTCTCGACCTGGGTCTCGTCGTTTTCCTGGTACAGGATGGTGGAGCCGTCGGGGGACCACCAGTATCCCTCGAAGCGGTGCATCTCCTCTTGAGCCACGAACTCGGCGAGGCCCCGGGTGACATCTTGGCGGGCCGAACCATTCGCCTTCGATCCGTCGTCGAGCGGCCTTGGCGCCAGCTCGACTGCGGCCGCATCGGAGGGTTCGGGCAGGTCGGCCACCTCGACCCGGCCGCCGCGCACGAACGCCACCCGCTTCTCGGTCGGGTCGAGCCGGGGGTTCGTGACCTCGCCTCCGGGCACCACCCACTCGACCGGCCGCTCCCGGGCGGGGTCGAACGAGAACAGCCGCCCGTCGAGCTTCAGCAGCAGCCGCCCGCTCTTGCCCATCGCGAAGCTCGTGAACCCGGCCGTCTTGATCCGGCGGCGCTCGCGGAGCGCGCGGTCGGCCTCCGAGAGGGACTCTTCCTTGCCTCCGAGCAGCTCGGTGGCGGAGAGGATGCGGGAAAGCGCCTTGTCGTCCCGGGAGAAGGCGTACAAGTCGGCGACCGGGTCGGTGCCGCTCGCCCGCAGGAACAAGGCGGTGCGGCCGTCCGGGGTGAGCCGGACGTGAAACGGGCGGCCCAAGGTGTAGGCCTGGGTCCGGGCGAGCTCGGCGAGCTGGCCTGGGTCGGGGGCGGGAAGGGAGAGTTCGGGCGATGCCATGGCGAGGGCCGAGAATACAGCGAGCACGCCCCTCGCGAACTAGCACGAACCATGCAGCCCCCGTCGTTTTTTCGCGGGCCTCGCCGGCGGTGGAGCGCTCTTCATCGCCCCGGCCCGACGGGGATTGGCGGCAGGGCCGGACCCGCGGAAGAGTCCGGCCCCGATGAAGATCGTCTCGGCCGAAACGGCCGCGCAGCAGGTGCGCTCTCTTGACACGGTCTACGTGCACAGCGTGGCTGGCGCCCCCCAACGCCTGCTCACCGCCCTCGTCGCCCGTGCCCCCGAGCTGAAGGGGGTCCACGTCGTGAACGTGCTGACGCTCGGCGATGCCCCCTACGCCGCGCCCGAAGTCGCGGACAGCTTCCGGACGTCGGTCATGTTCGTCGGACCGAACGTGAGGGCCGCCGTCGAGGAAGGGCGCGCCGAATACATCCCGGTGTTTCTGAGCGACGTCCCGAAGCTGTTTCGCCGGGGCGTGCTGCCGCTCGACGTCGCGCTCGTTCAGGTGTCACCCCCCGACCGGCACGGCTTCTGCTCGCTCGGGGTCGCCGTCGATGCTTCGCGGGCCGCGGTCGAGACCGCAAAGACGGTGATCGCCCAGGTCAACCCGCGCATGCCCCGGACCCACGGGGACAGCCTCCTGCACGTCACGGAGATCGACTTCGGAGTCGAAGTGGACGAGCCGCTCGCCGAGGCCCCCGATGTCGAGCTGACCGACGCCGAGCGGGCCATCGGCCGCAACTGCGCCGAGCTCATCGAGGACGGGGCCTGCATGCAGATGGGCATCGGCGCCATCCCGGACGCGGTGTGGGAGGCGTTGTCAGGCCACCAGGACCTCGGGATCCACACGGAGATGTTCGCCCCCCGCGCCATCGACCTGGTGGAAAAAGGCGTCATCACCGGAAGGAAGAAAAAGACCCATCCGGGAAAGATCGTGTCCAGTTTTCTCATCGGAAACCGGAGGCTGTATGACTTCGTGGACGATAACCCGCTCGTGTTGATGCTGGATGTCGAGTACACCAACGACACCGCCGTCATCCGCAGAAACCCGAAGGTTGCCGCGGTGAACTCGGCCATCGAGGTCGATCTCACCGGCCAGGTCGTCGCCGACTCGATCGGGACCCGGCAGTTCTCGGGGGTAGGCGGCCAGATGGACTTCGTTCGGGGGGCCGCGCTCTCCGAGGGCGGAAAGCCGATCATCGCCCTGCCGTCGGTCACGGGCAAGGGCGCGTCTCGCATCGTCCCGCTCCTTCAACCCGGGGCGGGGGTGGTCACCACCCGGGCCCATGTCCACTTCGTCGTCACCGAGCATGGCGTGGCCCATCTGTACGGAAAAGACATGCGCGCCCGGGCCCGGGCCCTCATCGCCATCGCCCACCCCGACCACAGAGAGGCGCTCGAGCGGGCCGCGCTCAGCCGGTTTCACCGCCTCTGACGCGCCGCGCTAGGTTTCCTCGGGGATACCCGCTCGGACCTGTCCGGTTTCGATCCGGGAACACGACCAAAACGCCTCAATCGCCGGACACCCGAACGACATCGCGGACCTCGCATTCGCGGGACCGTTCCCGAACGCCAAAGATGCGGGCCCGAAAGTTGGTCCCGTATCTGCAGGGAGGCCCACCGTGGCTGCGCTCGACAAGGAATCCCTCGACCTCACCCTGGACGCTCTGAAGGCCTTCGTGGCCGAGCACCTCCCCGACGAGACCCTCCTGAAGCTGGATCACGACGACACCTTCCCCGAGGCGACGGTGCGGGCGCTCGGGCACAGCGAGCTCGGAGTGCAGCTGCTCTTCCTCCCCGAGGAGGTGGGCGGAATGGGGGGCGGCGCCTTCGACGTGTACCGGGTGTGCGAGGCCATGGCCCGGGTCGACGTCGGGGTCGCCACCGGGGTGCTCGCGACGTTTCTCGGCAGTGACCCGATCCTCTATGGCGGCACGAAGGAGCAACAGAAGCAGTGGCTGGGCCGGATCGCGGAGGAGGGCATCCTCATGGCCTACGGCGCGACCGAAGCCGGAGCCGGGAGCGACCTCGCCGCGCTCAAGACGATCGCGACCCGGGTCGAGGAAGACGGAAAGGTCGTCGGATACCGGCTGAACGGGTCGAAGCAGTGGATCTCGAACGGAGGCCACGCCGATCTGTACACGATCCTCGCCGCGGCCCCCGACGGGCCGACCTGGTTCGTGCTCGAGAAGGGGGTGGAAGGCTTCACCCAGGGCAAGCCGGAGGACAAGCACGGCATTCGCGCATCCAACACGACCGCGCTCACCCTCGAAGACGTCTACGTCGACGCCTCGACGGTGGTCGGTTTGGTCGAGGGGCAGGGCCTTCAGCAGGCGCAGAAGGTGTTCGGGTTCACCCGGCTCATGGTCGCCGCCTTCGGGCTCGGCGCGGGATGGGCCGCGCTCGACCGGGCGATCGCCTACTCGGCGGAGCGGATTCAAGCCGGCGGGCCGCTGTCGGAAAAACAGGGTTTCACCCACAAGCTGATCGTGCCCCACGCGGTGGCGCTCGAGGCCGGCCGGGCCTTCATCGAGCACACCGCGCTCCGGCTCGACGAGGGCGCGGGATCGCTGAACACCGAAGGCGCAATCGCCAAGTATCTGGCCACCGAGGCCGGAAACCGGGCCGCCGACGCCGCGATCCAGGCCCACGGAGGCAACGGCTACACCCGCGAATACATGGTGGAGAAGATCAAGCGGGACGTCCGGATCACGACAATCTACGAGGGCACCTCCGAGATCATGGAGATGACCATCGCCCGGGACCGGTGGCAGGACCACCTGCGCAGCCGCGGGGGCCACTACCACCAGATGGGCGAGGAGCTCATCGCGCTGCACCAGCGGGCCCCGAAGGTCGGCGCGGAAGGCGCGGGCCTCGCCTGCCTCGCGCTCGCTGACGTCATGGAGCGGATGCGGGTGGCGAGGCTGACCCGCAACCAGCACGTTCTGTTCAGGCTGGGAGAGATGATCGCTCGGGCCGAAGGCGCGGCGGCGCTCGCCCGGCGGGCGGCGGCGGCGGCGGACGGGTCGCTCGAGCCGAAGGCGGACCGACGGTTCACCCCCGAGGGGATCGCCGCAGTGAGCCGGGTGAACGCGCGGGAGGCCGCGCTCGCGGTGGTGACGGAGGGCCTCAAGTGGCTTCATGGCGCCGCCGCCCCCGGAGCGCCGCTCGCCGACGAGCCCCGGCTCGCCCAGATTCTTCGGGCGCAGGCTGGAAACATCGATGACATGGACCTGGTCGCGGACGCCCTCTACGGGCGCGCTTGACCGAAGTCCGGAGCCAATCTCATGAGTACGAACGAATCGAACGGCGCGGTCGCGATCGTCGGCGTAGGAGCCATCCTGCCTGGGTCGCCGGACGCAAAGACCCTCTGGACGAACCTCCAGGCCGGGACGTACGCGATCAGCGAGACCCCGGGCGAGCGCTGGGACCCGGCCAAGTACTACGACCCGGATCCGAAGGCACCGGACAAGACCTACAGCAAGATCGGGGGCTGGGTCCGGGATTTCCCATGGGATCCCTTCCGGTGGAAGATGCCGATCCCCCCGAAGGTCGCGGAGCGGATGGACCGGACCCAGAAGTGGGCCCTGGGCGCGGTGCGGGAGGCGCTCGAGGACTACGGGCAGCCGGAGCGGCCGCTCGACCGGGAGCGGACCGCGGTCATCATCGGCAACGCGATGGGCGGGGACCTCCACTACCAGACCTCGCTTCGGATCTATGCTCCCGAGTACCTCGCTGGGCTTCAGGGCACCGACGCGTTCGGGCGGCTCGCGCCGGCCCAGCAGGCCGAGATCTCGAGGGCGCTCATGGAGGGGATCCAGAGCCGGGTCCCGGACATCACCGAAGACACCATGCCCGGAGAGCTCGCGAACATCATCGCTGGGCGCGTCGCCGCGATCTTCGACCTGCACGGCCCGAACTACGTCGCTGACGCCGCGTGCGCGTCGGCGATGGCGGCCATGTCGGCGGCGATGGAGGGGCTCGCCGAGCACCACTACGACGCGGTCGTCGCCGGAGGGGTGGACGCGAACATGTCCGCCTCCACCTACGTCAAGTTCTGCAAGATCGGGGCGCTCTCGGCCACGGGCAGCCGGCCCTACGACGAAGGCGCCGACGGCTTCGTGATGGGCGAAGGCGCGGCGATGTTCGTCCTGAAGCGGCTCGAGGACGCCGAGCGAGACGGGGACCGCATCTATGCCGTCCTCCGCGGCATCGGCGGGGCGAGCGACGGCCGGGGCAAGGGTATCACCGCTCCGAACCCGGTCGGCCAGACCTTCGCGGTCAAGCGGGCGTGGGCCATCGCCGGGGAGAAGCCGGACCTCGACACCCTGATGGAAGGCCACGGGACCTCGACCAGGGTGGGCGATGTCGTCGAGGTCCACAGCTTGGCCGACGCCCTGAAGGATGCGAACCTACCGCTGGGTTCCATCCCGCTCGGGTCGATCAAGTCCAACATCGGGCACCTGAAGGGCGCGGCCGGGGCGGCCGGCATCTTGAAGGCGGCGCTCGCGCTGCACCACAAGATCATCCCCCCGAGCCTTCGCTTCGACACCCCGAACCCCAGGATCGGCTTCGACAAGATGCCCTTCTTCGTGAACACCGAGAACCGGCCGTGGGAGCGGCGGACCTCGGGGGTTCGCCGGGCCGGCGTGAGCGCGTTCGGCTTCGGAGGGACGAACTTTCACGCCGTGCTCGAGGAGCACGTGCCCGGTCGCCTGACCCGATCGCGCCGCTCGACGGTGGCGGTGGAGGGGCCGAGGCCGAAGATCGCCTCATTTGCGCGGGCGCCGATGCGAGGTGCGCTCCTGCTCGGCGGCGCTTCGGTGGATGCGGTCCGGACGGAGGCCCGGCGGGTGCTCGCGGCGGCGGAATCGGGCGTGGCTCCGGCCATCGAAGCCCCGAGCCGGGCCGCTCTCGACGCGCCGGTGCGGCTCGGGGTGGACTTCGGCGACGCCGCCGAGCTGGCCGAGAAGCTTCGCGTCACCGAAAAGGCGCTCGCCACCGGCAACCCGATGGCGCTCGCACCGCTTCGGGCCCGGGGCGTGCACGTCGGGCTCGGCCCGAAGCCGAAGATCGCCTTTCTCTACACCGGGCAGGGTTCGCAGTACGTGAACATGCTCGCCGGCCTGCGAAAGCTCGAGCCGGTGGTGGAGGCGACGGTCGCGGAAGCGGACGCGGTCATGACGCCGATCCTGGGCAAGCCCTTGTCCTCGATCCTCTTCGCCGATCCGAACGACCCGGCGGCGATGGCCCAGGCGGAAGAGGAGCTGCGGCAGACCGCGATCACCCAGCCCGCGGTGCTCACGGTGGACGCGGCGATGACGAGGCTGCTCGCCGAGTACGGCATCGAGCCCGACATGGTGATGGGCCACAGCCTCGGTGAGTACGGGGCGCTCGTCGCCGCCGGAGGCATGGACTTCGCGCACGCGCTCGAGGCCGTCGCGGCCCGCGGCCAGGAGATGACCAAAGTCTCGATGGGGGACAACGGAAAGATGGCCGCGGTCATGGGCCCGGTCTCCGAGGTCCAGGCCGTGCTCGATACCATCGAGGGTTATGTCGTCATCGCGAACCTCAACAGCGGCCAGCAGGCGGTGATCGGCGGGGCGAGCGACGCGGTGGACCGCGCGGTCCTCATGTGCCTCGAGCGGGGTCTTCGGGCCCAGCACATCCCCGTCAGCCACGCGTTTCACACGACGATCGTCGCCCCGGCGAGCGGACCGCTCATGCAGGTCCTCAGGCGGCTCGACCTGCGCAGCGTCAAGATCCCGCTGGTCGGCAACGTGACCGCCGACTTCTATCCAACCGGACCGGACGTCAAGGAGGCGATGATCGAGATGCTCGGCCGGCAGATCGCCTCGCCGGTGCAGTTCGTCCACGGGCTCGAGCGGCTGTACGACGCGGGGGCCCGGGTGTTCGTGGAGGTCGGGCCGAAGAAGGCGCTCCATGGCTTCGCCGAGGAGGTGCTCGGCAAGCGGGACGGCGTCACCGCGCTGTTCACGAACCACCCGAAGCTCGCCGACGAGGTCGCGTTCAACCAAGGGCTGGTTGGCCTGTACGCCCGCGGCGCGGGCCAGGCCCGGACGGAGGCGGCGCGGGCCGTGCCCGAGGTGCGCCTCGATGCGGCGCCGCCGGCCCCCGCCCCCCAGGGAGCACAGATGCAATCGAACGGAAACGGCCAGTCCGGCAACGGGAAGGCCAAACACGGCAACTTCGGCGCGGTGCGTCCGGCGCCGGCGCCATCCGGCGGCATGGCCGAGGTCGGTCGGCTCTTCGCTCGCTTCATGGAGGACGCTTTTGGGGCCATGGGCGGCCAGGCCGGGATCGACAGCACCCCGGTGGTGGTGTCCGGGGCCAGCGTCGGTCTCCCCGGCGGCGGCGCGGTCTTCCGCGATGACAACGTGGCTCGTCTCCTGCGGGGCGACCAATACATCGACGCCATCCCGATGCGGACCCGCAAAGAGATGGTGGGCCGCCACATCACGAGGCTGGTGAAGTCGGCCGACGGCACCGGCAACTTCGAGGTGATCGGCTCCCCCTCCGACGGGATCAAGCTGGCCGGTCAGCCAGGTGAGATCCGGCTCGTCGAGGACTTCGGTTACCCGGCGGACCGGGTTCGTTCGCTGGATTCGACCACGGCGCTCGCCATGGCTGCAGGGCTCGAGGCGCTGCGCGACGCCGGCATTCCGCTCGTGATGCAGTACAAGACGACCACCCGGGGCACCTTCCTGCCCGAGCGGTGGATGCTGCCGGAGGCGCTGCGCGACGACACCGGCGTCATCTTCGGGTCTGCGTTCCCCGGAAACGACAACTTCGCCAAGGAGCTCGACGGCTACCGGCGCTTCCGCGAGATCGAGGCCAAGAAGGAGGAACTCGAGTCGTTCTACGCTCGGTTCGGCTCCGAGCTGCCCGGGTCGGCCCGGGCCGACCTCGAGCACCGCATCGCCGGTCTCGGCGGAAGGATGGAGCAGGAGGCCTACCGCCTGGACCGGAGCTTCATCTTCCGGATCCTGGCCATGGGCCACTCGCAGTTCGCGGAGCTCATCGGCGCTCGCGGCCCGAACACGCACGTCAACGCGGCCTGCGCGAGCGGGACCCAGGCCATCGGGATCGCCCAGGACTGGATCAAGACCGGCCGGTGCAAGCGGGTGCTCGTCTTGTCCTCGGACAACGTCACCAGTGAGTCGCTGCTGCCGTGGATCGGGGCTGGCTTCGTGGCCACCGGCGCCGCCGCGACCGACGAATTGGTCGAGAACGCGGCGCTGCCGTTCGACCGACGGCGCCACGGCCTTCTGCTCGGCATGGGCGCCGCCGCGCTGGTGGTGGAGCGGGCCGATGCGGTCGCCGAACGAGGCCTCCGGCCGATCACCGAGGTGCTCGGGACCCGGTTCTGCAACAGCGCTTTTCACGGCACCCGGCTCAACCCGGAGCACATCTGCTCGCAGGTCGAGTTGCTGGTCTCCGAGGCTGAGCGGCAGTTCGGGCTCGACCGGCAAGAGATGGCCAAGCAGATGGTGTTCATCTCCCACGAGACCTTCACCCCCGCGCGCGGCGGCTCGGCCCAGACCGAGGTCCTGGCTCTCCGCACCGTGTTCGGGGCGGCGGCGGACCACATCGTGGTCGCGAACACCAAAGGCATGACCGGCCACGCCATGGGGACGGGGATCGAGGACATCCTCGGCGTCAAGGCGCTCGAGACCGGCGAGATCCCCCCGGTTCCGAACTTTCGCGAAGTGGATCCGGAGCTCGGTCAGCTGAACCTCTCTCGGGGCGGAAGCTACCCGGTGGAGTATGCGCTGAGGCTCGGAGCAGGCTTTGGCTCGCAGCTCGCGCTGTCGCTCATGCGGCGCACGCCCGGCCCGCGCCCGAGCCCACACCAGCTCGGCTACCAGAGCCGGGTGGACGACGCCGGCCGCTGGCAGGCGTGGCTCGGCGCGGTGAGCGGCCACGCCACCGCCGAAGTGGAGGTGGTGAACAGGACCCTGCGCATCAAGGACCAGGGTCCGTCGGACGCGATGGTCCGCGGCGCGCTCGCCCCGAAGCCGGCAATGGCGCCGGTCTCCGTTCCGGTCGCTGCGCTGCAGGCGCCCCCGAGCCCTCGGATCGAGGCCCGCTCCGGGGGCGGGGTCTACGTGCCCCCGCCGGCTCCGGTCGCGGCACCGGTGGCGGAGGTCAAGCCGGCCCAGGACCCGGTGCTCACCCAGATTCTGGCGCTGGTGGCCGGGCAGACCGGATACCCGCCGGACATGCTCGATCCGGAGCTCGACCTCGAGGCGGATCTCGGCATCGACACGGTGAAGCAGGCGGAGATGTTCGCAGCGGTGCGGGAGGCGTTCTCCATCGAGCGTGACCCGAACCTTCAGCTGAGAGCCTTCAACACCCTCCACAAGGTGGCGGGCTTCGTTCGGGATCGCCGGCCCGACCTCGCCGCGGCCCCGGTCGCCGTGGCCCCGGTGGCCGCGCCGGTGGTGGCGTCCGCCTCGGCTCCGGCGGCCCAGGACCCGGTCCTGGCCCAGATTCTGGGCTTGGTGGCCGGGCAGACCGGGTATCCGGCGGACATGCTCGATCCGGAGCTCGACCTCGAGGCGGATCTCGGCATCGACACGGTGAAGCAGGCGGAGATGTTCGCTGCGGTGCGGGAGGCGTTCTCCATCGAGCGCGACCCGAACCTCCAGCTGAGGGCCTTCAACACCCTCCACAAGGTGGCGGGGTTCGTCCGGGAGCGCCGGCCTGACCTCGCGGCGGCGCCGGTGGCCGCGCCAGCCATCGCCGCTCCCTCCGCTCCGGCTCCGGTGGCCCTCGACCCGGTCCTGGCGAGAATCTTGGGCCTCGTGGCTGATCAGACCGGGTACCCGGCGGACATGCTCGATCCGGAGCTCGACCTCGAGGCGGACCTCGGGATCGACACGGTGAAGCAGGCGGAGATGTTCGCAGCGGTGCGGGAGGCGTTCTCCATCGAGCGGGACCCAAACCTCCAGCTGCGGGCGTTCAACACCCTTTCCAAGGTTGCAGGCTTCGTGCGCGACCGACGCCCGGACCTCGGGGCCGCCCCGGTGGCGGCTCCCATCACCGCGGCGGCCCCGGTGGCCCCGGCGGCGGGCAACGACCCGGTTCTGGCCAAGGTCCTCGCGATCGTGGCCGAGCAGACCGGATACCCGGAGGACATGCTCGATCCGGAGCTCGACCTCGAGGCGGACCTCGGGATCGACACGGTGAAGCAGGCGGAGGTGTTCGCGAAGGTTCGGGAGACCTTCGGCATCGAGAGGGACCCGAACCTCCAGCTGCGGGCGTTCAACACGCTGACCAAGGTGGTGGGTTTCGTGCGGGATCGGACCGGCCTCTCGGCTCCGGTGGCTCCGGCCGCTCCGGTGGCTCCGGCCGCTCCGGTCGCCGACGAGGTCCTGGCCCAGGTCCTCGCGGTGGTGGCCGAGCAGACCGGATACCCGGAAGACATGCTCGATCCGGAGCTCGACCTCGAGGCGGACCTCGGGATCGACACGGTGAAGCAGGCGGAGGTGTTCGCGAAGGTTCGCGAGATCTTTGGCATCGAGAGGGACCCGAACCTTCAGCTGCGGGCGTTCAACACCCTGACCAAGGTGGCCGGCTTCGTGAAGGAACGGCGCCCGTCGGCGGCGACCTCCCCCACGGTTTCCGCTCCCGGGGAGGCTGCGGCCGAGATGGAGGCCCCGGCGCTCGAGGGTTCGCTCGACGCGGCGGCGAAGATCGCGCGCCGAATCCCGGTGCCGGTGCTGCTGCCTCGCATCGAGCTGACCCCGGACAGCGGGGTCAAGCTCGAGGCCGGAGACCGGGTGGCGCTGATGGCCGACAGCGGTGGGGCGGCGGAGGCCCTCACCGACCAGCTCGCTTCCCGCGGAGTGGAGGTCGTGCGCCTCGACCCGGCCGCCCCGCCCACGGCGGCGCTCGACCCGGCGGTGAAGGGTTTGTTTTGGCTGCCCGCGCTCGATGACGAGGGCGATTTCCTCACCCTCGGGCTCGATGCGTTCACGGAGGCCAACCGGGTCCGAGTGAAGAACCTGCATCTCACCCTTCGGGCGCTCTACGAGCAGATCGTGAGCCCGGGGACGTTCTTCGTCGCTGCGACCAGGCTCGGCGGTGAACACGGCGTCGGCGCCGGAGCGAGCGCGCCGCTCGGCGGGTCGGTGACCGGGTTCACCAAAACCTTTGCCCGGGAGCGGCCGGACGCGCTCGTCAAAGCGGTGGACTTTCACCGCGACGCCTCGGCCGAAGCGGTCGCCTCCGCGCTGGTGGAGGAGGCGACGCGGGATCCGGGGGTGGTGGAGGTCGGCCGCAACGGCGGGCTGCGCACCACGCTCGGCCTGCGAGAGGTCTCGGCGGAAGACGGGCAGCCGGGACTCGAGCTCCAGCCCGGTTCGGTGTGGGTGGTGACCGGCGCGGCCGGAAGCATCACGAGCGCCATCACCCGGGACCTCGCCAAGATGGCCCCGGGAGCGATCTTCCACTTGCTGGATCTCACCCCGGCGCCCGACCCGGAGGATCCGGACCTCGCGGCGTTCGGCACCGACAAGGAGGGCCTGAAGCGGACGATCGCGTCCCGGCTCGCCGAAACCGGTGAGAAGGCGACGCCAGTGAAGGTGGAGCGCTTGCTCGCGGGCATCGAGCGCAAGGCAGCGGCGATGTCGGCGCTGCAGGCGGTGCGCGCGGCCGGCGGAGAGGCCCACTACCACTCGCTCGACCTTCGGGACGACGGAGCGGTGCGCGGCCTCATGGCCGACCTCACCGAGCGGCACGGCGGGGTGGACGTGCTCGTGCACGCGGCCGGCCTCGAGATCAGCCGGACCCTGCCCGACAAATCGCCGGAAGAGTTCGCGCTGGTCTTCGACGTGAAGGCGCAGGGCTGGTTCTCGGCCCTCGCCGGCTGCGGCGAGCGCCTGCCCCGGGTGACGGTCGCGTTCTCGTCCATCGCCGGGCGGTTCGGCAACGGCGGTCAGGCCGACTACGCGGCGGCCAACGACCTGCTCGCGAAGACGTCCTCGGATCTTCGGGCCCGCGGGGTGCGAGCGATCGTCGCCGACTGGACGGCGTGGGGCGGAATCGGCATGGCCACCCGCGGCTCCATCCCGCTGATGATGGCGCGGGCCGGCATCGACATGCTGCCGCCGGACGCGGGCATCGCGTTTCTGCGGCGGGAGCTGTCGGTCGGCGGCCGGGCCGACGAGATCGTGGTGGCGGGCGCCCTGGGCGTCCTGCTCGAGGACCGGTCCTCGGCGGGCAGCCTCGCCCGAGGGAGCCTCGCCGGCGCCGGTCCGATGACCACCGAGGTGGTCGGTTGGTTCCCGCGGCAGGGATTCGTGAGCCGGGCGATGCTCGACCCGAAGGCGCAGGGCTTTCTCGACGATCACCGAATCGGGGGCACGCCGGTGCTCCCGGGGGTGATGGGCATGGAGGCCTTCGCCGAGCTGGCGACGGTCGCCGCGGTCGGCGCGGCCTCGGGTTCGTGGCAGGTGGTGGGACTCGAGGAGGTCGCGTTCGCGGCGCCGTTCAAGTTCTACCGGGATGAGCCCCGGGCGGTCTTCGTCGAGGGTCAGATCGAGACCGACGGCGACGATTTGCTCGTGCGCTGCCGCCTCGTCGGGCGCCGACGTCCAGCTGGTCTCGAGGAGGAGGTCGAGACGGTGCACTTCTCCGGGCGGGTTCGGCTCGCCCGGACCGGGCGCGAGGCGCCGATGATCGAGGTTCCGAGCGGCGAGGCGACGATCGGACGGGAGGACATCTATCGGGTGTACTTCCACGGGCCAGCCTACCAGGTGCTCACCGGGGTCACCCGGGCCGATGACAAGGCGGTGGGGGCGTTTTCGCCCGAGCTGCCCGAGCACCACCGCCCCGAGGGCCCGACGGTGCTCGAGCCCCGGTGGGTCGAGGCCTGCTTCCAGGCCGAAGGGGTGCGTTCGATCGGCGCCCGGGGGACGATGGCGCTCCCGGCGGCGGTCCGCTCGCTGACCTGGTTCGGTTCGGAGGGGGAGGCGACCGCGGCCTTTGCCGTGGTCGAGGCCCCGTCCGCCGACGGCGCGACCGCGTACCTCGTGGACGAGAGCGGTCGGGTCCGGGTGCGGATCGATGGCTACGCCACCATCGAGCAGCCCGGGGGCCTCCCGGAGGACCTCGCGGCGCCGTTCGCGCGGCTGTTCCGGAACCCCACCGCTTGATCCCCCTCGGCGGGGGGGCTACACCCACGCCCGTAGGCCCGAGTTCGCTCGGGTGGGCGAGGGGGGCCCAAGGACCGGTCCCCTGGGGGCTGGGCCCGGTCATCTCGGGGCCGGGGGCTGGTCATCTGGGGCTGGTCGGCCGGTGGCCGTCCGGCGCTTCGACTGTTCGGACCCGGATGTTCGGTGACCCGGATGTTCGGTGACGCGGCGTTCGGGGTGAGGCGAGGAGACGGGTTCGTCCGGTCTTGTGCCTCGTTCGGCCCGACCCACTCTGCTCTCAGATCCGAAGAACAAGGTTTCCATGAAAACATCCGTCATCGCTCTGGTCGGCCAAGGTGTGGGTTCGATGCGCGTCCATCGCGCGCTTCGCGAGCTTCAGCTCGTCACGGGGCAGAGATTCTGGTCCCTCGCGGTGCTCGAGCCGGCGCAGCGCGGCTCGTGGATGGATCGCCACGCCGACGAGGTTCTCGAGCTCCCCGAAGGCGTGCGCTCGACGGACGTGGAGCAGGTCGCCGAGCTCCTGTCGGCTCGAGGCATCGACATGCTCGTGCCCGGTTCGGCGCCCACCGAGCCGAGGCTCCGATGGGCGGAGGCGGCACAAGCGCGGGGCTGGGCCCACATCGGCCCGTCGGCCCGCTGCCTGCGCCGGCTGCTCGACCCGCTCGAGGTGCGAAAGACGGCGGAGAAAGCGGGCGTTCGGACCATCCCGTGGAGCGGGGAGGCGGTTTCGTCGGCGAGCGCGGCCGCCGCCCACGCCGAGCGCCTCGGCTACCCGGTGCTGTGCCGCAGCTCGGGCGCGCTGCAGGCTGGGCTCGGCATCGCGAGGGGGCCCGAAGAGCTGCCCGAAGTGTTCGCCGCCGCCGCCGCCGCGGCTGGGCAGACCAAAGACGGGGTCATCCTGGAGCGGCTGCTCACCGGGGTCCGCCGACTCGAGGTGCCGGTGGTCAGCGCGCCCGATGGTCGAAGGTGGGCCCTGGACGTCATCGACGCGTCGCTTCGCCGCCGGGATGGCTCGGTCATGATCGAGGCGCCGGCCTCCGGCCTGGCCGCGGGGGTGGCCGATGAGCTCAGGAGGCTCGCGCTCGAGCTCGCCTCGGCCTTCGAGCACGAGCAGCTGGGGACGCTCGTGTTCCTCTACGACCCGAAGAGCGAGGTCATCTTCTTTCTCGGCTACGACTTCGGACGGGGCGGCGAGCACGCGGCGGCCGAGGTCCTGCGCGGAATCGACCTCGCGAAGCTTCGGGTGCGCATCGCCCTCGGCCAGGCGCCCGAGCCCCCGCCCCCGCCGCGCGGGGCCGCCTTCGTGGCCCATCTGCGGGTGGAAGGGGAGGGGCCGATCCGGCTCGAGCACCTGCGCCCGGCCACCGGGCCCGGGGTGCGCACCGACCTCGCCGCCGCCGCCGGGGACCGCCTGGTGCCCGGCGCATCGGTGGCGGAGCTCATCACCTGGGGCAGCGACCGTCGGGAGGCGCTCGTGCGGATGCAGCGGGCGCTCGCCGGCTCCGCTTTGCTCGTCGAGGGTGGGGAGAGCTCGGTGACGGTGCTGGCCCGGCTTCTCGCCGAGCCCGCGATCCAAGACGGCCCGGTCGAGGTGGACTGGCTCGTCGAGCGGCTCCGCAGCCCCGGTTTTCGGGCCCGAAGCCGGGCCGCCGAAGCGCTGGTCGAGGTGGCCATCGAGGTCTACGAGCAGGAGCAAGCGGCGGAGCGAGAGGCGTTTTTTGCTTCCGCCCGGAGGGGCCGCCCCGAAGCACGCCCCGGGGTCGCCCGCCCAGTCGAGCTCGAGTACGACGGGGAGCGCTACGAATTCTCGGTCGCCGCGCTCGGTCCGGACCGGTTCTCGGTATCGGGGCCGGCCGGAACGGTGCTCGCGCGCATCGAGCACCGCCGGGCCAGCGACCATGTGCTCGTCATCGGGGACTCCCGGCTTCGGGTGGCCAGCGGGCGGAGCGGCCGGGAGCACCGGGTCGTCGTCGCCGGTGAGCCCCACTCGGTGCATCGCAGCGCCGGGGTGGTGGTCCGGGCCGGCTTCCCGGCCATCGTCGCTGGCTTCGACGTCGAGCCCGGGCAGGCGGTCGAGGCCGGGCAGGTGGTGGCCCGGCTCGAGTCGATGAAGATGGAGCTCGGCGTGGTCAGCCCGACCTCGGGCTTCGTGCGCCGGCTGCTCGCCCTTCCGAGCACGCAGGTCGGGCCGGGCGAGCCCCTGGTCTGGGTGGACCCCGAGCGGCCTCGGACCGCCGGAACCCCCGGCGAAGCCGGACGCGACCGGGTCGATTTCTCCGCGCTCGTCGGAGCGTCGCCGGCCCCGGATCCGCTCGACCGGCTCGAGAGCTTCGTCCGCGGCTTCGACGTCGAGCTGGCGGATATGCAGGCTGCCTTGCGGGTCATGGGCGCAGAGACCGAGGGGGACTTCGGCCGGGAGGCCCTCGTCCTCGAGGCGTTCTTGAACCTCATCGAGCTGAGCCCGCTGTCCAACGAGCTCGAAGCTTCCGGGGACGGTGGGCTTCGGCTGAGCCCGGGCGAGTACCTTCGCGCCTACCTTATGAACGTAGAGGAGCAGGGCCGGGGTCTGCCGCCGCGGTTCCTCGGGCGGCTCGGGGAAGCGCTCGCCGGCTACGGGGTGGACGGCCTCGAGCCCAAACCGGCGCTGTTCGAGGCCCTCTGCCGGCTCCAGATGGCGATGGCGCGGCGAGGCGACATCGTGCTCGCGATGCTGAGCCTGCTCGGGCGGCAGGCCGGCGCCGGCGCGAGCCCATCGGTCGCCGCGGATAGCCCCTACCGGGGGCTCATCGACCGGCTCGTGGTGCTCACGCAGGCGAGCCTGCCGGAGGTCTGCGAGGCGGCGCGCGCGGTCCGCTACCGGCTCTTCGATGGCCCGTTCCTCGCGACGGTCCGGGCCGAGGGGTACTCCGTCGCCGAGCAGGCCGCGCAGGAGCTGGCCCAGGGTCGGTCCGAAGATGCGCTCGAGCGTCTGCTCGAGTGTCCGCTGTCCCTCTCGAACCTGCTGCTTCGTCCGGAGCGCTCGTCGGATCGGGCGATCCAGAGGATCCATCTCGAAGTCTTGAGCCGCCGGTACTACCGGCTCCGGGGCCTCGATAGCTTCGAGATCATCCCCGAGACGGCGGTGCCGATCGCCCGGGCGAGCTACGAGGATGGGGACCGAACCAGGACCCTGCTCGGGGTGCTCGGCTCGCTCGAAGCGCTGCCGGCGGCGGGTCCGGCGCTCGCCGCGGCCGCCGCGTCCGCGAGCGGTCCGGTGGGGGTGGACCTGTACACGTGGAGGGACGACAGCGAAAACGTCGAGGCCTCGCTCCCCGCGCTCGTCGCGCAGCTGAAGCTGCCCGGCGCGGTGGACCGCGTGGTCGTGACCATCGGTCCCGGATCCGCCGGCGGGCCGAGCAGCGGCAGCTCTCCGTGCGTGACCTTTCGCCGCAGCGCGGATGGGTTCGTGACCGACCCGCTGTTTGGGGATCTCCACCCGATGGTCGCCGAGCGGCTCGAGCTGGGCCGGCTCGAGAACTTCGAGCTCGAGCGCGTCGAGGCCCCAGACGACGTCCTCATCCTGGTCGGCAAGGGGAGAACCCAGCCCGAGGATCAGCGGGTCTTCATTCACGGTGAGATCCGGGATCTCGGCACGGTCCGGGACGCAGACGGCAAGGTGGTGGCGATGCCTCGGCTCGAGCAGGTGTTCGCCGAGGCGCTCGCCGGCCTCCGCCGCCTGCTCGCGGAGCGCGGCGCCGCGCTCAGGACCGACATGCACCGCCTCGAGCTGTTCCTGAGGCCGGTGATCTCCGAAGAGCGGCGCGATCTCATCGCGCTGGTCAGAAAGCTCGCTCCGGCCACGGTCGGTCTCGGTCTCGAGCAGGTGCGGATCAACGCCCGGTTCGCCGACGGCAAGGGGGCGGGGGAGCGCCGACTCCTCCGCCTGTCGAACCCGTCCGGTCAGGCGGTCGAGCTCCACCTCGAGCGGCCGCAAGCCGAGCCGGTGGCCGTGCTCAGCCCGTACGAGCAGAAGGTCATGAAGCTGCGACGGCGGGGGCTCACCCACCCCCACGAGCTCGCCCGCATGCTGACCCCTCCCGAGGCGACGCCGGACATCCCGGCCGGGCGCTTCGAGGAGCTGGACTTCGATGCAGACGGCAAGCTCGTCCCGGTGGACCGCGGACCGGGGCAGAACAAGTCGAACATCATCGTTGGTTACATGATCTCCTACACCGACAAGCACCCGGAGGGCATGAAACGGGTGGCTTTGTTCGGGGACCCCAGCCGAGCGATGGGTTCGCTGTCGGAGCCGGAGTGCCGGAGGATCATCGCCGGCCTCGACCTCGCCGAGACGCTGAAGGTACCTCTGGAATGGTACGCGCTGTCGGCTGGGGCCGAGATCTCGAAGGACCGCGGCACCGAGAACATGGACTGGATCTCGGCGGTGCTGCGGCGGATCATCGAGTACACGCAGGCCGGCGGCGAGGTGAACGTCGTGGTCTGCGGCATCAACGTGGGGGCGCAGCCGTACTGGAACGCCGAAGCGACGATGCTCATGCACACGAAGGGGATCCTGGTCATGACCCCCGGCACCGCGATGGTCCTGACCGGCAAGCAGGCCCTCGACTTCTCCGGCGGGGTGTCCGCCGAAGACAACCTGGGCATCGGTGGGTACGAGCGCATCATGGGGCCAAACGGTCAGGCCCAATACTTTGCTGAGGACCTGCGCTCCGCGGGCCGGCTGCTGCTCGACTACTACGAGCACGCGTACCGTCCTCCAGGCGAGCGCTTTCCCCGCTCCCGCCCGAGCACCGATCCGCGGGATCGGGACGTGTGCCTGTCGCCCCACCGGCCGGTCGAAGGATCCACGTTCCGGACGGTGGGGGAGATCTTCTCCCCGAATACCAACCCAGGCCGAAAGCGCCCGTTCGACATCCGGGAGGTCATGCGGGCGGTGGCCGATGCCGACCGGGATCCGCTCGAGCGGTGGCGCGACATGCGCGACGCCGAGACGGTGGTGACTTGGGATGCCCACCTGGGCGGTCATCCGGTCGCGATGCTCGGCATCGAGTCCCGCCCGATCCAGCGGGTGGGATATGTATCGGCGGACGGGCCGAGGATGTGGACGGCGGGCACGCTCTTTCCTCAGTCGTCGAAGAAGGCGGCTCGGGCCATCAACGCGGCGACCGGAAACCGCCCCTTGGTGGTGCTCGCGAACCTCTCCGGCTTCGACGGCTCTCCAGAGTCCCTCCGCAACGTCCAGCTCGAGTTCGGGGCCGAGATCGGCCGCGCCATCACGAACTTCGACGGGCCGATCGTGTTCACCGTGGTGTCCCGGTTCCACGGCGGCGCCTTCGTGGTGTTCTCGAACAAGCTGAACGATCACATGGAGATCTTCGCGCTCGAGGACACGTTCGCCTCGGTGATCGGAGGGGCTCCAGCGGCGGCGGTCGTCTTCGCCCGGGAGCTTCGGTCCCGCATCACCGCCGACCCGGCGGTGGTCGAGCTCGAGGCGGCGATGAAGGGCGCCGGCCGAGAGGACAAAGCGCACGTCGCGACCCGGCTCCGAGAGGCGCGCGCGGCGGCGCACGCCCGTCACCTGGGCGACCTGGCGTACGAATACGATCAGATCCACTCGGTGCAGCGGGCTCAGAAGGTGGGTTCGGTGCACCGGATCATCCATCCATCCCGGCTCCGTCCGGAGCTCATCGAGGCGGTGGAGCGGGGCCACGCCAAGTTCGCCGTCCGCTGAGCGACACCCGATGCCGGTCGTCTGGGTGACGGTGGTGGGCGCCGCGCCCGCCGGCTCGTCGTGGCTCGGCCCTCGTGAACGTCGGGTCGAAGAGACGCTCCACCGGCCGTGGCGCCGGGCGGACTGGCGAGCCGGTCGATGGGCGGCAAAGCGCCTCTTGCCCGGACTCGAGCCCCACCTCGTCGAGGTGCTGGCCGACCGGGACGGGGCGCCTCGCCTGCACGTCGGCTCGGACCCGATGGAGGAAGGGGTTTCGGATTCGGGCCTCGGCCCGAGAGGCGCTTTTGGCTCGACCGTCGCCCTGTCGATCTCTCACCGGGCAGGCTTTGCGGCGGCGGCGCTCGGTCCCGCTGGCGAGCTCGGGCTCGATCTCGAGCGAGAGGAGCCGCGCAGCCGTCGCTTCGTGGAGGATTTTTTCACCCGATCGGAGGCCATCCGGCACGAGGCCGAGGCCCCGGAGCGCCGGGATCTGTTCGCGGCGCTCACCTGGAGCGCGAAGGAAGGCCTGCTCAAGTGCGCCCGCACCGGGCTCTCGCGGGACACCCGCACGGTGACGGTCGAGCTCGATGACCTTGAACCGGGTCAAGGGTGGGCTCGCTTTCAGGGGCAGGACCTCGAGCGAGGCGCTCGGTTCGATGGTTGGTGGCGCCGCGGCCCAAAGCGGCTGCTCTTGACCGTCGTCGCCCCCGCCGGGGGAGCGCTTTCTTCCCATCCTCCGCTGCTCGTCGGTCCACCGGCCGTGGACCTCGGCCGCTCTGGAGGCTAAGCGTCCGGGCGGGCCGACGCCCGCTCGGGCACGGCGACGCCGACATGAAGACCCACCCCCTCCTCCTCGTCGCCGCTTTTCCCCTGGGGGTGGCGCTCAGCGCCCTAGCGGCGGGGGCGCACAGCTGCGCGCCCAACGATCTCGCGTCCGTGGTGGCGCGTCCGGTGGCCGACCGCTCCGACCTCATCGGGGGCCCAGGGGCGCTCGGAGACGTAGGAGACTGGCTGCTCGAGAACGAGCGGATTCGCCTCATCATCCAGGGCGAGGGCTTCTCTCGGGGCTTCGGGGTCTACGGTGGCTCTCTCATCGACGCCGACCTGCAGCGGGTCCGGCGCCGTAGCTTTGGCGACAGCCGAGGCGGCCTCGGCCGCGACAACTTCTCCGAGCTGTTCCCGGCGGTGTTCCTGAAGGCGATGCGTCCCACCTCGATCCGGTCGGTCGAGCGCCCGGACGGGGCGCGTTCCGTGCTCGTGACCGGCGGACCGGGGGACTTTCTCGTGCTGGCGCAGACCGTCAACGATCTGCTCGCCCCTACCGACGGCCTCCGGTTCACGAACGAGTACCGGCTCGCCCCCGGCAAGCGGTGGGTCGAGATCGTCACCACCCTGCGCAACGTCTCCGACGACCCGGTCCGCCTCCCGGATCCGGGGGTCGTGTCGCTCATCGGCTCCGGGGCGCAGCTCGAGGTCCCGGTCGGGGACGTGCTCTTGTTCGGCGCCGGCAACGAGGTCTTCGCCGAAGGCCCTGGCTTCGACCTTCGTTTCACCCTCGAGGACCGCCTGAAGGACCCGCCGGGGCTGCCGCAGCTCCCCGGGCTCGTCGTCCCCTTCGTGGCCACCCGCGGCGACGGGGTGAGCTACGGCTTCACCTCCGGCATCACCGATCCTTCGCTCTCGCTCATGCAGCGCGCCGGCTACGAAGGAGAGGACCCCCGCGACTTGCTCATCCCGTTTCTCGCCTCCGCGTTCAGCGGCGCGTTCTACGGGGCGGCCCCGCGCCAGCTCGAGCGGCGCAGCGCCGCGAAGGATTCGTGCGAGCGGGACGACGACTGCCCCGGAGGCCGATGCGAGCGGGCCGAGTGCAGCATTGCTTGCGAACCGGATGGCGCCGCTTGCCCGGAGGGGTCGTGGTGCGTGGAAGGCGTTTGTGACCGCTCCGCCTTCTCGTTTTCGAAGTATTTCATCGTCGGAGACGGGGATGTCGCGAGCATTCGGGACGCTTTTCACGAGCTGAGGGGGGACGAGACCTTCCCAGTCTCCGGACTCGTGCGCGAGGATCGGACCCTTGCCCCCGAGGCATCGGTCAGCGTGCTCGTCTTCGATGCCGCGGGCGGGGTCTTCAACCAGCACACCACCGACTCCACCGGCTCCTTCATCGGCCAGTACCCGGCGGGAGCCTATACCTATCGGGTCCTCGCCGAAGGTCGCTTTCCCACCGATCCGGTCCGGTTCGAGGTCGGCCCCGAGCGGCCGGTCTTCCTCGAGATCGAGATCCCACCGCCGGGGTCGGTTTCGGTGCGAATCTCGGGTGAGGACGGGCAGCTCATGCCCGGCCGGTGCAGTTTGGTGGGAAAGCACGCGCCGACCTCCACCGGGACCCCCGGCCGCACGTTTTTGTACGACTTTCGACTGGGGGAGCGGGTGAGGCCGAGGAACATCGAGCCCGAGGCCGAAGACGGGACCTCGACGCGATTCGTCGAGGACGTGATCTTCACCGGGACGGGCGTTCGCCGGGAGCGAGTGCGCCCCGGCCGCTACGTCGCCCACTGCTCGCGGGGCCTCGAATACGAGGTGGTCGAGCGGCCGATCGACGTCCGGCCGGGGGAGGTCGCGACGCTCGACGTGGCTTTGCGGCGTGAGATTTCGACCCCGGGGTGGGCGAGCGGTGACTTTCACCTGCACTCGGTGAATTCGGTGGATTCCACGATGTCTCTGCCTCGCCGGGTCGCTCACGTCGCCGCCGAGGGCGTGGACCTCGCTTGCTCCTCGGACCACAACTTCGTCACCGACTACACCCGCGCGATCGCGGAGCAGGGCCTCGAGCGGTGGGTTCAAGGCATGGTCGGGCTCGAGATGACGACGCTCGAGGTGGGGCATTTCAACGGGTTTCCGCTCCGCTACGACCCGGGCCCGATCACGAAGGGAGCGTTCGAGTGGAGCGGCCGCCCGCCGGCCGAGGTGTTCGAAGACCTGCGGGCGCTGGGAAAGTACGGGCCCGAGCAGACCATCATCCAGGTCAACCACCCTCGGGATACCATTCAAGGGTACTTCAACGCGTACAACCTGAACCCCGACATCGGTGAGCCCGAAGAGGGCCAGAGCCTCTTGTTCAGCCCGTCTGGCCCCGAGTTCGGCCCCGAGAATTTCGTCGTCTCCTTCGACGCGCTCGAGATCGTGAATGGAAAGCGCCAGGATCTGCTGTTCACCTACACCGTGCCGGAGGTGCTCCCGCCCCCCCCGCTGCCGGCGGTGGTGCCTCCGGCCGGAGAGGTCCTGCGCGACGCCGATGGCAGGGTCGCGTTTCCCGGGGGGCGCGAGGACTGGTTCACGTACCTGAACCTCGGCCGCTTGTTCACCGCGACCGGCAACAGCGACACCCATGGTCCAGAGGACGAACCAGGCATTCCCCGGAACTATTTTCCGGTGAGCGATGACCGTCCAGGGGCCATCGACGAGCTCGAGGTGGTCGCCGCGTTGAAGAGCCAAGCGGTCGTGGTGACGAGCGGGCCGTTCGTGCAGCTACGGGTCACCGGGGAGGGACCATGCCGAAGACTCGATCCTCGGCACCCCAGCCCGAGCTGCGACGGAGAGGTCTGCGGCGAGCCGCTCGACCGCGTCGTCTGCGGCCTCGGAGAGATGGCGACGCCCGGTGACGACGGGCAGGTCCTGCTCGAGATCGACGTGGAGCTCGCGAGCTGGATGGACCTCGATACGCTCCGGATCTTCCGAAACGGAGAGGTTCTCGAGACCTTGCGCGGCACGAGAGAGGAGATCGTGACCCGCCACCGGCGGATGCTGTCCGCGGCCGAGGACGCCTGGTTCGTGGTCGAACTATCGGGCAGCCGCTCGATGTTCCCGGTCGTGACCCCGCTCGAGATCGAGCCCATCCAGGTCGCAGACGCGGTCGACGCCATCGGGAGCGGCTTCGGGTTCGAGCTCAACCCATTTGGGAACCTCCGGCCCACGGTCGTCACGAGCGCCTATCCCTACGCTCTGACCAACCCGGTCTACGTGGACGGCAGCCGGGACGGTCGATTCCGGCCGCCGGGCGTCGTCGCCGGGGTGTCCACGGGGCAGCGGACCTCGGTTCGCGCGCCCCACCCGAACGACGTCCCGGTGCTCGTGCGGATGTTTTCCCTGTTTTCCCGCCATGCGCACTGATCGGGTCGCCCTCGCGCTCTTCGTGCTGGTCGCCGACGGGGCCTTGGCCCACGGCCCGGAGGGCAAGCGCGCCCTGTGGCTCGAGCGCCGTCCAGAGGGCGGGTTCGCGCTCGCGCACCTGACGCTCACCGGGGCAGGGCGGCAGACCGCGCTCTCGCTCGCGGCGGGACCTCGGCTCGGCCCCGCCGACCGCCCCCTCGCCCGGTCCCTGGGGCCGATGGCGCTCGCTGGGATCGCGCTGTCGGACCGGGAGGGGCCGATCCGGCTCGAAGGGGAGGTGTCGGTCCGCTCGCTCCCGGGCCGGGTCGAGGTGATGGTGCTCGTCCCCCTGGGCTCGCGCGGCGAGGATGGGCTTCGGCTCGAGGTGGGGGCCGGATCGATGCCGGTGGAGGTGTGGGTGGTCGGCGGCCCCGGGCCGCGGCCGGTGCACCCGGCGACCGCGATCGAGTTGGCGCTGCCGACTCCCGACCGCTGAGCCGTGGACCGGTCGGCGGAGCGGACCGTGGCCTAGGCGCGGACGCGGATTCCCCCTTGCGGCGGTCGACGCGGGTCCGTAGTTTCTACGCCATGCACACCGAGAACATGGAGCACATCGTCCTCGCCGACGGGGAGGAGCCGGTCCTGGCGATGACCTCGAAGGCGGTCGAGATGGTCAAGGAGGCCATGGAAGCGGAGAAGCTGTCCGGGCACGGGCTTCGGGTATACGTCCAGGGCGGAGGCTGTGCCGGCTTTCAGTACGGGCTCGACTTCGACGACATCCCGCGGTCCGGCGACTTCGAGATGCGGGTGGAAGGGCTCCGGGTCTTCATCGACTCGATCTCGGCCATGCACCTCGAGGGCACCACGATCGATTACGTCATGGGCATGTCGGGGTCGGGCTTCAAGTTCGAGAACCCGTCGGCCAAGAGCACCTGCGGCTGCGGCTCCTCCTTCACGGCGTAGAGCACCGGTCGTGCTCCGGGCCGGAGTGGTTGCTGCGCCGCAATGCCTTGCCCTGAGCGCGGGATCGGTTCACAACCCGCGCGGTGACGAAGCGCGGGCTGCTGGTGGTCATCGAGGGGATCGACGGGGCGGGGAAGAGCACCCTGGCCCGCGGCCTCGCCACTCGGCTCGAGGCGCTCGGTCATCCGGTCTTGGCCACTCGCGAGCCGACCGATGGGCCGTTCGGTCGGCGGGTTCGTGCGCTCGCGGCCTCGGCCCGCAGCCGAGTCCCGCCGGACGAAGAGTGGCGGCTCTTTCACGAAGACCGGCGGATCCACGTCGAGGAGCTGGTCCGCCCCGCCTTGGCCGCCGGCCGAGTGGTGGTTCAGGATCGGAGCTGGCCGTCCACGGTGGCCTACCAGGGTGAACGCGGGCTCGACCGGGACATGCTGAAGGCCGCGGAGCGCCGGATCGCGCCCGACCCCGACATCCTGATCGTGGTGGACATCCCGCCCGAGCAAGCGCTCGAGCGGATCCGGTCGAGTCGGGGCGCCACCGATGACTTCGAAGGCCTCGAGAGCTTGCGCCGTCTTCGCGACGTGTTTCTCGCTTTCGAAGGGGCCATCGTCTTCGACGGACACGAAGACCCCGAGCGACTGCTGGAGCGGGCGACCGCGCTCGTGGTCGAGCGGCTGGGGCCGTCGCGAACCTGACCACCGAGCCCGCTCCGTCTTGTGGGCGGGGCCTGGACCTGTGGCGGTAGCCGCGGAATAGTGGAGCGCACGTGCCCGGCGTTGGGGACAAACTTGGCCGCTACACCCTGCTCAAGCGGCTGGCCTTGGGCGGCATGGGCGAGGTGTTCGTCGCCGCGAAACTCGGCCCCGTCGGGTTCGGGCCGTTCGTGGCGTTGAAGGTGCTGCGCGACGAGCTGGCGGTGGATCCCCAGTTCATCGACATGCTCGTCGACGAGGCCAACATCTCGAAGCACCTCGACCACCGCAACCTGGTGTCGGTGCTCGATCTCGGCAACGACGACGGCTCCTACTTCATCGCGATGGAGTTCGTGCAGGGGATCACCGCGGAGCGACTGATCGAGTCGTTGGTGGAGAGGCGCCGGCGCCTCGACCTCCCGCTCGCGCTGCATGTCGGGATCGAGCTGTGCAAGGGTCTGCGGTACGCCCACACCCGCGCCAACGAGAACGGCGAGTCCTTGGGCATCGTCCATCGAGACGTCACCCCGGCCAACATCCTCATCTCCACCGAAGGAGAGGTCAAACTCACCGATTTCGGTATCGCGCGAGCGAAGGGCCGAATCCATCAGACGCAAGCAGGTGTGCTCAAAGGGAAGTTTGGATACATGGCCCCTGAGATGGTGCGCTACGAGCGCATCGACGCTCGGGCCGACGTCTTTTGCGCCGGCGTCGTCCTCTACCTGCTCGCCGCCGCCCGCCATCCGGTCGCCCACGCCTCGGTGATGGACGCGATACATCGCTACGAAGACAAGCGGATCGAACCGCCGTCGCAGCACAACCCGGAGATTCCCCCCGAGCTCGACGCCGTGATCATGCGGGCGCTCGAGCCGCGGCCGGCGGAGCGGTGGCCGAGCGCAGCGGCGCTCGGTGAGGCGCTGCAACAGATCCTGCTCGGCCGGCCCCAGTGGCGGGCGTCGGCTCGGTCGGCGGCGTCGCTGCTCTCCCACCGGGTCCGAGAGGTTGCACCCGAAGTCTTCGGGGAGGTGGTGCCGCGGGACACCCTCGAGCGCCTCGGGGCCGACCGGGGGGCCGCGCTCGACCGGGAGACCGACGAGAACCTCGAGGTTCCGGAGATCCTTCGCGCCCCCGAGCGGAGCGCGACGTTCCCGGACACGAGCACCGACCCCGGAGGTTCCGGTCTGCAAGACAAGACGGTCCCGGTGCCGAGCGTGGACGCCGCGCTGCTCGAGAGCATCGGCCGGGAGCGAAGCGCGCCCCCCGAGTTCGATGAGCTGCAGCTCGACCGCACCGTGGCCGACGGCGACGACGGGGAGACCGTGATCGGCACGAGCACGGCGCCTGGTGGTCCTCCTGGCATCGGTCTGTCGCGGTCCGAATCAACGGCCGAGCACGACCCTCCCACCGTGATTCCGCTCGGGCCGCTCCCTCGCCCCGACTCGGGGCCGGATCCCTGGTCGGCGGAGGCCGACCCCGCGGCGACGCTGCTCGACGGGCTCGACGTCGATGCGGTGCGGGCCGCAGTGGCGAGGTTGCCATCGACCGCGGTCCTCGACTCGACGCTCGTCGAGGAGGAGCCCGGTGCCGAGCCGACATTCGTGCGAGCGGTCCTCGACCCGGCCGAGGCGCCGCGGGTGGAGCGGCCGCTTCGGGTTCCCATCGAGGCGGCCCGCGCTGTTGGACCGGCGGACCTCTCGCCCGCCGTCGCGCCCACGTCGGCCGATCCGGAGCCGGTCGCCGAGAGCTGGATGTCCGCGCCGAAGCGCGTCGGCGTCGGGACCGCCACTGGACAGTGGATGGCGGGCCGGCTGTCTGCCGACCAGCTCGAGTGGGGCGACGACGCCGCCGGTCGGAGGGCGGTGGCGACGCGGGACCATCCGCCGCAGCCGGTCCCCCCGGTTCGGGTGCTGCCCCCGATGCCCGCCCTGGTCGAACCGGTGCTGGCCCCGGAGCCCCAAGAGCCGAAGCCGCGAGGCGTGCTCGAGTGGGTTCTCCCCCTGGCCGTGACCCTCGCCCTCGTTGGTTTCGGGGCGTGGGTCTGGTTCGGGACCCAGATGCTCTGGCCTCGGCTGAGGCTCGGGAGCGTACCGCCGGGGGCCGAGGTCCGGATCGATGGTCGCCGACAACCGGGCGTCACCCCGCTCATGGTCCGGGTGGCGCCGGGCCAGCGGCATGAAGTGGAGCTGCGAGCGGATGGGCATCGGCCGGTGGCGCACTCGATCGGAGACGGGATAGGGCGCCTTCGAACCTACAAGCTCGACGTCGTGCTCGAGCGGGAGCGTCCCGTGCTCCACATCGGACCGGTGGCAGGCCGAGTCCTGCTCGGCGGGGTCGAGGTAGGCCGCGGCCGGGAGGTGCAGCTGCCCGAGCTCCCAGGCCTCGGCCCCATTCGGCTGAGGGTCGAGGCCGCCGGCCACCGGCCCTACGAGATCGTGTTCGAGTCGTCGCAAAAGGTGCCATCCAGCCTCGATATCCCTCTCGAGCCCAGCGGTTGAGACGGGGGGGCGTTCCGGGACGGCCTCGCCCGGTATAGGCTCGAACATCACGGTGGAGATCGGCCCGTACATCGATGCCCTTCGCAGGGACCCAACCTCGGCGGCGGCCGCAGAAGCGGTGCGGTTGGGCGCTCGGGAGACGGGGGCGTACCGGGCGTACGCGGATGCCTTCATCCGTCGAGCCGAGGAGCTGTCCGCCATGGGGCAGGTGGAGCCGGCGGTGGAGGCGTGGCTCGAGGCGGCCTTGGTGTGCGAGGAGAGCATCGGGGACCTCGGCCGAGCCGCGGACGTGTACGAGCGGGTTCTCGCGGCGTCTCCTGGGCACCGGCGGGCCTTGTTCGCCCTCGGGCTCGTGCTCCATGACCTGCAGCGCTGGAACGAACTGGTCGCGCTGTACCGGCGCCGCATCGCAGAGAGCGAAGATGAGGGCGAGCGGGTCACGCTGGCGCAGTTCATCGCCGAGGTGCTGGCCGAGAAACTGGACGACCCGAACGGCGCGTTCGAGACCCTGATGGCGGCGGCGGGGCGGGATCCCCACAACCTCCGAGCGCTCTGCAGGCTCGAGAAGCTGGCCGAGCGGACCGGGCGGCTCGCCGAGGTCGCGATCGTCATCGGCGACATGCTGATGCACCAAGAGGACCGCGAGCTGAGGGCGGCGCTCGGGGTCCGACTCGCCGACCTCTACCTCGGCCCGCTCGGCGACCCGGGTCGAGCGTTGGTGCATGCCCGCTCGGCCCTGTTCGATGCCGGAGGGGACCCGGAGCTGCTGCAGGAGGTCGGCGACGTGTTCCGGGAGCGGGCGCGGTTCGATCAGTGGGCAGCTCTGCTCGAGGAGCTGGTCGAGGACGGCCGGGTTCAGCCCCACCGGGTCGTGCTCGAGCGCGAGCTGGCGAGAATCTACGAAGTGGAGCTCGATGATCGCCCTCGGGCGCTCGAAGCCGTCGCTCGGGCGCTCGAGGTCGTCCCGGACGATCGGTCGCTCGTCGACGAGGTCCTCCGGCTCGGGCTCACCGGGGGCGACCTGGGCGCGGTGGCCCGAATCTTCGAGCGCGTGCTCGCCGCCACGACGAATCGAATGCTCGCGACCTACCTTCGGCTGAAGCTCGGGCACCTCTACGCGCGGGTGCTCGAGCGCCCCGAGGATGCCCGCCGGGCCTACCTGGACATCCTCGACGATGAGCCTGAGCACCGCGAGGCGCTGCGGCGCCTGGCGGCGCTCGACCGCGCGCCTCTCGACTCCGGGTCGCCGGGCGCGGCGCCGAACCGCCGCCGTCCTCCTCCGCTTCCCCCCGCCGAGCTGCGGGCGGGGGAATCCGAGCCCGACGCGACCGACCTCTCGGTGGACTGGGCGTGGGAGGCGCCGTCGTGGGTGCCAGACGTCGTGCCGATCTCCGACCTCACTCCCACCGGCGCAGTGCCCGACCTCGACTCGGATCCCGACTCGGATCCCGAGGATCCGACGGTCTGGGCGCCTGGTGGGCTCGAGCCGGTGGGGGAACGGCCGGCCGACGGGGTGGTCGACGCGGTTGACGAAGCCATCGCGCTGCTCGCCGAAGTGGAGAGGCGGCAGTCAACGCCGGCGGCCCTCGGGCGCGCCGAGCACCTCGCGGAGGTGCTCCCCATCGCGCCCCGATTGCTGGCTGCCAAGACGCCGGCGCCGTTCGAGGCCGACGCGCCGTCGCCCTCCGAGCGGGACCCCGCTTCCGCGCCCCCTTCTCCCCGCTCGAGCGGACGGGGGCGCTTCCCGCTGCCCGGTCGGCCGAACCGCCTGCAGGTGGTCCCCCCCTCGGACGAGGAGGAGGCGCGGAGGCTCGAGCTCGAGGTCGAAGATCTCGACGAACCCGAGCGGTCGGCGCGGAGGATGGAGGCGGCGGCGGCTTGGAGGCGGGCCTCCGATCCGGACCGGGCGGAGGCGGTGCTGCGGGCGGGCCTCCGGGAGCAGGCTGGGCACGCCGGCCTCGCATCGGCCCTGTCGGCACTGCTCGCTGGAGAGGGCCGGTGGGCGCAGTGGCTCGAGCTCGCGCTGCGGCAAGTGGAGTGGCTCGAGCCGGCGAGCGCCCTGCCGCTGTGGCTACAGATGGCCGAGGTCGCGGCGGCGCAGCTCGGGGATCCGGTCGAGGCCTGGCGCTTTGCGGTCGAGGCCGCCGCGATCGCTCCGGGGGACCCCGCGCCGCTGCTGGTGCTCGAGCGCCTCGCCCGAGCGGCCAACGACCAAGCCGGTCTCGCAACCGCGCTGACGGGTCTTCTCGACCTCGATCCTCTCGATGCCGCGCGATGGGACGCGCTCGGTGCGGTCCGATTCGAAGCGGGGCAGCTCGAGCAGGCCCTTCGCGCGTGGCAGAGCGCCCACCGGCTCGACCCCGAGGATCACGAGCGGCTCGCTCGCATCGGCGAGCTGGAGGCGGATCTCGGCCGCATCGAGGCCGCCGAGCAGCGGTTCTCGATGCTCGCCGAGCGAGGGGACCCGGCGGCCCGGGCCCGAGCGGGGGTGCGTCTGGCCGAGCTGAGGCTGCGACGTCCCGATGGCGGGTCGGCCGCGGTCCTGGCGCTCGAGGGGGCGATCGCCGCCGACCCCCGTCACGTCGAGGCCCACGCCATGCTCTGCGATGTCTGCGAAGGGCTCGGGGACGCCCCCCGCGCGACGGCGCTGGCCGAGCGCTGCGCCGAGATCGTGGAAGAGCCGTTCTTGCGCGCGTTTTGGTTGAGGCGGGCCGGCAGGCTCGCCGACACGGCGGTCGGGGACCGGCGACGAGCCCTCAGGAACCTCGAGGCAGCCTTGGCCCTCGACCCCGACGACCCGGAGTCCGAGGCGCGGCTCGGCGAGCTGCTCTTCGAGCGGGGCGAGTTCGTCGAAGCCCACCGGCGGTTGGCGAGGGCGGCCGAGGGTCTTCGCGACGAGCTGGGCGCCGCGCGTCGGTTCGAGCTGGCCGCAGAGGCGGCGCATCGCGCCGGCGACCGAACGAGCGCTCTCGAGGCCTACGAGGCGGCGCTCGAACGCCACCCGAGCTCGGCGAGGGCGCTTCTCGCCGCATGCCGTCTCTATGGTGAGAGTGGCGATTTGGACCGAGCCCACGACCGGGCCGCGACCTTGGTCCTGCACCACGAGGACGCGCTCGAACCCCGCGACCGTGCGGCGTGCTTTCTCGCGATGGCTCGGGGAAAGCTGGTCCGCGGGGAAGCCGCCGGCGCGGTCCGATGGGCTCGTCGGGCCGAGGCCCTTCGCCCGGAGGACGAGGAGCCTCTGTGGGTGCTCGCCGACGGGCTCGATGGGGCCGGGGAGCAGGAGGAGGCGGCCGAGGTGTTGCGTCGTCTCGCCGACCGCAGAGCGCCGGGAAAGACCAGGGCCGAGGCGCTCGCCGCAGCCGCGGCCCGGCTCGGAGACGGGCCCGTGGACCGGGCGCGGCGGGTGGCATGGCTCGAGGAGGCGCTCTCGGAGGCGCCCGACTGGGGTGGGCTGGCCGACCAGCTCGCTGCGGCGCGCCTCACCGTCTCCGACCGCTTCGGGGCGGCCGATGCGCTCGAGGACGCGGCGGCCCACGGGCCCCCTTCCGACCGGGCGGCCCGCCGCATCGAGGCGGCGGGGTGGCTCGTCGGGCACGACGACGGGCGTGCGCTCCGGCTGCTTCGGGCGGCGTGGGCCGAGGATCGAGGGGCAGGCGAATCGGTGGAGGCGCTCGAAGCGGCGCTCGGCGGGGCCAGCGACCACGCCGGTCGGTTCGATGTCCTCGAGCCTGCTTCTCGGTCGGAAGCGCCCGAGGCAGCGCGGTGGCGGGCGAGGCTCGCCCACCTCGCCGAGTTCCGGCTCGAGCGCCCGGAGGTGGCCCTCGCTCTGGTGGGGTCCAGCGAGCGGCACCGGGCGGCCGACCTCCTGTTTCGGAGCGCCTGCCGGCCCGGACCGGCGCTCGACGCGGCGAGGTCGGCCTGGGCGCAGCGGGTCTCGGAGTCTCCGGGCGACCCAGAGCTGATGGCCCGGCTCGCCGAGCTGCACCAGAGGGCAGGCGATGGAGCAGCGGTTCGCTTCGTGCTCGAGGTCCAAGAGCTCCTTCACGGCATCCCGCTTCCCAACGACGCGCCGGAGCCCGGCCCCGTGGCTGTTTCCGTGCCTCCGGACGAGCGGGAGGAAGTGGGCCGCGACGGGGCGCTGCTCACCCGGATCGGCTGGTCGCTCGTGGAGGGCCTCGCCGACGAGCTCCCCAAGCTCCGCCGCAAGGACGCGGTCGGTCCGGCCGCGCTCGGCATCCGGGTGCACCGGCCCCTCGAGCGCTCGGCCGCCGCGCTCTCGGAGCCGATGCCCCCGGTCCTGCTGACCACCGAGGAAGGGGGGGTGATGCGCCCCGGCTGGGCCCACGGCCCGGTGGTGCTCGTGCATCGAGCGGCGGCCGAGGCCCTCGAAGAGACCGAGCTCCGGTTCTGGGCCGGCCTCACCCTTGGGCTCCTCCGTCCGCTCGCTCTGCCTCTGTGGCTCTTTCCAGTGGCGGTGGTCCGCTCGGCGCTGCTCGGCCTGGGCGGGCTCGCTCCCGCCCCCGCGGATCCGGAGCCGGGGCGAAACAGCCGTCGGCGAGGCCGCCTGGTCGAGCGGCGGCTCGGCGGGACCGAGCGGGCTTCGGCCGAGGCGTGGGGGCTCGATCCCGATCGCCGGAGCCTGCTCGTCGCGCGGCGCAGCGCGCTGGCGACCGCTCGGCGAATGGGCCTCGTCGCCTGTGGCTCCCCCGCCGTGGCCCTGGCCGCGACCCCGCCCGGACTGGAGCGGGCCCGCTTGCTTCGTTTCTGCCTCGACGCTCGAACCCTTCGCGGGGCGGCTCAGCCGTCCTGAAATGGGGCGAGGTCCCTGGCCTGGGCTCGAAGCTTCGCCGCCTCGGTCGCCTTGCCTTGGGCCTCGGCCCGCAGCGCCGCCTCCCGCAGCCGCCTCGCCCGCTCGCTTCGGGCCGGAAACGCTCGACGCCACGCGCTCTCGAGCACCGCGAGCGAGGGACCGGCCCCGGTTTTGGCTTGCTGCCGCCGGACCTCGGCCCGGACCAGGCCCCGAGCAAAATCGTATCGCAGCCGCTGGCTGGGGGTCCCGAGGTGCGCCTCCGCGTAGGCGAGGGCCCGGGCGAGTGGGTCGAGCACGTGCTCGACCTCGAGCAGCCCGCCCAGCTCACGCAGGTGGTCGGACCAGCTTTGCAAGTTTGCCTGCACCGTCCGGTCGGTGGCGTCGGCCGGGGTTCGGATCGCCTCGTAGAGCCGGTCGGCGGTCACCAGCCGGACGAAGCGGGCCGCCTCTGCCTCCGCGGACGACTCCGCGCGGTCCGGCGCTGGCGGCGGAATCGCCAAGACATCCACCGGGGCCTCGATCTCCACCGTGATGTCGCTCGTCTGGTCGAGGCCGGCATCGAGCGCCGCGACCAACCGGGGGGGCAGCGCGCCAAGGGCTAGCCCCACCCCAACCTGGGCTTGGCCCAGGGGGCCGACATGCACCACCTCTGCCGGGAGCTCGAACAACCCGGCCTCGGTGTGGAGGTCCACCCACACCCGCTCCCCCCTCGACAGCGACGAGCCGCCGGGGACGACCAAGCGCCCTTGGGACAGCTCCTCCCGCCACATCGCGAGCAGCCCTTGGCCTTCGAGTCGCACTCGGGCCGGGCCGGTGAACCGAGCCGAGGGGTAGGCTCGGTGAGGGGGCGCCGCTCTGGGAGCGGCCGGGATGGTCTCGATGGCGGGCGCCACCGCGGGCGCGACGGCCGGGGGCGGGGCGCGGCGGGATCTCCGCTCGGCCAACGATGCTTCGAGAGCGCGAAGCGGCTCGGGGAGCTCTCGCTCCGTCCCCGTCTCCGTGACGTCGGCCCACGGATTGTCGTCCGATTGGGCCAGCTCGACCGCGGTGTCCCCGAGGAACACTCGGAGCCCCGGGGCCAGCGCGGTCGGTCCGTCGAGCGGGTGGTCGGAGACGATGCTCCCGTTCTTCGAGCCAAGGTCCTCGAACCAGCACGTCCCGGCGTCCACCCAGACCCGAGCGTGGCGCCTCGACACCCGCGGGTCCCACGGTAGCTCGAGGTCGGCCTCCGCGGAGTCGCGGCCGAGCACCATGGGGGGACCCGGCGCCAGGGCGAGCACGAAGGTGCCGATGGCCGGATGGGACACGCGAAGCTTCATGGCACCGATTCATTCTGCCCCGAACGAACGGGCTTCGTCAGGTAGCAGCGTCGGACGCTTGCGCACGGCCTCCGACCGCCCGAGAAGTGCGGGGTGCAGGACATGGACCGGGCAAAGGGTCTGGCGTGGGGCTCGGTAGACCGGGCCCTTCTGGCTCGGCTGGTCATCGGCATCGGCCTCGTCGCGCTGACCGCCGTGGTCCTCGCTGCCACCTTTCGGGCGCCGATCGAGGCTTTTGCCTCCGGTCTGGTGAGCCGATTCGGCGGGACCGGGGTCTTCTTCGCCATGCTCATCGTGGACAGCTACGCGGTGCCGCCGCTGTCCCACGAACCCGTCCTGTTTTTCGCCCACGCGGGAGGTCTGGGCTTTTGGAAGGTGACTGCAATCGCGGGGACCGGGAGCTTTCTTGCCGGTCCGGTCGGCTACGGGATCGGAATGCTGCTCGGCCGGGTCACCGCCGTGCAGCGCCAGCTCGACCGCAGCGGGGTCGCTCACCTGATGGGCCGCCATGGGGTCGCTGTGGTGGCGATTGCCGCGGTCACCCCGATCCCGTTCTCGGCGAGCACCTACGCCGCCGGAGCGATGCGCCTACCGTTCGGCCCATTCCTGCTCGTTTGCGGGCTTCGGTACCCGAAAATCGCCACCTACCTCGGGGTCATCGCCGCAGGATGGGCGCTCGGTTGAGCCACGGAAATGGCTTGGGGTAGAGCGCCCGATCCGCCAGGGGCCGCTGCGGACGCCAGGGGCCGCTGCGGAGGGCCTCGAGGCCAGGCGAAACCGGCTCTGATTCAGGCGCAGTGGTCGGCGAGCCGAGCGTTCCCGAAGGACCGGTCGGCAAGCCGAGCGCTTCCATAGAACCGGTCGGCAGCCGAGCGCTCCCGTAGGACCGGCCGGGAAGGGACCGTTGGAATCCGAGCGCTCCTGCGCCCAGCCCAAGAGCCGCGCGGATCCCGGTTCGGCTCAGGAGGCAGTGGTCGCTGCTGGCGCTTTCGCCGGAGCTTTCGCGACGCACTCCACGCACTGCAGCTCGATGCCAGCCGGGGGGCGGACCGGCACCTGCAGGACGATCCCGCAGCTCACGCAGGTCGCCCGAAAGTTTGAAGTTCGATAAGATTGAGAACGGCGTCCGCCGCCTCCGTGCCGCCCAGAACGTTTACGCGCCATGATGAGTTCCCCTGTCTACGGGTTGGTTTGAAAGCTCGCTCTCCAACGAGATGTCCTTTCTTTCGTCGCGACGACGCTGCGCCGTTCGCCGGCGGCCCGACACCGCTGCGGGGTTCGGAATCGCCGAGGGCTCCCCCTCACACCGTCGCGCCCGAAGTTCGGGCCTCAGGGGGTATCCCCATCCTCCCCGAACGCGTCGGTCCCTCCGACGCCGAGCACTTCCGACCACACGGCCGGCCTTCCGCCCATAGACACGCCGCGTCAGCTTCATGTCAAGCCGCAAGCCCCCCTCGTCACCTCCCGGTGGGCCCGAGTCCGGCGAGCGAGCAGGGAGGAGGGGAACGAATCTTGCGCGTGTGCGGCCACCATGTGTTTTGGCGTCCCGATGCGCATCCTCCGCGTCCACGGCTACGAGGCCACTGTCGAGGCCCGCGGGGTCGAGCGGGTCGTCAGCACGCTCCTGCTCGAACCCGAGTCGGCGAAGGAAGGAATCTGGGTGTTGGTGCATCTCGGACAGGCCATCGAGGCAGTGACCGAGGAAGCCGCATTGCTTGCGTGGTCGGCGCTCGAGTCCCTATTCGGCGAAGAGTTCCCTGAGACCCTGGGCACCCCGCTCGGGGCCGACACCTCGACCGCTCCCGACCGGTAACGAGTGCTCGGGCCCATGTCCGACAATGGGAAGGCTCGCAGTCGAAGATCGTGCGGGAAAACCTGGCCTATCTTTTGCGGTGCCGTGAGAAATCGTGCGTATCGTCCTCATCCACCCAAACTACCACTCCGGCGGCGCCGAAGTCGCCGGCAACTGGCCTCCGGCCTGGGTGGCCTACCTGTCGGGGTCGCTGAAGAAGGCCGGGTATCCGGACATTCGGTTCATCGACGCGATGAGCCACTACATCGATGACCCGGAGCTCGCCCGGATGCTCGCCGAGGAGGAGGCGCCGGACATCATCGGCTGCACCGCGATCACCCCGAGCATCTACAAGGCCCAGGAGACCTTGCGGCTCGCCAAGTCGATCCACCCGAAGGCGGTGACGGTGCTCGGAGGCATCCACGGCACCTTCATGTACAAGCAGGTCCTCGCCGAGGCCCCTTGGATCGACTACGTGGTCCGGGGCGAGGGCGAAGAGATCCTCGTCAACCTCGTGCGGGCGGTCGAGGCCGGGACCCACGAGCGGGAGCGGCGGAACATTCGCGGTCTGGCGTTTCGCGACGGGGACCGCATCGTCACCACCGCCGCGCAGGCTCCGATCAAGAACCTGGATGACCTCGCTCCGGACTGGTCGCTCCTCGACTGGGACAAGTACATCTATTTGCCGCTCGGCAAACGGGTGGCGATCCCGAACTTCGCCCGCGGCTGCCCCTTCACCTGCTCGTTTTGCTCCCAGTGGAAGTTCTGGCGAGGCTACAAGGCAAGAACCCCGAAGAACTTCGTGGACGAAGTCGAGACGCTGGTGAAGGAGCACGACGTGGGCTTCTTCATCCTCGCCGACGAGGAGCCCACCATCAACCGGGAGAAGTTCATCGCCCTGTGCGAGGAGCTCATCGAGCGCGACCTCGGCATCCACTGGGGAATCAACACCCGGGTAACGGACATCCTCCGGGACGAGGACATCCTCCCCCTGTACCGCAAGGCCGGCCTGGTTCATGTCTCTTTGGGCACCGAGGCGTCGGCGCAGCTGAACCTCGAGCGGTTTCGCAAGGAGACGACCGTCGCCCAGAACAAGAAGGCGATCAAGCTCCTGCGGGACAACGGGATGGTGGCGGAGGCGCAGTTCATCATCGGCCTCGAGAACGAGACCGCGGAGAGCATCGAAGACACCTACAAGTGGGCGATGGACTGGGAGTGCGACATGGCCAACTGGATCATGTACACCCCGTGGCCCTTCTCGGATCTCTTCGAGGAGCTCGGCGACAAGGTCGAGGTGCGGGACTACGCCCGCTACAACTTCGTGACGCCAATCATGAAGCCGGAGAACATGACCCGCAGCGAGGTCTTCAACGGCGTCATGAAGAACTATCGGCGGTTCTACATGAACAAGACGTTCTTCAGCTACCCGTGGCTCAAGGACAAGTTCAAGCGCAACTACATGCTGGGTTGCCTGAAGGCGGCGTTCAAGTCGGGCTTCGAGCGGAAGTTCTACGACCTGGGCCGGATCAACTACCGCGGCCAAAAGGACATCGACTTCAAGTTCGACGAGGCTCGGGTGCTGAGCCAGGACGAGCTGGTCCAGATCTCCTTGCAGCGAGACAGCGTGGGCAGCGTCTACCAGACCAAGAGCAGCCGCGACGTGGGCACCGCCTGCGGGGGCGGGCCCTCGAGCGACGCGAAGAAGGAAGGGGACGTCCTGTACCCCAGCTTGGAGCGGGACGAGCTCGACGTTACCGCGATCTTGGGAGAGGAGAAGATCGACGAGTTCTTCGACCCCAGGGGCTTCGTGCGCCAGCGCGCCCGGGCGAAGCGGCAGTCTGCGGCCAAGGTCACCCTCCGTGAGGGAGCCGAGGACGAAGCGAAGGTCTGAATCCGCCGCGAATCAGCCCGCCCGTGGCCGGCCCGCCTTCTCTTCGCGCCGGCCTCGAACCCTCTCCTCAGAGCACCTCCGGCGACATCTTCGCCCATACTCCCGAAACACCCACTGGACGTGGTGGGCCGCTACCTCTCGGTTCTCGTAGAGCCGGGGGCTTCACCACCGGACGCTGCACCCCAGGCCCCAAGGCCCCCCATGTCCTGAGCACACCTCGAGCCAGAAGCCCGTGCGCTGACCCTCTCTGGCGGGCAACCCTGGGCGCTGGCTGATCCGTTTCGACCCCTGATCCGCGGCTCAGCCGCGGATGAGTTCGGTTCGCTGACCCGCGACGTCGATCCGCCCAGCGCCGCGAGGAGCCGAGCGACCGGCCGAGAGGCCCGATGTTGGAGTGGGGCGGGGATTACAGCACTTGGACGGTGGCGATCTCGTCGCCATCTGGGTCGTACGCGTGGCACGCGCAGGCCATGCATGGGTCGAAGGAGTGGACGGTCCGGAGCACCTCGAGCGGCTTTTCGGGGTTTGCGACTGGGGTCCCGATCAGCGACGCTTCATAGGGCCCGACCCTCCCCTTTTCGTCCCGCGGGCTCGCGTTCCAGGTCGTGGGCACCACCGCTTGGTAGTTCTTCAGGATGCCTTTTTCGACCACGACCCAATGCGAGAGCATGCCCCTTGGCGCCTCGTGAAATCCTACGCCCTGCACCGAACCCGAGGGGAACACCGGAGGCTCGTGGCTTCGGTGGTCGCCCCGGCCGATGTTGTCCACGAGGCGCTCCCAGTGGGCCTCGAACAGCTCGGCGAGCAGGACAGTGCGAATCGCTCGGCTCAGGTGCCGGCCCATCGTGGAGGAGAGTTGGCCCACCGCCACCGGCCGTTTCGCCACCGCCTTCACCGCGCCGAGCGCCTTGTCGGTCCACGCCCGGGTGGGCGCGTGGCCGAGCGCATAGCCAACGAGGATGTCGGCGACGGGCCCGACTTCGGTGGGGAGGTCGTCGTAGCGGGGGGCCTTCACCCACGAATATTTCCCCTCGTCCTGAAACTTCGTATAGTTGGGGCGGGTCTCACCCCGCCACGGGTGAAGCGGACGGTCTCCGTCGTACCAGGCCCTGGTCACATCTTCGGTCACCACCCCTCGGAGGCGCTCGTCCCCCCAATCGGTGATGGCTCGCACCCCGGGGAGGTCTCCACCCCGAATGAAGCCTCCGGGGAGGTCGAACTTCGAGGCCCGCTCGTCGAGCGGTAGGTCGGGGACCGCCAGGTAGTTTCGGTCGCCGGCGCCGATGTCGAACCACTCCGGGTACAGTCCGGCGATGGCGCAGGCGTCGGGGAAGTAGACCTGCTTCACGAAGGGGAGAACGTCGTCCATCAGGTCCTTCAGGCTGTACAACTTGTCCATGTTGAGCGTGGCCAAGCTGTCCGGGTTGATCGCGTTGGCGACCCCGCCCACGGTCAGGTTCTGGATGTGCGGGGTCTTCGAGCCGAGCACGGCGACGATCTGGTTGGCCTTTCGCTGGAACTCGAGCGCCTGAAGGTAGTGGGTCACCGCGAGCAGGTTGATCTCGGGGCTCAGCTTCATGGCTGGATGGCCCCAATACCCATTCGCGAACGGGCCGAGCTGGCCGCTGTCGAGCAGGCCGGTGATCTTCCCCTGGACCTCTCGCATCTTCGGAGCGGAGTTCCCCGGCCACTCCGACAGGCTCTCGGCGACCTTCGAAGCCTTGGAGGGGTCTGCCTTGGGCAGGGTGGTCACGTCCACCCAGTCGAGCGCCGACAGCTGGTAGAAGTGAACGATGTGGTCGTGAAGCGCGTGGGCGATGAGGATGAGGTTTCGAATGAGCTGCGCGTTCAGCGGGATTCGCATCCCGAGCGCGTCCTCGACCCCGCGCACCGAGGCGATCGCGTGGACCGTCGTGCACACCCCGCAAAAGCGCTGGGCGTAGATCCACGCCTCTCGAGGGTCCCGTCCGAGCAGAATGTTCTCGATGCCTCGCCACATCGTGCAGGACGACCAGGACTTCGAGACTTTGCCCCGGTCGATCTCGACGTCGATGCGGAGGTGACCCTCGATCCGGGTGATGGGGTCAATCGTGAGTCGCTTTGCCATGGACGTCCACCTTCAGGTTGAGCTTCGTGCGACCGTGTTCGACGGCTCGGTACCAGGTCTCGAGGCTCCCCGGGAAGATCGCCGTGACCTTGACCGCGTAGCTGAACACGGCGATCGTGAGCGCGATGTAGCCCGCCGACATCAGCAGCTCGATCGCGCTCGGAAAGTACAGCTTCATCTCACCAGGGAGAAAGACGACGGTGGTGGGGACGAAGCGGTACAGCATCGCGCCTGTCATCGTCGATAGGGAGCAAAGAAAGAGAAGTCGCGGGCGCCGCCGGTTCGTCCTCGAGAACCACAGCAGCAGGCAGGGCACCACCACCAGCAGGTTCTCGATGTGGAACACCGCGGCAAACCAGGTCGCCTCGAAGGCCAGCGGCATCTTCCCGCTGATCAGGACATCGCCGATCCGGGCCACCCAAAACGCGGCGGCGAGCCCCGCCATGAGCCTCGCCACCGAAGACAGCACGTCGGCGTCGAAGGAGCGCTTCCACAGCAGGCAGCCGACGAGCACCGTGAACAGCACGCAGGCGGTGCCGGCCACGCCGGCCTGGATGACGTACAGGAGGGGCAGCAGCTGGGTTTGCCAGAGAGGGTGGATCTTTTCGCCGCCGAGCAGCATCAGCGACCCGAGCGACGACTGATGCATCGCGGGCAGGACGTAGGCGGCAGCGACGGCGAACGGAAAGCAGTACCTCATGAGCGGCTTGAGCCGGAGCATGTGCTGCCTCGTGTACGGGCTCGCGTTGACGTACAGCCGCTCGAAGATCGGGGGGATGTTCTCGATGGTGAGAAAGACGGTCGCGTACAGCGTCATGCACACCGCGACCTCGAGCAGCGACGAGTGAAGATTCCAGGTGCTCGGGCGAAGCAGAAGATACATGTTCCAGGGTCGCCCCACGTCTACGGTCAGCGCGATCATCGCGGAGAAATAGAAGACCAAGCTGATGAGAAGGGCGGTCCGCATGATCAAGTGGAGCTTCTTGACGTTGAAGACCCACGCCGCGATCCCGATCGCGAACCCTCCGGAGCCGAGCGCGGTCAAGGTCATGACGTTGAAGGTCTTCCAGATGCCCCAGGCGTAGGCGTCGTTCATGCCGGTGAAGGCGAGCCCGCCGAACATGCGAGCGACGCTGAGGCCCACGCCGAGCAGCCCGAGACCGAGCAGCAGGAGGAACGTTGGGGTGACGATGGGGGCGTCGAAGACGTGCACGCCCCTCTGCCACCGAACGAAGGGTTTGGTGTGATCGACGGTGCTCATCAGACTTGCGGCGGGATGCCGGTCTTCGCGATGGACTCCCGCGCCTCCTCTTCGTGCTCGTGCCAGCGTTTGTTCATGAAGTAGGCCACCACGCCGTACAACGCGAGGGGGAGTAGCAGCCACTTGTAGAGGATGGCGTGAACCCAAGAGCCGTACCACCCGAGCGGGGTGGGGGAGAGCTTGGGCAGACCGATCTTCTCGAAGGGAACATGGGACAGATAGAGGACTTGCGTGCCTCCGGCTTCGTGTTCTCCGTAGACGTGGGGGACGTAGCGCTCCGGGTGAGCCTCCAGTCTGGCCTTGGCGGTCTCGAGCAGCTCGCGCCGAACGCCGAAGATGACCGCCTCGGTGGGGCACACCTCGGTGCAGGCGGGCTGGCCTCCGTCCCCGAGCCGATGGTCGCACAGCTCGCACTTCACGATCTTGGGGTTGAAGTTCTCCCACTCGAACTTCGGGATCTCGAATGGGCAGGCGACCTCGCAGTAGCGGCAGCCAATGCACTGGGCTGCGTTCCAGCGGACGACGCCGGTGTGCTTGTCCTTCGTGAGGGCGGTGAACGGACAGCCGGTGACGCAGGCGGGATCCACGCAGTGCATGCATTGCCGCTTCACGAAGGAGCTGAGCTTCTCCTCATCGTCCCGGTACAGCTTGATGATGTTCTTCGTCTTCGCGCTGAGGTCCTCGGGCATCTGCCACAGGCCGTGGACCGGGGAGACTTCCGGAGCGAGGCCGTTGGCCTCGCTACAGGCAGGGACGCACGCCTTGCATCCAATGCACTTCGTCGTGTCGTAGAGCATGCCGACGGCGGTGGCGATCGCCTCCGGCTTGACGGCGGCGTGGGATGGGTTCGCGGCGGAGGCGGCAGCCGCGGCGCCTGCGGCCCCGATGCGCCCGAGCGCCTCCCTTCGGGACAGGCCTCGGGTCTCACCGATGCTCATCTTTTGCCTCCTCCTTGGGGCTCTCGGCGACCTGGGCCTCCGCGGTGGTCGCGGGTCGGTTGGTGAGCTTCTGGGCGGCGACCCACGCCGCTCCGCCCACGGCGCCTACCCCGAGCCCGAGCAATCCGGTGGCGACCGGGTCCACCGAACCTTTGGGATGGAGGACCGGTGGATAGAAGTCCGGAGGGGTCGCGTTCTTGATGGGGACCGTGTCGAACATGGGGACCTTGAACGCGAGGTGCTGCTCGGTGCAGCCGAAACAAGGGGCGCCGATGCCGATGGGCCACGCGTCCACGACCTCGTTGAAGTGGCGGGTCGAGCAGCCGGCGTGGGTGTCCGGTCCTTTGCAGCCGAGCTTGTACAGGCAGTAGCCCTGCCGGTGGGCCTCGTCTCCAAACTGCTCGGCGAAGCGCCCGGCGTCGAAGTGCCCGCGTCGGGGGCAGTGGTCATGGATGAGCCGGTCGAAGGCGAACTTCGGGCGACCTTTGGTGTCGAGCGCTGGGAGCGTCCCGAACCGGGCGTACTGAAGCACGACGGCGAGCAGGGTGTAGGGGTTTGGAGGGCAGCCGGGGATGTTGATGATCGGCTTGCCTCGAAGAACGTCCGAAACCCCCACCGCTCCGGTCGGGTTCGGCGTCGCCGACGGGATCCCCCCCCAGGCCGAGCACGAGCCGATCGCCACCACCGCCGCCGCTCTCGCCCCCACCTCCTTCAGGATTTCGAGCGCCGGGTGGCCGGCGATGGTCATGTACCCTTCGCCGGCGGTGGGAATCGAACCCTCCACCACGCAGATGTATCGACCCTCGTTCAGCTCCATCGAGGATCTCAGCGCCGCCTCCGCGTCGTGTCCCGAGGCGGCCATGATCGTCTCGTGGTAATCGAGGGAGATCATGTGGAAGATGAGCTCGCCCAAATCCGGCTGCGAGGTCCTCAGCAAGCTCTCGGTGCAGCCCGTGCAGTCCTGAAAGTGAAGCCAGAGGACGGGGAGCCGCCGGGCGCCCCCGAGGATGGAGGCGACCGCCTCCGGGGTCTGCGCGTGGGTCAGCGCCAGACCGAACGGGGCCGCGACCATCAGCTTCGAGCAGAACGCGAGCACGTCGCGGCGGCTTATCCCGCAGCGGTCGAAGTGGGCGGCGAGGGTGCCGTCAGGGGGAGCGTGGGTCTGCGGCATGCATGATTGCCGAGCAACATCGAGACCACGGATCGAATGCAACCGGAAGCAAGTTCGGCGCTACCAGCGGCGACCGCGGCCGTCGCCCCCGTTTCGAAAAAACGACAGATCGCCGCTCATTCCCACCAGGGGGCGCCGTCCCGAGGCCGCTCGCGCTCGCCGATCTCGACGCCGAAGCGACCGAGTGCGGCTCTCACCGCCTCCACCGCCGGTTCGAGCGCGCGTTGGACCGCTTCGCTCATCGGTGTCCCCTGCTCGGTGCGGTGGACGGTCACCCCGATGAGGGTCACCGGGAGCGCCCGGCCTTCGGCGAGCTCGACGAGTCTGAGGCTCTCCTTCAGGCCCAAATCGTGGGGGCTCACCCGCGGCGGGGGCGGGCGCTCGAGCAGGGCCGCCCGGTCGAACGCGCGAATCTCGCCGGCCGGTCCGGGGCCGCGGATCGCGTCGACCAGGACGAGGCCGCGGCGCTCATGCAGGTAGGGTTGAAGGTTCAGGCCCGGCGTCCCGAGGTCGAGGACCTCGAGCTCGGGCGGCAGATCGAATCGGGACTCGAGCTCGAAGGCGACCCTCGGCCCGATGCCGTCGTCGCCCAGAAGCACGTTCCCCAGGCCGAGCACGGCAAATGGAGGCGGCGAGCGCAAGGTCAAGGCAGCACCTGGAGGCGGGGCGGCGGCAAGAAAGGATCTTCATCGGGGCCGACGAGCCACGCGCCGAGGCCGATGCGATCGAGCTCGGAGCGGGCGTGGAACAGAAGCACCGCGTCCATGACGCGGGCCTCGTAGGCGGCGAGGGTGGCCTCCCTCAGCCGGGCCCCGTGCTCCGGGTCGGGCCTCGCCTTTTGGACCGGGCAGCGGGTCCCCCACTGGATTTTGCGGCGGGTCGAGTCGAGGGCGTAGGGGAACCGGGCGCAGCTGCTGGGCCAGTGGGGATGAAGGCCGCACCGGCGCCCCTCGAGCGCGGCGCAGGGGCCGCCGGGGCTCGTCTGACGGAGCACGGGGAGGGTTCGCCAGGAGAAGCTCGCCTCGAGCGCCTCGAGCCCCGGCCGCTCGGCGAGCAGCGCCGCGGGAAACCGCGGCTTCCTTCGAGAGATGAGTTCGGTTCGGCCGAGGTCGATGAGGAGCGCGAGGTCCTTCAGCCGCAGGGACACCAGGTTGTCCCATCCCCCGCAGCACAGATTCGGACAATCCGGACAAGAAGGAGCGGCACCGATGGATATCTCGAGCTCGACGTCCCCGAGCGGGCGCAGATCGAACCGCCGGCGCAGGGCCCATTCGCGCAGAAACGCCCCGGACAGCAGGCGACGGACGGGCGTGCGGTGCCGGCGCCACAGCGCACGCAGCGCGCTCTCGGTTGGCCCTGCTCGCTCCTCCACCGCCCGCTCGGTACCACGCCATGGAGCAGGACTTGACCGGAACCCGGCCTCGTTCGATGCACAGGGCGCCCGCCATGAATTCCCCCGACTTCGTTGCGCCCACCCTCGACGACCCGTTCGCGGAATCGACCGGACCCTCGGCTGCGCCCGATCCGTACGAAGCGACCCTCGAAGAGGCGAGGGCGCTCGAGCGAAGGCCGTTCGAGGCGGCCGGGGAGTCGTCGATCGCCCGCCAGCACCACAAGGGACGCATGACGGTGTGGGAGCGGATCCGGGTGCTGACCGAGGAGCCTCCCGAGGTTCTCTACGCGAACTGGGGCAAGAACCTCGACGGCGCCTCGCTCGTCACCGCGATCATTCGCGTACACGGCCGGGACGTGGCCGTGTATGGCCACGACTTCACCGTTCGGGCCGGGTCGATGGACGCCACCAACGGCCGGAAGCTGGCCCGGCTCTTCGAGCTCGCGGGCAACAAGGGCCTGCCCTTGATCGGCATGAACGACAGCGCCGGGGCCTACGTGCCGGCGGGGGTGGGCGGCCTCGACGGCTACGCCGAAGCGTTCACCGCGCTCCGAAAGATCTCCGGGGTGGTCCCGAGCATCATGTGCATGTTCGGCTTCAACGCCGGAGGCGGCTCCTACCTCCCTCGGCAGGGCAGCTTCATGATCCAGCCCGAGGATACATTCTTCGGGCTCACCGGGCCGGGGGTGGTGAAATCCGTGCTCGGCGAGGATGTCACCCCGGACGAGCTCGGAGGCCCCCGGGTTCACGGGCAGTCCGGCGTGGTCGATCTCACCGTCAAGGACGAGGTCACCGCGCTCCGGACCGCGCGCGACCTGCTGACCTACCTGCCCGACGACAACCGGAGCCTGGCCCCGTTTCGGTCCACTTCCGACCCCGAGGATCGGGCGACCGGCGAGATCGATACCCTGCTTCGGACCGCGTTCTCGTCCCCGTCCGGCTTCAACACTCCGGTCGACGTGCGCATCGTCCTGCAGCAGGTATGTGACCACGGAGATTACTTCGAGGTCCAGCCGCAGCGGGCGCCCAACACCGTGACCGCCTTCGGACGGCTCGGCGGGAACGTGGTCGGCTTCATCTGCAACAACAGCGCCTACCACTCCGGGCAGATCGACATCGACGCCGCCTACAAGAACGCCCGCTTCATCCGGTTTTGCAACCTCTTCAACATCCCGATGGTGTTCGTCGAAGACACGACCGGGTTCCTGCCGGGCAAGGACCAGGAGACCCGCGGCATCGTGCAGGCCGGCCGGGCGATGCTCGACGCGATCATCGACGTCCGCACCCCGCGCATCCTGCTCATCCTTCGAAACGCGTTCGGTGGGGCCTACGCGTCGTTCAACAACTATTCGACCGGCGCCGACCTGGTTCTCGCGTTGCCGACGACTCGGCTCGCGGTCATGGGCCCGGCCGGGACCGAGTTCGTCTACAAGGACGAGATGCGTGAGCTGCGGCGCGCGGCCAAGAAGCGGGCGGAGGCCGACGCCCGAGCGAGGATGGCGGCCGGAGCCCCGGAAGCGGAGGCGCGGGCCGAAGCGGAAGCCGACGCGAAGACCTGGCTGAAAGAGCAGGAGCAGATGTTCTCCCGTCGCTACGAAAGAGAGCTCATGAACCCGAAAGAAGCTCTCTCGCTCGGCTCCATCTCCAAGCTGGTGATGCCCACCGAGCTGAGGCAGGTGCTGGTGAAGAATCTATCGTTCTTCCTTCGGCACTACGAGCCGGCGCCGATGGCGGGGCCGCAGCGTGAGTTCCACTGACATGACTGACACCTACGCGCACAACCCTCTCGTCCACCAGGATCGCCGACTCGGACGGTCGACCTCCGCTTGGGTCCGCAGTTTCGCTTGCGGAGACATGAGGATCTTGATCGTCTGCCGGGGCCCGATTCGCAAGGAGGCGATCGACACGTTTAGGGAGATGGGGGTCGAGCGAGTCGGCATCCTCCTGTCGGAGAAGGACTCGATTATCTACACCAACGCGCTCGCTCCCGAGCTGCGCTTCGTCCCTCCAGAGGACGTGCACCACGTGCCCGACTACACCGGGGCGAGCCGAGAGGAGCGCACCGCGCGGATCGAGCAGATCATCGAGATCTGTCGCCGGGAGCGGTACGAGTATGTCTTCGCTGGCTATGGGTTCATGGCAGAGGACGAGACCTTCGTCGCCGCGCTCGAGCGAGCGGGCCTTAGGTTCGTCGGCCCCTGCTCGTTCACGGTCCGGGCCGCCGGTCGAAAGGACGAAGCGAAGCGGACCGCGCTCGAGCAGCGGGTGAGCGTGACCCCGGGGGTCGAGAACCTGACCGGGCGCACCCTCCTTTCCCGTAACCCGAGCAAAGCGGCGCTGCTGTCGCTCGCGCAGGCCCGCGGGCTCGCGATCCCGGACGAGGCGAAGGAGGCGGCCTTGGAGGATCTCGCCGAGGCGGTGCTCGAGGCGAGCTACCGGGCGGGGATCGACATCATCTCCGTCGAGGAGATCGCCGAGCAGCTCAAGCGGGAGCTGACCGCGCTGTTTCGGGCCCATCCGGGGCGGAGGGTCCGGCTGAAGGCCATCGGCGGCGGCGGCGGCAAGGGGCAGCGCATTCTCCAGGGGGTCAGCGACCCGGAGCGAGCGGACCAGGCCGCGGCGCAGGCGCCGGCGCGCTACCGGGAGATCTTGTCCGAGGTCAAGGCCAACGGGGTCGGCGACAACAAGAACGTCCTGCTCGAGCTGAACATCGAGCGGACCCGGCACCACGAGATCCAGCTCATCGGCAACGGGGTGTGGTGCCTCGCGCTCGGCGGCCGGGACTGCTCGCTTCAGATGCACGAGCAGAAGCTGCTCGAGGTGTCGCTGACGAAGGAGAGTCTCGAGGCGGAGGTCGGCCGGTCGAAGGCGGCGGGACGGGACGTGGAGGCGGCGGCGCTCGAATCGGAGCTGTCGGTGCTGACGGCGATGGAGGCGGAGGCGGAGCGGTTCGGTTCGGCGGTGCGGCTCGACTCGGCGTCCACCTTCGAGTGCATCGTCGAGGACGACGACCACTTCTTCATGGAGGTGAACACCCGAATCCAGGTCGAGCACCGGGTCACCGAGCTGTGCTACGGGCTCAGGTTTCGAAACCCGGATCATCCCTCCGACTTCTTCGAGGTGCCCTCCCTGGTCGAAGCGATGGCGCTCATCGCCAGGCACAAGGAGCGGCTGCCTCGTCCGGAGCGGTTCATTCGGAACCTGGCCGCGGTGGAGGCCAGGCTCAACGCCACCGACCCGGCGCTCGACCCGAGCGCCGGTGGCATCATCGAGCATTGGTCGGACCCGGTCGCGGGCGAGATCCGCGACGACCAGGGCATCTCGGTCAAGAACCCCGACACCAGGCAGTTCATCCGCTACCGGCTCGCCGGCGCCTACGACTCGAACATCGCGCTCTTGGTGAGCGTGGGTGAGGACCGGGAGCGAGCGTACCGTCACCTCTCGGAGGTCCTGCGAAAGACCAAACTGACCGGTCTCGACCTCTCGACGAACCTCGAGTTCCACTTCGGCCTCGTGCACTTCTTTCTCAGCACCCACGTGCACGCCAAACCAACCACCCGTTTCGTCGTCCCGTACCTGACGCAGGTTGGTCTGCTGAAGGAAGCGGCGGACAACATCGACGTGCACCACGCGCTCGCCCTGCTCGGGCGCCACCGGGAGGCGCGGGCGGAGGCGGCGGATCGCACCGGGGGGGCGGCGGCCGCCACCCGCTCGATCCTCGCCAAGAAGCAGACCCTGCTCGAGCGGCCGCTGAGGCTGGTTCTCGGAGAGCCGCACATCCTATCCGGCTGGCTGTCCGCGCTCCGGGGCCAATACGAGGTGCGAGCAGGCCGGGTGCGCTGGCACATGAACCCGGTGCGGGTCCTGCGACAGACCTACATGGTGCTCAACATGGCCAAGCGGCCGGGGCTCGCGCCGGCCCAGGTCATCTGGGATCAGGACGCGGCCCTGCTCGACGCCGCGTGTCGGTTCTACGACGAGCTGGAAGCTCGGCTCGGCCGCACGTCCTCCGCCTGGGGCGAGGTGAAGGCGCTCCTCGACGAGGCTGCGCCGCCGACCGGATTCGACGAGGTCTCCTGGGCGAAGGTGCGAAGCGCGCACGCTGGGCACCAGCTCGGGCTGGCCGTGCTGGACCTGTTGCCCCTGTTGGGGGACCGGACCGGGTTCTTCGAGCTGAGGGTGGAGCCAGACCTCCGGGTGACCGTGCCGGAGCGCCTTCACGATCCGGACCTGCAGGCGCGCATGAAGAAGGTCCTCGTACCGCCGCCGGTCGCGAGCAGCGACGAGGTCGTCGCGGTGACCGGGGGGATGTTCTACGCTCGAGAGTCCCCGGATCGCCCCCCCATGGTCGAGGTAGGCCATCACTTCGATGCCGGTCAGCCGCTCTACATCATCGAGGTGATGAAGATGTTCAACAAGGTGCCGGCCACCTTCTCGGGGACGATCGAGGCGGTGCTGGTCGAGACCGAAGGGACGATCGTCAAGAAGGGCCAGCCCTTGTTCAAGGTCCGACCGGACGTGGCCGTGGTGGCGGTGGACCCGGTCAAGGTGGCGGCCGCCCGGAAGGCCTTCACCGAAGAGCTGATGGCTTCGATCCTCCGCTGAGCAGGTCCTCCGGTCCCGGTCGAGGCGCGGCCCGGATCGGGGGAGCGAGTCGCGCACAGCGGATCGGGCTTGGGCGTCGAAGGGCTTTGCTCCCGGGGGCACCGAGCGACGGCTCCGATCCTGCGTCGGGGAGGTCTTCGTCCTCCTGACCGCTCGCTCAGGGCGTGGAGAACCGGCGATCCGGACAGGATTTTGCGCATCTTCCACCAAAGTGCGTTTGCCGCTCACCTGAGACCGGTGAAACTCGGTACCCTTGCGTGCGGTGAGCCGACGGTCCGCTACAGTCGAAGGAGCCGAGGTAGGCGGTTCGGGCTCGTCGTCGGGAGAGATGCTGGCCCAGGTGATCCCGTTTCCGGGGTGGGCTGCGCCTCTTCTGCGCTTGGTGCGGCCGGTGCTCGCCGAAGGCAACGCGTCGCTCGACCCGATGGTGAGGTGGCGGGCGCGCATAACCGCGGTGTTGCTGGTGGCGGCGGTTACCCTGGGTTTGGTTCGAACGATCCCCTTGCTCGCGCTTTCGCTGCAGCAGGGGGCGTACGGCCGGGCGCTGCTCGACGGGACAGCGGTTCTCGTCGCCGGCTTGATGCTGTTGTCCCCTCGGGTTTCGAATGGGCACCGGCAGTGGTTTCTCACTGTCGCCTGTTTCGCGATGGGCGCGTCGGTGCTCGTGGGCCTTGGTCCGTACCCGTCAGCGTTCGGTTGGCTGTTCGCGAGCAGCCTGGTGGCCGCGGCGCTGCTCGGGGCCCGCGCCGCGGGGGTTGTTTTCGTGTCGGTCCTGCTGTTCGTGGGCGCCACCGGCTTGGCCCTGCTCACCGGCGCCCTGAGTTGGCCCTCGTCACCGCCGAAGGAGGTCGCGGTGTGGATGCTCATGGCTGCCGACTTCGTCGTCTTGCTCGCGGTGTTCACGTGCGGGACCGGGCTCACCCTCCGACTTCTGGCCTCCGAGATCCGGGCTCGGCAGACGGCCGAGGGACAGCTCGCCGAGGCGCGCCGGCACGAGGCGCTCGGGACGCTCGCGAGCGGGATCGCGCACGACTTCAACAACCTGCTCGTCCCGATCATGGTGAACGTCGAGCTCGTGCACGAGGCCTTGCCTCCCAGCGAGAGCCGGACCGCGCTCGCCGACGCGCTCGCCTCCGCTGATCGCGCCCGCGACCTGGTCCGGCGGATCTTGGGCTTCACGAGGAAGAGCGACCCGGAGCGCGGCGCGCTGGACTTGGGGCAGGCCGCCGAGGAGGCGCTTCGGGTCTTGGCCGCCGGACGCGACGTGCGGTCGGTCGCCCTCACTCGAGGCGAAGCCCCGCCGGTGTGGGCGTCGCCGGGCGACCTGCACTCCATCGTTCACAACCTGGTGGAGAACGCGATGAACGCGACGGCGGACGGCGGAGACGTCCGGGTCGAGGTGAAGTCGGCCCGGGGCGGCGTCCGGCTGCGGGTGGAGGATGATGGGCCAGGGATGGACGAGCGCACCTTGCAGCGGATCTTCGATCCGTATTTCTCGACCCGACCTCGGGGCCGCGGCACCGGGCTCGGACTCCCGATCGTGCAGAGCCTCGTGAGGACGCTCGGCGGTGAGGTGACGGTCGAGAGCACGCCGGGCAAGGGCGCTCGGTTCGAGGTCTGGCTGCCCGCGTGCGTCCTGGACGGGGAGGTCCCGGTGCCGAGCGAGCCGGTCCCCGATCTCGACGGGTTCGAAGTCCTGCTGGTCGAGGACGAGCCGCTCGTGCGGCGGGCGGTGGCGCAGGCGCTGCGAGCGGCGGGCGCGCGCGTGACCGAGATGGACACGGCGGAGGCAGCGCTTCGAGCCGTGGAAGAGGCGCCAGGGCGGTTTCAGTTGGTGGTCAGCGACCACCGCATGGGGGGCATGAGCGGGGTCGAGCTCGCGTCGGCGCTGACCGCGCGCCACCCGAGCATCGCGGTGCTCGTGCTCAGCGGAGACCTCGACTCGACCGCGCTCCCCGCTGGAGTGCAGAAGCTCGAGAAGCCGTTTTCGCCGGCGCAGCTGGTCCGGCGGGTGGCGGATGCGCTCGTCACGGCCGAACCCGCGCCGCCGCAACCTCCCGGAGGCGCTCGATGAGACCGGTCATGTCGGCGGGGAGCGGGGCCGAGAAGCGGAGCCGGGCACCGGTGACCGGGTGGCGGAGACGGAGCTCCCAGGCGTGCAGCGCCGGTCTTGGAAAGCCCGCGCTCGCCTCCCGCGTCAGCGGGTCCCGCACGGAGGCGCGGCCGACGTAGGTGTCATCTCCGATGAGAGCATGGCCCGCATCGGAGAAATGCACCCGGATCTGGTGGGTGCGACCGGTCTCGAGCCCCACCTGGACCGCCGCCGCTCCCGGATAGGCCTCGAGCACCTCGTACTCGGTGATCGCCTCTTTGCCCTCGAGCACCTTCGACGAGAACCTCTGCCGGTGGCGCGGGTCGCGCCCATACTTGGTCTCGAACCGGCCGGACTCCGGCCGCGGCACCCCCTGGACCACCGCGAGGTAGGTCTTCTCCACCTCGCGGTCTCGAAACGCGTCCACCAAGGCAGCATGGGCTGCGGGGGACTTCGCGAACACGATGACCCCGGTGGTCCCCTTGTCGAGCCGGTGGACGACGCCCGGCCGCACCGGGTCGGTTTCGGGCAAGCGGCCCACGTGGGCCAGCACCCCCGCGAGGAGGGTGCCTCGGTGGTGGCCCTCGCCGGGGTGGACGACGATCCCGGCCGGTTTGTCGAGCGCGAGCAGGTGCTCGTCTTCGTGCAGAACCGAGAGGGGCATGGGCTCCGGCTCGAGTCCGGGGCTTCGGGGCGGCGGACGGTCGTACCGCAGGCACATGCCGGCCCGCATCGGGGTGCGTTTTCCCCGCGGCGGTGCGGCCCCGTCGATGGTCACCGCGCCGTCCTCGATGTGCCGTTCGGCCTGGCTCCGCGTGAGCCCGAACCGCTCCGCCACCACCTGGTCGAGTCGCCGCCCTTCTTCGGCCGGCGTCGTCCACACCTCCTGGCTCACCATATCCGGGAGCGGACGTGGCCCTTTTTCTTGAGCAGCTCGTCCACGATCGCTCGCTCGAAATAGTTGCTGCGGGCCAGCAGCTCGGGGCTCACCCGGCTCTGGTAGAGCGCGCGGCCTTCGGCGAGCTCCTCCTCGAGCAGGTCGAACAGCTGGTCGTGCTCGATGCCCCTCACGATCTTGTCTTCGTTGTACAGCGCGATGTCCCCGGCGATGGCACGGGCCAGCCTCATCGCCGCGTCCGACGTGTCGATCATGCCTTGCCCCCCTTACCAGCCCGCCGAGTCCGCGAGGAGTGCGGAGGGGTCATGTCGTGGTTTGCGAACCATCGCTCCCACCGGGGCAGATAGCTCTTCGCGACCGCGTCCGGTTCGAGCCCGACTTCTTCAGCGAGGCAGCGCACGAATCCGCGGATGTACACCCGAGCCTTCGGAGCGTCCTCGAACCGCTCCTGCTCGAGGGCCCGAAGGATGGCCACGTTGATCTTGGTGCGGTCCGCGATCTCGTCGAGCGACTTGTGGGCGCTCTTGCGGGCAGACTCGAGCGCAGCGCCGTCCCAGGGGGTCAGGCCGGCCGGCGGAGGATTCGAGCCGGCTTGGTCGGGGGAGCTCGAGATTTCATCGGAGGGGGCTCGCTTTTTGCCCTTCGTCACCCGCGTCGTGTCCCCGAACGGGGGCCCGCTCGCAACCAGTTCATGCCGGGGGTCATCGAATGCGAAACGTCGTCACCTTGCCTGCGCCATTCACCGCGGCGAGCGCCCGGTCGTCGGGCCGAAAGCGCACCGCCTCGACCACATCGCCGACGTCGGCGGCGCCCACCGGCTGCCCTTCGTGCCCCGGCCCGAGCTGCCACAGCATCACGAGGCCGTCCCGGCCCCCCGAAGCGAGCCGGAGCCCCCGCCGGGAGAACCGTAGCGACGTCACCGCGGCGACGTGGGCGGCGAGCAGCACCGGCGCCGTGCCCTCCGGACCGGGCGCGGCGAAGGACCAAACCGTGACCCGCTCGGACCCGGCCACCGCGAGCCACCGACCGGCCGGGTCGAAGCTCAGCTCGGTCGGTTTATAGGGATAACCCGCCATTATCGAGTCCTCTCCTGAGGATCTGCGCCAGAAGTGAACCGTGTTGTCCTGGCTCCCGCCGGCCAGGATCTCGCCGTCGGCGCGGACCGCGAGCGAGACCAGCGAACCCTGGAACTCGAGCCGGGTCCGCTCCGCGCCGTCTTCGGGGGAAAACAGGGTCACCCGGCCGTAGCTGGCCGTCGCGAGCTCGCCGGAGGGCAAGAACCCCACCGCGCTGACGGTGCTGTCGTGGGCGGGCGTGGCGAACTGCCGGACCCCGTCCCGGTCGAAGACGACGGCGTGCCGGCCGCGGGCGGCGGCCACGAGGCCTTTTGGACCCACGGCGACCGCCTCGACCCAGGCGGTGCGCGCCGAGACGCCCCAGGGCTCGACGGGGAGCGACGAGCCGGACAGGGAGAAGCGCCGGAGCTGGCCGTCCTCACCGCCGGTCCACCACGCGCCTCGGGTCGCCTCGAAGGCGAGGGCGATCGCGCCCCCGTCGTGGGCCGGTATGTGGAAGCGGCGGGCTCCGGTCGCCCGCTCGAACCCACCGAGGCTGCCGGCGGCGTCGATCACTGCGAGCACGCTGCCGTCGGCCGACCACTCGGCGCCGCGGCAGTACTCCTCCATGTGCCCCTGCCAGCCGGGGGCGAGCAGGCCACGGGGTGGCTTCAGGTCAGGCATGCCTCGAAGCCCTCTCGGATCGCCTGTTCGTCGAGCTGACGCCCGATGAAGACGAGCTGGTTCTTCCTGGGGCGGTCGCCCCACGGCTGGTCGGGGCGGCTGTCGAGGAGCATGTGCACCCCTTGAAGTACGAAGCGCTCGTCCCGCCCAGCGACCGAAAAGAAGCCCTTCATTCGAAAGAGGTCCAAGCCCTTCTCGGCGAGCAGCCCGCTCATCCACGCGTTCATGCGCTCCGGGTCCACCTCGCCCTCGCGCTCGATGCAGACCGCGCCGACGTCGTCGTCGTGCTCGTGCTCGGCTCGCCAGGTCCGCTCGCGTACGGGCGGCACCGGCTGCCCGTCCGGACCGGTGAGGGTGAGGCCCAGCTCGTGGGCGTAATGCTCGGCGTAGATCGCGACCCTCGTCGGCGCTGCGGTCTCGACCCGGTACGTTCCCGTCGCCGGGATTCGAACATGCCGGTCGGCGACGATCTCGGAGCCGGGCAGGCCCGCCTCCGCCGGCTCCGCGAAGCGCCGCAGCGCGCGTTCGGCCCCCCGGCGCAGGCTGTCGTCGTCGGCGCCGATGTCATCGAAGCGGACGAGCGACACGAGCGGGTCGGGGCCCGCTGCGCATCGCAGCTCGTGGGACCCGCCGCGCAGCTCGTACACGCCGGTCCACTCGAACGGGTACTCGGGCTCGAGGAAGTCGGGGCGGCGGTCGAGCATGCCCTCGAGGTCGAAGGCTCCGAGCCCGAGGACCGCGTCCACCGGGACATCGGCGTGCACGCTCCGGTGGATCTTCGCCATCGGGTTCATCTGCCGCAGCCGGGACTCGAGCCGGTCGAGCGCGTCGGGCCCGAGGAGGTCGGCCTTGTTGAGGAGCAGCACGTCGGCGAACCCGATCTGCTCTTCGGTCTCCTTGCTTCGGCCCAGCTGCTGCTCGAGGTGGTGCGCGTCCACCAGGGTGACGATCGCGTCGAGCGAGTAGGCCTCCTGGATGTCCTCGTCCATGAAGAAGGTCTGCGCCACCGGCCCCGGGTCGGCGAGGCCGGTGGTCTCGATGAGGACCCGATCGAACTTGGCTCTTCGCTTCTCAAGGTTTGTGAGGACCCGGATGAGGTCGCCCCGAACGGTGCAGCAGATGCATCCATTCGTGGTCTCGAAGATCTCCTCGTCGGTGCCGATGACCAGCGCGTCGTCGATGCCGATGTCGCCGAATTCGTTCTCGATGACCGCGATGCGCCGGCCGTGCTCCTCCTTCAGGATCCGGTTGAGCAGGGTCGTCTTCCCTGCGCCCAGAAAACCGGTGAGGATGGTGACTGGGACCCTCGGCGACGTCATCAGTGCGATGATGCGCACACGCAATCGATTTGCAAGTTGAAGTTGCGGCCCGGGGGCGTCGTTGGTGGGTCCCGTGGGGCGCGGCCCGAGAAAGCTGGCACCGCCGGCGCCCGGCTGGCACCGTCCCCGCCATGGGTCGCGTGCCGGTCAACGTCATCGGGGGGTCGCTCGGGGTGGGCAAGACGACGGCCCTGCGCCACCTGCTCACCCAGCGGCCGCCGGGCGAGCGGTGGGCGGTGCTGGTCAACGAGTACGGCGAGGTCGGTATCGACGGCGCGCTCATCGGGGAGCCCGGCGAGGTCGTCGTCCGGGAGGTGGCGGGAGGCTGCATCTGCTGCAGCGCGGGGCTCATGTTTCGGGTCGCGCTGGTGTTGCTCCTTCAGAAGGTGCGGCCGGACCGCCTGCTCATCGAGCCGACCGGTCTCGCCGACCCGGGCGGGCTCTTCGAGACGCTCGATGCGCCAGGAATCCGTGAGGCGGTGGAGCGGCGGACGATGTTTGCACTCGTGGATCCGAGCCGCCCGCTCAGCGAGCCGGCCGCGGCGTGGATGGAGGCCGCCGACGTCGTCCTGCTGAGCCGGGTGGACCTCGCCGCGCCCGCGGACGTGGAGGCGGTCGAGCGCCGGGCCCAGGCTGCGTTTCCGCCGAAGCGCCATGTCGGCCGGGTCGAGCGGGGCGCCGTTGCGGTGGAGCTGCTCGACTTGGTGCAGGACCGAGGCGGGGCCGAACGCAGCCCCCTCGATCTCGACGGGCTCGAACGGGCGGAGGCGCCGCTCGATCCGGGGTCCCGGCGGTTCCACCGGGGCTCGCTCGCCTCGACCCTCGGCTTCGTGTTCCCCGCCGACCGGGTCTTCGCCGCCGGTGCGCTCGAGTCGCTGCTCGATCGATGGTCGGCGAAAGCTGGCCTGCTGCGAGCGAAAGCAGTCTTGCATACCGACCGCGGCTGGCTCGCTTGGGACGTGCTCCCCGGCGAGCGGTCGAGCTGGCCGAGCCCCTACCGTCGGGATTCCCGGATCGAGCTCTTGGTCCACCCCGAATGCGATTGGGACCCGGGCGACTTCGAGGCTGGGCTCGCCCGCTGCTGACCGGACTCGGCGCTCAGACCCGCTCGAACAGGGCGGCTTCGCCCTGGCCCACCCCGACGCAGAGCGAGGCGATGCCCCGGCGCCCGCGGCGCCGCCGCAGCTCGAACAACAGGGTCGCCACGAGCCGCACCCCGCTCATCCCGAGCGGGTGCCCGAGCGCGATGGCCCCGCCGTTGGGGTTGACGTCTGCGAGGCGGTGCCCGAGCCCCAGCCTTCGAACGACGGCCAGGGTCTGGGCGGCAAAAGCTTCGTTGACCTCGAAGACGTCGATCTCCTCGCCGTCGAGCTGGTGCCGGGCCAGCAGCTTCTCGACCGCCGGAACCGGTCCGATGCCCATGATCCGAGGGTTCACCCCGGCCGATGCCGCCCCCACCCACCGGCCGAGCGGGTCGCCCCCCAACCGGCGCAGGCCCTCCTCGGAGGCGAGGACCACGCAGGCGGCGCCGTCGTTCAAGCTGCTCGCGTTGCCGGCGGTGACGGTGCCCCTCGGCCGGAACGCGGGCCGGAGGCTGGCGAGCTTCTCCTCCGTCGCGTCGTCCCTCGGGCCCTCGTCGCGCTCCACCGCGAGGGGGTCCTGCTTCTTTCGGGGCACGGGGACGGGGATGCGCTCGGCGGCGAAGAACCCGGTCGCCTCGGCGGCGAGGGCCCGGCGGTGGCTCTCGGCGGCGAAGCGATCCTGGTCCTCTCTCGAGATGTCCATCTGCTCGGCGAGGTTCTCGGCGGTCTCGCCCATCGACTCGAGCGGGAACAACGCCTCCATGCGCGGGTTCGGAAACCGCCACCCGAGGGCCGTGTCGAAGGCGGTCTGGTTGCCCCGCGAAAACCCTTCTTCCGCCTTCCCGAGCACCAGCGGGGCCCGGCTCATGCTCTCGACCCCCCCGGCGAGCACGAGCTCGGCCTCCCCGAGGGCGATGGCGCGGGCGCCGGCGTTGATCGCGGCGAGCCCGGAGGCGCAAAGCCGGTTGACGGTCAGACCGGGCACGCTGTTCGGGAAGCCGGCCAACAGGAGGGCCATCCGGGCGACGTTGCGGTTGTCCTCACCGGCCTGGTTGGCGCAGCCGACGACGACCTCGTCGAAGGCCGCGCCCGGGGCTCCGGTGCGCTCGAGCGCGGCGCGAAGCACGGTGGCGAGCAAGTCGTCGGGGCGGACCGCGGCGAGCGCGCCTCGGTGGCGGCCCACCGGGGTGCGGACGGCGTCGGCCACGAAAACGGGGCGGGGTCCAGGCACCCGAAAAGGCGTGCCACGGCGCGGCTACGAAGTCGAACCGATCGGGCGCGGCGGTGTGGGCCGGCGAGATGGTGCAGGTGATTTCGCCCCGGGCCCTTAGGGCCCTGCCCCCTACTTGGAGGGCATCATCTGGGCCACCGCGGCCGCAAGCTGCGCGATCTCTTGGGGAAGCCACAGCTGCATGACGACCCCGCCGTCGGACAGGGCGCGGCCGGAGAAGCCGAGGGGAGGGATCGACCCGAGCAGGAACCGCATGGGGGCGAGCTCCGGGGGCAGAAAAGCGGCGGCGATCGGCGCGATGCGGAGGAATCCCTCGACCATCCGGGGCTGGAACATCTTCGCCCGGGTGGCCTCGAGTCCGGCGATCGCGGTCGGCTTGCCCTGCTTCGACGTGGCGGCCAATGTCTCGATGGTCGCGTCACCGGCGCCGACGGCGAACACCAGCGTCCTCTTGTCCACCGTGCCGTACCAGAGGGGCTGCTCGAAGGCGGAACGGAGCGCGGGCGGGAGCTCGTCGTTCGCGCGGAGGTCCATGCGGACCCCGCGCAGCGAGAGGCCGCCCACCTTGCGGGGCTTTTCGTTCTTCATGGCGCTCACGCGAGGTCCGTCGTCGCCAGCGGCGAGCGCCATGCCGAGGATCTGGGTGAGCGCTTCCGTGGATTTCGTTATCGCGGCCACCGCGGCCTCGGCGTCGCTGCAGCGGCCTTGCCCCAAGATTTGGACCGGCTCTTGTCCGGCGGTCACGCTGACCCCCATGCTCCCCTGGTCGCAGTCGCCGCCGTCGGTCAGCACGACGTCGAGCAGCGCCCGAACCGCCTCGTCCACCTCCGCCGACCCGGACGTCTTTTGCTTGGGCTTGGAGCGGCGACGCAGCTCCTGGAGGCGCTTTGCGTGCTTTGCGTCCCCTCGGCTCCCGACGACGAGCGCGTAGTCGCCCGGAGGGAGCCCGGTGATGAGCGGCTCGGTGGTGTTCGCCTTCATCGGGCCCAGCTTCGCGAGGGAGGAGCCGGGCTCAGGGGAGACCTGTACGAGCAGGTTCAAGCCGCCCGGACCGATCTGAAGACCGAGGATCCCCCGCGAGCCGAGGTCGAGGTCGGCGTTCAGATCGTCCGACGCGAACCACATCAAAGCGTCCGACCCGGCCAGGGCGCCGTCCGCCCGCGGCATCTTCACCTTCGCTTTCCCCTTCAGAGAGGCAGGGCCCTTGCGGGCGACCCAGCGGGCCCCCTTCTTGGTCAGCTGCCCCCCGGCCAACTGGGCCTGGGCGGCGAGCGCCTCCCCCTTCCCTCGGACCTCGAAGATGGCGACGACCCGGTCGTCGTCCCCGTTTTCCTCGAACCCGAGCCAGACCGGCTTCGAGAGGTCCACGTCGCGCGCCTCGGGGGGGAGCTGGGCCTTCAGCCAGCCTGGCTCCGTGCCGGGGGGCGCCAAGCCCGCGGCTGCGGCCAGCGCCTCGACCTTCTCGAGCAGGGCGGCCGGCTTCGGCACGTGAAGCACGAATCCCGCGGTGTCTGGGATCTCGGGCGGAAACCCGGGGGTCTTCGCGAGCGCGGCGCCGGGGAACAAAAGCAGCGCGTTGAGCGCCGCGAAGGCCAACCTCATGGGCACCGAGGTTAACAGCCACCTTCCCTCCGGCCAAGCTTGCCCCGCGTCGAGCGAATCGGGCGAAGCTGTCACGGTGTGGACCATCGGGGTGCATGGAGGGGCGGGGAACATCCCCGCCCGCCTCGAGCTCGACCATCGGGACGGCTGCGCGAGGGCGGCGGAAGCGGGGGCCGCGGTGCTCGCCGATGGGGGCGAGGCCCTCGACGCGGTCCAGGCCGCCGTCCGCGTGCTCGAGGCCGACGAGCGCTTCAACGCCGGTCGGGGCGCGACGCTCGACCACCGCGGCCTCCCCGCGCTCGACGCCGGGATCATGCGAGGCCGAGACCTCGCCTACGGCGCGGTGGCGGCGGTGCTCGGCATCCAGCACCCGATCGACGCCGCCCGCGCGGTGCTCGAGGAGGGCGAGCACTGCTTGCTCGTCGGCCCGGGGGCGCTCGAGTTCGCCCGGTCCAAGGGGCTCTTGCTCACCTCTCCCGACCGCCACGTCACGGAAGCGGCCTTTGCGACCTACGCGCGCCAGAAGGCCCACCGCGAACGGGGCTACCACCGGCCCGCGACCGCGGAGTGGAGCCCCGACGAAGACGGGGATCACGGCAACACGGTCGGGGCGGTGGCCAGAGACGCCCACGGCGGCGTCGCCGCCGCGACCTCGACCGGGGGGACTCTGCTCCGGGCCCCGGGTCGGGTCGGGGACAGCCCGATCCCCGGCGCGGGGACCTACGCCAGCAACGAGCTGGGCGCCCTGAGCGCCACCGGCCACGGCGAGACCATGCTGCGGACGGTGTTCGCCTACCAGGCCCTGCTCGACCTGCAGCGGGATCCGAGCTCGGCGACGCTGCGGTCTCGGCTCGAGGCGATCCGGGACCGGGTCGGCGGCACCGGCGGAGCGATCGCGGTCCTGCCCGACGGCAGCTTTCTTTGGGAGCGCACGACGCCGGCGATGGGCGTCGCGTTTCGGCGGTCGGGCGAGGCGCCGGGCACCGGCTTCTAAGCGTTGGTACGATGGGCTTGCCGAGCCGGTTTTGCCGTGTTAGCTCCCTCGCCCCTGCCGGGGGACCGCTCGGCACGCTGAGGAGAACCGCGATGGCAAAATGCGAGCTCACCGGGAAGGCGCGAATGAGCGGCAACCTGGTGTCCCACTCCAACCGAAAGACCCGCACCGTACGAAAAGCCAACATCCGCTCGAAGCGGGTTTGGGATCCCGAGAAGGGCATGTACGTTCGGATGAACCTCTCGACCCGGGCCCTCCGCACCCTCTCGCGGAAGGGCTGGGCGGTATTTGGCAAGCATGGTTGACATGAATGACCGCGACCGAGATCGCGGAGACCGAGATCGCGGCGACCGAGACCGCGGAGACAAAGGCCCCCGCCGGGGCGGTGGCGGGCGCCGCACGCCCGGCCCGCCGAAGCGAAAGGTCGACCCCTTCGTCCTCGACAAGACCCTGCGGATCGACTGGCGGGACGCGAACACGCTCAGCCGGTTCATCACCGAGCGGGGCAAGATCGTGCCTCGGCGGATGTCGGGCCTGACCGCCAAGAACCAGCGCAAGCTGGCCAAGGCGATCAAGACCGCTCGGCAGATGGGTCTGCTGCCGTACGGCGGCCACAACGTCCCGCTGCGCAACTTGGTTTGACCTCGCTCGGGGACCTGATGCCTGGGTCGTGGTGCCGCGCCGCGTTCGTCTGCGCCCTGGCGACGGCGTGGTCGTGCGCGACCCCCGCGCCGCAGCCACGGACGACGGACTCGAGGACCAGTCGCGACTCCGACGCACGGGCGAACCGGGAGAACGAGCGCGCCGCGCGAGAGGCGCTCGCGAACGCCCGCACGCCGCAGGCGAGGCGAGATGCCGCGCAAAGCGGGGTCGAAGAGGCGCTCGCCAAGGGTCGTCCGCTGGAGGCCGCCCGGTGGCTGACGGAGGCCCAGCGGCTCGAACGGGACGAGGCGGAGCGGGCTCGGCTCACGGCCCGTCTCGAGGAGCTGGTGGACCGCCGCCTGTCGCCGCTCGAGCTGCGGGAGCTGTTCGAGGGGATGGAAGAAGGCCATCCAGCCTACGAAGCGGTGTCGTTCAAACTCGCAGTGGTGCTCCTCCACCTCGGGGACCGCGCCGGGGCGTCGGAGCGGTTCGCCGCCCACCAGGGCCGGTTTCCGGCGGGGCGGTTCGTGGAGCGGGTCGCCCGCCACCAGGACCGGCTCGCGGCGATGACCAAGGTAGAGCCGACCAAGATCGGTCTTCTCCTCCCTCTGTCCGGGTCGAGGGCGGCGTACGGGCGCCTCGCTCGCCAGGCGGTCGAGCTCGCCTTTCAGGGCAGCTCGGTTCGCATCGTTACCGCCGACACCCAGGACGATGAGGCCGAGACCGCCAAGCAGGTGCAGCGGCTGGTGCTCGAGGAGCGGGTGATCGCCATGCTCGGCCCGGTCTTTCGAGGAGAGTCGCGTTCGGCGGCGGCCGAGGCCGAGCGCCTCGAGACGCCGCTGCTCACGATCAGCGCCGCCGATGACGTCGCCAACTACGGCCCGTGGGTGTTTCGCAACGGCGTGACCACCAAGGCCGAGGCGGCGGCTCTGGTCCGCCACGCGATGGAGGTGATGGGGCTGACCCGGTTCGCCATCCTCCACCCGCGGCACCCGTACGGCGAGGAGCTCCGAGACCTGTTTTGGGACGAAGTCCAGGCCCGGGGCGGCCTCATTCGCGGTCTGGAGGCCTACCCCTCCGGCTCGACCACGTTCACGCGACCGGTGAAGCGGCTCGTGGCCCGAGACAACCCGGAGCGACGCGAGGACCACCAAGCGGCGCTGCGGGCCTGCCGCGACGAGCCGGACAGCACCAGGCAGGCGAGGTGCCGCGACCGCGCACGCAAAGAGCTGCGTCCGATCATCGATTTCGAGGGTCTTTTCATCCCCGACTACGCGCCGACGATCCGCATGATCGCGGCGGCGTTGGCGGCCGAGGACATCATCGTCGAGACCGACCCTCGCCAGCTGCGAATCATCGAGAAGACCTTGGGGCGAAAGCCGGACGTGGTAACGCTTCTCGGTGCGAGCGGGTGGAACTCGCCCGCGATCGTGGACAGCACCGGTCGCACCGTCGAAAACGCCGTGTTCACGGACGGCTTCTTCTCCGCCGCCGACGACGAGCTCACCGCGCGCTTCGTCTCGGCGTACAAGGAGCGCTTCAACCGGGTCCCGAGCCTCTACCCCGAGGCGCTGATGTACGACTCAGCCCGGATCTTGCGCTCGGTGCTCCAGAACCAGCGGCCCCAGGACCGAGGGAGCTTTCGCGAGGCGCTGCGGCAGGTGAACGGGTTTCCGGGGGTGACGGGGTTGACCAGCTTCGCCGGCCGCACCGACGCCCAAAAGCAGCTTCGCTTCCTCACCATCCAAAGGGGCCAAATCTCCGAGGTCCCAAAGCCCGCTCCATGAGTGGGGCGGCGCTTGGGGAGCGAGAGCCTTCCGTCGTCCGGTGGAGGCTGCCCGCGCTGCTGCTCGGGCTGACGGCGGTGACGACCACGTTGGCCCAGGGACCGGCGTACGCGGCGACGCTGCTCGCGATCCTGGGCGCGCACGAGCTCGGTCACTTCTTCGTGGCCCAGCGCCTCGGGGTGTCGGCTTCTCTGCCACATTTCATCCCGCTGCCGCCGCTTCCCGGGTTCTCCCTCGGCACGATGGGGGCGGTGATCGGGATGCAGGGCGACCGCGCCGGTCGGCGCGCGCTGCTGGCCATCGGGGCGGCCGGCCCGCTCGCGGGCTTCGCGGTCGCAATTCCGGCGATGGTCGTGGGGGTGCGCCTCAGCGAGGTGGCCGATCTGTCCGCGCTCGCCGCCGACGGCGCCGTGCTCCACTTCGGCTCCTCGATCGCGTCTTCGCTGCTCGAGCGGTGGTTTGGTCCCCCGCTCGATCCGGGACAGGACCTGCTCGCCCACCCGGTCTACATCGCGGCTTGGGCTGGGTTCCTGGTGACGGCCCTCAATCTGCTTCCGGTGGGGCAGCTCGACGGCGGCCATGTGGCCCACGCGGTGTGGCCTCGGCGCTCGGCCCGTCTCGCTCGGTGGACCCACCGAGCCCTGCTCCTGTCTGGTCTCGGCGGGCTCTTCGTCGTTGGGGCCGAGGCCGTGGACCCTGCGCTCGCGCTCTCGCTCGCTTGGCTTCGCCCGTGGCTCTGGCCTGGCTTCTTGCTGTGGGCGGCGCTGCTTCAGTGGATGGGGGTGAAGCACCCGCCGGTCGCGGAAGAACACGAGCCCCTCGGAGCGCGGGAGCGGATCCTCGCCGTGTCGTGCCTCGTCGTGCTCGTTCTGTGCTTCATGCCGAGCCCGCTGTGGGTTTCGCCGAGCCCGGCTTCGCCTACCGCCCTTCGATGACGTCGAGGGCGGCCCGGAGTCGGTCGCGGTCGCCGCTGGTTCGCGCGGTGAACACCAGGCGGCGAACCCGTTCGGCCCGCTCGATGGGCAAGGTCGATGCGGCCCGCTCGAGGCGGTCCGCCGCCGACGCGAACGCCGCCGGAGTTGGTTTGGGTCCGAGCGCTTCCACCACCCCGCGAAGACCGTGGGGCCCTTCGGCCCGCGGCGTCGGCGCCGCCCGACCCGGTCGACGGGGCTCTGGAGCCGCGGCGGGGCTCGCGCGCAGCTCTTTTTCCACCGGTTCGGGCTCCTTGGGGCCGGCCAGAAGCGCCGCGGGGGCCTCGGCTCTCGTCGCGGTCGGATGGAGCACCGGGGAGGGCGCATCCGCTTCGGGCGCCGGCGCGTCGAGGAGCGCCGGCCTCGGAGGAGGCGGCGCCGCGCCAAACTGGGACTGCATGGCCGCCCCCCCGGCGGCGCCGAATCCCACCAGCAGGGCGGTCATCCCCACCCGGCGGAGCGGGCCGTGCGACCTCGGACCGATCGGAGGCGGCACCGCAGCCGCGGGCGCTTCGAGCGGAGCCCACGCGAGGTCGCTCGGTGAGGAGATGAGCGGGGTGAGGTCGGCCTCCACCGGACCGGCGTGGTGGATGAGCGTGGGTTCGACGGGCTCGAAGGCGGCCTCGACGAGCGCGGCGAGGCGCTCGACCGTCGGGCACCGGTCCTCGGCCTGCGTCGCGAGGGCATAGCTGAGGGCCTCGTCGAGGGCCTCGGGCAGGTCCGGGCAGTGGGGAGAGATCCGCGGCCGCTGGCCGCGCACGATCCGCTCGAGCACCCGCACGAGGGCGTTTTGCCCCTCGAGGCGAAACGCTTGGTGAATGGGCAGATGGCTGCCCTCCGGGGTGCTCGCCCACGCCCGGCGCAGCGTAGCGAGCTCGAACAGCAAGGTTCCGAGCGCGAACACGTCGGCTCGGGCATCGACGGTGGCGCCGAGCGCCTGCTCGGGCGACATGTACAGGTACGACCCGACCATGCGGCCCAGCGTGGTCTGGTCCCCGAAGCCGGTGCCGAGCAGCTTCGCGATGCCGAAGTCCAGCACCTTGACCCGCACTTTCGTGCCTTCGGCCACGAGCATCACGTTCGCCGGCTTCAGGTCTCGGTGGACGGCGCCCGCCGCGTGGGCCGCCGCCACCCCGGCCGCGAGCTGGGAGAAGATCGTGCGCAGCTCGGCCAACGAGAACCGACGACCTTCGCGGCTGCGCTGGGTGAGCAGGTCCATCAGGGCCCGCCCAGGCAGGTATTCCATGACCAAGAACAGGCCTTCGGGGCCGTCGCCGAAGTCGAAGGCTCGAACGACGTTCGGGTGGCGGATCGTGAGGAGGACCCGGGCCTCGGCCGCGAACCGGCGGCGGACGTGGGTGGACGCCTGTCCGGCGGAGGACAGCACCTTCACCGCGAGCGGACCCCGATGCTGCTGATGCAGGTCTTCCGCGAGGAACACGTCCCCGAAGCCGCCCTGGCCCAGGCGACGCTCCAGGCGGTAGCGCCCGGAGACCACCCCGCCTCCGTCCATCCTCGGACGCTACCACCAGCAAGCCGGCCCAAAAAGGGCACAGGCGCCCCGCCGTTTTCGCGAGCCGGGGAGCGGTGTAGGACCGAGCCCGTGATTGCGCTGCTCGCGTTGGCCTTCGCCGCCGGCCTCGACCGCCAGCCGGCGATGGACGCGGGCCCTCGGGAAGCCGCGCTGCTGTGGGTGGTGGCGCCCATCGACCGAGGCGTCGACGGATCGCGGCTCCTGCGGGTGGGCGTCCGGGCCCTCGAGACCCGATCCTGGATGCGGTTGATGAGTCCCGAACAGGCCGGCGTCGATCCCCAGGTCCTCGCCGCGTGCAGCGGCGAGCTCCGATGTTGGACCAGGACGGCGGCGGCCTCGGGCTCGGCGCTTCGGTGGCTCTACATCCTGCGCTACGACGGAGAAGGGGAGACCGGCCCGAAGGTCGCCGTCTCTCGGTTCGACGTCGGACGGGCCCAAGAACGGCTCATCGAGCCGCGGGACTCCGACGCGATCGAAGACGCGCTGTTTCGGTTGGTGCGAGCCGCGCCCCCGCTCGAGCTGGCGCGCGAGAGCGAGCGGGCGGAAGCCGAAGCGCTCGGGGTTTGGCTGGAGCAGAACGGCCTCGTGCCTCCGCTTCAGGGCTTCGAGGTCGAAGTCGGCGCCTTCGCGCGCGGTCTCACCGTCGAGGTCGACGGAGCGGCGGTCGGGGTCGCCGGCGAGGATGGGGCCCGCCTCCGGGGGGTACCCGAGGGCCGTCGAACCATCCTCCTTCGGAGCGAGCGCAAGCTCCGCTGGACCTGCACCGTCGTCGTCCCGTCGAAAGGACCGGTGGGCGCCGTAGACTGCGAGGCTGGGCCGGAGCCGGGTTCGGGCTCCATCGGCACCGGTCTCGTCGCCGCCGGGGCGGTGCTGGTCGCCCTCGGCGCGGCCGCGCTCGTCGCCGGGGCGGTGGAGGCCGGCCCTGCGGTGCCGCTGTGCAGGCAGGACGGCCCGTGCCATCGACTCTCCTTCGCCGCCCCTGGGGACCCGGGCGGCCAGGGTCCAAGCACCGATGTCAGCTCGATCCGGGGCGGCGGACCAGGCTACGTCCCGGTCGGAGCCGGTCTGCTCGGTTCAGGAGCCGGGGCGATGGTCGGCGGCCTCGCGCTCGAGGGCGACAACCGATGGTGGGCAGCGGCCGCCGGAACCGCGCTCGGCCTCCTCGCGGCGGTCGGGCTGTCCGCGGTGGGTCCCCCGTGAAGCGGCCCTGGACCGTCCGCCGTCTCCTCGCCGTCCTCGGTCTCTCTGGCCTGGGCTGCGAGGCCTCGCCTCTGGCCATCGACATCGCCGACGGAGAGGTGTTCGCCGCGGTCGCGCTGTCCGAGACCGGTGAGTGGCTCGGCGCTTCCGGCCTCGTGGGGCCCAGGGAGGGGCCGGTTTTCATCCCTCCGGCCCCCGCCCACGTCGTCGCCCCGGTGTGGCCGATCGAAGCTCCGGGGATCATGGCCGGGCTCGGACGACCGGAGCCGCTCGAGCCGGCGACCGGCTGCGCCCCGGCCCTGCCTTCGCCGCTGAGGGAGATCGTCGTCCGCGGCTCTTCACCGAACCCGCTCCCGGCGATGACCGCCCGCTGGCTCGAGGACGCCTGCCCTGGTCGGGACGGCACGCCCATCGTCGAGTTCGGGTGCCGGAGCCTCGAGTTCTGCGTGCCGGCGGTGGCCCGCACCGGGCGCTGCTCGTTCGACGCCACCTTGACGCCGGAGTGCGGGGGCTCGACGCTGAAGCTGCGGTTCGGACCGGCCGGAGACCTCTGCGTGCAGTCCGAGCAGCGCTGCACACCGCCCGAGGAGCCGCTCGGAGCCTTCGATTGCGAGCTGATCTCCGGGAGCGGGCCGGTCTCCTGTCCAGTGCGCGTCATCTGGCCCCCTGAGGAACCCCCTCTCGAGGTGGATCGGTGGCTTCGACTCCATGACCTGGACCCGGAGATCCCCGGTTTTGGTGAGACCATCTGGCGCCTCCCCACGGAGTCCATCCAGAGGAGCCTCGCCCCGGCGCTCGCGCTCACTTCGAGCCGCGCCGTGGTGCTCGGCTTTCAGCCGCTCGACCGGAGGGGGCGGGCGCGGTGCCCGGACGACGATGACGTCCCGGTGCGCCTGCACGCGTTCGACCTCGACACCCTCGAGCCGGTCGGCGGCGGGCCGGTCCCTCCGTGCACGGCCTGGCTCGCCGCCACCCCGGCTGGCCTCGTCATCGCCTACCCGGACCGAGACCAGAACCGGTGGAGACTCGCCCGGGTGGGTCTGTCCGGCGCGATCTCGTCCAGCGTGGTGCTCGACCATGCGCTCGACGCCCGGCTCATCGGTCTGCGCTCCACCGGCGACGCGGTCCTCGTGACCTTGCGGTCGGGCCGGACCACCGTCATCGAGCGCGTCGGCCTCGACCTGTCCCCGGCGGGGGCGCCGCTCATCGAGCCCGGGCGCCCAGGACGAGCGAGCGGGGCCAACGGGTGGATCGTGGTCGGGGTCGAGAGCCCCGAGGGTCGGTTCGGGGTGCGTTACGGGGGCAGCAGCAGGCAGGCGGCCGACTTCGAGCCGAACCGCGCCCTCTACCTCCCCGACGCCGACCACGACCCGGCCACGGAGATCTCCGTGTACGCGCTCTCCCGGGACCTCCCCGGCGTCGGGTTCTGGCCGGTCGGCGGCAATCCGACCCGCTCGGTTCGGCTCCCGCCGTTTCAAGTGGCCTCGATCCGGGTCGTGCGGCCCGGTCTCGCCTTGTTCGGGGGCATCGACGCCGGGCCGGGGGGGTTGCCGGTCGGCGTGGTGGGCCGAGCCGACCTGCCTGAAGGGAGGCTCTTGCTCGGGGATCTGCAGCTCGGAGCGAGCGGACCGGTGACCGAGGTCGAGGTCGATGCCAAGGGTCGCCCTTGGGTGCTGCTCGGATGGTCAGGTCGGGTGGCTCGGCTCCGGGTGCGCTGACCGCGGCATCTCGGATCGTCGGGGGATTGGCGTTGCCGGGCCCGGCCCCGGCCGCTACTTGAATGGGCATTCAGCCGGGCGCTCGGCTCGGCCAAGAGGAGGCATCGATGGCCCAAGTCCCATACAACGCTCCCGTCCGCGACATGCGCTTCGTCCTCGAGGAGCTCGTGGACCTCGAAGGGATCGCCCAGCTCCCCGGCTACGGCGAAGCCACCAAGGAGATGGTCGCCGCCGTCCTCGAAGAGGCGGCCAGGCTGGCGGGCGAGGTCCTCGCTCCGCTCAACGGCGTCGGAGATCGGGTCCACGCCCAATGGTCCGATGGGGTGGTGACCACCCCTCCGGGATTCAAGGAGGCCTACGCGGCCTACCGCGACGGCGGCTGGAATTCGCTGCCGTTCGAGCCGGAGCATGGGGGACAAGGCCTGCCTTGGTCGGTGGCGTTCGCCGTCCAGGAGATGCTGCACGCGGCCAACATGGGATTTGGTCTATGCCCGCTGCTGAACCAAGGCGCGGTCGAGCTGCTCGAGGCCCACGGGACCGAATCGCAAAAGCAGATGTATCTGACCCGACTCATCAGCGGCGAGTGGACCGGGACCATGAACCTCACCGAGTCGGCGGCTGGCTCCGATCTGGGTCCGGTCAGCTGCAGCGCGGCGCCGGCCCCCGAGCTGGGCGCGGGCGCGTACCGGGTGTTCGGGCAGAAGATCTACATCACCTACGGCGAGCACGACTTCGCGGAGAACATCGTCCACATGGTGCTCGCGCGGACCCCGGACGCACCCGAAGGCACAAAAGGCCTCGGGCTGTTCATCGTCCCGAAGCATCTCCCGAACGACGACGGCTCGCTGGGCGCCCGCAACGACGTCCGCTGCGTGTCGATCGAGGGAAAGGTGGGCATCAACGCGAGCCCCACCTGCACGATGGTGTTCGGCGACGAGGGCGAAGGCGCGGTCGGCTTCCTGGTGGGCAACGATCCCCAAGGGGGGATTCGCGCCATGTTCACCATGATGAACAACGCCCGCCTCGCGGTGGGTCTCGAAGGGGTCGCCATCGGCGCCCGGGCCTACGAGCAGGCGGTGGCCTACGCTCGGGACCGGGTCCAGTCGAAGGATCTCACCGACCCGAAGGGCCCCTCGGTCCCGATCGTGCGCCACCCCGACGTGCGGCGCATGCTGCTGACGATGCGGGCGCTGGTCGAGGCGAGCCGGGCGCTGACCTATTTCGCCGCCGGCGCGCTCGACCGGTCCAAGCGGCACCCCGACCCCGAAGAGCGGGCGCTGCAGGCGCGACGGGTCGATCTGCTCACCCCGGTGGTGAAGGCTTGGTGCACCGACAACGGGGTCGAGGTCGCCTCGCTCGGGATCCAGGTCCACGGAGGCATGGGCTACGTCGAGGAGACCGGAGCGGCCCAGCACTGGCGCGACGCCCGCATCGCCCCGATCTACGAAGGAACCAACGGGATCCAGGCCGCCGATCTCGTCTTTCGCAAGACGGTGCGCGACGAGGGCGCGGCGGCCCGCGAGATGATCGGGAGCATGCGGTCTCTGGTCCAAGACCTGGGCCCGATGGGGGGAGCGCTCGCGGCGATGGGCAATCGGCTCGCGGCCGCGGTCGATGCGCTCGAGGCGGCGACGCAGTGGGTGGTCAAGACCGGGCGGGCCGACCCGGCCGCGGTCGCCGCCGGCTCCCGCCCGTTCCTCGAGATGTGGGGGCTCACCGTGGGCGGTTTCCTGCTCGCCCGCTCCGCGATGGTCGCGTCGAAGGCTCCCGCCGATGCGACCGGCTTCTTTCGAGCGAAGATCGGCACGGCGCGCTTCTACGCCGACCATTTGCTCCCGCGGGTTGCGGGCTACCTTCCGAGCGTCACCGAGGGCGCGGCCGCCCTGCTCGAGTTCGATCTCACCGATCTGTGATCGAATCGCCGAGCAGCTCATCGAGCCGGCGCACCGCCCAATCGGCGAAGCCGCGGTGGGGGAACCGTCCCGACGGATCGACGTAGACCGTAACGCTCCCCGCGGCTCGCCCGGCCTGAAGGTCGAACGCAAAATCCCCCACCATCACCGAGTGCTCCGCGGAGCAGCCCCATCGGCGCAGGTGGACATGAATCCCAGCTGGGTCGGGCTTGGGCTGCGCGTCCTCTCGGGCCACGATCGAGTCGGTCGGAAACCACCGCAAAAGACCGGTGGCTTCGAGCGTGATGCGGGCGGCAGGACCGGTGTTGCGGGTGAGAATGCCGAGCGCGGCCCCCCTCCGTTTTAGCTCGCGGAGCAGGGCGATGGCCCCCTCCGCCGGCTTCGCCGTTTGCGCGATGTCTTCTTCGATTTGGGCCAGGTGAAGCTCTACGGCGGCTCGCCGCTCTTCGGGCAGCTCCTCGAGCCGCTCCAGGATCGGACCCGGAGGCAGTCCAAGCGCCCGAGATATGGCGGGGAAGTCATGCTGGGCGACGGTCAACGTCCCGTCGAGGTCGAAGATCCAGCACGGACGATCGAGTGGAGAGCGCATGGGCGCGTGGTGTCGGTTGGCGGCGGGAGCAGCGTTCGACGTCGGCGTCAGTGGGCGCTGCAGCCGCGGCGCCCCATCCGCGCGCCCGAGCCGAGCGGAGCCGCCGGTCCATGGCCGGGCACGTGGTAGGGGAGGGGATCACCGTCGAGGGCCACCGTGAATCCCGGGCCGCCGTCCCTGTACGTCCGCTCGTGCCAGAAGTTCCGGGGGTCCTCGGCGAGGCGGAGGGTTCGACCCTCGCCGTCTTCGCCCATCACGACCTCGGTCGCAATGCGCTCTCCCCGCACCGGGAAGAACAGCTCGAGGCTTCCCCCGGTGCGCCGGTAGGTGAGGGTCTCGGTGGACCACTCCGACATGTCTCCCTCGTGGTACCAACCCACGCCGCGGCCGTCGATCGTGGGGGCCTGAAGCTGGTACATCCTGAAGCCCTCGCCGCCCCGCCGGTCTTTGGTGGGCTCGATCCACAGCCGGGCGAGAGGGTGCTCGGCGGCGAACTCGAGGCTGCGGGGCCGGAGATCCTTCGTGTACCGGTTGTCGCCCGAAAACGCCGGGTCCTTCGGGAGGTGGAGCACCGCCCCCTCGCCGTCGAGCGCGTAGGGGACCTGGTGGTGGCTTCCGTCCTTCGTGAACACGAGCGTCAACGAGCCCGGCTCGGCGCTCCAGTGAAAGCTCCGGGTGTAGGTGAGCCCCATGCGCCCGTAGCGCACGAGCCCGATGCCGCCATCGTGGAAGTAGTAGAAGCGCAGCGGATCGCCCTCTCGCTCGGGGCGGGTGAACTGCCAAAGCCCCAGCAGCTCGGCCGGAGCCGCCACCGACGGATGCGCAGGCTCTGCCCGCTGCGGCGAGGGCGGTGGGGCGAAGAACGCGGCGCTGACCAGGGCGGCGGTGAGGCCGACCGCGAGGGGGTGCCATGCACGAAACTTCATGGTTGGAGCCATGCCCCGAGGGCAGCCCCGGCTGCACCCAAAATGCGCAAGCGGAGCGCAGGCGCAGCCGACGGGAGCCCGGTCGCTGCCGGCTCCGCCGGCGCCCGGACCGGGAGAATGGGGCCGATGGGTGCGCCCATCGGGGCATCTCTTGAACCTCGCCGCCCGACCCTTGGCAGCCGCGCGGGCGTCGCGCTACGGTCACGGGGTGCCGAGGCGCAACGAGCCCACCGAACTTGGAAGCTTGGTGCCCTACCTGTCTCCCGCAGCGGCTACGGCGTTGTTTTTCGCCGCGCGGCTCCTTCTGTCGAGCATCGACGGCGACTCGGCCACCCGGGCCGCCGGCCTCGCCGCCGATCCGGGCCGGGACGGCACCCAGCACCGGGCCGAGATCGCGCCGGCTCGAAGCGACGACGGCCCAAGCCCGTCCGTTCCGGGCACCGAGGAGGAACTCCTCGAGCTGTTTCGGCGGGCCGGGAGCCTGCGGTTCGGGTCCGAGGCTTCGGCCGTGCACGACTTCCTCCCCATCGAGGTCCGGGTCCAGCGGCCCCGGTGAGCTCACTCCTCGTCTTGGCGGGACACCGCGAGGCTGACCGCTCCTAGGAACAAGAACAGCGACGCGGCGCCAAATCCGAGCGTCGCCCACAGCGCAAAGCCGATGGCCCCGGACGCGACCGCGGTACGCAGCAGGATCGGGTCGCGCCGCCGTCTCTTGACCGCGGTCGGCCGCGCCGGCACCGGGACCAGCGGGGGTTCTGGGCGCAGGGCGTCGAGCACCAGAGGGAGGTCGTCGGGATCGGTGATCGGCGCATCGGCGAGCCGCCGCAACGGCCCGGCGAGCCGCGCCGCGGAGGGCACGAGAGCCCCATCGAACGGGACGACGAGGACCGGGGCCTCCGACTCGCTCGCCGCTTCGAGCGCGCCGAGCACCGACTTCGATGCCGCGAGCAGCGGCAGGTCGTCCGGCCACAAGAGCACCACGACCGCGTCGGCCGGCCCCTCCATCGAGAACCCACGCTCTCGCAAGGCCCGCTCCACCGCCTCTCGGCCTTTTCGTCGGTGGGCCAGCTCGGCCTCCTCGACTTCGGCACCGCACACGAGGACCCGCACGGCCGGACGGTAGCGCAAAGCGGGGCGGCGCTGGCTCTCTGTCGCCCGGTAGGCCGGCGGCGGGCTCGGTTTCTGCTCGGGAGCGGTGTTCTCGCTCCTCGGAGAGAGGCCGCGCTCGCCCGTCATCGACCGGAGGCGAGGATTGATCGAGGCCATCGAACCGGCGAACCTCCGCACGTGACCGGCCCCCGCGCACCGACGATCCTCCCTCCGACCGGTCCCGAGCTGAGCTGCCAGGGCTGGGTCCAGGAGGCGGCCTACCGGATGCTGCAGCACAACCTGCATCCGGACGTCGCCGAGCGTCCCGAGGACCTCGTCGTCTACGGCGGGACCGGCAAGGCAGCCCGCTCTTGGGAGGCGTTTCATCTGCTGCTGCACGAGCTTCGCCGCCTCCGCGGCGACGAGACGCTGCTCGTGCAGTCGGGCAAGCCGGTGGCGGTGTTTCGGTCCCACGAGGACGCGCCTCGGGTGCTGATCGCGAACAGCAACCTGGTCGGTCGATGGGCGACCTGGGACCACTTTCGGGACCTCGAGCGGCGCGGCCTCATCATGTACGGCCAGATGACCGCTGGATCCTGGATCTACATCGGGACGCAGGGCATCCTGCAGGGAACCTACGAGACCTTCGTGTCGGCGGCCCGGATCCATTATGGAACCGAAGATCTCTGCGGCCGGTTCCTGCTTACCGCTGGGCTCGGGGGCATGGGCGGCGCCCAGCCCCTCGCCGCCACCATGGCCGGGGCGACCGCGCTGTGCATCGAGGTGGACCGGTGCCGGGCCGAGCGCCGAGTCGAGACCGGCTACCTCGACGAGGTGGCGGACGACCTCGACGACGGCCTCCGACGGGTCGAGCGAGCGCTCGCCGGCAAGGAGGCGCGCTCGATCGCGGTGATCGGCAACGCCGCCGACATCCTCCCCGAGATCGTGCGACGGGGCGTGGTCCCCGACCTCGTGACCGACCAGACGAGCGCCCACGATCCGCTCGGCGGCTATGTCCCCGCCGGCTACGACCTCGAGGGGGCAGCCGACGCGAGGCTTCGGGACCCGCAAGGGTACGTCGAGGCGGCCAAAGCGTCGATGGCGAGGCACGTCGGGGCCATGCTCGAGCTGCAGCGCGCCGGATCCCACGTCTTCGACTACGGAAACAACATTCGGGCCTTCGCCGAAGAGGGCGGATGTTCGGACGCCTTCTCCATCGAAGGTTTTGTCCCGAAATACATTCGACCGCTGTTCTGCCGCGGATCCGGCCCGTTTCGCTGGGTTGCCCTGTCGGGGGACCCAGCAGACATCCGGGTGACCGAAGAGGCGCTGCTCGCCGCGGTCCCCGACAAACCCCACGTCCACCGGTGGATCCGACTCGCCCGGGAGCGGGTCCGGTTTCAGGGGCTCCCGTCCCGGATTTGCTGGCTCGAGATGGGGGAGCGGGCCCGGGTGGGCCTCGCCTTCAACGAGCTGGTCGCGTCAGGCCGGGTGAAGGCGCCGATCGTCATCGGCCGGGACCACCTCGACTGCGGATCGGTGGCGAGCCCGAACCGAGAGACCGAGGCGATGAGAGACGGGTCGGACGCCATCGCCGACTGGCCGATCCTGAACGCGCTCATCAACGCGGTGAACGGCGCGAGCTGGGTCTCCTTTCACCACGGCGGCGGGGTGGGCATCGGCTACTCGCTGCACGCAGGCATGGTCATCGTCGCCGACGGCACCGAGGCCGCCGCCCGCCGGCTCGAGCGCGTGCTCACCTCCGACCCGGGCATGGGCGTCGTCCGCCACGCCGACGCCGGCTACGAAGACGCCATCGCCCAAGCCCGCCGCACCGGCGTCCGCATCCCCGGCCTCTCCGACTGACCAACCCACTGTCGGAGCGAATGCAAACGACGCTCCGAAGCCTCGGAGATCGCTTTTTGCCCGGGGAGGGACTTGAACCCACACTCATTGCTGAAACGGATTTTGAATCCGCCGCGTCTACCGATTCCGCCACCCGGGCTCGTTCGGGGCGGGGGAGACGCTGCCTCGCGGCCCCATCCGCGTCAAGGGCGATGGCGGAGCGATGCTCGGGCGGCTATGAGAGGCCGATGGGAGCGGGGAGGTGGGCCGCCCTGGTCATGGCCGGGCTCACGGCGTGCTCGGGCTCGTGCGGTCGGCGCGCCGACGCGGATGAGACGTCCGGGCTGGCCGACCGGATCTACGTGTCGCCGGCAGCGTTCGACTTCTCCGAGAACCCGAAGCTGCTCGACCGCATCCTGCGGAGCCCCCACGGCTACTTCCGGTTCATCAACACCCCGTTCTCGCAGGCGGCCTGCGAGCGCTACGCTTCGCTGTACGCGGGCGTCCCGGAGGTGAACCTGCACGGCGACGCCCACCTCGAGCAGTACGCCGTGACCGACCTCGGCCGCGGCCTCACCGACTTCGACGACTCCTCCAAGGGCCCGGCGATGCTCGACCTGCTTCGATTCGGCGCTTCGCTCGGTCTCGCGTTCCCCGAAGACGAGCACCGAAACCTCGCGATCGAGGCCTTCGACCGGTTCCTCGACGGGTACCGAGCAGCGCTCGAGGATCCGAAGCACGAGGCGCCGGCGCCCGATTGGGTGCACGAAGCGAGGCAGGAGTTCCGCGTCGACCGAGAAGCGTACTTCGGGTGGGTGAACGGGATCATGGAGCCGGTGGACCCGGATGAGCAGGCCGAGCTCGCGGCGGCGATGGCCGACTACGTGAAGGCCATGCACCAGAACGACCCCGAGCTCGACCCTCGGTTCTTCGACGTCGAAGCCGTGGGGCGGCTGCGAATGGGGGTGGGCAGCGCGCTCGACGAGAAGTACCTCGTCCGGGTTCGGGGCCCGGGCCCCGACCCGCTCGATGACGTCGTTCTCGAGGCCAAGGAGGTGCGCAGCCTGTCCGGCATCGGCTGCGTCGAGGGGTCGCGATTCGTCGATCCGTTCCGGATCCTGCTCGCGCAGGCCCACCTCGCCTACGAGCCCTACGCGTACCTCGGCTACATCGACCTCCGGGGCAAGAAGTTCTGGATCCACTCCTGGGTGGACAACTATCGGGAGCTGAAGCTCGGCGACCTGAGCGACCGGCCAGCGCTGCTCTCGCAGGTGGTGTACGACGCCGGGGTGCAGCTCGGGCGGGGCCACCCGAAGATCGCCCGGGGGTTCGAGGTCCAGCTCAGGCAGGCGCTGCTTCGGTTCCTGGACAAGAACCGCTCGGCGCTGCGGGCGGCGGTCACGGAGCTGTCGGAAGCGACGGTCGCGGCATGGCGGCGGTTCGAGGCCGAGGCCCAGCGGTGAGTCGCCGCCGCTCTCGTGCCCCGGGTCGGGCTTAGGAAGATCATGGACAAGCAGGAATTCGTCGTTCGGGCCCAGAGCCACGTGGCCCGATTGGTGGTGGGCGGCGACGGCAGCCGGGCCGCGGTCGCGTTCGGGGCCGGTCGATTCGAAGGCGCGGCGGCGGGGGTGGGCCGAGAGCTGTGGGGGCTCATCCGGGCGGAGGGGGTCAGCCCCGAGGAACTCAACGCGTTCGACGTCTTCACCGCGGACGACCGCCTCGTCGCGACGCTCCGGCCGGTGCTCGAGGGGGCGAGGGTCATGTGGCTCGTCCTGTACCGGATCGACAAGGCGAGCAGCGCGTTTCGCGCCCTCGGCAGCCGTCAGCGGCTCGGCGACGCGCTCGAGCTGTGCGCAGAGGCGATCTGCCGGGACGTGGCGCTCCCCCACAAACCGTAGCCCAAAGCCAGGCCCAGGGACGCGAAGCTCGACGCCTTCTTCGGCTCTTTTCCGATCCGCGACCTCGGGCGCGGGATTCGTCGGGCGAGGCCTTGCGGCAGCAGCGGTGACGGCCTAACCACCACCTCGTGGGTGTTCCTGCCGTTTGGCTCACACCGAGTCCCATGAGATTTCGCTCGCCTATCGGCAGACGGCATTTCTTCCCCAGCCCGCGCCTCGACCTGTTGCCGCATGGCGCCGCGGCGGCGCCGTGATGGCGACTTCAGCAGGGGAGGCGCTCGATCTCGGCCATCAGCGCCGACATCCGGCCGAGCTGAGCGCAGACCTCGGCGATGTCGAGCTCCGGTTCGGACCGCAAGGCGAGCGCGGCGAAGAAGTCCCGCGCTGACACCATCCCGACCGGTCGTCCCCCGCCGTCGGTCACCGGCAGGTGGCGAAACCCATGCTCGAGAATGAGCGCGTAGCACTCGAGGACCGGCGTCTGTTCGCCCACCGTCATCGGGGCCCGGGTGCAGACCTCGGCCACCGTCGTCGAGCTCGGCGAGCGACCCGCCGACACGACCCGATCGAGCACGTCCCGCTCGGTGAACATGCCGGCCACCTTGCCCTCCTCGAGCACCACCACGGCTCCTACGTGATGCTCCGTCATGCGCTGCGCGGCCCGCTCGACCGTCTCCTCGAGCGGGACCGTGATGACATGGGTGCGCATGAGCTTTCGGACTTCCTGCATGATCCCTCCTTCGGCGGTGAGGCCGGGGCACCGCGGTGGATGCCAACGGGGCAAACTAGCCACGCGCAGCAACGGTCGCAACGCGACTTCTTGGCGCGGCGACCGGCCGGCCCCGAACCGAGGGAGGGAAGGCTTCCCGCGCGGTCCCCCCAATGGCGGATTGAGACCTACATTTTGACCGTGCGAGCCTCCCCGGCATGTCCGTCCCCTCTTTGCTCGAACTGGCCGACCCGGCCGTGCTCGAACGACTGCACGCGGAGGTCCAGCACGCCGACGCTGCTCCCCTGCTCGCCCAGGCCGAGCTGGCCATCGAGGAGGAGCGCTTCGAGGACGCGCACCTCTTCTTGGCCGGCGCGCTGACCGCCGATCCGGAGCGGGCCCGCGCTTTTTGCGCCCTGGGGCGGCTCGCCGAAGAGGTGGGCGAGCTCGAGGCCGCCGAGCAGGCGTACCGCCGCGCGACGGAGTTCGAGGACGAGGGTGCAGCGCTCGACCTGGCCGCTCTGCTCACCGGTTCGGGTCGCTTCGAGGAGGCGGTGGCCATCGCGACCGCGCTCGAGCTCGAAGCAGGCTCGGCCGAAGTTCGGGAAGGGGCCCGGCTGCTCGCCGGTCGGGCCTCGGCCCGGGGAGCTCGCCATGTCCAGGGTTGACCGACGGTCGCCTCGCCCAGTTCCACCGGGGAAAACCGCGGGTTCGGCGAAGACCCGCGCCACGGCGGATGGGGCGCCGATCCACGACGCCCCCACCTCCCAGCCGTCGCCCGATCGGTCGTGGGAGAACGGGCGCCCGGAGCGCTTCGGGACCTCCGAGCCCTCTCGATCGGTGGGCGGGGCCAAAATCGTGGCCGAGGCCCAGCGCCGGGCCGGCATCGGCAAGGACGCCATCGCGGTGCGGATGAAGGACGAGTTGCCGATCGCCGAGGGCGAATCGGTGACGGGCATCCTGCGCCGCAAGCTGAATGGCGATCGGCTGGACCTTTCGATCGAGCTCGCCGATGGAAAGAGCCTTCGGCTCGACGCGAAGCAGGCGCTCGGGGTCCCCAATGGCGGCCGGCTCACCCTGCGCCGGGACGGGAAGGTGAGGCTCGACCCGGAAAACAGCGACCACGTCCGAAGCTTCGTGGGCCGGGTGGAGCTGGTCTCGGGGAAGCCGCACGCGGTGAGCACCGATCCGCTCGCCCCGTTTCCTCGCCTGCCGCTGTCCGAATTGGCCGGGGCCCGCCCCGGGGATCAGGTGCTCGTCCACGTCGAGGCCGGGCTGTCCGACCGGCGGTCCGGGCTCGTCGAGCAGGTGATCCCAAAAGACGCGGCGTGGCCGGCGACGTTCACGAAGCTCGCGGTCGAGATGGGTGTGGAGGCGACGTTCGGTCCGAAGGTTCGGGCCGATGTCGAGAGGCTCGTCGCCTCGTTCGACCCGGCATCGATCCCGGGCTACAAGGATCTATCGGAGAAGCCGTTCTTCAGCATCGACAACCCATACTCGAAGGACTTCGACCAAGCGATGCACATCGAGCCGACCCCGGGCCAGCCCGGTAAGCTCGATGTTCTCTACGCGGTGGCCGACCTCGACTTCTTCATGAAGCTCGCCGGGGAAGGCTCGGCGCTCGCCGAGCGCGCCCACCGGATCCAGACCACGACCTATCTTCCGGAGATGGACTTTCCGATCCTGCCTCGGGAGCTGAGCGAAGGGATCTGCTCGCTCAACGAAGGGGAGCGGCGCCCGGCCTTCGTCGTGAAGTTCACGGTCTCGCCCGACGGAAAGGTGGAGGCGCCCGAGTTCCTCGACGCGGTCATCGTGAACCGAAAGAACGGGAACTATGGCGAGGCGCAGGCCCATCTCGACGGGCAGCGGGTGAAGGACCCCGCCTACGCGGGGGGAATCGACCGCCTGGGTGAGGTGGGGCGCCGGCTGCTTGGCGACGCCGAGCGCCGGGGCATGTTCACCGCGTCCGAAGGGGAGGCGTGGGCCAAGCTCGACCCTCGCACCGGCGGGATCAGCCTCGAGCACCGAGGCGAGAAGTGGGTGGAGGCGGCCAACGCGCAGGTCTCGATTGCGGCCAACCGCCTGGTTGGCCGGTTCCTGCTCGACAACGCGGCGCCCGCGTTCCACCGCCGCCACGAGGAGCCGGACGCGGCCAAGCAGGACGGCGCCCGGCGCGTCCTGTCGAAGCTCGGGATCACCTGGGCCCCGGGCGAAGAGCCGTCGGCGGTGCTTGCCCGGATCGATTCGTCCACCACCAAAGGCCGGGCCGCCAAGCGAGCGGTGCAGCGCACCTTGCCCCGCGCCCACGTCTCGGCCGAGCCCGGCGCCCACCACGGGCTGAGGGTCGAGGAGTACGTGCAGAGCACGGCGCCGATGCGCCGGGCCCGAGACGCGCGCAACCACGCTTTCGTTCGGGCGGTGCGGGACGGCAAGACCCCCGATCGGAGCCGGCTGCCCGACGAGATCGCGCGGGCCCAGGAGGCCGAGGACCGCAGCCGGCGGCTCGACTGGGAGGTGAGGGCCCGGATCGCGACCGCCGCGCTCGCGGAGCACGTCGGCAAGCCGCTCGAGGCCGAGGTGCTCGGGGTGTCGCCGTGGGGGGTGAACCTGCGGTTTCCGTCGGTTGGCGTCGAGCTCGGGGTGCCGTTTCGGACGCTCGGCCTCGGGCGATTCGAACTCGGCGAGGACGGGACGGTCGCAAAGAGCAACGGCGTCGAGTTCCGGCTCGGGCAGAAGGTGCAGGCGAAGTTGCTCGAGGCCGATCCCCACGCGGCCCGGGCCCGGTTCGAGTTCCCGGGCGCGGCGGCGGTTCGCTCCCCGGGGAAGACCGGGAAGGCGCGGAGCGCCTCGGGGCCGGTCCGCGCGCTGTCCGAGGTTCGGGGCGACGGCTTCGAGTCCCCGCTCGTCGGGCAGCGGGTCCGCACCCGCGGGGTGGTGACGGCGGCCCACAAGGCCGGCTTCTTCTTGGTCCCCGAGGGCGCCGCGCCGGGCGCCGTGACTGGAGGGATCCAGGTCCGGACCAAGGCCCACGTCCGGCCCGGCGACGTGGTCGAGGTCGATGGGCAGGTCCACGAGCGAAAGAAGGCGGACGCCCCCTACGATCGCTCGGTCGTGGAGCTGGTCGAGGCCAAGGCCCAGGTCGTCGGGAAGACGGAGCCGCCGCCCGCGCTCGCGCTGACCGAGACGGTGCCGGCGGACAGAAAAGAGGCCGTCGAGTTCTGGCGGCAGCGGCTCGGGCAGCGGGTGAAGGTGGGACCGGCCACCGCGCTCGCGCCGAGCAACCCGTTTGGCGATCTCGTCGTGCTGCCCCAGGGCTGGGAGCCGGCGGGGGCGACTCGGACCGCCCGCGGCGGCGTGCTGATGCCGGACGGTGAGTTCAACCATCAGCACGTCGGGCTGAAGCTGCCCCGCGGGGCGGCCGCGTCGGTGGCGGTGGGCGACCAGGTGAACGGCACAGAAGGGGTCGTCATCTATCGCTCGGGCGGGTTTCAGGTCGAGCTCTCCGAGGCCCCCTCGGTGACGAAGGCCCCCACGTCCCCGGCGCCGGTCAGCCCTCTTGCCCCCGAGCCGGGAAAGATGGTGGTCGCGAACGTCAACGCCTTGAACCTCCACCCGGGGGAGACGAAGCGGGCGGCGGCGCTCGCCGACCGGATCGTGAATGGTCTTTTGAGCCCGGACGTCATCGCGCTGCAGGAGATCCAGGACAACGACGGGCCGGCGGCCACCGGCACCACCGCCGCCGACAAGACCTATGGGATGCTCATCGACAAGATTCAGCAGGCGGGCGGGCCGCGCTACGCCTGGTTCGACATCCCCCCGCAAAACGGACAGGACGGCGGCCAGCCTGGTGGCAACATCCGCAACGGCTTTCTGTACCGGGAGGACCGGGTGAAGCTCGACGAGGAGTCGGTGGCCCGGATCGGCGAAGGCAACCCCGCCTTCGACGGGACGAGAAAGTCTTTGGCCGCCGTCTTCGAGATGGAGGGTCGCCGGCTGCTGGTGGTGAACAACCACCTGTCGTCCCGGCGGGGCTCCTCGCCCTGGACCGCCGACGTCGAGGTCCCGGTGGTGGGCAAGGCCGAGGCCCGCCAGGCCCAGGCCGAGGCGGTGCGGGCCTTCGTCGATGCCGCCCGAACCAAGGAGTCAGGGCTCGACGCGGTCATGATCGGGGACATGAACGACGGCCACCGCTCCCCTGCGGTCGAACGTTTGACCCGGGGCGGGTTCGACGACATCACCCTGAAGGTCCCTCCGGCCGATCGCTTCGACTACAACTACCGAGGCACGCTTCAGACCCTGCAGCCGGTGGTCGGTAGCCCTGGCCTCGCCCAGCGCACCGAGGCCGCTTTCCTTCACAACAGCGTCTACGAAGGCGTGAAGGACTCGGACCACGATCCGGTCGTGGTCCGCATCGACATGCGGTCCTGACCTTCATCGGCCCGACCCTCCATGGGGCCGGACCCTCCATGGGCCCGGACCCTTCACCGGCCCGGGGATGAGCCGCCCTGGCCCGGCTCGTCCTTGGCGCTCGTCGCTCGGGCCGCCTGAAGCGCCCTCACCTCGGCCTCGATCTGCGGCTCGGTCAAGATGCCTTGCTCGACGAAGTACCTGCCGATCGGTTGCTGCAGGACCCGTTGCCGGCCAACGATGGCCAGCCGCTGAAACGGGGTCATCCAGCCCCGCCTCACCGCGTAGTCGCAAAACAGCTCGCCCGGCTCCTTCTCGCGCAGCGCGTCCAGGACCTGGTCGTCGGCCAGAATGCCCCAGGACTTCGCGATCTGGCCCACCGCCGGGCGCTGCGCCCGCTGCCAAGCGACCGCGGCGATCAGCTGGCGGAGCGTGATCAGGCCACGCCGGTGCAGGTGGCGGCCAAGCACCACCGTCCGCTCCACCGCCTCGGCCGGCGGCGGCGAGGGGCGCCGCTCGGCCAGGGCCTGGGTCTGGGCCTTCAGTTTGCCGAGCGCCTCCTTCAGCCGCTGGGTGGCTGCCTCGACGTCCCCCCCCGCGTTCTTGGAGGGCCGGGGCGCGTCGATGGTCACCGAAGAGAGCGGCGCGGGGCGGGGGTTCCACCGCCGGGGGGTCCGGTCCAGCTCATCGAGGACCGGCATCACCCACGCCGCCTTCTCGGGCCCGAGCACGTCGGCGAGCAGGTCGAACGCGAGCGCGACCCCGCGCAGCGCCTCGGAGAGCTCCTCCTTCGACTTGCCCTCCGCATCGGGGTGGGGCGCTCGGTACTGCGCGGCTCGGGCCCGAAACGCTCTGGCCAGTGGGTCGCGAAACAGCACGAAGCCTCCCCCTCGAAGGTCCTCGCCGAAGATGATTTGGTACGCCTGGTGCAGTCGATGGGTCGTCATGGGTCCTCCCTGCGCCGGTGTAGGTGACCGCCGCGGATGTAGGACTAGGTACGAGGCGCACTCCATGCGGTCAATGGGAGCGACGCGGCGAGATCTTCGCCTGCGCCGAACCGAGACACCCGCGCTCAGGCGCTCGGCTTGCCGGCCTCGCGGGCCCGGACCGGGGAGGCGCGGACGGTGTCGAGCTGCACGAGGCCCCCGCTGCCGAACCGTCCAAAGGACAAGACGCCGGTCGGGCACTGCTGCACGCAGGCCGAGCAGCGGACGCACTGCGGGTCGGCCATCGGCGCCCCCTTGTTCGCAAAGCTCATGATGTCGATGCCCTGGTGGCACACCGAGGTGCATACATTGCAGGAGATGCACTTCTTCTTGTCGGCGAAGATCCGGAACCGAGAGAAGCGAGCATAGATGTGCATCAGCGCCGCGAGCGGGCAGGCAAAGCGGCACCACACCCGGCCGCTGAACCAGAAATACAGGCCGACCCCGAGGACCCCAGCGAGCCATAGATCGACCAAGTAGGCATAATTCAGCATGGAGAAGCCAAAGAGGCCCCCCTCGTTGAGGGCGAGCCGAAACCCGGCCTCGGCCGTTTGTCCAATCAGGGTATCGGGGACGGTCCAGGCCACGATCCGAGCGCCAAACAGCAGCAGGCAGACCGCGAGCAGAACCTGCCCCACCATGTTGAGCTGGTTGTACACCGGGCCGTGGGGCATCTTGTGGCGGTGGCGGTCCCCCATGGTCTCGGCGAGCGCGCCGCACGAGCAAATCCACCCGCAGTAGGCGCCCTTTCCGTAGTAGTAGATGAGGAGCGGGATGAGGACGAAGGTCTGCACCGCACCGATCGCGAGCCACCAAGCCATGGGGCTCGGGGTGAAGAAGTTCCAGATGAAGAGCGGCCAAGCGAGGATGAACCCGAACGCTCGCCAGTACTCCCGCCCGTGGTCGTAACCCACCGCAGGAAAGAGGTTGTCGGCGAAGGTCTTGCCGAATCCAGCGTCGAACCCACCGTTGTGCCCGATGTAGGGGAGGATGAGGTAAGGGAGCAGGAACAAGGGCAGGATCTGAAATCCCATGAGGGTCATGGTCTGAGCGGTGACATAAGGGGTCCGTCTTCGCCGCATCCGGTCGATGCCGAAGCCGACGATGGCCGCGGTATAGATGAATGAGTAGTAGAAGCCGGGCTGGCGCAGCGTGATGGCCAGGGTGCCGAGCGCGGTGGAGGGATCTGCCGCCGCGGGGCCGAGCCCCGCGAGCCAGCCGGGCACGTTGTACGGAAACCACTGGTTCTGCTCGAAGGCCCGGGCGATGAACCCGTTGGTCTTCCAGTGGTACACGAAGATGCAAAACGACAAGAACAGCGCGAGCGACAGATAGGTCGAGGTGCGCCACTCTCCGCGGATGGGCACTCCGGAGCGCCGAAAGAAGTCGAGCGGGGCCTCCCGGCCGATGAGGGACAGGACGGTGTCGATCTTCATCCGCTCGAGCTCGCCCGCTTGGTTCTTCAGCACGACCGCGTTGTCCTCGATCGCGTCCACCTGGGTGCCGAGCTTCACTTCGAGCCGCGGGCCCGCTCGCTCGAGCGCGGCGAGATTCTCCGGTTTTGGCCTCGTGAGCGCCTCTTTCCGGTGGGCGAGGGTGACCTCGGCGCCCGCCCGTTCGAGCAGGACCGCCGCCTCCACCGCGGCGTCCCCCCCGCCGACGACGAGCACGCGCTCTGCGGCGTGGTCGGCCGGGTCATAGAGCCGGTTTTTGGCCCTTTCTTCTCCGGGCACGCCGAGCTGGCGGTGCTGGCCGCTTCGGCCGATGGCCACGATCACGCGCTCGGCGGTGAGGGAGCCGTCCTGGTGCTCGACGACGAGCTCGCCTCCCGCTCGGCGAATCCTCGTGACCTTCGCCGGGGTCACTTCGATGCCCTCGGTCTGCGAGACGAGCTCCTCGACGAGCGCCTCCTTGACGTTGGCCGACACCACGAGGGATCCAAGAGGGTTGAAGTCGGAGGGGTAGGTGTAGATCGGCTTTTTCTTCGGGAAGTTCTGGAGGGTCGAGAAGCGCCCCGAGGCTTCGAGCACCGCGAAGCGAAGCCCGGCCTTCTTCGCTTCGACCGCGGCCGACATCCCGGCCACGCCGGCGCCGACGATGACGAGGTCGAGCCGGCCGGGGTCTTCTTGGCGGCGAAACCCCGGGTCCGCGAGCAAGGTTCGGACCGCGCGGGCCCCCCCATCGACGGCGAACTTCAACAGCGGGACGCCGGTGAGGTCGCCCACGACGAAGAGGCCCTCGACGCTGGTGCGTCCGTCTTCGCGAATCTCGGGGAGCGGCTCCACCGCCCCTGCCGGCCAGCGGCCGTGCAGCCAGTGGGTGTACCAGGCGATCGGGTTCATGGCGGCGATGGTACGGCATCGCATCGCCGTGGTTTCCTCGCCGCCGTTGACGGGGCCCCTGGGCTTCGGCAGCGTCCGGGCATGGCGGAGGAAGCGGTTCTGCACATCGAGCACGACGGCGGGGTCACCACCCTGACCATCGACCGGCCCCAGGCCCTGAACGCGATCGACCGGGCGGTGGTGCGGTCCTTGTCGGCGGCGCTCGACGCTCTGCCGGCGGGGACCCGGTCGGTGATCGTGACCGGCGCCGGGCCCAAGGCGTTCGCCGCCGGGGCCGACATCAAGGCGATGGCCGATCTGAGCGCCCACGAGGCTCGCATCTTCGCCGACGAGCTGCACGGGGTGGGGCGCCGGATCGAGCGGCTCGAGGTGCCCGTCTTCGCCGCGGTGAACGGCTTCGCGCTCGGCGGCGGCTGCGAGCTGGTGCTCGCCTGCGACTTCGCCATCGCGGCCGAGAACGCGAAGTTCGGACAGCCCGAGGTGGGTCTCGGCGTGATCCCCGGCTTCGGGGGGACAACCCGGCTCGGCCGCAGAATCGGCGACGCGATGGCCCGCCAGCTCCTGTTCACCGGAGCGCTGATCGACGCCCAGGTCGCCCTGCGGGTGGGGCTCGTGACCGAGGTCCACCCCCCCGACTCGCTGATGCCGAGGGCGCGAGAGATCGCGGCCCAGATCGCGAAGAACGCCCCGCTCGCGGTGGCGCAGGCCAAGAGGAGCGCTCGGATCGCGGAGGAGACCGACCTCGCGACCGCGAACGCGTTCGAGGTGCAGGCCTTCGCGCTCTGTTTTTCGACCGAGGATCAAAAGGAGGGCATGCGCGCCTTCGTCGAGAAGCGCCCTCCGGCCTGGAAAGGGGCCTGAGCCGTCGCGGTGCGGTCCGTCCTTGCCGAGCGGATGGCGGGATCGTAGCCCGGCGTCATGGACCTGGAGCTATCCGCAGCGCAACGCGAGGTGAGGGAGCGGGCCCGGGCGGTGGCGACGGCGACGGTCGGGCCGCTCGCCGAAGAGCACGACCGGCAGCGGCGCTTCCCTGGGCCCCAGGTCCGGGCCCTGGCCGACGCGGGGCTGCTCGCGGTCTTGGCGCCGACCGCGGCGGGCGGCGCGGGCGCGGGCGCGGTGGCCTACTCGCTCGCGGTGACCGAGGTCGCTCGAGCCTGCGCTGCGACCGCGGTCACCATGGCGGTGACGAACATGGTGGCCGACGCGATCGGCGCCTTCGGTAGCGAAGCGCAGGCCACCGCGCACGTCCCTCGGCTCGCGAGCGCCGAGTACTTGGCGGGGAGCTTTTGCTTGTCCGAGGCCAGCGCCGGCTCCGACGCGGCCGCCCTGAGCACCACCGCGACGAGGGAGGCGTCCGGCTACCGGCTCGATGGCAACAAGCTGTGGATCACGAGCGGGGACGTCGCCGGCATCTATCTCGTGATGGCGAAGACCGACCCCGCGGCCCGGGCCCGAGGCATCTCTACCTTTCTGGTCCGGCCGGGGACCCCGGGGCTCGTGGTGGGCCGCCACGAGGAGAAGATGGGGCTTCGGGCGTCGAGCACGGTGGCCCTGCATCTCGAGGAGGTGTTCGTCCCGCAGGACGACCGCCTCGGGCCGGAAGGGGTTGGTTTTTCGGTGGCGATGCGCGCGCTCGACGGAGGCCGGATCGGCATCGGGTCGCAGGCTCTGGGCATCGCCGAAGGAGCGCTCGAGGCGGCTCGCCCCTACGTTCGCGGTCGCCCCGGGACCTACGCTCGGTTCGGCGAGCTGTCGGCCCGGTTGGAAGCGGCCCGGTGGCTCGTCCTTCGGGCGGCGGCGCTGAAAGACGCCGGGTCGAAAGACTTCACCAAGGAGGCTTCCATGGCGAAGCTGTTTTCCACCGAGACCGCAAACCAGATCTGCAGGGAGGCGGTCGGGTGGGCCGGACCGGAGGCGCTCGTCCCTGGCCACCCGCTCGAGCGGCGCTTTCGCGACGTGAGGGTGACGACGATCTACGAAGGCACGAGTGAGATCCAGCGCTTGGTGATCGCCCGCAAGCTGCTGACCGTTTCTTGAAGCCTCGTCGGGGCCCTCGGCAGCTCGGCTCGGCGAAGGGGGTGCGCGACGTCGAGCGGCCACGAGGAAGTTTCGTCGGCGACCCGGTGGGGCGTGGTTGCGTCTTCAGCGAGAGATGGCGGACAAGCAAACGATGCGACTCTCGGTCGGGGTGGTGGGGTCGGGCGCGTGGGGGACGGCCCTCGGTCACTTGCTCGCCGAGCAGGGAGCGGACGTGCTCGCTTGGGCGTACGAGCCCGAGGTCGTGCTCGAGATCGAGCAGGAGCATGAGAACAAGACCTTTCTCCCCGGGGTGCGACTGCCCGACCACTACCGGGCCACCGGCGATCTCGAGGCCGCGGTTTGGGACAAGGACCTGGTCCTCGTGGTCGTCCCTTCCCACGTGCTGAGGCGGGTCATCGGGGACGCGGCGCCGTTTTTCGGGGAGGCGCCGATCGTGTGCGCGACGAAGGGCATCGAGGAGGGCAGCCTGCTCACGATGAGCGAGGTGCTCGAAGAGGTGCTCCCGCCGAGCATCCACCCTCGGCTCGCGTTCCTGTCCGGCCCGAGCTTCGCGAAGGAGGTGGCCCGCCGGGACCCGACCGCGGTGAGCATCGCGGCCAAGGACGGCGGGCTCGCCGAGCATCTGCGCGAGGTCTTGGCCGCGCCCCACTTTCGCACCTACTCCACCACCGACGTGGTCGGGGTGGAGCTCGGCGGCGCTCTCAAGAACGTCATGGCCATCGCCGCTGGCGCCTGCGATGGCCTCGGGCTCGGCTTCAACACCGTCGCCGCGCTCGTGACCCGGGGTCTGGCCGAGATGAACCGCCTCGCGGTGCACCGCGGGGCCCACCCGCTCACCCTGGCCGGGTTGTCCGGAATGGGGGACTTGGTTCTCACCTGCATGGGCGGGCTCAGCCGAAATCGCACCGTCGGGCAGAGACTCGGCCGGGGCGAAAGCCTCGAGACCATCACCGGTGACATGCGCCAGGTGGCGGAAGGCGTTCGCACCGCGCGCTCTGCCCACCAGCTCGCCGCTCGGGAGGCGGTGGACATGCCGATCACCGCTCAGGTCTACGCCATGCTCTACGAGGGGGTTCCGCCCGCCTCGGCGGTGCGCTCGCTCATGTCGCGGGCGCTCAAGGACGAGCTCGCGCCCTGAGACGGAGCCTTGCTCCTTTTCGAGGGATGGCGCACGCTCCGCGGGTGCACGACCCAGGCCTCGGGGATCTCGAGCTGCTGTCGGTCGTGGAGGCCGACGGCCCGTTCGACCTTCGTCGGGCGCGCCCGGCCGCCGGCCTCGGTCTGCCCGACCGGGTCCTCGCTCGCCGGCCCTCCCGGGATCGGACCGACCGCGCGGCCCTTGCGACCCGCTTGACCCAGGCGTCCACGACCTCCGACTTCGTATCCCATCATCTGGTGCTTCAGACCCACGGCGTGCTGGAGACGCGGGAAGACACGTGGCAGCTGTTCGAAGACTTCGACGGGGTAGCGCTCGACCGGACCCGAAAGTGGACGCTCCCGGTGCCGGCCGCGGTGTGGTTGGCGCGGACGCTGCTCGAAGCGCTGGCCCACGCCCACGGGCTCGGGGTGCTGCACCGGGCCATCGGTCCGTCGGCGGTGTGGGTGGGTCGAAGCGGCGACGTTCGCTTGGACTTCGGGCTGTGCACCCGGGTCGAGGACGTCGAGCACCAGCTGACCGCGCAGCTCGATGTGCGTTTCTCGAACCCGGAGTGGGTGGCCCGTGGGGTCGAAGGGCCCCAGCTCGACGCCTACGCGGTCACGGCCTTGCTCTGGATGTTCCTGACCGGCCGCCCGTTTCGCACGTCGGTGGCGCCGTTTGCCTACCGTCCGGCGTCGCGGATTCGGCCCGAGATCCCTCCGGAGCTCGACCAGGTGCTCGAAGCTGGGCTCGACCTCGGGTCGGGCAGCTACCCGAGCGCCGAAGCGCTCGCCGACCGGCTCGACTGGGTGTTCTTTCGCTCGCTTCGCGGAGACGACGAGCGGCACGGGCGCGCCGTGCTCGCGGAGCAGGTCGCCGAGCGCCTCCCGGAGCGATCGCGAATCCAGGACGTGCGCAGCGGGGAGAGCGTTTGCGGGGTCTACACCCTGGTCATGAGCGAGCTGAATGGCCCGGTGTCCCCCGGAGAGCTCGAGCCTCCGGAGGGGGAGCCCGAGACGCCGCCCGAGGGCCAGTGCTTGTTCGAAGGGCCGACCGTGCACGCGGAGGCGCCGTTCGCCGCCGAGCCGGAGAAGGACCTTGGGGAGGGGGAGGGCACCGAGAACCCCTCTGCGCCCACCCCTCCGCTGTTCCCTCCGCTCCGCGGCGCGCCCCCGCCGGCTCCCCTCCGCCGGGCGCCTCCGCCGGCCCCCAGAGAGCCCCCGCCCGAGCCGAACCCGGTCGGAATGACCCTGGTGTCGATGCCGTCGAAGCCCTCCTTCCCGGCGCCGCCCCCCGAAGCCAGGCCGGTGTGGGTCCCTCGCTCGGTGGGTTTTGTTTGTGGATTCGGCGCGGCGCTCGCTCTGATGTGGCGAGCTGGGTTACTGTAGCCCAATGACGGTATCGCGATGAGAATGCAGCTGGCCCCAGGGGCCAACCTTGGCCCGTGGAGACTCGAGCGCCGGGTCGCCGTAGGCGGCATGGCGGAGGTCTGGGCGGCCACGGACCCGGTCCGGGGGCAGGTCGCGCTCAAGCTGACCCAAGTCGGCCCGCCGAGGGACGACGCCGAGCTGAACGCCTTTCACGACGAGCTTCGAATCTCGCGGCGCCTTCGCCACGACAACATCGTCCGGGTGTTCGAGGGCGAAGAACGGGACGGCTACCTCGTCCAGGTCATGGAGCTGCTCGACGGAATGGACCTCCGGCGGCTGCTCGGGCGCCTCAAGAAGACCCAGGGTCTGATGCCCCCCGAGCATGTCGCCTTCATCGGGCGCTCGATGGCGCGCGCGCTCGGCTACGCCCACTGGAAAGCGGGCTCCCGAGGCCAGCCCCTCGGCATCGTGCACCGCGACGTGTCCCCCCACAACGTGATGCTGCTGCGCGATGGTCGGGTGAAGGTGCTCGATTTCGGGATCGCGTGGGCGACCGAGCGGGCGACCCGGACGGTGACCGGAGTGGTCAAGGGCAAGACCAGCTACATGGCCCCCGAGCAGACCACCGGCAACATGCCCCTGACCGCGGCGACCGACATCTTCGCCACTGGCGTGGTGTTGTGGGAGTGCTTGACCGGAGAGCGATTGTTCAAGGCGAGCACCGAGGTGGAGACCATGCGCCGGGTGTTCGAATGCCGGGTGCCGCCCGTGGTCGAGCGGCGCCCCGACGTCCCCCCACCGCTCGCCGAGATCGTGCATCTCATGCTGGAGCCGAGGCCCAAGGACCGCCCCGACTCGATGCTCTTGGTGGAGCGCGCGCTTCAGAGCTTTCTGGTGCGAACCTATGAGCCAGAGCAGGTCGGAGCGGGCGCGTTCGCGAAGTGGATGGCGACCGAGGTCCCGCACCAGAGGCCAAAGCAGACCAGTGTGCTGGCCGCCCTGAACAACTCCTGAGCCGCCGCGGTTCTCTTCCCGCCGGCGCCGACGCGAAGAAACCCGCAGATTTCCCGCAGGGTGCGGTCTCGTCTCGTCGAGGCCGGCCGAACTGCTAGCTGCAGGCCATGAAACACGCCATGCAACACGCGGTGGTGCAGGGGGCCAGCCGGGGCATCGGTCTCGGCCTGGTGCAGGGGCTGCTCGGGCGGCAGGTCGAGGTGGTCCACGCCACCTGCCGAGACCCCGATTCGGCCTCGGAGCTGCGAGCGCTGGCCGGCCCGGACCGGCTCTTCGTTCACCGGCTCGACGTGACCGACGAGCCCACGATCGAAGCGGCGGCGGCGGCGATCCGGGCCCGGTCCCCAGAGCTCGACCTGGTCTTCAACGCCTCGGGGGTGCTCCACGGCGAGGGGCTTCAGCCGGAGCGGCGGCTGGAAGAGCTCGACCCGGGCCGACTCGGCCAGATCTTTCTCATCAACGCGATCGGGCCGCTGCTCGTCGTGAAGCACCTCCTGCCCGCGATCAGCCACGGGCGCCGGGCGGTCGTCGCCTCGCTGTCGGCCCGGGTGGGCAGCATCGGGGACAATCGCCTCGGCGGCTGGTACGGGTACCGGGCCTCGAAGGCCGCCTTGAACCAGCTGCACCGCAGCCTCGCGGTGGAGCTGTCACGGCGCGCGAAGCACGCCATCGCCGTCACCCTTCACCCGGGCACGGTCGCGACCCGGCTCACCGAGCCGTTTCGCCGCTCGGTCAAGGACGGCGCCCTCTTGACGGTCGAAGAAGCGTCGGAGCGCTTGCTCGTCCTCATCGAGGGGCTGAGCCCCGAGGACCATGGGCGCTTCTACGACGGCACGAAGTCACCGATCGAGTGGTGAGCGGCGCCGGCGGGCAAGACCGAACCACGCGAGAAGGAGCAGCGCCACCGGGGCGGGCGCAGCCGAGCCGCAGTGCTCCGCCGGGGGCGCAGCCGCTGCCGCCGCCTCCACCGCCGCCGCCGACCATCGAAGCGGCTCGCTCCGGTTGCCCGATCCGTCCACCCCGATGAGCGTGACGCTCCGGCCAAGAAGGTCGGCGTACGGCAACACCGCCCTCGCCGCGTCGTGGCTCCAGGGCCGAAGCTCCACCGCCTCCATCGGCCCGTCCCCGACCGCTCGCTCGAGCCGGAGGGCTCGCACGTCCTCGGTCTCTTGGTCCTGCACCGTCACCTCGAGGCCGCTGGGCCCGGGAACGGCCCGAACCTGGGGCGGGATGGGGTCCACCACCACCTCGAGCACGACCGGGCGTGGGTCGAGGGTCTCGTAGGCCCCGCGGGCCCGCGCCCGCACCTCGACCGCGTGGCGCCCGGGCACGATCAGGGCGGGCAGGCCCACTTGCAGGCGGCCATCGGAGGGGGCGGCGACAAAAGCGGTCCACAGGCCGGCCCCCGCTCGGACTTGGTACTCGAGCCCATCGGCGGCGTCGGTGGGCAGGCCTTCCCCCAGCACGAGGCTCAGCGCGCCGGTGGGTCGGGGGCGGCCGTCCCGCTCCGCGAGGACCCCCGGCGCCTCGTCGAGGCGAGCGACGGTGCGGACTGGCCACTTCGCCGCGCTCGTCCCCGAGGAGGTGAAGGTCAACGAGAGGGTGAGGAAGTCCTGCCTCGCGCCGTCTCGGAAGATGTCGTTCACGCGAAGACCCACCGGCACCCCGAGCGCGCCGGAGACCGCGTTCGATAGATCGAGGTCGAAGGTCAGGGGCTGGCCGAGCAGCGCGCCGAGGGCCAAATCGAGCAGCGCGGGGAGGATCTCGGCGAAGTTCGCGTTCGGGAGCAGCTCGTTGAACGTCTCCTCGAAGCCGTCGATCCGCAGCTCGCCGAGGCCGGCTTCGAGGCGGTTGTCCGGCAGGACGGTGAGGTCGAGCCCCACGAAGACGTCGGCCTCCACCTCGAACGCTCGGACATAGCGATTCTCCACCAGAACATGGAAGGCCACGCCCAGGTCGTCCAGGGACAGCTGCAGCAGCCAGTCCCGGATCGGGTTGCCCATCCGGTCGGTGCCGGTCTCGGCTCCGCTGCCGAATCGGAGCTGCGCCGGCCGACGGGGCTTGAGCTCCAGGATCACCGGCGCGGCATCGGCGGCGATCGTCGCGAGGTCCGACGCGAGCAGCGACAACAGGGAGGCGTTCAGCGCGAACCCGCCGCCGGTCAGCGCTCGCACGTCGTCGCTGCCGAGCTTCAGGCACAGAGACCCGGATCGGTGCAGCGCGTGGAGGATCTGGTTCATGTACGCAGCCGAGAAGGTGCCGGCGATGTGGTAGGGCCGACCCTGGCTGTCGAGCCCGGCCAGCTCCGGCGCCGGTCCCACATCGGGGACGAAGTCGGGGAGGTCGCGGGCGCAGTCGGCGAGCCGACCTTCAGCGCCGCCGTCGATCCGGATGTCCATGCCCAGGTCCGGACGGGCCTCGACCGCGAAGCGACCGGGACGGGCCCCCACCAGCAGCCCGACCGGGAGGCCGCGCAGGAAATCGAGGCCGCTGAGCTCCCTCAGCGACACCTCGCCCTCGAACCGGGCCGGCTGCCCATTGAGCGCGTCGAGCGTGTCCCCGAGCAGACCCTGGATCACCGGCTCGAGGGCCCCCGAGATGGCGGGGCGCAGCAGGCCGATGAGCCCGTTGATGAGACCGACGGCGGTGGAGGTGATCCCGCCGCATGCGATGTGGCACTCCACGCAGCGCCCGCCCGGGTCGAGGCACACTCCGAACACCTCCAAGGCGCAGTCCGTGCACTCCGGCTCCGCGCAGTACGAGCTCGAGCCGAGCACCCGGAGGGCGAGCCCGTCGATGCGCAGCTGGCCGAGCTGCACCTGCACGTCGAGCAGCTGGTCCGGCCGCGGACCGACGCCGGGATCGATGACCGCTTCCACCGTGATCTGGGCGGCGTGGCGGACCGGGCCCGGACCTAGGTTGCCGGTGATCGGGCACGAGAAGTCGCCCTGCACGATGTCGCCCTGCAGCCGCGCGTCGAGCCCCAAACGGAGGTTGGACAGGACCAGGCGGACCTGGTTCGGTGCCTCGAACCGCAAGTCCACTTGCCGATCGAGGTCGTCGAGCCAGATGAGCGCCTCGGCCCGGCGGACCGTCGCTTCGGCGATTCCGATGTCGAACAGCTGCGCACTGGGAAGGGGGATGTGCAGGATGTCCTGCGCGTCTACGTACGGGCCCCCGGGGGCGCTGGGGCCAGCGAGACCAGCGCGAAGCACCTCGGGGATCCGGGGCCGGACGAAGTCGAGGAAATCTTGGGTGACGCGGACGCGGGCCACGTCCTCTTGAACGACCGCGTCCGAGCGCCCAACCGGGAACCGGTAGCCGGTCTCGGCGCAGCCGCCGCAGGTCGTCCCTCCGCCGCAACCGGCGAACACCAGCCCGGCCATGGCCACCGTCCGCACCGACCGCCTCCAAACCCCCATACCGCGGGCAAGCTACGGTGGCGTTGCGGCGTTGGTCAAAGGACCGAATGACGGAGCCCGGCGCTTGTCCGGCCGCGTTGCCGGTGCTCGGATGCGCCCGTGGCCGGGGCCGACGATCCGATGAACCCCGAGGCGTGGTTCGGCGAGCCAGGGGTATGCGGCAGCTGCGTGGCCTGGCGGCCGGTGGAGTCCACCGCCAGCGACGCGGTCGCGATCGGGCTGTGCCGACTGCGCCCCGAGCTTCGCCGGGTCCCTGGGGACCTCGCGAAGTGTCCGAAGTATCGGCAGCGGGGGGTGACCCGGCCGGAGCCAGGGCGGCGAGCGACGCGGACCGCCAAGCCCCGGTCCTCCGTGCCCGTCGTCTCGGTCGGTCCAGGGGCGTTCGAGCCGAGGCCGGAGCCGTCGTTTCGCCCGTGGCCCACTGAACCGGCGCCTCCTTCCGTGGAACTCGACGGCGGCACGGCGCCCCTGGTGGCGAGCGCGCTGCGCGACCTGTTCGACGACGAGATCCCGGGGCGTCGGCGGGACATGCACTCGAAGTACCGCCAAGGGGGAAAGGTGACCGTGGTCGATGGCGCCGGGGTGGCCCGCTCCGTGCCCGCTCACCAAGTGTTTGCGTGGTTTTCGCGGCTGGCCCGCTCCTTCGATGCCCTCGAGGAGGCGGTGGACACCCACCCGTCGATCGGAGCCGAGGCGCTCGACATGGTGGAGCAGGTGCGGCGGATGCGGGGGAGCTTCACGACCTTCAACGTCCTGTTCGCCGACCGGGAAGACTACTTCACCGGCAAAGAATAGCGTTCGAGGGGGACTTCTGGACGACAGCGGAACCAGCGTACGCTCCCCCCGTGCAGCGGTGGATGGGTCATCGAGGGTTTTCGTGGGCGCTCCTGGCGCTCGCCGCGTGCGGCGGGGGGTCCGAAGACCCGGCGCCGGATGCAGGGGTCCCTGTCGACGTCGGATCCGAGGACGCGGGTTCTGAGGACGCAGGTCCCGACGACGCGGGTTCCGACGACGCGGGTCCGCCGCCGATGCCGTGCCCGGACGGCATCGAGGCCCGGCGCTTGGCCCCGCCCGACCCGAGTTTCGGGTTTGGCGACCTGGCCGGGGACTTCACCGTCACGACGACGGACGGGTCGTTTTCGCTGTCCGAGCGGTGGACCGGCTGTGATTCCTACACCTTCGTGGGCTACGTGCCGCTTCGGGGCGACGCGCCGACCCAAACCGACCGGCTGTGGACGTCCCCGGTGGAGACGCTGCTCGGCACCCCGAGCGGAGCCCACTTCTTCTTTCTGTCCTGGGAGCCGACCGAGGCCGACCGGCGGGCGAGGGTGGAGTCGATGCAGGGCCGAATCGAGGCCGCGATCGCCAGCCTCCCGGCGGAGGAGCAAGCGGGGCAGCGGGCCCGGTTTCATTTCGTGATCGACGCTCCCACCGGCATCGAGGGCAGCGTCGGCCAGTTCCTGCGCGACTACCGCGCGTACATGGACGACCCCGCCGGCCGGGTGGACCTCGGGGACCGGGGGGTGGCGCCGCCGCCGTTTCCGTTTGCCTTCGCCATCGACCGCCACCAGCGCTGGGATCCGGTCGGCAACCTGTCCGAGATCGTGGGCGGCAACTTCGCCCTTCGAATGGTGAGCTACCTGCCCGATTTCTTCGACCACAAGGCGCGCATCGCCCACCGAGTGCAGACGGAGCAGGAGGTGTGGACGGCCGAGCTTCTCGACGCCGAAGTGACGGCCCGGGTCCACCAGCTCGAGGCGACCTTGCCCACCGGGGCCGAGATGGCCCGGTTCGACACCCTGGAACTCGACCTGACCGACGTCTGCCGAGAGCGCAACGTCTTTGCTTGCTCGGAGTGGGACCGGATCGCCCGGTTCGACCTCTGCCTCGACGAAGCGTGCACCGAGCGCCGCGAGCTCATCCGGTGGATCACCTCGTATTGGCGCCGAGGCGAGCAGCGCTGGATCATGGACGCGAGTCCGCTGCTCGGTCTGCTCTCGGACGGGGGCCATCGCCGGTTTCGGCTCGAGCTCGGCCCCGAGTGGGAGCGGCCCACCCCCAGGGTGATCCGAGCGGTCCTGCGGCTGTCGCGGACTGGAGGCCTCCGCTCGGCGGGGGCGGTCCGGGTCTTCACCGGAGGTCGGTTCGAGCAGAGCGGGGAGGCGAACTACAACAACCGGGAGCCGGTCGCCTTCACCCCGCCGGCGACGGCCCAGCGGGTCGAGCTGGTGCTGCTGCTCAGCGGGCATGGGCAGGTGCAGCCGTCGAACTGCGCCGAGTGGTGCGACCACCGCCATCGGTTCACGGTGAACGGGACCGCGTTGCCGGAGGTGCGGCACGAGGGCCGGGTCGGGTCGATCGGGGGCTGCGGTCCGGCGTCGGCTCGCGGCGTGGTCCCCGGCCAGTGGGGCAACTGGGCCCCCGAGCGGGCCTTCTGGTGCCCAGGGCTGCCGGTGGAGCCGATCCGCCTCGACATCACCGAGTTGGTCCGGCTCGGCGAGGAAAATCAGGTCGGCTACTCGGCGACGGTGCCGGGCACGATCGTGCTGCCCGGTGGGGACATCGCCCTGTCTGCCTACGTCGCTTGGTTCGAGTAGAGCCCGCGGCCCATCGAGCTCATCGAGGCGGGAGGGCGGCCAGCCCCACGACCCCGGCCGAGACCGCCGGACGCAGGGCCAGGGCGACTCGCTCCGGCAAGGGGGACGAGCCGACCGCGGCCCCGAGCAGCACCGCGGCGGCGAGCGCAGCGCGCTCTTGGCGGCGCTCCCGTCGAGGCGAACGTCCGCTGAGGATGCGGTCGATCGCGGCGACCGCCTCCCCGGCGGTGGCCGGACGGTCTTCGGGCCGGGGCGCGGCGAGCCAGCGCACGAGGGCCCGGGTCGAGGCTCGGACATGGGGCAGATGTCCGAGCCGATCCTCGCATTCCCGCGCCTTTTCGAGCAGGACGTCGGCGGCCGGACCGTGGAAGGGGGCGGTGCCGGCGAGCAGGGTGTGCAGGGTGACGCCCGCCGCGTACAGGTCGGCGGCCGGGCCGCAGCGGTCGCCGCGGGCCTGCTCGGGGGGCATGAAGCACGGGCTGCCGACGACGAGCCCGGCCCTGGTGGTGTCGTGCTCCTGGCGCGCTCGGGCGACCCCGAGGTCGGCGAGGCGAGGGACGATGGTCCCGTCCGCGGCTCGGTCGAGCAGCACGTTGGCCGGCTTCACGTCCCGGTGGACGATCCCGTGGGCGTGCAGAGCGGCGAGCCCGCACAGCACGTCCCGCAGCACACGGAGCGCGCGGTCTTCGGGGAACGGCCCCAGGTCCCCGAGGCAGGTCTCGAGGCAGGGACCCGCCGCCCGCTCGAGCACGAGGTGATCGACGGGGCCCTCCCTCAGAAAATCGAGCACGGCCACCACGTTGCGATGGAAAACCAAGCGCCCGACCCGAGCCTCGCGCTCGAAGCGGAGGCGGAGCTCGGCCGAGGCAGCGACGTCCCCAAAGAGGGTCTTGATCGCGACCGACCGGCCGCTCGGCACGTGGAGGGCGTCGTGGACCCGGGCCATCGCCCCTTCCCCCAGTCTGTGCCCCACGAGGTACTCGCCGCCGAGCACGCGACCCACCAAGGGGTCTTCGACGGTGGCGATCAGGCGAACCCCGTCGTGGGCGCAGTGGCCGGGCCCCGTTCGGTACACCGAGCGGCACGCGGGGCAGTGGTGCAGACCCGAGTTGGCGCGGTCGGATGGCATGCAGGCCATGGTCGCGTACCGGTCCAAGCTCACCGAGGTCCTCACGATTTTCGAGGTAAGCAGAATCCGGGCCACCCCTGCGGACTCGGATCGGCGGGGGAGCGAGCGAGCGCCAAGGACACCGGCGTCGGTCGTGGGGTCGGGCGCCGAGACACCCGAGGTGGGGCGGCGAAGTGGTGGGTCCGAAGCCCACCTGAGGAACGAGGCGTTGACTGCCCGTCCCCTGCCGACCAGAACCCCGGCGGTGATTCCGCGGGAGAAGGACAACGTCGTCTACATCGACTCCGACAGCGCCCCTCGCATCCTCCATTTCGGTGAGGATTTCCTGTACGAGCAGCTGCCGATCGGGACCCGCGTCATCTACCCGAACCCGCCGATCAAGGGGCTCGCGCAGCCCGACGCGGCCATTCGCTACGCGCTCAACCACCCCGAAGAGATGCCGCCGCTCTACGCGCTGCTCGAGCCGTCCATGAAGGTGACGATCGTCATGGACGACATCTCGCTGCCGCTGCCGGCGATGCGGCTGCCCGACGTCCGCCAGCGGGTGCTGACCATCCTGCTCGAGCAGCTCGCCGACCATGGGGTGGACGACGTGCGGCTGCTGGTCGCCAACGCGCTGCACCGCCGGATGACCGCCGGCGAGATGCGGCGCATGGTCGGCAGCAAGATCTTCGATCGCTTCTACCCGAAGCGGTTCATCAACCACGACGCCGAAGATCCGGACGCGATCGTAACCCTAGGGGAGACCGACATCGGCGAGGTGGTGAAGACCCACCGGTGGTGCGCCGAAGCCGACCTCACCATCTATGTGAACATCAACCTGGTCCCGATGGACGGGGGCCACAAGTCGATGGGCATCGGCACCACCGACTACCAGGGGCTGAAGGCCCACCACAACCCGCGAACGATGCTCGAAGTGGATGGGTACATGGACCCGGCCAAATCCGAGCTCGCCGCTTCCGGCGATCGCATCGGCCGGGTGCTCGATCAGCACCTGAAGGTGTTTCACATCGAGACCGCGCTCAACAACCGGATGTACGACCGGAGCATGAACTTCCTCGCCAAGAACGAGGATGACTTCTCCGAGCTCGACCGGCTCGCGTTCTTCGGTCTGCGCAAAGTGCTCGGCCGACTGCCCCGATCGGCGAAGCGCGAAGTGTTCCACCGGGTGCCGTCCCCGTATGAGATCATCGCGGTGCACGCGGGCAAGACCGAGCCGGTGCACCGAAAGATCCTCGAGAAGAACTACGAGCAATACTGCGTGCCGGTGAAGGGTCAGGCCGACGTGATGATCACCGGCATCCCGTTCATCAGCCCCTACAACGCCAACAGCATCCTGAACCCGCTGCTGGTGCAGGTCATGGCGCTCGGCTACATCTACAATTTGTACCGGGGCTCACCGCTGTTGCGGGATGGGGGCGTGCTCATCATCACCCATCCGCTGTTCGACCAGTTCGACCAGCGGTTTCATCCCAGCTACATCGAATTCTTCCACCGCTGCCTGACCGAGACACGGGACAGCTTCACGCTGCACCGGCGCTTCGAAAAGGAGTTCGCGACGAACCCGACGTACATCGAGATGTACCGCCGGGGGAACGCCTTTCACGGCGCCCATCCCTTCTACATGTGGTACTGGGGCGACTCGGGCCGGTCCAGGGTGGGAACGGTCATCTGCGTGGGAGCTGAAAACGAGCACGTCCCCCGGATCTTGGGCTGGGAGCGGGCCGCGACCCTGCACGACGCGATCGAGCGGGCCAAGGACCTCACCCGCCCGAACCCCGAGATCTCGATGCTGCATCTGTCGCCGATCTTGATGACCGACATGAAGGGGTGAACGGCGATGATGCGAAAGGTCAACGTGCCCTGGCGGGGCGAGGCAGACCCGGCGGAGCGCTCCACCGCCGCCGCCTTCTACGACATGGACGGGACCCTGGTGCGCACGAACCTCGTCCACAGCTACCTCTTCGTCGCCAAGAACGAGCCCAGTCTCACCCGTTCGTTCACCAAGGCGGCGCTCGGGCTGCTCGAGCTGCCCGCGTTCGCGCTCGCCGACCGGCTGTCCCGGGCGCTGTTCAACGAGCTGCTGTACGCCGGCTACCGGGGCGCCTTCGCCGACCGCCTCGCCGAGCTCGCGGAGGAGCACTTCGAAGAGGTGCTGCGGCCCAACATCTTCCCCGGGGTCTACGAGCTGGTGGACAGCGCCCGAAAGAAGGGCCTTCGCCAGGTGATCGTGTCGGGCAGCCTCGACGTGCTGGTGGCGCCGCTCGCCCGGCACCTCGGCATGGATGACTTCATCTGCAACCGGCTCGAGATGAAGGATGGCGTCGCCACCGGCAAACTCATCAAGCCGGTCGTCGCCGGGGCGGTGAAGGCCCGGCTGCTGCAGGAGTACGCTCGGACCTTCGGCGTCGACCTGCTGGACAGCTACGGCTACTCCGACAGCTACAGCGATTACGCGATGCTCGCGGTGGTGGGGCGGCCGGCGGCGGTGAACCCCGACCGCCAGCTCCGCCGGGCCGCCACCGAACTCGAGTGGCCGATCCTCGACGTGCGCTGAGCGGCCCCGCGCTCGGTCACCCCCCGTTCAGGGTGTAGCGGCGGGCGTAGCCGGTCTCGAGGTCGGTGAGCGCGATCTCCACCAAGCCGAGCGGCGTCACCTCGTACTCCTCGCGGACCATGGGCCCGCAGGCCCGCCGCTCCACCGGCACCTCCCCGAGGTTGACCCCGGGCTGGCGCAAGCGGGGGTCGAACGGGAACGTGATCTCGCCGATGGCCTGGAGGCGCTCGTGGGGCAGCCCTCGGGCGTCGAGGTGGCTGGTCTCGACGAACCGGTAGCGCCCTAGGTTGTGGGCGGCCCGGTACTCTCGCTGGATGCGGGCTCGGCCCAGCTCGCTCTTCGTGATCGCCGCTTCACGACCGAAGATCGGGTCGAAGGCGACATCTTTCCCCGCCTCGAGCTCCCGGAACACCCCGAAGAAGCGGGAGAGGCGACCGGTGACCTCGAAACCCGCGGTCTCGTCGGCGGCGATGGCGAGGCCGATGGCCACCGCGGCGGAGGGGTGGGGCGATCGGTGCACCCGGCGCCCGAGGTCCTGGCGGAGCCGCCGGCCCACCACCGGCAGCGCGCTGCCGCCGCCGACGACGTAGAGCCCGGCCAGCGGCCGGGACTCGGCCGCCTCGAGCACCGAGCCCATCGCCTCGATCGTGCGCTCCACCAGCGGGAGGCAAGCGTCGTAGTAGTCGGCGACGTCGAGCCTGGCCTCGCCCGCCCCGAGGCCGAGCTCGGACAGGTCGAGCAGGATGCGCCGGCTGTTCGGGTTCAGGCCCTCCTTGGCCACCCGGGCCCGCTCGAACAGCTCGGCTCCGGCGGCGCCCGATGGCGGCGCCGCGCCCACCTGCTGAAGCGCCATCTCCACGAGGACCTCGTCGAAGTCGTCGCCGCCGAGCCTCGGGTCTCCGCCGGTGATGACCACGTCGTGGTGGAGGTCGCAGAGGTGGACGAGCGCGGCGTCGAAGGTCCCGCCGCCGAGGTCGTAGACCACGACGTGCTCTCGGCGGCCGTTCAGGGTGCGTCGAAACCGGTGGGTGTATTCGAAGCCGGCCGCGGATGGCTCGTCCAGAAAGCCGAGCAGCGAGAAGCCGGCCCGCCGAAACCCGTCGATGGTCACGAAGCGCTGGGGGCCGAGCGCATGGGCGGGGGTGGCGACCACCGCCTCGAGCGGCCCCCCGTCATCCGGGGCGTTCGACGCGGTCCGCAGCGCCTCGGCGAGGGCCCGAAGAAACCGGACGAGCACGTCCTCGATCGTGAACTCGGTCCGGCCGAGCCGCACCCGGTGATGGGGCATGACCCCCTCGCCGCCGAGCAGCCGCTTGAACGAGCGCACGACCGTCCAGCCCGGCACCCCGACCCGCTCGAGGGCGTCGAAGCCGAAGACCAACTCACCGCCTCGTTCGGCCAGAACGCTTGGGAACCAATCGCAGACCTCGTCGCTGTGGTTCGAGAAGCTGACCACCGGGTAGTTGCCCCGGTCGCTGACCGCCACAACGGTGCGCGTGGTTCCAAAGTCGATTCCTAGTCTCACGGCAAGATGATCTTGGCCCGATCTTCTCGTGCGCGCGAGTCCCTCATGGACATCGAGGTACGATTCTTCTCCCCGAGGTGATCCTGGGTGGGCCGACGGTCCCCCGAGGTCGTTCGGTTTCGAGCCGGTGGGCGCGACGCCGCCGGGGTGGGCGGATGTCTCCGTTCACGCGAATTCGGGCTTCGACGCGACAAAGACCAGTGAGGTTCTGAGCTCGATTGCGTCTTTTGGGTGAAATTCACGCAACCGACCGGGGTCGGGGACGATACGGTCGCGCACCTACATAGGTGAGGCAAAACCTACATGCCCAACGTGACGTTTCGTGACCCCCAGGTCCGGCGCTTCGTTCGCGACCTCGGCCGCCTCGAGTCGGCCCAGCTCACCGACGAGAACGTGCTCCGCTTGCTCGCGGCGGTCGGGGACCGCCCCTCCCGCCGGGAAGGCGAGGTCTACGCCGACATCACCCGGCCCGGCCTGTCTCGCTCCGAGCAGCTCGAAGCGGCCCAGTCGGGGATGAACCGCCGGGAGCGGGCCGACGTGGCGACGCTGCTCGACCGATCGGGCCTCGCCATGAGTCCTGGGGCCCGGAACTTTCTCGAGGCGCTGCTCGGCCGCGCCCCGCTGTCCGCCGAGGGGCCGCTGTCGGTCGATGGGGATCAGAAGGACGGAATCCGCGGGCGCGCGCGCCCCGGGGACCAGGTCGAAGCCATCAACCTGAGCACCGCTCCGTCGGGGCGGCTCCATCTCACCGACACGGTGGTCATCGGGGAGGCGGGGCTGGATGGCCGCTTCGTCGGCCGACTCCCCGACCTGCGGGAGGGGGACATCGTGAGGCTGCGGGCCCGCGGCCCCGGCCGGACCCCCACCGATTGGCTCACCGTCCGGGCCTGGGGGCTCGAGCGTGCGGACACCCGAAACGCGGTGGTCAACCTGGAGCGGATGGACCTCGTCCTCCGAGAGGGTGGCATCGCCGTCGCCCACAACACCGCTCGGCCCCTGTCCGAACCGGGGGCCATCGTCCGGTTCGAGAACGCCCGCACCGGCAAGACCAAGGAGGTGACCGTCACTGAGGCCGGGTCTCTGCCCGAAGGCCTGACCCTCGACGGGCGGCCGGGCGACCGGTTTCGGGTCGCGGTGTCCGACGGCGCGAACAACCGAGATTTCCGCGAGGTCGCGGGCACGCTGGTCGCGCCCGGGCAGACGGCGGGCGGCGGGGCCCGGGACCTCCCCGACCCGCTGCCGACGAAGGGAAACCAGGGGCCAGACGGCGAGGCGAAGGTGCCGAAGGCGTGGTTCGAGGGGCCGCTGTTTTCGGACGGACCGTCCGCGGCCGATGTGCGGCAGGGGGCGATCGGCAACTGCTACTTCCCGGCCGCGCTCGCAGCGATCGCCCACGCGCGGCCGGACGCGATCCTCGAGGCAATAGAGCCGGTAGGGGACGACGTCTACCGGGTGCGATTCTTCGAAAATGGGTCCCGGCGCCGCCCGGTCGAAGTGGAGGTCGACGCCGACCTCTACGTCCGGTCGTTCGGCGGCCCGATCTATGGGAGCACGCCGAGCGGCGCGACCCGGTCGGGAATGGAGCTGTGGTACCCGCTCATGGAGAAGGCCTACGCTCAGTGGAAGGGGGGCTACGAGGCGATCGGCAACGGCGGGATCGCCGGCCGGGTCATTTCGGAGGTCCTCGGGGGCTCGTACGACTACGAACGGGTCAACCCGGGCAACGCGCACGCCATCTACCGGATCGCGTCGGCAGCGGCGGAGGCAGGGCGGCCGATGGCGGCGGGCACCCACGGTACGGAACAGGCTGAAATGTACGCGAATTCAGGCATTTATGCCAACCATGCCTACTCGGTGCTCGGGGTCGAGGAGGAGGGCGGAAAGCGGTTCCTTCAGCTTCGGAACCCGTGGGCCCAAGGAGAGCCGGGAAAACGACGGAAAAAACGACGGGTTCTTTCGATTGAAGCTCGAGGACTTCGTGAAGTACTTCAGTAGCCTGCACGTAGCGAGAGTCTGATGGCGATTCCGCCCGATCCCATCGAGGAGGTGATCCCCGCCTGCGGCGCCGCGGTGCTGGCGGAGGTGCTCTCCGTGCTCGAACCACAGAAGCCCCGGCGGGGGGCTCCCGCGGCCACCGGTCCACAGCCGACCTCGGCGCCGACGCTCGCTCCTCGGCAGCTCGTGAAGCTCCGGATCAGCGAGGTGCTGTTCGGCGACGGGTTTTCGCCCGGGTCGGAGTGCGTGGTCGAGAAGCCGCCCGGGGCCTATTCGCTTCGGGTGGGGGTCGTTGGGCCGTTTCTTCTCGGACCCGGGCTGCCGGCCGAAGTGCTCGGGCGGTATGGCCCCGACACCTACCCGATCGACGAGCTGAAGCGAGCGGCGCACCGGGCCGGTCTTCGCTGATCCTGGTCAGGCGAAGAGCGAGGTCTTCGATTTGCTGGTCAGGCGGGGACTTCGGCGGGAGCCGAACCCGCTGCTTCGGTCGCCTCCCCCAAGATCGCCTCGATCTCGGCGATCCGGGCCGCCCGCCGGGGGTCGAGCGGCCCCCGGGCGCTCGCGATCTCCCGGATGATCTCGAGCGCACTCGTGCGGTCTTCGGGGCGGGGCAACAGGCGGGGGAGGGCGGCGATCGCCTCCTTGGGCCGGTCGAGCAGGAGCGTCTGCTGTTCCCGAATCAGCGTGCGGAGCGCGGGGGAATGAAGCGGGCCGTCGGCCACCAGCGGGCGGAAGCACTGCTTGAACGCGTTGAACCCCCGCTCATCGACCGAGTGGTCGGCCATCAGCACGTACATGGTCGCCCGGAGCACCGCCTCGGGCAGACCGCCTCCGCCGAGCATCTCGTCGAGGTGTCGCCGCTGGCGGTCGGCCAGGTGGTCGAACACGAACTCTCGGGTGGGACCGGGGTCGGGGGTCGCCGGGTCGAGCCCGAGCAAGCCTTGGGTGAGCGCGCCGCCGAACACCGCCTCGAACCACGCCTCGAGCGCGCGGTCCCGCTGGCTCGACCACGCGGAGGCGGCGTCGATGAGGCCGTCCACCGCTCGGCGCTGGGCCTGCCACAGGGGGTTGTCGTCGGCCACCGGGTGGCGGTGGCTGCGCACGTACCCCGCCGCCCAAGACAGGGGCAGGCCAGCGAGCCGCATGAGCGGGTTCTTCTGAGACCACAGGGTGTACCGAAGGCGCACCGGCTGGGCCTGCCGCAAAGCCTCTGCCCCCCGCTCGGTGGCGAGCCTTCGGACCACCGGCTGGGCGAAGCGGCGATACAAGGACGAGTTGACCGCCGAGAGCTTGGCCACCGCGGCGAAGCGGGCCGTGTTCTCGGGGCTGCGCCCGCCGATGCGCCGAAGGTCGTCGAGCGTGCGCGCCTTGAACTTCGTCGCGTACCGGCCCTCGACGTACCGGGAGTTTCGCTCGTCCTCCGGGATCTCGGTGATGACCGCCTCGTACAGCCCGGGAGGGAGCAGCTCGATGAGATCGATGTTCTCGATGAACTCGGCGTGCTCCCGCTCGGCGAGGCGGCCGGACACGAAGATGCCGAGGTGCCCGACGTCCGGGTGCACGCAGTACACGATGGTTTGCTCGGCGGCCCGGATGTCCTCGACGCTGCGGTAGAGGTCGAGGATCCAGTTGAGGGCCTGCGCCGGAGGGGTGATGCGGTCCCCGTGGGAGGTGAGCACGACGATCGGGCTGCGGATGTTTCGGATGTCGATGCGGTGGCCGCTCGGGCTCCTCAGCTCGCCCCGGGAGAGTTTGTTGCCGATGAACAGCTCGCTCGAGATGAACCGGATCTCATCGGCGTTCATCAAGAAGAAGCCGCCCCACCACCGCTCGAACTCGAGGAACCGCTCCGCCTCGGTGTCGATTCGCTCGTAGACCCGCCACGGCTTGCGCAAGTACGTGTTCGCCGGGTTCAGGCCCTCGAAGTTCTGAACGAGGTAGGCCCCGTCGAAGCGCCCGTTGCCGAGGTCGCTCGCCAGCTCACCGAGCCACGCTCCGCCCATCAAGCCCCCAAAGTACCGCATCGGGCTCGCCCCCCGGGGGCCATCCCAATAGGCGAGCGGGGTCCCGGCGAGCACGATCGGGCCTACCTTGTCCGGGTTGGCCCCCCCTAGCAGCGTGACCGCCCACCCGGCCTGGCAGTTGCCGATGAGCACCGGATCGCCGTTGGCTTCCGGGTGCCGGCGCCGGACCTCCTCGAGAAACGCGACCTCCGCCGCGGTGATGTCCTCGATGGTCTGGGTGGGCTCGGGGTGCGGTCCAAAGCTCACGAAATAGCATGGGTGGCCGGCCCGGAGCGCCACCCCCACCTGGCTGTCGGTCTGCGAGCCGCCGATGCCTGGCCCCTGCCCGGCCCGGGGGTCGATGATGACGTACGGCCGCTTCGCGGGGTCCACCGCCATCCCCTCGGGGGGGATGATCTTCAGCAGCTGGTAGCTCGTCTTGCGGGGAAGATCTCGGCCGTCGAGGACCAGCTCGTAGTCGAAGCGGAGCACCGGCGGGTTTCCGGCCGCGTTGTGGGCCAGAAACTGCTGCCCTCGTCGGTGAAGCAGGTCCGCGTACAGGACGGCGCGCTCGGCGGCGTCGACTCCGTAGGACCAGACCGGGCGCAGCCAGGGGGCGGCGGCGTCGAGGAGGGCGAGTGGGGACGTATCGGCCATCGGTTGGGCCGAGGTTGCCACAACTTCAGGACGAATGCTGCGCCGCAACAACCGACCGCAGCCTCGCCGGTCGGGTTGATGGTAGAAACCCTTAATGCGGCAGGCCCATTTCGGCGCGCATGGCCCGAAACGCCTCGGTGCGGCGGCCGGCGTCGTCCCGGACGACGAGGGTCTCGCTCGTGGGCTCCCCCCCGGGCTCGCGCCCGCAGCTGAACACGGAGAAGAGGGGCATTTTGCCCGCTCTCGGCACGACGTCCACCCGGCGCAGCACCGCGAGCCCGGCGGCCTTGGCCGCGGCCTCGACCCGGGGGATCTGCCGGCTGTCCTCGCACACCACGAAGCGGCCGCCAGCGCGGTCGTCTTTCGGCGAAACGAGCAGCCGGGCGGCGGCGGCGCAGTACGCCTCGATCCCGCCCCGGGTTTCGAACCGGCACGGGCCCCGCTGCGGCTTGTCGGAGGCCACCCCCGAGCCCTCGGGCAAGTAGGGCGGGGTCCCGGTCACGAGGTCGAAGATCGGGCCCTCGGGCAGCATCGATGGATCCCGGAGGTCCCCGTGCCTCGCCTCGACCCGATCGCCGGCGCCGACGTGGGCGATGGAGCGGCGGCATAGATCCACGCTTAGGGCCTGCGCCTCCACGCCGATGAGCCGCGCGTTCTGAAATCGCCAAGCCAGCATCAAGAGCACGGAGCCGATGCCCGAGCCGAGGTCAGAGGCCCACCGGGGCGGAGGGCCTTGGCTGGCCACCGCCGCGGTCACGAAATCGTCGAGCGACCACCGGTGGCCGTCGAGGCGCTGCAGGATCTGCCAGTCTCCGAGCAGGTAGCACAGGTCTTCGCCGTCCCGAGGCTCGGCGGTTGGGCCGGAGCAGGGCGGGCCCGCGGCGCGAAAGCCAGGGGGACGGCGGGCCGCCCGCACGATCCCTCCCTCCGGGCTGTACCGGTCCCCGGGTCGAAAACTCCGCACCGCCCCGAAACTGGCATCGGGGAGCGGTCTCGGCCATCGGCAACGGCGATCCGACTCGCGCCCGAGTCACCGCGGCTCGCCGATCCGACGACCGCCGTGGTAGGCCACCCTGCCTACCATGTCCGTTGCTTGCTCATGGCCCCGCCCCCTTGTCGCCTCGGGCGGGCTCGTGATCGGCGTGCTGCTTTCTGCGTGTCCGAGCCTCGAGTTTCGCCCCCCCATCCCTCCCGCCGCCTCTCAGGAGTTCGCGCAAGATCCGCTCGATGCGAGGGCCAAGGACTCGGTTGTGGAGACCCGAGTCGGGCTCGACCTGGCGCCGCTGGCTGCCCGGCTCGAGACGGCGCTCGGCGAGCTGCTCGGCGGCGTTCGGGTGGAGCTCGAGCGGGCGGGCACCAGCACCGTGGTCGGCGGGACCGGCTCCCCGCCGCCGGTCGAGCTCCGGCCGCTGACCGCCGATGGGGCCAGAATTTGGATCGAAATGCGGCCTCAACCGGTCAAGGCGCGCCTCGAGGGCGGTGAAGTCACGCTCGACGCCGACATCGCGATCGCCGCGGTGCTGACCGCCACGGTGGGGTCCCGGCGGTTCGCCGACGCCTGCGGGTGCGCCGAGCGGTCGTGGTGCGAGGGGCGGCCGGGCGAGCCGCTCCGCGCGCGCCTCCGCTGGAGCGGTCAGCTTGGTCTTGGCGAGGCGTTCGGGCTGGCCGTGGAGCCGAAGAGCAAGGTGGCGATCGACGGCAGCTGCCTCTTGCGCCCCCGGAGGGCGCTAGAGGCCCTCGACGTGCTCGATCTGGTCCGATCCGCGCTCGACGGGGCGGCCCAACGCGGCGCTGCGCTCATCGAGGCCGAAGCGGCGCGATACGAAGCGCTCGAGGAGCAACTCGCTCCGCTGTGGGCCGGGCTCTCCGGCCTCGTTCCGCTCGAAGGGGACGATGGGCGGCGGCTCGCCCTGCGCCCAGCTGGGGTGCAGGTGGACGACTTTCAGCCTGCCGGGTCCCTGGCTGCGGTTCGGGCCCGGTTTCGGCTCAACCCGGTGATCACGCAGCGCGAGATGGAGCCGGTCGGCGATCTGGTGCTCGGCTCCGTGCAGGACGCGGAGGGGTTTCGCGTCCTCGGATCCTTCGACGTCAGCCTGCAGCGGCTCGAGCGAGAGCTCGGCCAGGAGCTGCTCGGGCGGCGGTTTCCCCCCCGCTCCAGCGAGCGCTTCGTCGAGCTGACCGAGGTCGAGGTCCTTGGCGGCGCCCAGCGGGTGATCGTTCGGCTCGGGTTCGAAGGGTCGAGCCGAGGTGATTTGGTGCTGACCGGATACCTGCGGGCGAACGGCGAGACCGCGCAGATCGAAGCGAACGACATCGAGTTCACGCCGGAGTCGCTCGACGCGATCGGGATGCTCGCGGACGAGGTCGAGCGCTCGAATTTGACCGTGCAGCGCATCCCCTGGATGGACCCAGAACAGCTCGAGAACGAGGTTGCGCGGGCCCTCCGAAAGCCGCTGACGGCGCCGCTGCGCTCGGTCGAGAGCCGGGCCGAAGCGGCGGCGCAGCGTCTCGGGGTGCCGGGGCGACGCCTGCGCTTCATCGTCAACACGGAAGAGATGCTGGACGTGAGCCTCGCCCGGGAGCGAGCGCGGGTCGTCGTGCTGTTCGAGGGCGAGGGTAGGCTCGAGCGGGCGGCCGCTGTCCTTCCCGTGAACGGCTCGGACTGAACCGGCCACAGGACCCCGGCCGACTTCGCTCAGCGAGCGAGATTGGGCCCGGGCCCTCGCGGCTGCTCTAGAAATTCGCCTCGAGCCGGAGCGCGAAGGTCAGCTCCGGGTCGGTGAGCGGGCCGGCGGTGGGACCGTCGAACACCGTGAGCTGAAGCTCAGCCTCGAGCTCGAGCAGGTCGGTCATGTGCCACTGGGCGGACAGGGACGTGCCCTGGGCCATCTTCGCGAACCGGGCGGCATCGGCGAAGCCTTCCCGGAACGCGGTCGGATCGAGGTGGATGCCCTGGACCCGCGCCGCGACCGAGACTCCCCCCCACTGGCCGCGGCTCGGGTCGAGCGGGCGCTTGGGGCTGATGCCAAAGAAGCCGTTCTCGTCGTCGGTCACGGCATAGCTCACCCATGCCTGCCAGGCCTGGTGCGCGACCGGTGCGGCCGCCTGGCCCCGCTGCACCCGCTGCATGGACCAGACGTACTCGAAGAGCGCTTTCCATCGATCCTTTCGCCAAAAGCCGTGGGCAGAGAACCGGGCTCGGGTCCCGTTGGCGTACGCGCCGTCCTCTCCCCCCTGGTACTCGAAGATGCGCTGCCGTCCGAGGGTCGAGACCCGGCCGAGGCGAGCATCCTCGGGGTTGCCCCGCTCCTCTCCGTAGCTTCCGGACAGCCCCAGGCCAAAATGGTACAGCGCCGGCACGTCGAGCAGCCGAAAGGGCTGAAAGTAGATGCGCCCGGCGATCTCTGGGTCGTCGCGGGCCATCTCATCGATGCTCTCGAGGTCGGCCGCGCCGCTGAGCAGCGCCACGTCGTAGCTGAAGAACCCTTCTTTGGACTGGCCGTGAAAGAACACGCCCACGTCCCGATTCGGAGACAGCTCGTTGGGAAACCCCCGCTCGATGAACGTGAGCGCAAACGCTCGGGCCCGTCGCTCGAAGCCGAACGGCGACTTGAAGATCCCGACCCGCACGCTGAACTCCGGAAAGCGCCGCCAGTCCAAGTAGAAGTCGATGGGCAGCGGACGCACCGCCACGTCGAAGGCGCCGCGAAAATCGAGCTCGCCGAACATTACCGCCTCGATCGCGATGCGCAGCCGGCGGGGGAGGACATCTACGTCGCCGGTGGGGGCGAGGGTGAAGCGTCCATCGAGATGGGCGAGCCCCAAGGCCCGGAGCATGAACCGGCGGTCCGGGCTGCCGAACCACAGGCCGCGGTTCTTCGGAATGCCGGTGGGCCGGGCCATGGCGCCGGGGAGGATCTCGAGGTCGTACACCATGCGGCGGCCGAAAGACCGGGCTTTGGCCCTGGTGCTCGTGCGGGTGGAGGACAACCGCCGCGGCGCGGCGCCCGGCGCGGCCTCGTCGGGCGCGGAGCCCGTCGCAGCCTCACTTGCCCCTCCGCCGGATTCGGGGTCCTCACGGTCCGGGGTCTCCCTCGTGCCGTCCTCGCTCGCACTTTCTTCTGCGGCCGCGGCTTCGGAGCCACCATCTTCGTCGGCGAAGGAGGGGCCGGCGGTGAAGAGCAGCAGCGATGCGACCAGAGCCGAGGCGCCGGAACGATGGTTTACCCTCACGCCCGCCCGCCGAGGGGAGGGTGCCGGACCGAGGTCCGCTCGGTCTGTCCGGCCACAATCATGGCCGCGGAGGTTAGCCAGAGCCGGGCGCCCTGCGTCAACCGCGAGGGAACCGAGCAATGGCTTCGAGCAACGGTTCGTTCCGCCCTTCTCGATAGATTCGGGCAGCGAGGGGCGCATCCTGCGGCCATGATCACGCTTCACCCGTCGAGCGCCCGGGGCCGCACCCGCCTGCCGTGGCTCGACAGCTTTCACAGCTTCTCGTTCGGGGATCACTACGATCCGGACCACATGGGCTTCTCGGCGCTCCGCGTCCTCAACGAGGACCGGGTGAAGGGGGGGACCGGCTTCGGGATGCACCCCCACCAGGACATGGAAATTCTCACCGTCGTCCTGTCCGGAGAGCTCGAGCACCGAGACAGCCTCGGCACCACCGCTCGCATCCGCCCTGGCGAGGTGCAGCGCATGACCGCCGGCACCGGCGTGCGGCACAGCGAGATGAACCCGGACCCGGACACGCCGGTTCACCTCCTGCAGATCTGGATTCTGCCCGAGCACCGGGGCCTCGCTCCGAGCTACGAGCAGCGGGCGTTCGGGGACGAGGGCCTCGTCCGGGTCGCAACGAGGGACGGCAGCGGCGCTACGCTGACCATTCACCAGGACGTCACGGTGCACGCGGGCCCGGTGCTTCGCCCGACCGAGGTCCCGCTGTCCGGCCGGCGGGCGTGGGTGCAGGCGGCCGGCGGTCCGCTCACCGTGAACGGAGAGCGGCTCTGCCCCGGGGACGGCGCCGCCGTCGTCGGCGAAGAGCACCTCGAGGTCGGCGGGCAGGAGGGTAGCTTCGCTCTGGTGTTCGACCTGCCCTGACCCCAAGAACCCATCGGACCGGAGAAAACATGAACATCCTCGGCATCTCTGGGAGCCTGCGAAAGGGCTCCTTCAACACGAAACTTCTCCTTCATTTGAAGGAACGAGCGGCGCCCCGGGCCACCGTCGAGCTCGCGCACATCGGGAACCTCCCCCTGTTCGACGAGGACCTCGACACCCCGGCCGTGGTCGAGCGGTTTCGAGCCGACATCGAGCGGGCCGACGCCCTGCTCATCGCCACCCCGGAGTACAACTACTCCGTGCCCGGAGGGCTGAAGAACGCCATCGACTGGGCGTCGAGGCCGGCTTTTCAGTCCGTGCTCGCCCACAAGCCGGCGGCCATGTTGGCGGCATCGAGGGGTCCGACCGGCGGGGCGCGGGCGCTTGGCCATCTTCGACAGATCCTCGGGGGCACGCTCACGCCGCTCTATCCGGCTCCAGAGCTCGTGGTCCCGGCGGCGCACGCCGCGCTCGGCGACGGGGGTCCGGACGAGAAGCTCGCGGAGCGGCTCGAGCGGTTCTGGACCGGGTTTCTCGACTGGGTCGAGCGAGGTCGCTGAGCGAGTCAGGCGGGGACGAAAAAGCCGTGAAACCCTGGCGGCTGGGGGTGGGGCAGCCGGTACCGGGCGACGGTCTCGAGCGAGCCGGCGTCGAGGATCCACAGCTCGCTGGTGTCCGCTTCGGCCCGGTACACGACCGACAGCAGAAAGCCGTCGCCCTCGGCGGCGCCGGGGTGGCGGGGCACGAACAGCGGCTCGCCGGGGAGGTCGGCCCCGAGGTCTCGGACCAAAGTGGAGCCCGATGAAAAGTCCACTTTGGCGAGGCCGGTGTAGACCGGGACATCTCCGCCTCGGGCGGTCGCCCACCCTACGGTGTAGGGGAGGGCGACCCGTCGAGGGTCGATCGTGGGCAGCTCGAGCCCGGGGCCGTCGAGCCGCTCCTCTTCGATGCGTCCGGAAGGCAGATCGATCGTCCAGCGGGTGGGAAATCCGGCCGGAAACGGCGCCGCGCGGACCGCGTCCGCATCGGTGACATCGACGGTTCCCCCCACGAACTCGGGCATCCGGCATCCATCCACCACGAGCCGATCCCCGTCGTCGTAGGCCCCGAAGAAGTGAAACACGAAAAACCCGCTCGGCGCCTCGAGCACCCGGGCCGGGCCCCCGTCCCTCGGCACCACGACCACCAGGGTCTTTGCGCTCGGGTCGGAGCGAATGGCCTCCACCGGGGTGCTGAAGCCGAGCAGGACGCGGGCCACCGCGAACGTGATCGGGCAGGCGAAGAACACCGCGTACCGACCGCTCAGGGCGAAGTCGTGCAGAAACGAGGGCCGGGGCAAGGGAATGGACTTCGCGTCGAGGCCGCTGCCTTGGGATCGGTACACGAACAGCCGGGGGCCCGGAGCGAAGAACAACCCGAAGTTGTGCAGCTCCCCGGTGGCGGCGCAGATCTTCGGGTGGGCCGAAAACGGTCGCTCCCGGTTCAGCAGCGACGCCGGGAACGGGTTGTGAAGCGCGCCGTCGAAGTCGTAGCGGCCGAACGTGGCGAGGCTGGCCGAGTCGAGCGCGTGGGGCTGGCCGGCTTCCCACAGCGCGAGCAGCCGACCCTCGTGGAGCACGACGCTGGTGTTGGCCGCGTTCTTGAATCGGGTGCGAAACAGGTTCTTCGCCGGGCCGCCCGGGACCTGGGTGCCGAACGCCCGGTAGAGCATGGCGCCGGCTTCGGCCTCTTCGCGGCGCTCGCGGGTCTCGACGTACCGGTTTCGGTAGCGGACCCCGCCCGGGCCGAGGGCAAACCGGCTCACCATGCCCTCTCCGTCGAAAGGGTGGAGCTGCTTCGTGCCGTGGACCTCGAGCCGGCCGGCCCCGTTTCGAAACAAGATCCCCTCGAGGCCATCGGGGACTCGGCCCTGCTCGGCGGGCAGCGCGACGTCCACCTCGTCCTGCACCGGTCGGTACGCCCGCACCACCGATTGGATCGCGTCGCTGTGGGTCATCGGCGGGGGACGTGCCCGCCCACGCTCGTGGAGGCAACCGCGAGCGGCCCCTGGCCGCGCCGGTCACCGCGCCGCGCCGACCACCGCTGCCGCCCCCGGGTGAAGGTCCACCGCCGAATCGGGCAGGCGCTCGGGGGGATCGCGCTCGAGCAGGCGGGTCGCAGCTTCCGTGGCCCCGAGGCTCGCGAGCAGCGCCGCTTGGTTTGCGACGGCGAAAGGGTGCCCGAAGCTCGCCGCCCGCCCGTAGGCAGCGTACGCGGCGGAAGCGTCGCCAAGGGCGAGCTCGGCCGCGCCGAGCAGGTTGTGCAGCCGGGCGTCCCGGTCGTCCACTTCGAGGCCCTGAAGGGCCATGAGCTTGGCCCGGCTGGCCTCGCCCTCGGCGAGCAGGTGCTCGACCATCGGACGGAGCGTGTCGAGGTCCCGCGGACGCCGGGCGATCCGAGCCTCGAGCTCCTTTCGGGCCGATTCACCGGTGGGGGCGGCCGCCGTGGGGCGCACCGCTGCCACCGCCTCCGTCGGGCCCTGGGCCAGGCAGCCCCGGGTCTCTGCGGTCAGCACCCCGAACGCGAGCGCGCGCTCGACGCAGGTCGAGAACAGCTCCTCGGCCCGGCCCTCGAGCCCTCCCACCTGCGCTTCGACCGCCGCGGTGTACTGAGCCAAGTCCTCTGCGGAGAGGCCCTCTGGCACCGGCGCCTCGGCGAGAAACCCGGCCATCTCCGCGTACGCCATCGCCACCCGGTGGAGCGCGGCGACCGCCCAGATCCCCACACCGAGCCCGACCACCTCGACCATCGCCGCCTCGGTGCTCGCGAGCGCCTCGGCTTTGGCCGCCGCCGCTCGCTCGAGGTCGGGCAGGGCCGAGGCTTGGCGAAACCGCTCGAGGTGGGTCTCCCCGAGCCGAAACGCCGCTTCGGCCGCGTCGGCCCTCGCCTCCGGGGAGGCGGCCTTCGTCGTGGCCCGGACCGCAGCGGCGAAGTGGGAGGCCGCCGCGTCGAGCCGCCCGGCGTCCATTTCGGCGAGCCCGAGCACCAGGTTCGCTCGCTCCTTGGCGAGGCCCGCCCGGTCGAGGGCCTTCGCCACCGGCTCCGCCTCGCTCCACCGGGACGACACGCGCAGGCTCGCGAGCAGCGCCGAGCCGTATTCCGCCCGCTGCGCCGGGTCCTTGGACCGCTCGAACAGGGAAGAGAAGCCTTCCGCCGCTCGCGCGTGATCCCCGAGCAGCGCCCGCAGCCCCGCCGCTCGGGCTCGCTGCCGCCGGGCGGAGGCGTCGTCCGGAAACCGCGACTCGAACTCCTCGAGGTAGACCGCGGCCTGCTCGAAGGCCCCCACTTGGGTCGTGAACGCGGCCAGCGTGCCAAACACGTCTCCGAGGTAGGTCGATTCGGGGTAGGCGCCGATGAACTTGTTGCCGATGGAGAAGACCTGCTCGTAGTCCCGGGCCTCCTTGCTCTGAACGAACGCGGTGTACAGCGTCCGCTCCGCCACCGGCGAATCCCGGTTCTCCTCCCAATACTTGCGAAGGCTCGCCCCCGCGTCTTGCCCCGGTGCGTCCACCGACGCGGTGAGGATCACCTCGCCGATCTGCCGCTCCTCGGCCGCCTTCGCCGTGCTCTGCATTCGGCTCGCGAACGCCGGACCGCCGATCCTGAGCCCAGCGAGCTCCCGGGCCTTGTCGGCGAGCCCCACGTAGTCCCGCTCTTGGGCGAAGGCGTCGAGGATGAGATCGGCGACGGTCTCCGCCCGCGGATCCTTGGGGTATCGGGAGAGGAACTCATCGAAGACCCCTACGGCCCGGTCGAATTCGCCGCCTTCGAAGTAACTTCGGCCGATGTTGAGCTGCACCTCCGCGACTTTCGGGTGGTCCGGGTAGCGCTCGGTGAACGTCCGGCCGTTCTGGATGAGCCCGCGCTGCGCCCACAGCCGATCGAAGCGGGGCATCGTCGGTCCGCCCACTTCGAGCGCCTGACGGAACGCGGCGCAGGCGTCGATGAGCGCCGCTCGCTGCTCCTCGCCTTCGGACAGAAGGCGCGCGGTCTGCTCGAAGCGATCGCCGGCGTCGAGAAACCTCTTGGCCTCGAACAGGGTGTCGGCGAGGTTTTGGACCATCTGCTGCCGCTGGGGGCCGTTTGGGAAGCTCTCGAGGTAGCGCCGGTAGGCGCCGGCGACCCGGACCCCGAGCGCCGTGCTCTTCGCCTCTTTCGCTCGCTCCTGGGCTTTGGTGGCGAGATCCCGGGCCTGAAGCTCCACGTCGCGCTCCGCGGTCTGCCTGCTGTCCTTGGGGACCCGGGGGTCGAACCGATAGGCGTCGAGCGCGTCGAGCAAATCCCGGATGTCCTGGTCTACCCGGTCGAACCGTCCGCTCTTGACCGTCGCCTCGTACACGAGGCTCGTTCGCTCCAAGTTCTCGGACGGGTTGTGGGACAGCCGGGCCAGCTCCCGGAACACCCGCGCGGCGGCCGGGTAGTCTTGCTTCACCATGTACCTTCGACCGAGCTTGTCGAGCGCGAGCACGTAGAGGTTTCGCTCCGGGGCGAGCTTTCGAAAGTAGGGCAGGGCCTCCTTCGACGCCTTCACCTCGGTGAACACGAACACCAGGTCGAGCAGCGCCTCCCGCTTCACGTCGAGCCGGCGGTCGCCGCCGCCGCCGGGGGGACCCCAAGGGGACTTCACGGCCGCCTCGAAGTGCCGAAACGCGACCGGGAACTGGGTCTTGTTCATCGCGACCCATCCGAGCTTGAAGTGGGCGAGGTCGTGGGTTGGGGACACCGGGGCGCTGAGGACCTTTCGGTACCAGACCTCGGCTTCGTCGAGCTGGCTCTGGTCGAAATGGTAGTCGCCCAGGACCAGGTAGGCGTCGAGCACCAGCGGGCTCTTCGGGTGCTCGGCGGCGAGCTGCCGGTAGGTCGCGAGCATCTCTTCGTACGCGCCGAGCTCCCGCAACTCGTGGGCGAGGTAGAACCTCACCTTGTCGTTGTCGTCCCACTTCGCGAATTCGGACAGGATCCGGCGGTACATCTCGACCGCCTTCTCCTTCAGGAGCCGCGACGTGGGCGCGACCGCGGCGCCGCCCTCGCCGTCGCCCCGTGAGTCGTGAACGAGGTAGAACTCGTAGCGGGACTGCTCGGCGTACAGCTCCGCCAGCCGCAGATAGATGTCGGGGAGGTAGGGAGCGCCCCTAGACCTCGCGATCAGGGTCTCGGTGACTTCGATGGCCCGGGCGACCTTGCCGATGTCCCGGCGGAGCTTCTCCTCGAACAGCTTTCGCTCGTCCGCCGCCGAGCGGGGCCCGCCCGGGCCGGGCACCTGCGCCGCCGCGACCGACGAGCCAAGGAGCGACAGGAGGATCAGGCCTCTTCGTCGAAGCATCGGTTCTCTCCCAGAAAATCGAAACGCGAGAGCTCGTCGTTCCAGAACTCTCCCACGAAAGGATAGATGGCGTCGGGTCCGGCCAGCGGGATGTCCTCGATGCGGCTCTGGCCCCGCCGGGCCCTGCGCTCGTCGAGCCGCCGATAGATGGCGAGCCCGACCTCGTAGTCGAGCAGGTACATTTGCTCCTCGAAGGCGACCAGCTCCTCGGCCCGAGCCCGGACCGCTTCGGTGAGCCGCGCGTCGATGATGCGGTCGGTCCTCTGGATCGCGAGCTCGTGGATCTCCCGCAGGGCCTCGTCGAGCCCGGTCTCCCTGAAGTCCCCCCCGAACTCGTCCACCCGCTGGGCTTCGGCCTCGAGCGCGCGGCGAAACGCGAAGAGCCGATCGAGCCGGGGATCTTCCGCCCTCGCCGCCCGCCTCAAGACCGCGTCTTCCCGGAGGTCGTCTCGCCGCCGGATGTGCTCGAGCGTCGAACCGAAGTGGAGGCGAAAGCGCCGAATCTCCCGCTTCGCCGGGATGTAGTGGCACAGGCGCTGGTAGATGAGCGCCCGAAGCAGGAACTTCTCCGGGGCGACGAGATCTCGGTAGCTCGGGGCTTCGAGCGCGTAGAGCAGGCCCATCGCGGTCGGAAAGTTGGTCTGCCGGTACGCGGTCCACGCCCGCTCGAGCAGCAGCTGCCCTTCGGCGGCGGTCAGCTCGGGGACCTCGACCGCGCGGTACATCGCGTCGGCCGCGGGGTATTGCTTCTTTTCGTAGAGGACGCGGGCGAGCGCGAGCCGGGCTTGGTTTCGGGTCTCGGTCGGCGCCGCCGGGTGGGCGAGCGCGGCCCGAAAGCCCCGGACCGCTTCGGCTTCCTTCCCTCGCCCGAGGTCGTCGACCGCGGCCGCGTAGGCGGCCTGCGCCGCGTGCGGGCTCTTCCTGGGGATCGCGGCAAACAACCGATCCGCCCAGGTCCGACGGCCGTCGCGAAGGTCGGCGAGACCTTGAAAAAAGCGCACGAACCCAGCGACGTCGGGCGGCAGGTACCCAAAATCGCCGTCCACGAGCAGCCGAAGGTCGAGCAGCGACTCGTCGTGCGGGCCCTGCATCAGGCGCTCGATCTCGACGAGCGCTTCGGGGAGGATCTCGGGCTGCCTACCTACGAACGCGACCTCGAACAGCTGCTCGGCCCCCGCTTGGGTGAATCCGAGCCTGAAGAGCGAGACCCCGAGAAAGTAGCGAGCCCAGGTCCGGTTCTCGGCGGTGTCGGGGTTGGTAGCGACATAATCGTACATTCGGGCCGCGGCCCGGCGGTGGTCGTCGCCATAGAAGGCCCCGAGGCCGTCCCGAAAGACATCCGGCGGGGCGGCGCGGCGCCGCGACGGAGCGCTGACCGCGGTCGATTCGGTCTTTTCGGCCGCCTCCTCGGCCGGAGCGAAGACGAGCACGGCCAAAACGGCAAGAGCGGTCATCGGGGCTCCTCCTCATCCACGTCGGGGCTGGGCGCCGTCCCCGGGAACAGGGCGTCGAGGACCAAATCCGGGTCCTCGGCCGGGGTCGTGCCCGCCGCTCGCTCGCCGCGGGACCCGAAATGAAACCCGAGGGATAGGTTGATCTGCAGCAAGGTCTCGAGCGGGAGCAGCTCATCGAAGGCGACCGTGCCCCGAAAGTCGAGCCTGGCCGACACGCGAGAGCCCAGGTGGAGGCGGACTCCAGGGCCTCCCGATACCTGGTAGCGAAAGCCATCGCTGAAGTTCGCCACCCCGAACCCGAGGTGAAGGTGGGTGGACAGGTTCAGCACCGCCCGGTCGAACAGGGCTACCTTCCCGTAGAGGGGCGTGAACAGGAGTCCCGTGCTCGCCAAGTATTCGACCTGCGGCTCGACGGTGGGCGCGACCCCGAACCGGGTCTCGAGCGACCCGGTGAGGCCGCTGTCGAGCGCCGCGGCGTAGCGAAAGTCCACCAGCTCGAGCGCGACGATCTCCGATAGATGCAAGGTGTAGCTGCCGCCGAGCGACAGGCCCGTGTACAGCGCGCTCGCCGGCAGCACCCCAACCCCCACGTCGAGCTCGTGGATGAGGCGGTGGGGTCGGTCCTCCCTGGCGACCACGCGCCCGCCCATTCGCCGCTCCTGCTCGCTCGCGAGCGCCTCGGTGGCGAAGAAGAAGACAAGCAGCGCGATGCTGGGCCTCATGGGACGTCTCCGAACCCAAACGACGCCGATAAGGTGAACAGACCGACCGTCTCGACGCCCTCCGGCTCCCCTTCCCGGAGGGCGCGGCGCAGGGCGGCGAAGAGCCGCCCGTCGAAGCGAGCGCTCAGCCACGACGACGCGTAGATGCGAAAGCCGAGCCCACCGCCGAGCGCCGGCCGCAAGTCCTCGAGCATCTCGTCGAAGGTGGGGCGGTCGCCGAAGAAGAGCCCGGCGTAGGCGCCGAGGACCACCGCGCCGTGGACGGTGTCTCGGTTGAACAGCACCTGCTTGCCGTACATGGGGCTCAGCTCGAGCCCGGTGGACAACAGCAGCCGGGGAGCAGAGAACTCGTCCGGCCGCCGGGCGAAGGTGCCGACCAGCTCCTCGTACAAGGAGGTCGGGTCGAGCAGGGCCCCGGTGACTTCGAGCACCTCCCACGCGAGGTGGGGGCTGAGGTGGTAGGTGTAGGCGAGACCGGCGGTGAAGCCCTTTTGGAACGGATCGAGCGGCATCGTGCCCACGGCGAGCCGCAGCTCGTGCCTCGTCCCATACTTTCGGGCTTGCACCGCCCCGGAGACCGCCGGCTCGGCGGCCGGGGCCGAGCCTGCGACCAGGCAGAGCAAGGCGGCGATGGACCCCGTTTTCAGGGGGACAGGTGGACGTCGCGGGACCGATTCGCGCGGCACGGCGGGACCCTACGTCAGTACGAGGTCGGGGCGAAGTTCCAGGGATAAGAGATCACCACATCTCCACCCTTTGGGGACGGGAAGCGCCAGTTCTTCAGCTTGTCCATCACGCACCGGGCCACCGCCGCGTTTTGGAGCGTCGAGTGCTTCTGCTTGATGTCCCCCGCCCGTCCGTTTTGGCGGATGGTCCACTCGATGACGAGCTTGCCCTGGAGGCCAGGGCTCGACATGAGCGCCCGCTCGAAGCAGCTGACGACCTCGTTCGCGTGTTGGTCGATCACCTTCGCCACCTCTTCCCGAGATATGTTCCCCTGCGCGGTCACCCGGCTCGGCACCGCCCGGTCCACCTTGCCCCGCACGGCGCCCCCGCTCGTCTTTCCGATCCGCGCGAACCCTGGCCCATCGCGCAGCAGGTCGGCGCTCCCGCGGGTGAGCGGCTTGCCTCCGCCCCCACCCCCGAGCCTCACGTCCGACGAAGGGGCCTTGCCGATGAGCGCGCCCACCCGAAAGCTCGATCCGCCGGGGGTCGAGACCGCGTCGAGGCTCGAGGCGGCGCTGACCATGCTCGGCGCGCCGGGGGCGGCGTTGGCCAGCTTGCCGAGCGCGCCGAGCACCCCCGCCTTCTTCACCTCGGGGGCGGGCGCTCCTTTGGGCGCGGCGGCCGGGGGAGCAGGGCTCTTTCGTTCGATTCGGGCCGGCTTCTTCTCCGCTTTGGCCACGGGAGGCGGTGCCTTGGCCGGCTCGGGCGCGGGCGGCTCTGGCTCCGGCTCCGGCTCCGGCTCCGGCAGGCTCACTTCCACCGGGCGGACCTCGTCGACCGCGGCCTCGGCCCAAATCTCCCTCGGGGCTCCGGAGAAGCTGGTGGCCGGGGTGGTGAGGCCGAGTACGAGGCCGAGCGCCAAGTGGACGAGCACCGCCGAGCCGAGCGCGCGCGGCACCGGTCCGTCGAGCCGCTTTCCGGCCGGAGGCGGAACGGGGACCGGCGGAGGGCTCACGAAGCGCAGGTGGCACCCCAGGTCGCCGATGCGGAGGTCGAGCGACTGGCCTTGCCGCAAGCGGACCGCGTACGTGTCACCCTTCGTGCTGACCGCGTGGCCCGGGATCTTCAGGTTGTCGAGGGGGACCTTTCGCCCCTCGTCGAGCAGCACGCCGGCCGCGTCGCTCGGGAAGCGGACCTCGGCGAGCCCCGGAGCGAGGAGCCGAGCCACCCGCAGGGGGCGACCGATCCCCAGGAGGTGGGCCGAGCGGCGAGGCTTTTCGAGCAGATCGATCCGGCGCAGCTCGTCCTTCCTCGACGCGATGACCTCGAGCGCGTGGGGCCGCTCCGCCGGAGGCGCCGAGCGGATGAGCTCGAGCAGCGAAAAGCCGGGCCGCTCGAGCGCCTCCGCCTCGTCCTCGTCGAGGCCTTCTTCCTCCTCGGCCGCCAGCTGAGGGTCGAGTTCATGCGCGGGCTCCCGTTTTTCCTGCCGGCTCTCTGCCGGTGCGGGCTCGGAGAACGGGTCCGAGATGGGGCGCCGCCGCAAGGGCGCCTGCTCCGTTCGCTCGGAGGCGAACGCCTCCGAGAACGGCATCGCCGCGTACGGATCGGGCGCCAAGTCCCCGAGCGCGATCGCCACCGTCGCCGGTTCCTCGTCGAGCGGCTCGTCCGGCGTCCCGGCGGCGCCAAAAGCGGAGGCCAGGGCCTCGTCCACCGAGCCGTAGGCCTCGGGAAGCGCGAACCCATCGTCAGCGGGGGTCGCGAGGTCCGCTTGCTCCTCGAGCACGTCCTCGCCGATCACCGCGATCCGGTCGGACACCGCCTCGTCGAGCCCATCGAAGATGTCGTCCGACCAGGCCCGCTCGCGAACGACATCGGTGGGGATGCGCCGCTCGCCCGGGGTCCGCGGAGCGGAGTCCATCAGCAGGTCCGCGGTCGGCGCCGGTCGCGCCGGCCGAACCACGGGGCCCGGTTCGGGTGCGCTCTGCCGCTTCTTGCCCGGGCCCGCCGAGGGGAGCGCGGCGGGGACAGCCGACGGGCTCGGGACGGCGGAGGGAATGGGGAGCGCCGAGGGTCGGGCCCCCACCGGCTTCGGCTTCACCAGCTTGAGCTTCAGCACATGGCCGCCGACGCCGACTTCGTCTCGGGGGCCGATGAAGCCATGCTGAACCCGGGCCCCGTTGACGCGGACGCCTCCCGCGGTGCCGAGGTCCACGACCCGAACCTGGTCGTCCTCCCTGGATAGGATCGCGTGCGCGTCGTCTACGGCGCCGTCGTCGAGGCGAAGGTCGGCCTCCTCGCCGCTGCCCACGACGAGCTCCGGCTCGGTGAAGACCTCCGAGCCGACATACGCGCCGTCGCGGAAGACGAAAACGTGGAGAACCGGGACCGCCACTTGGGACCTCAGGGCTCGAACACGGTGCGCAAGGTGCGCTCCCGAAAGCTCTTGCGCCGCTCCACCATGCTGCTGAGGCCGGCCGCCTTTCGGGCGAAGAGGACCACCGCGCCGGTCTGGTTGCGCTGCCCTTGGACGAGCCGGTCGTCGAAGTCGATCCGGGTCGGTCCGCGCCCGGTGGGCTCGACCGGGACTGGCGCCGGCGCCTCAGCAGCGGGCGGCGGCGGAGGAGTGGGTCGCTTCGCCGGGGCCCGGCGCCGCGGCGGCGTCTTGCCGATCGCGGGCGAGAGGCCGAGCCCGGGGTCGAACGCGCCGAGCACCAGCCCGAAGGCGAGCACCCCGGCCAGTCGAGCGCCGACGCGCCCCCATCCGTTCGCCATGGAACTGGCCTAGCGAGCCGCGCTGGCAAAGTCAAACCGATGACCGGCTAAGTCTTGGAAATGACCAGGACTCTGCTTCAATTTCGCCCGGGGTGCCCCGCCCCCCAGGAGGGGGTGCAGGCCCCGGGGCGCTCGCCCCCGGGCCCCTCGCGAACCCAACCGCGGTCGTTTTGGGGGCCCGAGCCCCCGATGGGATGGGGAAGAGGGGACGATCGATGAACCGTTGGAGTTGGCAAGGTTCTAGCATTGTGACCTTGCATGAAACGACTGCCCCTGCGTTCGCCTCCCCTTGCCTTGACCGGTATCGCTGCAGCTCTGCTCTTTGCCGCGGCCCCGGCTCAGGCCCAAACCGGCTCCGGCGACGACGGAGGCGAGTGCTCGGGAGGGCTGTGCGGCACCCCCCTTCAATCCGGGGGCGGCGGCTGCGGCTGCGGCGGCGGGTCGATTCTCATCAACAACACCGACCGCGGCGACACCTACCAGTATGGGGACGACTACGACTCCGACGGGTTCGAAGACGACTTCGACAACTGCCCGTTCGTCTACAACCCGGAGCAGCTCGACGGAGACGGGGACGGGGTGGGCGACGCCTGTGACCTGTGCCCCGTCGTCGCCGACCCCCTCCAGATCGACACCGACAGCGACGGCCTCGGGGACGCGTGCGACCCCGACATGGACGGCGATGGCGTCCTGAACGCGGTGGACGTCTGCCCGCTGGTCGCCGACCCGCTGCAGCTCGACACCGACCTCGACGGGCTCGGCAACGCCTGCGATCCGGATGACGACGGGGACGGCGTCCTCGACGGGCGAGACAACTGCCCGCTGTTCTACAACCCGGATCAGGTGATCCCGGCCGACGCCGAGGGGTTGTGCTACCTCGACTCCGACCGGGACGGCATCGACGACAGCGTCGACAACTGCTTCTCCGCGTTCAACCCCGACCAGGCCGACATCGACGGGGACGGGATCGGCGACGCCTGCGACGGGGACATGGACGGCGACGGTCTCACGAACCTCCGCGACAACTGCCCACGGGTCGCAAATCCCGACCAACTCGACACCGACCGGGATGGGATCGGCGACGCGTGCGACGACCGCCTGTGCTTCGTGGTGTGGCAGGCTGGCGCCGAGGACCTGCGGGACCCGAACCATTGCCTCGACCCCGAGCTGACCTTCACCGTGCTGTCGGTGCCCCAGGACATCGCCGAGGTGGGACAGAGCCGTCGCCTCCACATCTTCTCGAACCGAGAGAACCAGCCGATGCGCTACGTATGGACCGTCGTCGGTCGGCCCGCCGGTTCGAGCGCCGAAGTGCAGCACCCCCGGGGCTCCGTGAACCAGTCCGACTACTTCGAATACCGCTACCAGCGGGACCGGGTGGCGAGCTTCACCCCGGACGTGCCCGGGGACTACCAGCTGCAGCTGTCGGCGGAGCTCGTGTTCGACGACCCGATGTTCCCGGAGGTGACGTCGAGCCGGACCACCTTCAACCTCACCGCCACCGGTGAGCCGCAAAGCGGCTGCGCGGCTGCCGGCGGTCCGGTCCGGCCCCCGCTCGAGCTGCTGCTCGCCGCCGCGGGCGCCGTCCTGCTCCGGCGCCGCCGCCGGGCCTGAACCAGGGCGCGGGCTTCGCGCGCCCCGATGAATCGAGGCTTGGGGCCGGTGAAGACCGGTGACCCGGGCCTTCTTTTCGGGGACCATGGTCCCCGGTCCCAAGCCATGCGAAACCTCATCTTCGCCCTGCTGCTTCTCGCCGGCTGCACCCCCGAGACCCTTCGAGCCATCGACCAGGTGGAGGTTCGCGCGGTGGACGACAAGCTCGTCATCGAGGGCGAGGTGTGCACCGAGCCTCCGGAGCCGACCGACTTCCCGGTGAAGATCCTGTTCGTCATCGACGGGTCGGGGAGCATGCAGTTCGTCGATATCCCGTCCCGCCGGGCGCTCGCGGTGGAGGAGGTGATGCTCCGGCTCCGGGCGAACCCGAGCGTGTCGTTCGCGGTCGTCCGGTTCAACGAGTCGAGCGCGGTGCTCACCCGCCCGGGGACCGACATCACCACGAACGAGCCGTTTTCGACCGACGTGTCCGGCGCATTCACCCGGGACCCGGCGGTGCTGGGCCAAGCGGTGCAGGAGCTGCGGGTGGCCGACTCCGTCACCGACTACCAGGGGGCCCTGTCCACCGCGTTTCTCATCCTCTCCCAAGACATGCTGGGCTCGCCCCGGGAGGAGCTCGCCCGGACGAAGTACGTGGTGGTGTTCTTGTCCGACGGGGACCCGTTTCCGAGTTGCTGCAGCCGCCGCAGCGAGGAGGTCGGGCTCTGCAACCGGGACACGAATCTGTTCTTCTGCGAGAACCCAGACGCAATCCGCCAAAACCCTACCCAGCTCCCTTTTCACGAGGCGGGCGCCGACTACAACCAGCCGTACCAAATCTATGGCGCGGTCCGGGACATCATGGCCCTCGAGGAGACGTTCGGGGCGGGCGAGATCCGGCTCCACACCGCGTTTCTGTTCGACCCCAACCTCGTCGAATCGCTCGACCCGGTCACCAACTGCTACACGATCGCGGGCGTCAACTTCGTCTGCAGGGACGAGGCGATCGAGCTGCTCGGCAACATCGCCCGGATCGGGCAGGGCATCTTTCGCGACTTCTCCGCCGCCGAAGAGATCGACTTTCTCGGCTTCGACCTCTCGAGCGTTCGACGGGAGCGGGGGCTTCGAAACCTCTTCGTCGCCCACCGCTCGGCGACGCTCGACGACCGGTTCGCTCCGGAGCCGGACAGCGACGGCGACGGCCTGCCCGACCGGGTAGAGTTCGAGATCGGCTCGTCACGGACCGACCCCGACACCGACGGCGACGGCTTCTCCGACCTGCTCGAGTTCCGCTTCACCCGGGGCGGGCTCGACCCGCTGGTGCCAAACCCTGGCTGCACGGGGGAAGACGACCGCCGTGACGTGGACGGGGACGGCCTGCTCGCCTGCGAGGAGCGGTTCCTCGGCACCTCGGATCGGTTCTTCGACAGCGACGCCGACGGCCTGCCCGACGGGCTCGAGCTGCGGGTCCGGCTCGACCCCGCGGCCCACGACGCGCTGCTCGACGCCGACCTCGACGGGGTCCGAAACCGAGACGAGATCCGGGCCGGCACCGCCGTTCACCGGGACGAGGGCCAGGCCCGATCCAGCGTCGCCTACCGCAGCCGGACCGAAGACCGCGGCGTCGGCCCAAACGGTGGCCGCTGCTATGGGTTCGAGGTCAAGAACCTGCGCCTGACCACTCCGCTCGCCCGTCCCGGGGTCACGGGCAGCTTCGGTCGAAACGAGTTCCTCGTGTACGTCTCCGAAGCGTCCGAGGGCGACCCCGACGACCTCGCCCGGTTCAAGATCGGCTGCGCCTGCGCCCGGTACGTCGCGCCCGACTTCAAGGACCCGCCGCTCGGTCGGGTGGAGCTTTCGCCCGAAGACTTCGTTCGGCCGGAGGAGTTCGACCCCGCCATCCACTGCCGGGGCTGCGGAGACGCCCAGTGAACCAGAACCGGGGCCGGTGGGCGGCGCTCGTCGCGGGCGCGCTCTCCGCTGGGGGGTGCACCGATTTTGGGCTCTTCGTCGCCGCCACCGACGGGCCGGGGCCGTTCGACGACACGCTCGCCATCGAGACCCGGTTTTGCACCGAGGATCCGGCGACGCTCGAGTTCCCGGTCAAGATCCTCTTCGTGGTCGATACTTCGCAGTCGATGAACGTCACCGATCCCACCGGAGGACGGCTCTCGGCGGTGCAGGAGGTCGTGGACAACTTCCTAGACGACCCGGGGACGAGCTTCGCGATCATCCAGTTCTCGGGGCAGACCAACGTGCTCACCCAGGGGCCGGACGGGGAGGACGGCTTCACCCGCGACCGGGAGGCGCTCGAGACCGCCATCGTCCGGCTCGGGGTGGCCGAGCAGCCGACGGACTACGAGGGGGCGATCGCGAACGTGAACCGGGTCCTGAGCCGGGACATGGCCAACGCGAGCGAGCAGGCGCTGTCGCGCTCCCGGTACATCGTGGTCTTCTTGTCCGACGGGCTGCCCGACCCGGTTCGGCCGCCGACCAACACCCGCAGCTCCATCCTCCGGAGGGTCCGTGAGATCTCGGACCTGCAGCGGATCTATCGGCCAAGGGAGATTCGATTTCACACCGCGCTGCTGCTCGGGGCCCTGGGGACCGGATTTCGATGCGCCGACGCCGGTCTCGAGGGGGGCGTGGGGCGGTGCTCGGCCTTGAACACCGCTCCGCTGTGCGAAGCGGATCGCCGCTGCACGTGGATCTCGGTGGAGCAGGAGGCGACGAGCTTGCTCGAGGGCATGGCCGCGGCTGGCTCGGGCACGTTTCGGAGCTTCCCGAACGGCGAGTCGATCAACTTCCTTCGCATCGACTTCACGTCGATTCGCCGCATCTTCGCTCTCAAGAGCCTGGTGGTGAGCAACTTGAACGCCCGTCCTCGGTTCGAGTTTCCGCTCGGCATCGGAGCTGGTTTCGGGCGCGCGGTGGTGGACAGCGACGGCGACGGCCTGTCCGACGAGCGCGAGCTCGAGCTCGGGACATCGCTGACGTCCACCGACACCGACGACGATGGGTTTTCGGACCTGCTCGAGGTCCGCCTGTCCGCCTCCGGCTTCGACCCGCTCGACCCGAGCGACGCCGACTGCACGCCGGGGCTCGACCGCCTCGACACCGACGGAGACGGCCTGCTCGACTGCGAGGAGCGGTTCTTCGGCACGAATCGGAACCGCCCCGACGGCGACGCCGACGGCTTGCCCGACGTCGTCGAGCTGATGGGCGGCTCGAACCCGGTCGCCAACGACCTGCTCGCCGACAACGACTTCGACGGGGCCCGAAACGGGGCCGAGGTGAGGGCCCACTCCGACCCGAATCGGCCCGACTCGGCCGAGCGGTCCCAGATCAGCTACCGGTACAGCATCGTCCGCCGCAGCCCCGAAGACCTCGCCCCGACCGATGCTCGGCAAGCGGTCCTGCGGGCGGGGCGGGAGTGCTACGAGGCCCGCGTCGAGAACGTGACCCTGGCCCCGACTCTGGATGGGAAGAACCGGATCATGATCTATGTGACGCAGGCCCCGTTCGACGACCCGGAGGACTTCGGTGAGCTTCGGGTGGCCTGCGTCGAGCCGTCCTTCTTTCCCCCGGACACCAGGCTGCCGCCGCTGTCCACGGTGTTCGTGCCCGAGTCCGCGTACGTGCGCCCGGAGGCGTTTCGGCGGTCGCTTCACTGCACCACCGGCGAGGTCCCGCCCCCCCGGGACGAGCGCTGCGTGGGGCCGATCGAATCTCTCGACCGGTCCTGCTTCGAGGAGGGCCCATGACCAAAGAGCCTACGTTTGTGGCCAGACCCACCGAGAACCGGCGCCGAAGGAGCGCGACCCGCCGTTCGGGTTTTTGGCTGCTCGCCGCCGGGCTCGTCGCCTGCGGGGAAGATGCCGCCCCGACGCCGGACGCCGGGTCGGTGGACGGAGGAGATGGCCTCGGGGACACGTGCAGCTACGACACCCCGTGCCCGCTCGTTCCCGGCGAGCGGTTGGTGGGCACGATCGGCGAGGTGGGGGACGAGGACCCCTACGACTTCGTGGTCCCCGCGGCCGGCCGGGTCATCGAGATCGTGGTCGCAAACGACGCGAACTTCTCTCCGGTGCAGCTCGAAGCGGTGCTGTTCGAGCCGGGCGGGCAGGCGGTGGTGAACAGCCGGGGCCCGGCCCGGGGCCGGCAGCGGGTTGTGATCCAGACGGTGGCGACGGCGGCCGGCACCTGGCGGCTCGTGGTTCGGGACGTCGGGTCGGACTCCGCCGACCGCCGAAACCCATACTTCGTCGACCTCCGCCTGCTCGACGACCCGGACGCAAACGAGCCGAACGACACCCCCGAGACGGCGACCCCGATCGCCCTTGGCGTCCCGGTGAGCGGGACCATCGGCTCGCAGGGCGACCTCGACTGGTTCTCGGTGGAGCTTCGGCCCGGCACCTTGCTCGAGGTTCGGGCTTCCGCTGCCGAGGGGCTGGTTCGCCACCGCTGGTCGCTTTTTGGCCCCGACGCGACCACCCGGCTCGTGCAGTCGACCGAGCCTCCGGCCGGGGCCCCGTGGCCGGTGGAGGTGCGGGCGCTCCGGGCCCAGGGCGGCCGCTACTTTGTGCTCGTAGAAGACGATCCGGAGGGCGGTCTGTCCGCCGATCCGGCCCAGCCGTACCGGCTCGAGCTCTTCGAGCGGCCGGAGCCGGACGGAAACGAGGGCCTCGAGGGCAACGACGTCCCCGAGCGGGCGACGCCGCTCGTCGCCGGCACGCCGATCCAGGGCTTCATCGCATCGGTGGCGGACGTGGACTGGTACGCGATCGAGGTGCCGGCCGCGTCGCCGGCGTCCCCGCGCTTGCTCACCGTGGACGTCGCCTATCCGGGGGCCTCGCCGGTGCAGCTGCAGATGACCGTGTTCGAGCCCGACGCGGAGACGCTCGTGTGCCAGCGCCGGGACGGCGACGCGTGCCTCGGGCGGCGCTTCGTCCGGGACGGCAGCGAGGGGCCGTCCCGCTTGTCCACGTCCCACGTCGTGGACGCGCCGGGGCGCTACCTCGTGTCGGTGCGCGACCTGCAGGACGACGACTTCGACGGCGAGCTCGCGTACACCGTGACCGTTCGGCTCCCCGACGAGCCGGACCGGCTCGAGACCTACGGGCCCGACAGCCGCTCGGAGGCGACCCTCGTGCTCCCGGTGACGGCGACCACCGGCGCCACCATCGAGTTCGACTGGGTCGAGGGCCATCTTTCCTACGCCGGGGACACCGATTGGTACCGATTCGACATCCCGGGCCCGGTGGACGCCTCGGAGGGGCAAAACGGGGACTGGCTGGTGGCGGTGGAGCTGCGCATGCCGAGCCCCACCCCGGTGGAGCTGAACGCGTTCTTCTTTGGGCCTGAGGGCAGCGACCGGGACCGGTACCGGGGCGTCGGCCAGCGGTGCCGCACCCCGAGACCAGAGGACCCCGACTTCTGCCAGTGGCCGGACGAGGAGAACGGTCTCGACATCAACTTCTCGACCACGCTCGGCAGCGAGAGCGGGGAGTGCTTCGTGGTGTTTCGCGAGGTCACCGGCGCCGGCCCCCACTATTGGCGCATGAGCGACCTCGACCGCGACGACCACGATCTGGGCCCGACCGGCCGCTACCGGTTGCGCATGATCATCACCGCCGGATGCCCGGAAGACAGCGCATGCATGGGCCGATTCCGACAGGGCGGCATGGACCTGTGCGGCCGACCGTGAAGGACCTCGCGTTCGTTGGAGGTCCGGGCTAGCGTCGGCCAATGGAGCCGACGACGAATCTCGAAAGGCGCCGGGTGACGGTTGGACTTCGAATTCGTCGGTTTCACCTCCCCCGGTCGAGAGCGCTCTGGTGGTGGGGCGGCTCTCTCCGATCGGACCGGCGGCGATGCTCAAGGCGCTCGAAGAGATGATGCCGGGCGAATTCGTCCGGATCGACGCCGAGCACGAGCGGATCCAGCGCCTGCTCATCAACGCCGTTCACCTGCGGCAGATCCCCTAAGAACGGCTGCTGCCGCTGCTCATCAAGCACTCCGAACCCCTGCTCGATGTGGCGGACATGCTACACATCGACCTCGACATCTTGGTGACCGCGACCGCGGAGGTGGAACTATGATCGCGCAAACCTCGTGTTTCATCGAGCCTGCGCTGGAGCTTCACGAGCGCGCGACGGTGAAGGACGCGCTGCCTGCGCTCGAGAGAGGGCGGCCGGCCTGGTTTCGGCTCGGGGCCACGTGGGCGGCGGTGCTGCCGGACGCGGCGGTGGGGCACGCGCGCTCGAGGCGAATCATCGATCTGCCCCTCAGGGCGGTCGAGGCGGTGTCCGAAGACCGGCTCGACGACGACCCCGACGGAGCGGAGGACGCCGGAGGGTTCGTGCCCGTCGAGCGGGAGGGGCGTCTCGTAGGCCAGGTCCGGCGAGACCGCCTTCGGTCCTCCCTGGGCGAGACCGCCTTCGGTCCTCCCTGGTGAGGGCCGATCTGGTCCGCGCCCTCGCCCACGATCTCAACCACGCGGTGACGGCCAGGTCGTCATTCGGCTGTTCGAGGACGAAGACATGTGGGTCCTCTCGGTGGAGGACGACGGCCCCGGCATCCCCACCGACCTCGTGGCCGGGATCTTCGCCTCGGGGTCGAGCGCCCGGGGCGCCCACCGGGGAACAGGGCTCGCCCCGGCGCTGCAAGCGGTCCGCCGCATGGGCGGCCAGCTCGTCTTGGAAGAGTCCCGCCCCGGACTCACCGCGTTCCATATCCGGCTCCCCGCCGCCGAACCCCCCGAAAGATAACCGGGCAGGACGGCCCGAGGTCAGCGTTCGCCGGGGTTGGCATCGAGCCAGGCGACATCGGCCAAGTCCTGGGGCCTTCCTGCAGCGACCTTGTTCTGCCTCAGGACTCGTCGTCCGATGACCGGTATCGTGCGTCCCTCGAGCTCGAACGATCTCCGCTCGGGCCACGCGTCATCGAAGGTCACTCCGGATATCGAGGTGAGAACCTCGGCGAGCTGAGGTTTCACTCCGAATCGGTAGCCCACCCCTTCCTCGGCGAAGGTGCCCTGGTGGATGCCGTGCGCACTGAGCGGCGCGCCGAACTGGGCCAGCGCGAGATAGACCCGCTGGCTGTTTTCGGCCGTGGACCGCACCCAAACATCGAGATCGTCCGTCCCCCGGCCGTGCCCGTGGTGGGCCATGGCCCAGCCGCCGACGACGAGGAACTCGACCTCGGCGTCGGCCATTGCAATGAGAAGGTCCTCGAAGTCAGGGTTGAACTCAATCATCGGCCCACGGGAGTCGATAGAGCTCGCCCGGCCAAGCGTCGCGCGGGAGCGGGGGGGGCAGGGGGCGACCCGAGGCGAGCCACTGGCGGCGGCAGAGGTCAGCCATGGCCCGCCACCTCTCGATAGGGCTCAGGTGAAGGGTCAGCTCCGGCTTCGGCGTCCCCGCCGTCACGACCTCCCCCGGCATCGACCGGCGCCGAGCCTCGGCCCGCCGCATCCGCTCCGCCCGCCGGTGCGCTCCCTCATCCACAGCGGGATGCTACCGAGTCGGACCGCCGCCTCCCAGCCCGAACCATGGAATCGGCGGCCGTCGCCCAAAGGATCGCTCTGCCCGAGGCCTCACGCCTGAGACGGGCTCTCCTGGTCGGGCCAATCTTGCTGGCCGGTCACCGCTTTCGTGGTCGTTTGGCCCAGGATTGGCCCAAGCGGTCACGAGCACTTACGAAGCGTAAGCGGCCCGTGATCCGGCCCCACTTACCGCCTCGTCCTTGAATGAGAGGCGTTTTGACGCGCCGGAAGGGTGTCTGCTTGCTCGCCGCTTACGACCTTTCGGCCACGATCCTGGCCCAATCGTCGGCGAGCCCGAGGTCGGCGCAGGTCCGCGCGACCTCCTCCAGATCGATGGCCGGATTCGCGTCGAGGAGCTCATGGACGTCGTGCCTCTACTTGCGTCCCCCCGCGTAGCGCTTGGCGCCATGGCTCTGGGCACCCAACGCGGCAACGGCTCGCGCCGTACGCCCGGCCTGGAGCGCCTTCTTCATCCGCTCGATGGGAGGATGCGCCATCAAGCGTGCCTGCTGAGCTCGCTTTGCCCCTTCGGCGCACGTGCTCCTCTTCGCGACCACGCTCACCTCCTCATTCTTCGACGCGGTTGGCAGTTGGTCAACCAACTGGGGCAAGTCGATTCGCCCACCTCACTCCGCCATTGCGGCGACCGCGAAAGCGGCTCCCGGTGCGCGGCGAACGTACGAGGAGGGGGTACGGGTCGGGGCGTTTGCGGCCCAGCATTGGCCCAAGAGGCGGAGGGCGAGCAGGCTCCGAAACGACGAAGGGGCCGATATCCTCTCGGATATCGACCCCTAGGCGAATCTCGGTTTTGGAGCCAATCGGGATCGAACCGACGACCTCTTGAATGCCATTCAAGCGCTCTCCCAGCTGAGCTATGGCCCCGTGCACCGCGAACTGTCGGGAGGTGGTAGCGCCGGGCTCGGGGGCTGTCAAGGCTCATCTCGCCCCCCATTTTGGCCCGCGCAGCTCGAGCCGGCCGCGCAGCTCGAGCCGGCCGTGGAGCGCGGAGCGGTCGCCGATGCGGACCGCGCCTTGCCCGTCGAGGCCCAGAAACGGCCCTTCGTGAACGCGCTCGCCTTCGACGAACCGGGCTGGCTCGCCGAGCCCGAACGCGCGCTCGGTCCAGGCTTCGGTCAGATCGGTCACTCGGCCCCTCTCGAGCGCGGCCTCCCACGGGTCGAGCGCGGCACAGAACGCGAGCAGCACCGCTTCGGCCGAGGGCGCCGGTCCGAATCGGTCGAGCGCGGCGGCGCTGCGCCCGGGCACGCTCGGGGCGCCCCGGAGGTTGACGCCGACCCCGATGACCACGTGCTTCAAGGTCTCGGGGTCGGCTGCGGCCTCGACGAGCAGGCCGCCGATCTTCGCCCCGTCGCCGGAGGCGAGCAGGTCGTTCGGCCATTTGAGCCCGGTTCGCGGCGGGCCCCCGGCGGCGAGCGTCTCCTCGACCGCGTCGAAGAGCGCTACCCCGGCGGCCAGGGTCAAGAACCGGGCGCGGTCCGGCGGGAGGGTAGGGCGAAGCAGCAGGCTCGCGAACAGGCCCTCTTCGGGGGACAGCCACGCGGCCCCGCGCTGGCCCCGGCCCCCGGTCTGGCGGTCGGCGAGCACCGCGACTCGGCTCCTCGTCGGGTCCTTTGCAAGCTCGAGCGCCCGGTCGCTCGTGCTCTCGAGCACCGCGTGCCGCTCGATCTCGAATCTCACGCCGGGAGCACCTTGAGGGATAGATCGGCGGAGGGCGCGCTGTGGGTGAGCGCGCCCATCGAGATGAGATCCACCCCGGTTCTCGCGATCTCGGGCAGCCGCTCGAGCGTGACATTGCCCGACGCTTCGAGCAAGGCGGTCGAGCCCCGGGCCGCCCGCCGCGCCACCGCGGCCCGCAGCTGCTCGAGATCCATGTTGTCGAGCAGGACCACGTCGGCTCCGGCGTCGAGCGCCGCTTCGAGCTCGTCGAGCGTTCGGACCTCGCACTCGACCCGCACCAGGTGGTGGGCGACCCGCCGGGCGGCGGCGACGGCCAAGCCCACCCCGCCGAGCGCGTCGATGTGGTTGTCTTTCATGAGCACCCCGTCGAAGAGGCCGAAGCGGTGGTTCTTCGCGCCGCCGGCGGCGACCGCGGCCTTCTCGAGGCTGCGCATGCCCGGGGTGGTCTTTCGGGTGTCCACCACGACCGCCCCTGAGCCCTCGACCGCGCGGGCGGCCGCCCGGGCGAGCGTCGCGACCCCCGACAGCCGCTGCACGAAGTTGAGCGCGGTGCGCTCGCCTTCGAGGATGCGGCGGAGCGGCCCGGATACGGTCGCGGCGACGGTGCCCGGCTCGAGCGCGTCACCGTCTTCCCTGGCCCGGGCGACGTCGATCCCGGCATCGAGCTGCCGAAACACCTCCTCGAACACGTCGAGGCCGGCGAGCACGAGCGGGCTCTTCGCGAGCAGCTTCGCCGACCCCCGAAGCGAGTCGGGGAGGGCGGAGGAGCTGAGGTCGCCGGGGCCCAAGTCCTCGGCGAGGGCGAGCCCAACCAGGGCCCGGGTCGTGCTGTCCACCGCGCACCCATCCCCCGCCGCAGGCCGGCCGGTCAAGGCGGCCCGCGCCGCCGCTCCCGCGCCCTTCGATGGGCCAATGACGGGCTCGTTGCCGGGCTTGTTGCGGCCGCCGCCGTCCAAGTGGGCGACGACGTCTTCGCCTACGCGCTCTGCCGGCGAAGCGCCGTTTGAGGGACCATCCGGGCGCCCGTAGAGCGAGGATGGAAGACCGCGACCTTTATGAGGTCGAGCTGCGAGTTAGGCCGATAGGTGCTGCTAGAGCACCGAACGGGTCAAAACGGCGCCTCCAGGCGAAGGATCCTGCGTTCTTGGCCGTCCGGCGGCGGACCGA